>NZ_JAOANI010000028.1:62107-669949 GCF_025318105.1 Thalassolituus pacificus
TGCGGTTTCGGCGGCGGCCCCAGAGGCGCAGAAAACCGTCACCGTGCTGCTGCTTTTCAGAGCAAGTAGCTGAACTGAAATTTCATGTCTCAAACGTTGTTTCCTCTGGAATACGGCTGAGCGGATCGCTAAAACCGGCGATCGTGCGGCGCCAGACAACCAGATGATTCTGCGGCCTTCAGAGCAAAACCCTGCCCCGGAACGATACAAATTATGGGTGTTTTAAAGCCTCGTTCCGGGGCGAATTGTTTTGCGTGCCGCATAATCATTGCCGTTGGCTGGATGAAGCCGGACGCGCCGAAAAGAGAGGATCGTAAGGAGATACCTCTCCTTGCATTGGGCCAGGGGCTTGCCCCGGAAAGGCGTTTCAGATTGAAGAACAGTAGTCGATGAATGCTGCAGTTTGGAGTGACACAATGTCACTCCAAACTGTGGGACAGTAGTGGGCTTTAACACCCGTTTTTTTATGCTTCGCACTTACTTGTGTTATTCAAACACCTCATGCCCGGTCGGCTCAAAGCGTTCAACACCATTGGCCTGTAAACGGAAATCGGAAATATCTTTCATGACGACCTGACGGGCGCGGTTAATGCCGCCAATAGGGCGGTGTTCTTCCAGGCTGTGCCACGGGTTAAAGGAGATGTTTTCGCAGAATTGTTTTTGCGCTTCCGAAGTAAAGCTCTGTGGTGGAATATTAATCCGCGCCAGTGGAATAAACGCTGAGCTATCTTCGTCCCAGCTGATCAGGGCGTTTTCAGTCGGGTTATCTTTAGGGTCTTTTTGCAGCTGAATTAAAAAGTCGAGACAGGCGCTGCCTTTGCTCAGTTGTTCGGCGAGGTTTTCGGCCAGATAATCATCGGAGTCGGTCATCTGGCCCGGATTATCGGAGCAGGTACGCAGGCCATAGCGGACAACGGTTGAGTAGGTTTTTACGCCGTCACTGCCTTCCAATGGCAGGCCCAGCGCATAAGGTGTAACGCTGTTCCACTTAACGTTGAGCGGATTATTGTACACCTTGGCACCGCGCAGAATATTCCAGGCACCGCGTGGATGGGTGAGTAAAAAGCCCAGTCGCTTGCCGTTAAAGTTGGCATCAAAGAAATCGAAAAACTGCTGTGGGTTGGCGGCAAAAAAAGCATCGTGACCGAGGAATAAAAAATCCTGAGTGTGTTGCTCGTCGCCGGGTAACGGCAGGCGGTTGCCTTCAACCTGAGTCAGTTTTACTGCCAGGCCACGGAAGTCTTTTTCTTTATCGCTGGTTATTTCTTCGACCGAGTTGGAGAAGCGCATCCATAACGGGTAGCTGGCTGATGGCTGGAATATGCCATGACGGTAGCGTTCGTCGATCTGTTCATTCACCACAAAATTACCGCGGATGCAGCCGTTATCTTTCGGATGGGTGTCGCGCAGTATATTTTCGTCGGCGTATTGTTCTTTCAGGTGGTCAGTCAGCAGGGTGCTGATGTCTTTGAATAATACTTCTTCACCTTTAACCGGCAGTTCCTGGCCTAAAGGCAGATCCGGGGTTTTGGTGCAGGCGCTGAGGGTGAATAAAGCACAGCCCAGCAGCAGGGCAGAAGAGCGGCGTACGCCGGGTGCGATGGCTCGCATGATAAGTTCCTTTTATCGTCAGAATGGCAGACGCCAGTGTACCGGCTAACCCTGCGGCTGCCTATGCGTGATCATGGGGGCGGCCGCACTTTTTGCAGAGATTATTGCTGGTGCGCTTTACGCTGGCCGGCGGTGGCATGGGTCTGCATTTTTTGTCCGGCGCGGATAAATTCCAGATCGATACCATCACCGGGTCGCAGTGCGGCAATCTGGTTCATGGCACTGCGGGCATTGGCGGCATCCTGAGCATTAATTTTTACCAGAATATCGCCAACGGCAAGCTTGGCCTGATCGGCGGGGCCATCCGGATAAATCCCGGTGACGATCAGGCCGGTTAACGCCTGTGGCAGGCTGAGGGCGGTGAGTAGCTGCGGCGTGGATTCCTGCACTTCGATGCCCAGCCAGCCTCTTATGGTTGCGCCGTGGGTGGCTATATCGGTGAGGGTACGGCTGGCGACTTCGGCGGGAATGGCGAAGCCGATGCCCTGGCTACCGCCGGATTTGGAGAAGATGGCGGTATTTAAGCCGACCAGCTCACCGTAAGCATTGATTAAGGCACCACCGGAATTGCCGGGATTAATGGCTGCATCGGTCTGAATATAGTCTTCATAAGTATTAAGCCCCAGCTGGTTGCGGCCGGTGGCAGAGACAATGCCTAGGGTTACGGTCTGACCCACGCCAAAGGGGTTACCGATGGCCAATACCACATCACCGATGCGCAGTTGGCTATCGTGGGCGACCTGAATCTGTGGCAGGTTTTCCAACTCTATTTTCAGCACGGCGAGGTCCGCTTCCGGGTCGGTGCCGACCACGGTGGCATTAACTTCACGGCCATCGTGCAGGGCCACCACAATCTGGTCGGCACCGTGGATAACATGGTTGTTGGTCAGTACATAGCCGTCTGGCGACATAATCACGCCAGAACCGAGGCTGGATTGCATGCGCTCGCTGGGCTCTGGATTGGTGCGAAAAAAACGCTGAAAAAACGGATCATCAAACAGCGGATGGGTTTTGCGCCGTACCAGTTTGCGGGTAAAAATATTCACCACCGCTGGTGCCGCGCGGTCGACCGCATCGGCATAGCTGACCGGCCCGGCCTGACCGGCAGCATTGCTGCCGGGTTCGTTGCGCTGTTCGGGCATCGGCCCGATGCCGGCCAGTGGTGCGTAAGTGATGGCCGGTGCTTTAGGCGTCGCAGGCGTAACCAGCTCTGGTGCCCAAAGCAACACAGAAAACGCGACAACCAAACCTACCAGAATCGGTATGACCAATGTATTCACAATGAACTGAGCAGAACGCATTTGCTGTGAATCCCCCGTAACCCATAAACTGGGGGCACTTCTGAATTATTCAGAGGTGCCCCAAGCCATCAGAAAATATAATCCGGCATTTTATCAGAATATAAATGAGGCCCCTATCATGGTTGAGCGTCGTCAGTTACTGAAGCACCTTGACTCACTCTTACAAAGTGCCCGTTTCCGCGATTACTGCCCCAATGGCCTGCAGGTTTCCGGGCGTGAACAGATCAGCCATATCGTCACCGGCGTGACGGCCAGTCAGGCGCTTATCGACGCCGCCATTGAACGCGGTGCCGATACGATTCTGGTGCACCATGGATATTTCTGGAAAGGCGAAGACGAGCGCATCACCGGCATTAAGCGTGAGCGCCTGAAAGCGTTGCTGGTAAATGATATCAACCTGATTGCCTATCACCTGCCCCTCGACAGCCATCCGGTGTATGGCAATAACGTACAGCTGGCCGATGTTCTCGGCCTGCAGATTGATGGCCCGCTGAGCGAAGAAGATCCCAGTATCCCGGGTCATATCGGCCGTCTGCCGCGGCCGATGAGTGGTAAAGAATTCTGCGCCTGGCTGGGTGAATGTCTGCAGCGCGAAGCGCTGCATATTGGTGAAGAAACCGACACCATCGAAACCATTGGCTGGTGCACCGGCGGCGCGCAGGGGTATTTGCAGGTGGCGGTGAATGCCGGTGTCGATGCCTATTTAACCGGTGAAATCAATGAACCGGCGGTGCATCTGGCGCGTGAAACCGGAACCCATTTTTTCAGTGCTGGTCATCATGCGACCGAGCGTTACGGCGCAAAAGCACTGGGTGAATATCTGGCGGATGAGTTTGGATTGAATGTGGAGTTCGTCGATATCGACAACCCGGTGTGAGGCGTAAACGGTAAATAGCGGGTTATGTCTGTTCAGCTTCCAGTTGCCGCACCAACCCCATAATCATGCGCATACCGGTGCTGACCAGCGTCTGTTGCGAGGCGCGGCAGCCGCTCTGTAACCAATAAGTCGTGACCTGACGCATAGCGCCGATAAACCCCGTACCCAACAGAGCATATTCTTCATCACTGAGTTGCCAGTGGGGGTGAACGGTACGCGCCAGCGTCATCACCATGTTGGCAAAATCCTGCATATAACCGTGATAGAAGCGGTCGGTTTCCGGACTGACGCCTTCCAGTTCGAGTATGCAGACCCGGGCAACACGGGCATCCTGCATCGCAGCAAAAAACGCGGCCAGCCCCTGTTGCGCCAGCGTTTCAATCTGCCCGCCGGGCTGCGCCTGAGAGAAGGCGTTAAACAGCTGCTGCTTGATGCCATCCATGCACTGGCCATACACCGCCTGCAGCAGGCCTTCGAGATTACCGAATTCACTGTAAAAGTAGCGGTCGGTCAGTTGCGCTTGTCTGCACAGACCACGTACGGTGGCATTGCGGAAACCTTCGGTGCCGAACACCTCAAGCCCGGCCTGCAGAAACTGCTGACGCCGCTGGGCTTTGCGCTGCTGCTGGCTTTGGCCAGCATAAACCCGGCCTGCAGTTGTTGACGATGTTGCAGCCGTTTTTGTTGCTGTTGCCGCAGTCGGCGCGGCTGCCGCTTGGGGGCTGTTGGCAGTTGTGGCTTTTCCCATCGGAAAATTGTCCGGAAATAACTGGTTTCGCTATTTGACGACATGCGTCCTCAGAAGTAAAGTGAGGACAAATGTCGTCAGATGGCCGGGCGATCTTCATATAACAATAAAATTGCCGGCGCAGTCCGTGCAGAGAGGTTCTGTATGTCCAGTCATGGTGTGATCATTATTGGCAGTGGCTTTGGTGGTCAGTGCGCGGCAATCAATTTAAAAAAACGTGGCATCGACGATTTTATTATTCTTGAGCGGCGTGAGTTTATGGGGGGCACCTGGGCACAGAATACCTATCCCGGTGCGGCGGTGGATGTGCAGTCGCCGCTGTACTCCATTGAATCTGAGCCTTACGACTGGTCGCAGATGTTTGCCGAACAGCACGAACTGCAGCAGTACACGAATCATGTGATTGATAAACACAGCCTGCGGGAAAAGACCCTGACCCATGCCAATGTTGAAAAAATAGAATGGCACGAAGCTGATCAGCGCTGGCATGTGCATGTTGATGGCAAAGGCGTACTCAAAGGCCGCTTTGTTATTAACGCCTCCGGACCATTAAGTACGCCGGTGATTCCGCAGTTTAAAGGCCGCGACAGCTTTAAAGGGCAAGCTTTTCACACCAATAACTGGGACCACGATTACGACTACAAAGGTAAACGGGTCGCGATTATCGGCAGCGGTGCCAGTGCCGCACAGATTATCCCGGCGATTGCAGCGGATGTCGGCCAGCTGCATATTTTCCAGCGCACGCCGCACTGGGTGTTGCCACGTCCCGATTATGTGTTTAAAAACTGGCAGCGTAAGTTGCTGCGTAACCGTGGTATTTACCGGGCACTGCGTGAGGCGATTTACTGGGGACTGGAAAGCCGCGTAATCGGTTTTAAATATTCTTCCCTGATGCTGGATTTATTGGCTGGTCGTAAAGCCCGCGCGCATATTAAAAAGCAGATTAAAGATCCGGTTTTGCAGCAGAAGGTTACGCCGGATTTTACCATCGGCTGCAAACGCGTGATTTTATCCGACACACTGTATCCGGCTTATTGCCGTGACAACGTGACCCTGCACGATAAAACCGATGGCATTGCTGAAATCAACGAAAGCGGCATTAAAACCAGTCATGGCGATCAGGTCGATCTGGATCTGATTATTTATTCCACCGGTTATGACGCCACCGATGGTGTGATTTCCTATCCGGTGATTGGCCGCAATCAGCAAACGCTGGCGGATGTCTGGGCGGATTTTCCGCGCGCCTATCTGGGGACGTCTGCACCGGGCTTTCCTAATCTGTTTATTGTTACCGGCCCGAATACCGGTATTGGTCATACTTCGGCGATTTTTATTATCGAAGCGCAGATGAACTACATCATGAAAGCCATCGAAGAAGTCGGCCGCCGGCAGAAAAACCTGATTGAAGTAAAAGCCAGTGCCGAAGACAGCTATACCCGTCATATTCATGATGAAATGGCTAAAACCGTCTGGCAGCAGGGTGGCTGTAACAGTTGGTATAAGAGCAAAAGCGGTAAGGTGATTGCGATGTTCCCCGGCTTCAGCTTTACCTTCCGCCGCTGGACAAAAAATTTCCGCGCCAAAGATCACGACTTTGCCTGATCGAACCTGTTAAGCGCTCAGCGCAGCAGGTATAAAAACGCGATAACAATAAAATGAACAAGGTAAGGTTATGAAAAAAATCAGTCTGTTAATTCTGCCGTTGGTGCTGGCCCTGGTGGTGGGTATGGTTAACGGTGCTTATGGTCGTGTCGGACACTGGTTGTATGCCAATGTGACGGATCTTGAAGCCTCTGCTTATGGTTTTGAGCAAAGCGCGGTGGATATCGGCGATATGGAACTGGCGTTGTACAGCAATAATAATCCGGGCAAGCCCGCCATTGTCATGCTGCACGGTTACAGCGCCGATAAAGACGTATGGCCGCGTTTTGCCAAACACTTTGTTGATGATTATCAGGTAATTATTCCGGATATGGCCGGTCACGGTGATACCGGTTTTGATGCCAGCTGGGATTACAGCATGCCGGCTCAGGCTAAACGTCTGGCGGCGTTGCTGGATAAACTGGATATCGCTCAGGCACATGTTATCGGTAACTCGATGGGCGGTTTTTTAACCGCCACCTTCGCCATTGCTTACCCTGAGCGTACGTTGTCAGCCACCATGGTTGATCCGGCAGGCGTGATGTCGCCGCAGCCAAGCGATATGATGAAAATGCTGAGCGCTGGCCACAACCCGTTCCTGATTCATAACCGCGCTGAATTCGACAGCTTTTATGCCATGACCATGGCTCAGCCGCCGTTCCTGCCGGGCATGGTGCTGGAAGCGATGTCGGATAAATACATCGAGCGCCGCGCCGAACTGGAAAAAATCTTTACCGATTTTCATTCCAGCGATTATCTCGAAGAAAAACTGGCCGACCTGAAAGCACCCGCCATGCTCTGGTGGGGAGATAAAGACCGCCTGCTGCACGTCAGTTCGGTCTCCGTGTGGGAGGCTGGTGTTCCTCAGCTGAAGACCCATATCTTTAACGGTGTCGGTCATATGCCGATGGTAGAAGTGGCGTCCGAAGCGGCAGGTCTGTACCAGGATTTCCTGCAACAGCTTCCGGCTCAGGTGGCGGCGGAGTAAACCGCAGGCAGCGTTGGGCGGACACACAACGCAGGGTATAAACGCATGCGTTGCCGAATACAAAACGCCCCGCAGGGTTATCCTGCGGGGCGTTTTTTTTGCTTTGTGATTCTGCCCGAACAGAGGCACCGTTATTGTGCGTGGAGTAGCCCGTTAATGGACCGCTTTGCAGCAAATCGGTGCGCTCAGCATCGGCTGCGGTGTGCTGCCGGAGGGCCTGAATGCGCTTGATTGGTCTGACCGTCAGACAATATGCAAGCTCAATGAATTGGCGAACCTGCACCGCCTTTGTTGTTCGTTTTTGCACCAATTAATGACTCAAAGTGGACTTTCCGGTCAGAAATTGGCGCTAACCTTGCGTGACGGTTGTCATCATCCTGCCAATGTGTAATGTTCGCGCCCTTGTCCGTCTGTGCGCGCCAAGCCCTTTATATGAATAACTCTAACGCTGCTCTTGAGCTGATCAACATCCACAAATCTTACGGTAACCTTGAAGTACTGAAAGGCGTCAGCCTGACAGCGCAGAAGGGCGACGTGATCTCCATTCTCGGCTCCAGTGGATCCGGCAAAAGCACGCTGTTGCGTTGCATTAATCTGCTGGAACGTCCGAATCAGGGCGAAATCATTATCGGTGATGAACAGCTGGCTCTGATTCCGGATAAAAACGGCGAACTGAAAGCACAGAACAAACGCCAGCTGGAGCGTTTGCGTTCGCGCTTAGGGTTTGTGTTTCAGCAGTTTAATCTCTGGCCACACATGACCATTCTGCAGAACCTGATTGAAGCGCCGGTACACGTTTTGAAAATACCGCGCGATGTAGCCGTGGCACGGGCACAGGAATTGCTGCGCAAAGTCGGTCTGGCCGACAAACAGGACGCTTATCCGGGACATCTTTCCGGTGGGCAACAACAGCGCGTAGCGATTGCCCGCACGCTGGCGATGGATCCGCAGGTATTGCTGTTTGACGAGCCGACATCTGCTCTGGACCCTGAACTGGTGAATGAGGTGTTGGCGGTTATGCGGGAGCTGGCGGAAGAAGGCCGGACCATGCTGATCGTAACCCACGAAATGCGCTTTGCGCGTGAAGTGTCCAGCACCGTGGTCTTCCTGCATCAGGGACAGATTGAAGAAACAGGCTCGCCGGAAAAGGTATTCGACCATCCCGAATCCCAGCGCGTGCGCGATTTTATGGCGAGCCATCAGGCCTGATTCCGGTCTGCTTATTATCTATTGCTGAGGATTAATACCATGCAAAAATTCGTTGCCACCCTGTGTCTGGCTGCCAGTGTCTTGCTGTCGCCGTTCGCATCCGCTGAAAAAATCCGCATTGCCTCCGAAGGTGCTTATGCGCCTTTTAATATGATTGATGCCAGCGGTAATCTGGTCGGCTTTGATATTGATATCGCCAAAGCCCTGTGTGCAGAAATGAACGTGGAATGTGACATCGTGGCGCAGGATTGGGACGGTATTATTCCGGGTCTGATGGCACGTAAATACGATGCCATTATTGCCTCCATGTCGATCACCAAAGAACGTCTGCGTGTGGTGAATTTTACCAATAAATACTACACCAACAGCCTGGCCTTTGTGGCTGCCAAAGGTAAAACACTGGATACCAGCATGGCCGGTCTGAAAGGCCTGAGCGTTGGTGCTCAGCGCGCGACGATCTCCGGTCAGACACTGGAAGATAAATACAGCGACGTGGTCAGCGTGAAACTGTACGACACTCAGGATAACGCTTACCTCGATCTGGCCGCTGGTCGTATCGACGCCATCCTGTCGGATAAATTCCCGGCCTATGACTGGCTGCAAAGCAAAGACGGCGCGAACTTTGAATTCAAGGGCGCTGATCTGGATATCGACGATCAAATCGGTATCGCCGTGCGTAAGGGCGACAAATTGCAGGAGCGTCTGAATAAAGCGCTGGATGCCATCGTTGCCAACGGCACTTACAAAGAAATTAACGCTAAATATTTCCCGTTTGATATTTACTGAGCGGAAACGGCTCAGAGGTCAGTCGATGAACGATAACAAACACCAGGATAGCGCTGCATGCTGATGGATTTACAGGGCTTCGGCCATCTGTTACTCAGCGGAGCGCTGATGACCATTCAGCTGGCCCTTGCCAGCTTAGCCATCGGACTGGTTATCGGCCTGCTGGGGGCGGCGGCTAAATTGTCGCCTTCGCCGTTTTTGCGTATTCCGGCCACGCTGTACACCACACTGGTGCGTGGCGTACCGGAATTATTGCTGGTTTTAACCCTGTATTACGGCGGCGCTCAGCTGCTGATGTGGGCGGCCAGTTTTTTTGGTTATGACGAATACATCGAAGTAGGCGCTTTTGCCGCTGGTGTTGCGGCCTTAGCCATTGCCTTTGGTGCTTACGCCACGGAAGTATTCCGCATGGCGATGCTGGAAGTACCCAAGGGGCAGTGGGAGTCGGCACAGTCGATGGGGATGAGTCGCGGGCAGACCTTTTTCCGCATTATTTTTCCGCAGGTATGGCGTCTGGCGATTCCCGGACTGGGCAACTTATTTCAGGTGTTACTGAAAGATACCGCACTGGTCTCGGTGATTGGTTTGAATGAATTAATGCGCCAGGCCAGCGTGGGCTCGGCGGCCACCAAACATCCTTTTGATTTTTATCTGGCAGCCGCCATTCTGTATCTGGCGCTGACCCTGTTGGCGACGCTGGTGACCGAAATTCTTGAGCGTCTGAGTAAACCTGAACTGCGTGGGCGACGGGCATGAACTGGGATTGGTCTGTAATCTGGGATTATTCCCCGCGCCTGCTGGAAGGTGCCTGGCTGACATTAGAGCTGGTGGGTTTATCCGGTATTTTTGGCATATTAATGGCCGTGCCTCTGGCACTCATGCGTGCTTCAGCGCAGCCATTACTCAAAGGTCTGGCCTATGGCTATATCTTTTTCTTCCGTGGCACACCGCTGCTGGTACAGATATTCCTGATTTATTACGGCGCCTCACAGTTTGATGCGGTGAAAGACTCTTTCCTCTGGCCGATTCTGAAAGAGCCTTACTGGTGCGCCATTATCGCTTTCACCATGAATACTTCCGCTTACAGTGCTGAATTAATCCGTGGTGCAATTCAGGCGATTCCCCATGGCGAAATTGAAGTCGCCGATGCGCTGGGCATGAACCAGCTGACCAAAATCCGCCGTATTATTCTGCCAAGAGCACTGGGCATTGTGCTGCCAGCCTACAGCAACGAATTTTTATTAATGCTGAAAAGCAGCGCGCTGGCCTCGACCATTACTCTGCTGGATATTACCGGTATGGCGCGTACGATTATTGCCCGTACTTATACGCCGCTGGAAATTTTCTTCGCCGCCGGCATGATGTACCTGATTATGTCCGCTGTGTTGATCGGCTTATTCCGCTTGATGGAATTAAGGGTTAACCGGCATAAATACATCAGCCGGGAAGGCTGATAAATACCCATAAAAAAACCTGCTTTGGCACACTACTGTCCCGCAGTTTTTAATCAGCACCGCAGCTGACAAAAACAGCATTTTTTAATTTCAAGGCCTGCTGCCTCCCAGGGGAACTTATCCTCTTGCCGGCGGGCTTTATACCTGACCGCCATGGATGGCGGAAATGCATGTTTTGCAGGAGCAAAAACAGGCCCAGCTTCGCGCTTTCTGGGCCGTCACCCTTGAAACCTTGATATTTACTGGCCGCGTGCCTCATCGGCCATCCATGGCCGGAGCCACTTATCCGCATCCCTGCGGACAGACCAGGCATATCAGCAGTTTCTGCGGCGGCCCCAGAGGCGCAGAAAACTGTCACCGCAATGCCGTTTTTCAAATCAAACGCATTCTTTTAAATATCATGTCTCAAACACGGTTTCCTATGAAATACGGCTGAGCGGATTACTGTCACCGGCGATCGTGCGGCGCCAGTCAACCAGATGATTCTGTGGCCTTCAGAGCAAAACCCTGCCCCGGAACGATACAAATTTTTGCTGTTTTAAAGCGCCGTTCCGGGGCGAATTGTTTTGCGTGCCGCATAATCATTGCAGTTGGCTGGATGAAGCCGGACGCGCCAAAAAGAGAGGATCGTAAGGAGATACCTCTCCTTGCAGGGGGCCAGGGGCTTGCCCCGGAAAGGCGTTTCAGGTTGAAAAACAGTAGTCGATGAATGCTGCCGTTTGGAGTGACACAATGTCACTCCAAACTGTGGGACAGCAGTGGCTGTGGCAGGTTTTTTTATCTTCGCCATCCGGGAGCGATTAATTCTTAACTTCCATCATCGCGATTCTGATTCCGGTCGCAATCAGGGTTAAACCTGCGGTTTTATTAATCGCATTAACCACCCAGGCTTTGAGTTGCTTGCGCGCCAGATGATTGCCCATATAGCTGAATGCACTGTACACCAGCAGGTCGGCGAGCAGGCAGGAAGCCCCCATAATCAACAGCTGCAGCAGCACAGGTTCCGCCGGATCAATAAACTGCGGCAGCAGAGCAGAAAAATAGAGCAGTGCCTTGGGGTTGGCTAGCTGTACGATTAATCCCTGATAAAACAGCTTGCCGGGTCTGCTCGTCTTTTGCTCACGGCTGAGATTAATGGGCCCGGCGTTGCTGAATATGGCACTCAGCCCCAGGTACAGCAGGTAGGCTACACCAACCCATTTAATCAAAGCGAACAGTGTGGCCGAGGCAATAATTAACGAGGCGATACCGGTAGCGGACAGCGAAAAATACAACACATCAGCACAGGCGATACCCAGCACGCCAAAAAAGGCTTTGCCTTGCGGCTGGCTGGCACCCTGACTGGCTGCGGTGATGGCAGAAGGGCCGGGCACCATGATTAACATAACCGTGGTTGCCAGAAAAATCAGGTAGAGTCCGCTGTCCAAAATTGTATTCCTGCCGGTTATTGCATTGTCAGAGGTTTGTGGCGGTTGGCTGCAGGCTGCGGCAGTCGCGCCAGTTCAGTCCGGCTTGCTGTTGCAGGGTTTGCAGTGCCGCTAAGTTTGCCAGTGCCCGCGGGTGAATATCGTGGTACAGAATAATACCGCGACGCCACAATAGCATCAGGGTTATTACCCGGTCTTCGACGTCTTTATCTTTCAGCTTACGGTTCCAGTCCTGGCTGTCGATATTCCACAGCATGACACCTTCACCTGCCTGCTTTAGCGCAGCGGTCAGCACTTCGCTGCGCTGGCCGTAAGGCGGGCGGAACCAGTAAGGGCCCGGCTGATAGTCATTCAGACGCGTGCGTGTGGTGTTGATGGAGTCGGCCCAGCCATCCCATTTCTGGTGGCTTTTATGCACTTCGCCATGGGAGCCCAGACACTGGCTGGCGTAAAAATCCTGCGGCGCTTTCTGCTGTTTAATACGTTCGCCCAGTGCGAAAAACTGTGCATGCATGCCGGCACTTTCCAGTGCTTTAATCAGCTGCTCAGTGCCGTTTACTTTAACGCCATCCTTTAAGCGGTCGGGTGCCGGGCCGTCATCATAGCTCAGCAGAAACTGCCGGTCGGGCAATTCAAAACCATCCACCTCATGCTGATTGAATGTGTGAATTTCACTGGTAATACGCGGGAATAATGCCGCCAGACGTACCTGTTCATACAGGTAACGTAAGTGGAATGCTTCACTGGCTTTGGCCCAATCCTGATAACCGTCGGTAACGGGCCGTTGGCTGACGGCGGTTAATGCCGCCCAGCTGGCGGACGCGGCACACTGACCACAGGCCTGTGCATAGTTAGCCTGCAGCCGCTGCCGGGTTTTCCCCAGCCAGCGCTGCACGCTGGCAGTATCGGGCTTATCGACGGCGGTGAAGGCTTTGATCTCGGCTTCAGTGCTCAGTGCTGTGGCTTCCAGCAAGCGGGCGAAGGTCAGAATTTCGGCGGCGGAAGCGCGGTCAAAGGCTACAGCGCTGGTTAACGGTTGTGGCCACAGGCTGCGCTCCAGCGTGGCGACTTTAGCGGGACCTGCGGCCTGAGTGAGCGGGCTGATGATCAGGCCCAGTAACAGCGGGAATGTAAAACGCATGGGATGTCCTTTTGCGATGAATAACATTGGATCAGCGGAATAAAAAACCCCGCTGGCGCGGGGTTCGTCTTAACAGGTTTTAACTTACTGCTGGTTCAGTTTTTCCTGCATCCGGCTGATGCCGCTATCGTAAGCGCTGTGCTCGCGCAGCGACTTGGCTTTGCGGAAGTTATCCAGTGCATCCTGCCAGCGGCCACTGGCTTCATAAATACGGGCAATGTTGTAGTAGCTGCTGGCCTGTACCCGATCTTTATTTTTACCGGACGCCAGTTCAATCGCTTTGCGGTTAGCCCACAGTGCTTCGGCGGTACGGTTCAGTTTCTGGTAGGTCAGACCCAGGTTGCTGTAGGCCTGGCCAAAGCTTGGGTAGAGGTTAACAGCGTCCTGAAAAGCGTACATCGCGTCTTCCAGTTTCTTCTCGCCATAGAGTTTCTCGCCACGGGTGTTGATGCGCTTGGCTTCTTTTTTGATGGCGTCGGTGATCAGCGAGTGACTCTCGAAAGAATCGGCTTTGATCAGGCTGTACAGGTGAGCGGCCAGACCATCGCGGTTCAGGCTCAGGTATTGGTCAACGTCATGGAAGGCGCCGTTTTCGTCAATACCGAACACCACCCAGCTGGAAGCGGTCTGATCCGGTTTAACGTTGTAAGTACGGATCAGCGTCTGGCCAACATACACCTGAACGCGGGCGTTACTGTTGCCTAACGCTTTAGACGTTTTGCTGTCGCGGTTGCTGTAATCGTGTACGGCGTAAACGTAGCGCTCGCCGTCGTGCTTCTGCTCAATGGTGATGGTTTCCGGCCCGAAACTGTTGGTGTCATCGACATCCAGATTGGCATCACGGCCCTGTTTCTTCACGTAGTAAACGTGGTTGCCGAGGTAGGTCAGGTGAGAGTCCAGATCGAATGGCTTGCTGCCCCAGGTCAGTACCACGCGCAGACCATCGAGGTTCTGCATCACCGGTGACAGGGCGTAGGTAAAGCCATCACACGGGCACTTCACAACCAGTGTGGAGTAACCGGCCTTGTCGATGATCATGGTCGTGTCGGCATCGTCAGCCAAAGTGCTGGCTGCAGTGGCTACACCGGTGGCGGCAGAGCTGGCACGTACAGAGCTTTCACCGTTGCGCTGCCAGGTGATTTTGGCATCGGCAATGGTTTCATCTTTAACCACGGCGCTCAGCACTTTGACTTCCAGTGCGGCAGCAGGCAAAGCCAGTGAGGTTGCCAGCAGCAGGCTGCTGAGGCGTAAGCAGGATTTGAACATGGGATCTTCCTTTATTAACTGTCCTGAAATAGTCACTTCGGCTCGCTCCGGGTTGAGCCGAATGAAGACCGCAGATTCTAGCTGCAACCTCTATCAATAACTACCTCGACGATAAGGACCCGTTCACACTATCTGAATCCGGCTTGCTGAAAGTCAGTTTTTCTCAGAACAGAAGAGCGGGTGAGGTTGTCCGCTTCTGCTGCTGCCTTAGAGGACTTTAACCCATCGGCTCCCGGCGCTTGCAGGACTAGGGCAGGCGGGCGCTTGCTGCTATAATCGCCGGCCAATTTTTCATCGTCCCGGAGGCTGTGGGTTCACGGAGTGAGCCTGCCGTGCGGGGCTGCATTTTAATGGATATCGTGAGTGGAATTATCATGACTGTATTGAAAATGGCCGATCTTGATCTGAGTGGTAAGCGCGTTTTAATTCGTGAAGACCTGAACGTTCCGGTAAAGAACGGCAAGGTAACCTCCGATGCGCGTATCCGTGCGTCTCTGCCAACCATTCAACTGGCGCTGGCTGCCGGTGCAAAAGTGATTGTTATGTCGCATCTGGGCCGTCCTGAAGAAGGCGTCTACGACGAAGAGTCGTCCATCAAGCCGGTTGCGGCTCACCTGGCCGGTTTACTTGGCCGTGACGTTAACGTCATTAAAGATTTCCGCGAAGGCGTTGAAGTCGCCGCCGGCGAAGTGGTGCTGCTGGAAAACGTACGCTTTAACAAAGGCGAGAAAAAAGACGCCGACGAACTGGCCCAGGCGTATGCCGCGCTGTGCGACGTCTTCGTGATGGATGCTTTTGGTACCGCACACCGCGCTCAGGCGTCTACTCATGGTGTGGCTAAATTCGCTCCGGTTGCCTGTGCCGGCCCATTGCTGGCGGCTGAACTGGATGCACTGGGCAAAGCGCTGGCGACTCCGGCGCGTCCGCTGGTGGCGATTGTTGGTGGCTCAAAAGTCTCGACCAAGCTGGAAGTGCTGGAAAGTCTGTCCGATATCTGTGATCAGATCATCGTCGGTGGTGGTATTGCCAATACCTTCCTGGCAGCGTCCGGTAAGCCAGTGGGAAAATCCCTGTGTGAAGACGACCTGATTCCGGCAGCAAAAAAACTGATGGAAAAAGTCTCCATTCCTCTGCCGACCGATGTGGTATGCGGTAAAGAGTTTTCAGAAAGCGCCGTCGCTACTCTGAAGAGTGCCGACGCGGTCGAAGCCGACGATATGATCTTCGACATCGGCCCAGATTCCGCCAAAGCACTGGCCGAGCAGCTGAAAAGCGCCAAAACCATTATCTGGAACGGCCCGGTCGGCGTATTCGAATTCGACCAGTTTGGTGAAGGTACCAAAGCCCTGGCGCTGGCCATTGCCGAATCCGACGCATTCTCCATTGCCGGTGGTGGTGACACTCTGGCCGCGGTTGATAAGTATGAGATTGCCGACAAAGTGTCTTACATCTCCACCGGAGGCGGTGCCTTCCTGGAATTCGTCGAAGGCAAAGTACTGCCTGCCGTCGCGATTCTGGAAGAGCGTGCTAAGTAAGAGGGCAGAGGAATGACGATGCGTTATTTATCGATTCTGTTGATCGCCGGTCTGTCTGGCTGCAGTGCAACGCCACATAACGTGGATGACGACAGCGCCGCCAAACAATCGGCTGAGCGCCAGAATCGCGACTTTGAAGCCATCGGCGTTCCACAACAACTGCCGCGCGATACGTTGCGCGACTTCTGATGCAGAAAACCCGGCGTGCCCATGCCGGGTTTTCCTAGCAGGCTGTTGATTTTCTATCTGCGTTGCCACTGCAGTGTTAAAAACCGACTCAAAATGCTCATTTACGACCTGTAAACTGCGCTTTTTCGCCGGTTTTTGCCTTGCATTGACTGCCTCGAAGACGAAAATCAACGGCCTGCTAGCTATGTTTCGGAATATATATCCGCTCTAATAACGGCAACGCCTTCATTCAAGGAGTCCAGGGATGAATCCTCTCCAACAGATTGCTGAGTTATTCAGCACGATATTGTCGGCACAATTTGGCAGCCTGTCGCTGGATGAGCTGATGTCCGGTGAGTATCAGGTTGGCTTTGCCAGTCTGGACTTTTTCTCATTAGAGCCCTTCGCCCAATACCTTCATCATGTTCCACAGGAACGCTGCGCGATTTACCCGTCGGTCGATGAGATGGACACAACAGCGGATGGCATCATTGTGGTGGCGATGAAGGAAGGGCAGTTACGTGCCAGTAAGTGGCTGATGGGGGACGACGTCAGCTATGACACGGCGTTTTATCAGGTTGGCGACTGGGCCTGCCGTCAGCAGATTTATCGCAACGGAGATGACGTTAAACCCATTGTTATCGAGTTTCTGAAAAAAGATGCCGAGGGTTATCCGCTTACTTTTATCACTGCCCGTGAATACGGTGTAAAAGTCAGTGATTATGAGTGGAGTGCCGCAGGTGTGCGCATTATTGAGCGTTCCGCTCGCATGCCAGACGTCGGTGTTGCACCTGAGCTGACGCCGTATATGGAAAGTCTGGTTGAATTCAGTGTTGATGGTGAGGTTGAGGTTATCCGCAACCTGACGCAGAACAGCATTGTCTATGACCGCTCGTACGAAGCGCTGTCACTGCAGGAGATGCTGGAGCAGGCGCGCTCAGCCCTGCACGATAAGATTCTGGCGGATCTGCAGGCGGCACCGGTTGCCAATACCGTTGGCTGTTTCCTGTTCGAATACTCAGACCAGGGGCCTTTACCGCCGACCATCGCGCTGATTCAGCCGCATGAGATAACAGATAGCGGCGATGATTACCCACTGCTGTGGCTGAATGCGCCGGACTGTGAACTCTTTACCGAGGATGATTTCGACGGCATCCGCCTGCATGGTGAGCATGATGCGTTGTTTGACCGTATCAATGCTCAGATCGAGGAGCTGGATTACGAACAGGCCGAGCAGATCATGGTCGATTTTTATCTGACTCTGTGTCGCCAGCTTGAAACATCACTGCGTGCGTCCCGCCTGCTGACTGTTACGGCTGATTTTTTTGTCACCGCCCGCGAGTTTTCCGCCTGCAACGAAGCCACTTTTCTGCAGCAACTGTGGCCGCAGGAACGCTGGCAGCCACTGGCGGCGGCGCTTGAGCAATTTGAGGCGGCTCAGGCAAAGTGGCAGGAGGAGATGATCCGCAGCATCGGTCGGGAGAGTGGCCACGCCGGTATGGACAGTAGCCAATAGCCGTTTCTATCCACAACATAAGCCGTTAGAATAGCGGCCAGCCAATTTTCACAGTTAAGGTATTTTGACATGGCATTAATCAGCATGCGTCAGATGCTGGATCACGCCGCCGAATTCGGCTACGGCGTACCGGCATTTAATGTGAACAACCTGGAACAGATGCGCGCCATCATGGAAGCCGCCGACAAGACCGATTCTCCGGTGATTGTTCAGGCGTCTGCCGGTGCCCGCAAATACGCAGGTGCACCGTTCCTGCGTCACCTGATTCTGGCCGCGATTGAAGAGTTTCCGCATATTCCGGTGTGTATGCACCAGGATCACGGTACCTCTCCGGACGTCTGTCAGCGTTCTATCCAGCTGGGCTTCAGCTCAGTGATGATGGATGGCTCTCTGGGTGAAGACGGTAAAACCCCAACCAGCTATGACTACAACGTTGATGTGACCAAGCGCACCGTCGATATGGCGCACGCCTGTGGTGTATCAGTCGAAGGCGAACTGGGTTGTCTGGGTTCGCTGGAAACCGGTATGGCCGGTGAAGAAGATGGCATCGGCGCAGAAGGTGTACTGGATCACAGCCAGATGCTGACCGATCCGGAAGAAGCGGCTGACTTTGTTAAGCGTACTCAGGTCGATGCTCTGGCGATTGCCATCGGCACCAGCCACGGCGCGTACAAATTCACCAAACCACCAACAGGGGATATCCTGGCGATTGATCGCATCAAGGAAATCCACAAGCGTATTCCGAACACGCATCTGGTGATGCACGGTTCTTCTTCTGTACCGCAGGAATGGCTGGCGATTATTAACCAGTACGGCGGCGACATTAAAGAAACCTACGGTGTGCCGGTTGAAGAAATCGTGGAAGGCATTAAGCACGGCGTGCGTAAAGTGAACATCGATACCGACCTGCGTCTGGCCTCTACCGGTGCGATGCGTCGTATGATGGCTGAACACCCAAGCGAGTTCGATCCGCGTAAATTCTTCGCCCAGACCGTGACCGCAATGCGCGATATCTGTATCGCCCGTTACGAAGCCTTCGGTACTGCTGGTAACGCTTCTAAGATCAAACCGATCTCTCTGGACAATATGTTCCTGCGTTACGCGAGTGGCGAACTGAATGCCAAAGTAAACTGAGCGCCTGAGCGTTTATTTACCGGCTAAATAAAAACCCGCGCAAGCGGGTTTTTTTATTTCTTTAATGCTTACCGGGCTTTATTCCGATCAAAGCCATTGGTTTACGTCATTGCATTTGGCGGTATTTTTAAATTCTTCGCTCAGCGTTGTCTGATAGGCCTCGCCGGCACACTCACCAACTTTGGTTCCCCAGTACGAACCGTCGGTTGGTTGCTGGAATACCGGCGGAAATTGCGCTGAAAATTGTTGCAGGCAGTGCTTGGTCGTCTGGCTGGACGTCTGCAGGCACTGTGCTTCGCTGACATCAAAACATTGGCGGAAGAATTGTTGCGGCTGGCAAAACGCATTGGGCAGTGCGGTGGTCATGGCGTTCGTCCATGCATCGCGGCCCACTTCGAGTGCTTCACTGGCGGGAATCAGCGTCGCCAGCAGAATAAAGCCCAGCGGTCGTTTCATGGCGTGCATCCTGTGTAAAAAGTTCAGTGTGATCGTAGCAGCACAGATCCGTGCCGGCGCACAATATTCTTAGCCAATAAGAATATCAGTATCTTACCGCTACAGAATACATACTGAGCGCAAGAGTGAAAAATCGCCGTGGTTGCTGCTCGTTTATTATTTCCATAAATCGGTTAATTCCATGATTATCTGGCTTTTTTTGCTTTCAGGTATGGTCTGACCAATACGGAAAATCACGGCATAATTAATATCTGTGTTATTAAGTATGGTCCAAAAAAGTCGCCGTATTCACCGTTTGGGACAGTTTGAAATTAATCCGCCCCCATTCAGGCCAAGTGCCGGAGTACGTATTGTCGTAGACCATTCTCAGTTATTAGTCTTAGCGCATCACGGTCGTCGTGACGGTTTTAAAAAATAAAAAACACGCTCGTTATTCATTGTACAGACCCTGGTTTACGACTCAGGGCTACGGCTCAGAGTCGTAACCGCATTGCAATGCGGTATTCACAATGCTGTGCGAGTTTAGAGAGACCAAAAAACACACAGGCGAATCCACTATGAAACACACTCTGGCCCTTTCTGTCAGCGCAGCACTGACTCTCGGTGCAATGAATGCTGAAGCATTCACTCAGCCAACCCATAAGCGCATTGTAAAAGATGCCATCAGCTATATGGCGGCGCACCCGGATACCACCGAATACAACAAACTGGCTGCTGCAGCACAGGCCGCCGGTTACAGCATGGAGCAATTTGCTGAAGTTCTGGGGCAGGGTGCTTACGATGTGGATGACTTTGCCGATACGTTTATTTGTGGTGCGGTCACCGGTGACTGTGTTGAAGCGCCGGTATGGGGCGCGGGCGCGTCTATCGTTAAGTACACCTCTTACTGGCACTTCCAGAACCACACCCGCGGTGGTGATGCCCATGGTAATGATCTGGGCGGTTATAACTACGACCTGCTGACTGTCTGGGGTGCTGTGGATAATCTGGCCGCCACCTGGCTGGTGGGCGATCACCTGGATGATGGCAAAGGCGGTATGACCGGCTGGTGCTTCTTCTGGTCGTGTTCAGAAGACTCCGAATACAACAGCTACGGTATTACCGAAGCGAACTACCGTCAGGGCAGCAGCTCCAATAAAAATATGTATAAGGATTTCGAAAAAATCCCGTTCCAGCCAATCGATAACCTCGGTCAGCATTGGTACAACGAATTCTGGAAAAACCCGACCGCACAGATGCTGGGTTTCACTCTGCACACCACCGACCTGCTGCAACCGCATCACACCTGGACCACCTCTGACCTGAACCATTCCGGCTGGGAAGGTTGGGTAGAAGACAATTACACCGCGCTGGATCTGAATAACGATTCGCTGGTGACCAATGCGCTGAACAGCTTTACTCCGGTACCGGCTAATCAGAAAGACATTCGTCCGCTGCTGACCCAGGGCGGGGCGATCTCTTACAGCCAGGGCGGTATCGTGCTGAGCAGCACGTCAGCCAGTGACCGCACCCAGGTAGCACAAGTGGTTATTCCACACGCCATCGCTATGACGGTGCATGTGCTGAACCATGCTGCCAATCGTTTTTAAAGGATAGTGGCAATGGCATCTTAAAAAGGATGCCGCTGCCCACGATCACAAAGGTTGCCCCGCTATGGATTGTCAGGGCAGCCGTTGTGAAGGCCCCACTCTGAAATTTTTTTCAGGTGTTTGGCAGGATGATTTGCGTGAGGATCATCCTGCTTTTTTTTGCCCGGAAAAAGACTTTGTCATTCATACCGGTCATTATTCCAGTTAACACCGCCACCGGATCTGTAACGAAGCCATGAAAAAATACGCCGTATTCTTTGCCGTTATGCTGTCTTTTCTGTTGCCTGCTCAGGCCTCGGCAGGCATTCAGTACAGTCTTGAACATGAAGAGCAGATTGCCCGTGTCGGCGATCTTCCCCTGAGTCGTACCCTGCTGGATATTTTTCTGCACAAGCAACAAAAAGCGGCACAGGCCAGTGGCCGGACTCTGACCCTGCAAACCATTCTGCAACAATTACTCGATGATGCCTTAATGGCGGATTACGCCCGTACCCATCTCAGTGCAGAGCAGCTGAATCCGGAAAACCGCGTGGCATTTGCCGCCAGTGTTGAACGCCATAACCGGCTGGTATCGTTGCTGCGTGATTATTTTAACGATCAGATTGTCGCCAGCGTCAATGCGTTGCCGGGCAATAATTTCTCCAGTCTGGTGCAGTGGAATCCTGAACTGAATGTGGAGCGTCTGAATGCGCTGATTAAACTGCAGCCAGGGCTGACCATTGATCTGACAGCGGAACAGAAAACCGCGGCGGCCGGTTTTGCCGTGCTGAACACGGAACTGGCAGAAGGCGGCAACGTCAGTCTGCTGGATATTTATCAGCGTCAGAATGTGCAGGGCCGTCTGGCGCTGCAAAGCGGTAACCTCGATTATTTACAACAGCAGACAAGGTTATACGTCGGTGGTCTGTACGTACTGAACTGGAGTAAAAAACAGCTCTCTGCTGAAGACTGGCAGGCGCTGCAGCAGGTGATTCTGAATCAGGAACATCGTCTGCGCTTAATGGAAAGTATGGGTATTAATATGGATATCCATGATGATAATTCGGCCCTGCGCGCACGTGCAGCCACCATTACCGACGCCGAATTGCGTGCCGGCTACGACGAACATAAAGACGATTTCCGCGTGGTCGAGCGCGCTAAAGTGCGCCATATTCGCCTGGCTGATCAGGCTCAGGCCGATGCTGTTGTGGCCGAAATTCGCGGCGGCTTATCCTTTGCCGATGCCGTTAAGCGCTATTCGATTGCCGCCGATAAAGACAACGGCGGCGAACTGGGCTGGCTTAAGCGCGGCGAAAAAGACCGCACCTGGTTGCACTCGGTGGCCTTTGTACAACCTGAAGGGCAGGTGTCACCGGCATTTCGCAGTCCACAGAATGAAGGCGATGTGGTGTACGAAATTCTCTGGGTGGATGAGCGGGTGGATGGTTATTTACCGCTGAGCGACGAAGGCGTGCGTTATGAACTCTCACACGAACTGGCGCGGGCAGCACTGCAGCAGGATTTACAGACGCTGCAGAAAAAACTGCGTAACGAAGCCAATATCCAGCTTAACCGTCGCCTGAAGCCACAGAGCTGAGGGGCATTATGAAGGCAACATGGATAAACGTTCTGCTGCTGAGTGGCGGTGCGGGTCTGATTGCGGCTTTGTTATGGCTGCGTCAGGTGGATGTGCTGGTGGGGGAGAATCATGCTCTGCCGCAGACAGAGGAGCCGGTTTACACACCAACGGTTGTGCCGCCATTGCAGGCACCGGCTGCGCCGGATTCTGCGAAGGGAAAAACCGCAGACAGCGCCATCCATGATCTGGATAACAGCGAACTGGACGCCTGGTTGCCACGGCTGAACCGCGATGCCATTGCCAGTATGCAGGCGGCGCGGATTAACGGCGACCCGCGTGCGCCCAAACTCTCTCCCTCGCGTCCGCGGGAAATGCCGACGGCTGAAGAGCTGGCCGATGAAGAGCAATACCTCGCCTATGAACAGCGTCAGGAAAAACGTATGTTCCGCGCCTTTGTTGAAGCCAGTAAACAGAAAACGGCATTGATTCAGCAATACATTGATCAGGCAGAGGCGGGCGGTATCAGCGAAGAAGAGGTCGCCTTTGCGCGGGAAAAAATCCGCAAAATTGAAGCAATGGCCCTCAAGCTGCAGCAGGAAAACCCGGATATTATGCAGGAGTCCTTTAAACCGGAAGATAACTGGTTACCGGCTGTTAATTAGCCATTCATTCATCGCAGAACAGAAGAAAAAACGAAACAAGAAAACGGAACAAAGGGCTGTCAGCCGGGCTGAGCAGCACCTTTGCCAAAGAGTGGATTACTGAGACTATCGAACTCGTTAAAGCCGGACAATACGAATTTAAGCTTAGGAATGCCTTCGCTCTCAGTTCACATTAAATACCAGCAGTGCCTGTCGCTGCTGTTCCGCCAGACCAGCCAGTTCATGGCTGAGTTGTTTGGTGTCGTTGGCCTTTTCTTCGGTGCGGCGTGATTGCTGCGTCACTTCTGCGCTGCGGCTCTGGATGCTCTGGCTTAACTGCAATTGTTCACCGCTCAGGCGCGACACACTCTCGCTGGTCTGACGCATAGCCTCCACGGATTGCTGGATGGCATGCAGCGCATCACCGGCCTGTTGCGCATGGCTCACCATCTGCTCACTCAATTGATTCACTCCGGCCAGATCGCTGGCGGTGTGATTGGCTCCCTGCTGCAGATCGTCCACCAGTTGCTGAATCTCGCGGGTAGAGGCCGAGGTACGGCTGGCCAGCGTGCGCACTTCGTCGGCGACCACGGCAAAACCGCGCCCCTGCTCACCGGCCCGGGCGGCTTCAATCGCGGCATTCAGTGCCAGCAGATTAGTTTGTTCGGCAATGCTGTTGATGACATCCAGCACTTTGCCGATATTTTCCGAATGGCGCCGTAACGACTCGGCTTCAGCGGCGGCTTGTTGTACCTGCACCCCTGAACGACCGATCGCGCCGACCAGCTGTTGCACGGTGGCACTACCTTCGTTTACCCGCGAGGCGGCTTCTAGCGTTGCTGCTTCTGCACTCTGAGCCACATCGCGAACTTCCTCTGCTGCGGCGGCCACGCGCTCCATCTGCTGACCATTGGTAGCCGCTTCCTGCACCTGCTGCTGTGCCACCTGGCCGGTTTCCTGCGCCAGTTGCAGCAGCGTTCCGGCGGCGCGGCTGAGATGCTGGCCATTGCTGTGCATACCGCCCAGCGTCGCAGCCATCGTGCCCAGCATGCTATCGAAGGCTGCAGCCAGTTCACCCAGCTCATCCTCACTGTTGATGCCGGTACGGCGACTCAGATCTTTACTCCGTTCAATATCAATCACATGGTTACGGATGGCCCGCAGCGGGTTGAGTATGCGGTGGTAACCGAGCCAGCCCAGCGCCAGCATCGCGGCGATGGTGATTGCGGCAATAACGGCAATGGTGCGGATGGTGGCGCGGGTATCGCTCAGCGCCTGCTGCTGGCCTTCTGCAGCGAGCCCGGTTTGCAGGTTGATCAGCTGGTCGGTTAATTGCAGCATCGGCGCCAGTTGCGGATACATATCCATGTCGATATAGCTGCCCATGCTGTACGACTCATGCTCGGCAACAAACTGCTGTAAACGGGTAATGACGGCCAGTGCTTTGTCATAAGCACCGGCCTGCTGACGGATGGCTTCCTGCTCGGTACCGGTCAGGCCGCTGCTCAGATATAGCTGCCAGTTGTTTTCAATCTGCTCTCGCGCCTGTTGCAGACGTTGGCCAGCGTCATCCCAGAGCAGCATTTGTGCCCGGCTCTGATGAGCAACATCCACCACACCAGTGGCATAAGCCCGGCTTATGCCACTTAACAGCCATACCGGCTGCATGCGTTGCTCAAATAAGCGCGTGGCGTTATTCACCACCTGGGGCATTTGTTGCCAGACATAAAAGAACATGATGCTGGCCAGTAAGGCCGGTAAAGCCGCCATTAAAATTAATCGGTGTCGGATACGCATAAGTGCTGCACTCGTTATTAAGCAAACGTTGTGAAAAGAATAGAAGTTATGGCTGCAGCTTTTAGGCGGGGAATATGAAGGTTTTATGACAAAAAGCGGTCGCGCTACAAAGGCGCAACAAGTTTCCTGCGTTTTTATCGCAGCCGTTACCGGAGGTTACCGGGCACAACCTGTGGTTACGTAAAGTTGTTGATAAAGGCCGGCGGAAATAAGTGCAAATTAAAGCGGGATATCTGGTGTTTTTTGCAGATTGTTTCCAGAAAAACCGTAGGTAATTAATGGAAAAATAAAAGGAGGCAAAGCCTCCTTTTATTGTGGTTACTACTCTCAGTAAGCAACACCCATCCGCTGTTTTGGATGAGCATTATTTTCGGCTTCATCAATCATTGCCACGGCATAGTCCTGTACTGAAATACGGCTCTTGCCTTCGCTGTCGCTGACCAGGCTATCGCCGCCAGTGCGGTAGTGGCCGCTACGCTCACCGGGGAAGATTTCTGCCGCCGGGCTGATAAAGGTCCAGTTAACGGCGCTGTCGCTGTTGCGGAATACCGCCAGTGCTTCGCCCTGAGCGGTGGCTTCGCCTTTATACGCCTCCGGAAATTCCGGCAGCGATAACAGGGTGACGCCGGGCGCAACTTCCAGACTGCCGGCACCACCCACCCACAGCAGACGATTAACTCCGGCTGCCGGTAATTCATTAAGCAGACGCTGAGCAGACGCGGCAACAATCTCATGGTTACCAGCCGCACGGCCACCGATACTGGCTATCACCAGATCGGCACCGGCAACTGCGGCAGCGATGCTGGCGCTGTCGCCGGTTGTCAGGTCGAGGCTGCGTTTATCGACACCCGTGGCCGCGATTTTGCTGCTGTTGCGGGCAATGGCGATGACATCGTGGCCGCGGCTTTGTGCTTCCGCTACCAGGGTTGAGCCAATCCAGCCGGTCGCACCAATAATTGCAATTTTCATAATCTGTCCTCTTGTGTTTGAAAGCGGTTGTTTGTGTTTGAATGCGACCAGTCTATTGGTTCGGTGTGTCGCGATAAATATTCATATATGATCGAGTTTGTATCTGATTCTGATCAAATAAGAGGCGACTGTGGATAAACTCAATGCCATGCGCAGTTTTGTTGAAGTCGCCGCCTGCGGCAGTTTTACCGCAGCGGCTGAGCAGCTCGGCCAGAGCCGCCTGCGCATCAGCCGCGATGTACAGGAGCTGGAAGACTGGCTGCAGCTGCGCCTGTTACACCGCACCACGCGCCGGGTCAGCCTGACCACCGCCGGAGAAGAAGCGCTGCGTTACTGTGAGCGCATTCTCAGCGAAGCGGCTGAGCTGGAGAGCCGCGCGCGGCTGCACACCGCTGAGCTGGTCGGCGATATCCGTATTGCCAGCCCGATTGGCCTTGGACAAAACCTGCTGCTGGATCTGATCGACAGCTTCAGTGCTCAGCATCCGCAGGTGCGGTTTTACATGCTGTTGTCGGATAAAAACGCCCAACTGGTGGATGAGCGGGTGGATATCGCTCTGCGTTATACCGTGCAGCCCGATGACAGTCTGATAGCCCGGCGGCTGATGGCGGTCGATTCCATGCTCTGTGCCAGCCCGGACTACCTGGCCCGTTATGGCAAGCCGGCAACACCGGCGGAGCTGGCCACGCATAATTGTCTGATTCATCTGATGCAGCAGCGCTGGCAGTTTTTACATGACGGGCAGCTGCTGGAGCAGGAGGTGAATGGCACGTTGTTTGCGAATGACATGGGCGTGCTGGTGCGTGCCGCCTGCAAGGGCATGGGCATTGCCCGGCTGCCCTGCGACCTCGGCAATCCGCTGCTGGCCAGTGGTGCGTTACAGCCGCTGCTGGAAGCGTATCCGCTGCCGCAGCATGCGCTGTGGGCGGTATACCTGTCGCGCAGTTATCAACAACCGGTTATCCGCGCCTTTATTGATTTTGCGGCGCAGTATTGGCAGCAGGATGTGTTGCGGCCCTGAGTCTCCGCCTGATAAACCGATATATGCATGCTTATCGTTATTCTTATCAGCCTGATAACGAATGAGTATTGGCCGAACCGCGTCCGCTTCTTTATCGTCGAAGGAAATCAGCCGGTTAACGCACAGAGGAACACAGCATGAGCGACTTGCGCAGCGAACGTGACAGCATGGGCGAGCTACAGGTACCGGCTGATGCCCTGTACGGTGCCCAGACTCAGCGCGCGATTAATAATTTTCCGGTCAGTGGTCAGACTCTGCCTGAGCCGTTTATCCGTGCATTGTTGCTGGTAAAAGCCGCAGCTGCCCGCGCCAACGGCAAGTTGGGTGAACTGGATAAAGACATCGCTGCCGCCATTGAACAGGCCGCACAGTCGTTGCTGCAGAGCCCGGACATGATGCAGCATTTTCCGCTGGACGTATTTCAGACCGGTTCCGGCACCAGCTCCAATATGAATGCCAACGAAGTGCTGGCCACGCTGGCCGCCCGCGCATTGCAAAAAACGGTCAGTCCGAATGATCACGTTAACGCTGGTCAGAGCAGTAACGACAGCATTCCCTCGGCGATTCATATCAGCGCCGCTTTATTATTACAGCAACAATTATTACCGGCGCTGGAGCATCTGCAAAAAATCATCGAACGCAAAGCCGCGAGCCTTGCGCATATTGTCAAAACCGGCCGCACCCATTTAATGGATGCCATGCCGTTGCGTATGGATCAGAGCCTGAACAGCTGGGCTACGCAGATTACGCAGAATATCCACACATTAAAAATGCAGCAGCCGGCGATTCAGTCATTGGCACAGGGCGGTACCGCCATCGGTACCGGGGTAAATGCTCATGCGCAGTTTGCCGGTGCATTCTGTGCCGAATTGTCGGTATTAACCGGCATGATTTTTACCCCGGCAGAGAATCCGTTCACCCATATAGCTACCCAGGATATTGCCGTGGCCTTGTCGGGCCAGTTAAAAACCTGTGCAGTTTCATTAATGAAAATCGCCAATGATTTACGCTGGATGAATTCCGGGCCATTGGCCGGATTGGGCGAAATTGAATTACCGGCACTGCAACCCGGCTCGTCTATTATGCCGGGCAAAGTAAACCCGGTAATTCCTGAGGCGGTGGCGATGGTCTGTGCGCAGGTAATTGGTAACGACAGCGCGATTACCATCGCCGGTCAGTCTGGTAATTTCGAGTTAAATGTCATGCTGCCGCTGGTGGCGCGTAATCTGTGTGAAAGTCTGAGTCTGCTGGCCAATGTCAGCCGTTTACTGGCTGATAACGCCATCAGTGGTTTTAAGGTAAACGAAGATAATCTGAATAAAGCGCTGGCACGTAACCCGATTCTGGTAACCGCATTAAATCCGGTGATTGGTTATTTAAAAGCCGCCGACATCGCCAAACAGGCGTATAAAGAAAACCGCCCGGTGATTGATGTGGCACTGGAATATACCGATTTAAGCCGGGAAGAGCTGGAGCGTCTGCTTGATCCTAAACTGTTAACAGGTAAATGAGCGTTTAAATCTGCGCGGTATATTCATAGCCGCGCCAGTTATTTTTCAGCGTTTTTTATGCTTGCTGAAAACTATAAAAACTTCCCAGTCCGAGCATTTGGGTCAGCTCATCCAGAGCATTCTGTGATTCATCAAACAGGGCAGGGTCGGCCAGATCGGCGGGAATTAATTCGTCGCGGTAATGACGTTTTACCCAATCCTGTAAGCTATTGATTTTTTCGTCGCTGAGCATAAAGGCCGGATTTACCGCCGCCCGTTCGTGGGCCGTTAATATCACCCGCAGACGTAAGCAGGCCGGGCCGCCGCCGTTACTCATACTCTGGCGCACATCGACAAACTGCACCTGACGGATAGGCTGGCTGTGAT
Source organism: Thalassolituus pacificus (assembly GCF_025318105.1). Classification (NCBI taxonomy): domain Bacteria; kingdom Pseudomonadati; phylum Pseudomonadota; class Gammaproteobacteria; order Oceanospirillales; family Oceanospirillaceae; genus Thalassolituus; species Thalassolituus pacificus. Next base: position 90,818 of record NZ_JAOANI010000028.1, read on the forward strand.
CGGTCCGTAGTTCATTCAGATAGGTTTTTACGGCCTGATTATCGGCGCATTCTGAAGGGGCAATTAAACACATGTTGTTCATATCGGCGCTGCCGTCAGCGTTCATGGTGGCCAGCAACTGGCTGTTGAATAAATAACTGCTGATGGCGTCACTGAGGCTGACTTTGCTGGCCGGTACGCACAGGCTTTGCAGTGGCAGCCACTGATTTAATTCACTGAAGGCACGGTCGCGCGCTTTGTCTTCGTAAGCCTGCTCATGAAAAAACAGCACAGGCCCGTTACCGACCGCGACCACATCGTTATGAAACGCACCGGCATTAATCGCATGGCGGCTCTGCTGTAAAAAAACGGCATGGCGCAGACCGTGCTGGCGGGCGATGGCTTCGCAGGCTTCACGGCTCTGGCGTGCCGGAAAGGTCAGCGCGGCGAGGTCGGTATTGGTGTCGCGGCCATACACAAATAAGCCTACGCCGGGGCTCTGATAATCGGCACTCAGGCGGGTGTGATTGGCCGCACCTTCGTCGGCAAAGCGGTGAATCGCCGGTAACGCCGGATGCACAGCAAAGCGTTCTTTATCAGGGAACATGGCATTTAAGGTGGCGAAGGTTTGTTCATGTTCGATGGCGCGGTGGGCGGTGGTGATCAGGTTGGCCGGGGTAAAGTGCACCCGGCCGTCGTTGCTGTCGGCGGACGGTGTGACGGTAGCGGCATTGGCAGCCCACATCGATGAAGCGGAATACACCATCGACAGCAGCGCCGGAGATTCTTTCGCAGTGCGGTTCAGCAGCTGGTGATCGCTGCCGCTGAAGCCAAGGCGGCGCAGCACGCTCAGGTCGGGGCGCATCTGCGGTGGCATAAAGCCCTGTGGATAACCCATGTTCAGCAGCGTGCGCATTTTCTCCAGCCCCTGCAATGCCGCCTGTTTCGGACTGGAGCGGCTCAGGGCATTGCGGCTGGAGGCCAGGTTACCACTGGCCAGACCGCCGTAATGGTGAGTCGGGCCGATCAGCCCGTCAAAGTTAACTTCCTTTACGCTCTGTTGAGCCTGTTGTTCCTGTTGCGGATGGGCAGTCTGGGTGTTCATGGACGGAAACCTGTACCTGAAGGGGAAACGTAATCGTGGGTTAACGGGCCAGTGCTGATGGCCTGTGGCCAGGCGCAGTAATCGGCGGCATAGAAGGCGCTGGGGCGGTGGTTGCCACTGGCACCGATACCGCCGAACGGCAGTGCGCTGGAGGCTCCGGCGGTCGGTGCGTTGATGCTGATCACCCCGGCACGGATCTGCGCGCGGAACTGTTGTTGCTGTTGTGGATCATCGCTGATTAAACCAGCGGCCAGACCAAAGCGGCTGTTATTGGCCAGCTGGATGGCGTCGTCAAAGCGGGGTGTGCGGTACAGCTGTAGCAGCGGGCCGAACCATTCTTCATCCGGCGCGGGCTGCGCGCCGGTCATATCGATCAGCCCTGGCGACAGTAAAAAACCGGCGCTGCCAATGGCGCTCATACTCAGTAATGCTTTACCGCCGAGGCTGATTAACTGTTGTTGCGCGGCCAGCAATTGCTGCTGCGCACGGGCGCTGATTACCGGCCCGTAAAACGCCTGCTCATCGCCCTTTGGTTGCAGAATCAGCCGTGCGCAGAGCGCCAGCAGTGCCTGAACTATGGCGTCAGTTTGTGCTTCTGTCCCCGTCAGAATCAGGCGTCGGGCACAGGTGCAGCGTTGTCCGGCGCTGATAAAGGCGCTGCGTACAATCAGCTCGGCGGCGTGTTGCGCATGCACATTGCCATCGACAATTAACGGATTGTTGCCACCCATCTCCAGCGCCAGCAAAACTTCCGGACGGCCGCCAAACTGCCTGTGCAGCAGGCGCCCGGTATTGGAGGAACCGGTAAACAGCAGGCCATCAATCGGCTGCTGCGCCAGAGCTTCGCCAACCGCACGCCCGCCCTGCAGCAGATTCAGTACGCCCGCGGGCAGACCGGCGGCCTGCCACAGTTCTGCGGTTTTTTCGGCGCATAATGGCGTCTCTTCACTGGGTTTAAAGACCAGGGAATTGCCCGCCAGCAGCGCCGGAACAATATGGCCATTGGGCAGGTGGCCGGGAAAATTATAAGGGCCGAATACGGCCATCACGCCGTGGGCATGATGCTGCAGACCGGGCTGGTCGTTGCCGGTGCGCTGCTGACAGGCGCGGATGCTGATATCAACCTTGTTGATCATGGCGCTGACTTCGGTCAGGGCTTCCCAGTGTGGCTTGCCGGTTTCCAGGCTGATGGTGCCGGCCAAAGCGTCTTGTTGCTGCTGTAGCTGTGCGGCAAAGGCCTGCAGTATCTGCAGGCGCGGCTCAAAACCCAGAGCGGCCCAGGCCGGTTGGGCGGTGCGGGCGGCGGCAACGGCAGCAACAACCTGAGCGGCGCTGGCGCTGGCTTTACGCCAGACCGGTGTGGCGTCGGCCGGGTTTAAGGATTCAAACTCCGGGCCTTCGCCCGCAAGCCACTGACCATTGATTAACAGGCTCATCATGCCCCCAGTTGTTCCGGGATAAAGGCCAGTGGCTGGCCGGGTTGTACGCCGAGATGGCCCAGAGCGCTGGCGCTCAGCGCCAGTCGCTGCTGGCCGTTTTGCGCTATCAGCTGTCCATGTTGGGAAATCAGCTGTGCTTCGGTACAGATCACGCGGAACTGCTGCCAGCTGGGGTTGGCGATGATCAGTGACTGACTGTCATCGGCGTCTTCATCGTCGCTGGTGTCGGCGCAGAGTGCGCTGCTCAGCTGGCGGATAGCGCGTACGCTGCGGATATTACTCAGCTCGGCGCGCATCAATGGCCCGGCGTCGAAGATATCCACCACCCGGTCGTAGCTGAAACCTTCCAGCTCCAGCAGTTGTTTGGCGCGCCGGCCGGCGTCGGCGGGTTTGCCGATAACGGCTTGGGCCGCTTCCGGCAGCAGGCTGGTATAGATCGGGTATTTGGGCATCAGCTCGGTAATAAACTGATTAGAGCCGATGCCGCACAGGGTGTCGGCCTCATCGAATTCCATCTGAAAAAAGTGGCGGCCAATGGCATCCCAGAACGGGCTGTTGCCCTGTTCGTCGGTCCAGCCGCGCAGCTCGGCGATAACCGACTCGGCAAAGCGTCCGGCAAACAGCCCCATCAGCAGGTAGCGCGAACGCGCCAGCCAGTGGCCGTTGCCGCGGTAAGCCGGATCAAGAAACAAGGTGCCGACTTCGGAGCAGTCGGTGTAGTCGTTGGTCAGGTGCAGCAGCTGGCTGCGGACCTGTTTGTTCAGCGAGTGGGAATGGTGGGTCAGGCTCATCAGCCGGTAGGCATAGAATGCCTGACGCGCACCGGTCATGGCGTGTACGCCGGCGGTGCCGACCACCTTGTTGTGGCGGCTGTCTTCCATTACCAGAAAAAAGAAGTCGTCGCGGTGTTTGTCCTGGCGGTCGAAGCTGTCACAGGACAGCCGAATCCGGTCGAGCAGGGCGCCTTCGTCCTGTGGCAGAGAGGTCATACCTTCACCGGCTTTTTCTGCCAGCTCCAGCAGGTCGTGTACATCAGCGGCGATGGCCGGCCGGACAATCAGCATAAGGCAGGGTTCTCCTTGTTAGGGCCTGTTAACACTAATTAAACAGGCCTGTTATTAGCTAAAAATTCCTCAGGCAAGGCGCTGAGAGTGTGGCCTAACGGGTTAAGCGAACGAACAGCAACGCTGGATGAGGAATTTTTAGCCATAACCCTTCGGACTGAGGCCAGTTTTCCCCATTAACGCCGTCATTCGTCATTCATTTAGCCCGCTAATATCACTCCTCTTTCCTTGTTCTGAGAAAAACTGGCTCTCAGCAGGCCGGATTCACTTAGTGTTAACATGCCCTAGGTTGAGACAGCTTCTGTTGAATCAGCTTTTCGATAAAGACCACCGTCAGCGCCGCGCGTTCGGCAAAACTGTCGGTGCAGGCGTATTCCTGTTCGGTATGAATATTGGCACCGCGCACTCCGAGGGTATCGATATTGGCAAGCCCGGCGGCGGCCAGATTATTGCCCTCGCAGCAGCCGCCGGTGGCAACCCAGCGGATATCCAGACCCAGCTCAGCACCGCATTCATGCAGCAGGCTGAACAGCGCCTGCTGGCGCTCGTTCATCGGCTTGGGCGGGCGGTTAAAGTGGCCGTGCAGGGTCAGCTCACAGCCACTGCTGGCCTGCACTTTTTGCACGATCTGCTGCATCTGTTGTTCAAGTACGGCCATCTGTGAGGCTTCATCCATGCGGACATTAAAACGGCAGATGCATTGATCCGGTACCACATTTACCGCACCGCCACCGCTGATCTGGCCAATGTTGACGGTGATGCCCTGCTGCTGATCGCTGAGCTGTGCCAGCAGCCGTGCGGCATCGGCAATGGCCAGTACGGCATTGCGGCCGGAAAAGAAATCGCGTCCGGCATGGGTGCTCTGGCCACGGGCGCTGAGGGTAAAATTGCCGCTGCCTTTGCGCGCTCCGGCCAGCGTGCCGTCTTCCAGCGCCGGTTCGTAGGTCATGCCGACATGGGCCTGAGTTGCCAGTTCGGCCAATACTGGTGCAGACGATGGTGAGCCGATTTCTTCGTCGGGGGAGATGGCGAGGGTAAAACCAAAGTGATCTTTTAATGGCGACTGCTGCAGCCAGTGCAGGGCTTCGGCCAGCATCACCAGTCCGCCTTTCATATCGGCGGTGCCGGGGCCGTGCAGGCGGTTAGCGCGGATTTCGCATTGGTTAAACGCGCTGTTGGCCGGAAAGACGGTGTCGCTGTGGCCGGTAAACAGAATCTGCAATGGGGCGTTGGGGCGGGCGCGGAAGATCTGCATTGGTGCACAGGGGGATTCGAGCAGGCTGCCGTTGCCGGCAATCTGGCTGAGGGGCGTCAGTTCACGGTATTCCACCGTATCGGATAGCGGCGCAAACAGCTGATGCAGGCCAGCCTGAACCTGGCGGATGCCGCTCAGATGGCGGCTGCCGGAGTTGATTTCACATAACGCCCGCAGAGTATCGATCATACTGCCGGTGCGGGCTTCCAGTGCGGCCAGCAGCGCCTGCCGCTCAGCATTGCCTGTGAGGGGCATATACGCCTCCTTCATTCGTTCTGTGACAGGTATAGCATTAACGCATCGGCAATGACCATTACCGCAATCCGTTTACTTTCTCAGAAGCGGATTACACTGAAAATACAGCCTGACCGGTTTGTCTGTTTTTATGCGCTTTAAAAATTAAAGGAGTGCCTTATGGACGATTCTGACCTGAAAAAGCTGATCGCTGAGGATGCGGACGTGATATTGCATCCGGCATCATCCATCAGCGCATTGCTCAGCAATGGCCCGCAGATGATCTGCGCCGCCGATGGCTGCATGATCGAAGACGCGCAGGGGCGGCGTTATCTGGATGCGGTGGGCGGACTCTGGTGTGTGAATGCCGGTTATGGCCGTGCCGAGCTGGCGCAGGCGATGAAAGAGGCCGCAGAAAAACTCAGCTATTACCACACCTTCAGCAATGCCTCGAACCCCTGGCAGGTGCAACTGGCGGAAAAGCTGCTGAGTATTGCGCCGGCCGGATTGGGTAAAGTCTTTTTTGGCAGTGGCGGCAGCGATGCCAACGACACGCTGATTAAAATCGCCTGGCATTATCATGCGCTGCGCGGCCAGCATAAAAAAATTAAAGTCATCGCCCGTCAGCAGGCGTATCACGGTACGTCGGTCAGTACCGCCAGCCTGACCGGGCTGGGTGGATTTCATAAAGAATTTCCGCTGCCGCTGGATTTTGTGCTGCGGGTGGAGTGTCCGCATTTTTACACCCGCGCTTTGCCCGGTGAAGACGAAGCGCAATTCTGTGAGCGTTTAATTGACGAAATACGGCAGTTAATTAACACCACCGGGGCCGAGAATATTGCCGCTTTTTTTGCCGAACCGATTCACGCCGCCGGTGGCATTATCGAGCCGCCTGCCGGTTATTATCAAAAGCTTAAAGCGCTGCTGGCTGAGCACGATATTTTACTGGTCGCCGACGAAGTTGTGTGCGGTTATGGCCGGCTGGGCAGCTGGTTTGGTTCACCCCTGCTGGGCCTTGAGCCGGATATGATGGCCACGGCCAAAGGTCTGACCAGTGGCTATTTTCCGATGTCGGCGGCCTTTATTACCAATGAGGTCTGGCAGGTTCTGAAACAGGGTTCCGATAAACTCGGCGCCTTTTCCCACGGCTATACCTATTCCGGCCATCCGGTCGGTGCGGCGGTGGCACTGGCGAATATTGAGTTGCTGGAGCGCGAAGGGCTGGTGGATAAAGCGCGGGAAAACGGTGCTTATCTGCATCAGCGTCTGCACGATGTTTTAGACAGCAACCCTTATGTCGGTGAAATCCGCGGTCGCGGTTTACTCGCCGGGGTGCAGCTGGTGGCTGATAAAGCGCAGAGGAGGTTACCGGATGCCGGTGATAAATGGCCACTTAAAGTCAGTAATGCGGTACGCGAACTGGGCGTTATTGTACGGCCACTACCCAGTGTGGCAACGCTGGCTATTTCGCCGCCGTTAACCATCTCGTGCGAACAGATTGATACCCTGGTGATGGCATTACAGACGGCGATTAACCAACAGTTGGCGCCGCTGTCTGAGGTTCCTTAATAAGATTATTAGTTTTACCTATAACAATCATCATTAATACTTATTGGTGTTGTCTGTGGCGGCCCCAGACAATATCGGAACTTTTATTATCTGGATATTCCCATGCTAATCCGCCTTGTGTACGCCAGCCATGCGTCGTTTTCTGTCGGTAACGACCGGATTGATCCGCGCTTAGGCCGGATTCTGACTCAGTCACGTAACAATAACAGCCGGCGTGAAATTGGTGGTGTACTGTATCTGGGCGATGGTTTTTTTCTGCAATGCCTGGAAGGCGAAGCCGCTGCTGTTGATGGCTTGTATCAGCGCATCTGTGAAGACAGTCGCCATCATAATCAGGTTATTCTCAGCCGCATCGCCATTGAAAAGCGCTTATTCAGTAACTGGTCGATGAAATATATTCCGGCAGAAAAAAGTGTACGGTCATTTCTTCAGGCCCGTGGCTATCAGGCCTTTAATCCGTTCGAATTAAAGGCCACAGATATTGAGCAACTGGTGCAGTTTTTTCATGAATTGCAGGTAAGCGGTAATGATGCCGGTGCTGACGATGAAAAAGAAACAGCGGTAAAACAACCAGCGGTACAGCAACCATTTTGGCGTCGTTGGTTAGCACGGTTGACCGGCTGATTTTTTACCGTGCGTGCAGCCGCTGACCGTCGGGCACATAGTGGCTCAGATCAGAGGCTGTAACGCTGATGGCAATAGGCGATGCCGGAGACGATGGGGTAGTCCTGGCAGTAACGCAGATTGCAGTGAAACTCTTCCAGGCGGGCTTCTGCAGGCAGCAGAACTTCCGGCTCGCCGACATAGCCCGCCCTGCACAGTTCAGTGGCGCGGCGATGCCAGTGCTGCTTAAAGGTGGTGATGGTGTCATCGTAATTCAGAATAAACTGATAGCCACCAATCTGACGCACTTCGATCACATAAACACCGGGTGCAATTTCTTTATCCAGATAGCCATTCTGCTGTTCCACACCTTCGTTCAGAACCGGCTTGTAAGCGACAGGGCTACAGGCGGCTGACAGTCCGATCAGGCTCAACACAACGGCTGAGCGCAGTGTTTTTAGTGGCGATAATATGGCGTGGAAAGCATCGTTCATGCTGGCTGGTCTGCGCTTGGCTGAAGGGTTGGCTTGTTGGTATTTACAGAAGGGGGGATTCTGCACAGCCTTGCCGCTTACGTCCAGCCGCCGGGGACAAAAGTTCCGGCATTAATATGCAAAGCTGTGTTGCAGTCGACAGAATAACAGCAGTGATGCTTTGCTGGCCGCGGGGGATCACCGCCAGCGTCATGCTGAGCGCCTTACTGGAGGCGGGTGTGTGGTGCGATCAGAAGGTTATTTTTGGTACTGGTTCTTCACGGGTTCAGGTCAGTCGCTGATGATAGGCGCGAACGTTGCGCGGGTCAGTTTCGCCAGATCCGCCGGAGCCAGTTCAATTTCCAGGCCGCGTCGACCGGCACTGACATTGAGCGAAAGCAGGGCTTCTGCGCTGCTGTCGATGACCGTTGGCAAGGCTTTCTTTTGGCCAATCGGACTGATGCCGCCAACAATATAACCGGTGCTGCGCTCGGCTACTTTCGGGTCGGCCATTTCGGCTTTTTTCGCACCCAGTGCCTTGGCAATATTTTTCAGGCTGAGCATGTGGGTGACCGGCAGTACCGCGACGGCCAGTGGGCTTTTATGGCCGGTTAAACTCACCAGTAGCGTTTTAAATACCAGTGCCGGATCGAGTCCGAGGGCTTCGGCTGCTTCTTCGCCGAAGGATTCTGCCGCCGGGTCGTGATGATATTCGTGCACATTAAACGTTACTCCCGCTTTTTTGGCGCAGTTAATGGCCGGTGTCATCAGCAGGCCTCCGGGCTGATTAACTGAAAACGTGGCTGGCGAATGCCGTTGTGCTCAATGTCTTCGACAAACATCGCGTATGGGCGCACCCAGCTGGATAAATCGCCATACAGCGTTTTATACAACACCAGCCATTCTTCGTTTTCGCTGTGGCGCACCAGCCCCAACACCTGGTAGTCGTTACCTTTGTAATGACGGTAAATGCCGGGAGTAATCTGCGGGGCTGCTGTTTGTGCGCTCATTGGTTTTCCTTTTAAAACGTATTACTTCAATTCAAAGCGCACGCCGGCACTGGCGTTGATGCTTTGTTTCTGGATCAGCATTGGTGCGGGTTCAGAATCCGCTTTAGCCATGCTCATGGCGCGCATTTCATACATCGGCTGGCCACCACCATTACCCTGTTCTTCGATATGCAGCACTTTGCCGAGTTTATTATCCAGCGCGTTGGCCATGTTTTTGGCTTTGTTGCGGGCATTGGTCAGGGCCAGTGTCATGGCTTGCTGTTCCAGTGCCGCGCGGTCATTAAAACGCAGCTGAGTATTATGGATTTTCACCAGTGAATTTTGCAGCAGTTCATGGACCAGTACGCCATATTGTTCCATATCACGCAGTGTCAGGGTAACGCTGCGGCTGACCTGCTCGCCTTTGTATTCGCGCTTATTACGTTTGGAGCTGTAATCGTATTCGAAAATAGCCTGATTGCTGATCTGTGCGGCGTCGATATCGTCTTGTTTAATGCCCAGTTTTTTGCTGATAGCGAGGACATTGTTCATGGCGGTATCGACTTTTGCTTTTGCCGCTTTTGACGTTGGCTGAGTATCACTGACCGTCAGATTTAATTGCAGATAATCCGGGTAGGCTTCTACTTCTCCCTGGCCGGTAACGGCAATGTAGCGGTCCTCAGCGGCAATCGCGGACTGGGCGCTAAACAACGCGCAGACAGAAAACAGCAGGGCTGCGGAAGCGGTATTCAGTTTCATGGTTATTCCTTATCAGTGTCAGCATGAGCCATTCAGTAAGCGTATTCGATGCAGCATATGCTCTGTCGTTCGGTTCGCGGCGGGTCTTTGCCTGATCTTTACGCCATCAGTTTTTCTGGCTGGCATTAAAGGCTGCCAATTGTTCTGCCGTGGCTTCCTGTTGGTATTTTTCTTTCCACTCGCTGTAGGGAATGCCGTAAATCTGTTCTCGGGCGGCATCGTAATCCATAGATACGCCTTGTTCCTGTGCTGCGCTGACGGTCCATTTGGCCAGACAGTTACGGCAGAAACCGGCGAGATTCATCAGCTCGATGTTCTGCACATCGTTGCGCTCATCCAGATGCTTAAGCAGGCGGCGCAGTACAGCGGCTTCAATGGCGGTTTGCTGATCGGGGGTCATAGCGTCTCCGTAACGGTTGCAAAGCGTTCAGTGTAAACGATGTGGCTTGTGTCAGCAGCAGGCTTGTTGTGCCGTCGGCAACGTAATATAGTGCAGGCTCTTTTTAACGGTCAGGAGAACATTTGATGATTGTCGTAACCTCTGACCGGGCTTGTATTACAGCTTAAACGGTATCCCGACCTGTACATTGCGTTCGTCGATCGGATGCGTACATCGAGTAAGCACATCAAGCGAATGCTTTGTGCATCGCTGCCGTTTTTCTGCCTTCCCCGCCCGGTTTATCTGTTTTTTTAAACCGGGGCAAAAATGCCCCCGATATTGTTTGCATGATTGTGTACGGCCTTTTGCTGCCTTTTATTTGCAGTGTGCCTGTACGCGATGATGCTTTGCGTCAGGGCTTTATCATGACCACACAAACCTCTCTTACCAGTCTTGGCTGGCAGGCATTTTTTCAACAACAACTCAGTCTCGACGAATGGCAGCAGTGTTATCCGGTACGGGTACTGGAGCAACATAAAACGCTTCTGGATGTGAGCGGTGAACAGGGAGCAATGCGCTTACCTTATACGCCCGCAGTGCTCAGTCAGCTGGGCGCCATTTGTGTCGGCGATTGGCTGCTGCTGAACCGTAGTGATGTCAGTATGCAGCAACCGACCATTATCCGCCGGCTTGAACGTCTCAGTTGTTTTCAGCGGCGGGCAGCGGGCAGTAAGGTCGGCATGCAACTCATTGCCGCTAATGTGGATACGGCTTTTATTGTCTGCTCATTAAATGATGATTTTAATCTGAACCGTATTGAACGTTACCTCAGCATTGTGCACGAAAGCGGCGCAGAGGCGGTGGTGGTGCTCAGTAAGGCGGACCTGTGTGAACAGGCCGATGAGCGCCAACAGCAGGTACAGCGGCTTGATCCCATGCTGGCGGTGGTGACGGTCAGCGGGCTTAATTCTGACAGCGTACAGCAATTAACGCCCTGGTGCCGGAGCGGTAAAACCGTTGCCTTGCTGGGCTCGTCGGGTGCCGGTAAATCGACCCTCAGTAATCAGTTATTAGGGCAAGAGGTACAGGCGACAGGAACCATCCGTGAGGATGACAGTAAAGGCCGCCATACCACCACCAAACGCTCACTGCTGGCGATGCCGGGCGGTGCGATGATTCTGGATACCCCGGGTATGCGCGAGCTGCAATTAGCAGATTGTGCCGACGGCCTGGCGCAGACGTTTGCCGATATTGAGCAGTTAGCGCAACAGTGTCGTTTTATCGATTGTGGTCACACGAATGAACCCGGTTGTGCCATTCAGATGGCGCTGAAAAACGGAACGCTGGAGGAAAGGCGCTTGCACCATTACGCTAAATTGCAGCGTGAGCAGCAGTTCAACAGCGCGACGATTGCCCAGCGCCGTGCCGGTGAGCGTGAAATCGGCAAGCTGCATAAACGTATTCAGGGAGAGCGAAAACGGCAGAAAAAACTGAGCTGATACTCATGTAATCTGCATAAAAAACCCGGATCATTCCGGGTTTTTTTATGCTTTAAAGAAGCGGCTGGTGGAGGGCATCGCCAGATGCTCAGAAATGCTGAAAACCGCTTTGTTGCGGTAAGTGAATCGTCTGGCCATTTTCCTGCAACACAACCGCAGCATCACCAGCGCTAACGACCTGGCCAATACACTGTATGCCGGAAAATTGTGGACGTAATTCTTCGATTTGCTGGCGTTTGGCGGCGGCGGCGGTAAACAATAACTGATAGTCATCACCACCGGTTAAGCACTGTGACCAGCGCGGGTCGGCGCGTTCAACAATGGTGGGGATCGCATCAGCATCCAGCATCAGTGTTACGTTCGCCGCACGGCTGATATGACTGGCGTCCTGCAATAAACCATCCGAAATATCCATGCAGCTGCTGGCCAGATTACGCAGTGCTATTCCCAGCGGTGTCTGTACCTGCGGGAAGTAGTAATGCAGTGCCAGGCCGCTGAAATCAGCCGGATTTTCCAGCACCCGTGGCAGTGCCAGTGCGGCACGGCCAATGGTATCGGATACCCAGATATCATCGCCCACCTGCGCCCCGCGGCGTGTCAGTGCCTGACCTGCGCCGACCCAACCCTGCACATGAATGCTGATGACCAGACACGGACCCGAGGTGGTATCGCCACCGAGTAAGGCCAGATCGAGTTCATGGGCCGCATCGCGTAAGCCCTGACTGAAACCGGTCAGCCAGTCGTGCTCTGCATTGGGCATGGTGAGAGCCAGGTGAAACCCCTGGGGTTCAGCGCCCATCGCCGCCAGATCAGAAGCGGCACAGCGCAAGGCACGTTGGGCAATTAAATGGGCGGGAGCGCTGGCCGGAAAATGCACATCGGCCACCTGGGTGTCGATGCTTTGTACCAGATCGCAACCGGCTGGGGGGATGATGATGGAAGCATCATCGCCCACGCCCAGACGGGTGTATGGATTGTGCGGAAAACCGGAGGCAAAAAATTCGCGAATGAGGGCGAATTCACCTGAGCCTGTTGCTTTGCTCATCGTACTGCCTCCGTTTAACGATCAGTCGCGCGCGGCGCGCGGACCACGGACTTCGACCGCGCGTTCACGCTGGGCCAGTTTATCCAGAACACCGTTAATAAACTTATGGCCGTCGGTAGCACCGAAGGTTTTGGCCAGTTCGATGGCTTCGTTGATGACGACTTTGTAGGGTACGTCGATACGATGCATCATCTCAAAGGCACCTAAGCGCACAATGGCCAGTTCAACCGGTGTCATCTCATCAACACGACGGTCGAGCAGCGGTGCCACTTTGGCGTCGAGCTGGGTTTTCTCGCGGGGCACTCCGTGCAGAATGTCGTGGAAATATTCCAGATCCACCTTGCTCATATCGTTATCGGTGCGGAATTCGGCCTCAATCTGAGACAAATCCGCGCCCGCCAGTTGCCACTGGTACAGAGCCTGAACAGCATAATGACGTGCCTTGCGACGGGCCGCCGGGCTGGCTTTCTGATTGCCGGAAGTGCGGGACATGAAAATCAGGCCTCCATGGCTTTCAGCAGGGCAACCATTTCGAAGGCAGACATGGCTGCTTCTTCGCCCTTGTTACCGGCTTTGGTGCCAGCACGTTCGATCGCCTGTTCGATGGTATCGACGGTCAGCACACCGAAGGAAACCGGAATACCGAATTCCAGCGATACCGAGGTCAGGCCTTTCACACATTCGCCGGCCACGTATTCGAAATGCGGCGTACCGCCACGGATAACCGCACCCAGTGCGATGATGGCGTCAAATTTATCGGTCGCTGCGGCTTTCTGCACAACCAGTGGAATCTCGAAAGCACCCGGCGCACGGATGATGGTGATGTTTTCTTCGTCGACGCCGTGACGCAGCAGCGAATCAACCGCACCTTCCAGCAGGCTCTCAACAACAAACGCATTCCAGCGGCCAACTACGATGGCGTATTTTCCGTCGTTCGGGGTCAGGTTCCCCTCAATGGTATTAATGTGTTTCATGGTCTTTATCCATTCATTCGTTAAAAGGGATGTACTCGACAATTTCCAGATCGAAGCCGGAAATGCCGCTGTATTTCATTTCGGAGCTGAGCAGGCGCATTTTCTGCACGCCCAGTTCACGCAGAATCTGCGAGCCGGTACCAATGGTTAAAAAGGCGCCGGAACTGTCTTTGTTCGGGCTGCGCAGCGGACGCGCACGGCCGAAGAAATCATCCAGACTGTCGTTCACGCATTCGCTCTGACCGGCGGACAGCAACACCAGCGCACCTTTGCCTTCAGCGGCAATTCGGCTCAGCGCCTGAGTCGATGACCAGCTGTCGGATTCCGGCTTACGCAGGCCCAGCACATCACGCAGCAGGTTGTTGGTCTGCACGCGGATCAGGGTTGGGTCGTCAGCGCTAATCTCGCCCATGGTCAGCGCCAGATGGGTTTCATTCTGGATGGTGTCGCGGAAGGTGTGCAGGGTGAATTCACCGAATTCGGTGTGCACGCTATCGCGGCTGATCACTTCCACGGTTTTTTCGTTGGCGATGCGGTAGTGGATCAGATCGGCGATGGTGCCGATTTTCAGGTTGTGTTTGGCAGCAAACACTTCCAGATCCGGACGACGCGCCATGGTGCCGTCGGCGTTCATCACTTCAACGATGGCTGCCGCCGGAATCAGGCCCGCCAGGCGCGCCAGATCGCAACCGGCTTCGGTATGACCGGCACGGCTTAATACACCGCCGGGACGGGCGCGCAGCGGGAAAATATGGCCAGGCTGCACGATATCTTCCGGTTTGGTGTAGGAGTCGACGGCGACACGGATAGTGTGCGCACGGTCGGCCGCAGAAATACCGGTGGTCACACCTTCTGCCGCTTCAATAGAGACGGTAAAAGGCGTGGAAAATTTTGCACCGTTACCAGCGACCATGGCCGGCAGGCCGAGGTAATCACAACGCTCGCCGGTTAAGGTCAGGCAGATTAAGCCGCGTGCTTCGCTGGCCATAAAGTTGATGATTTCCGGCGTTACTTTTTCGGCGGCAACAATGATGTCGCCTTCGTTTTCGCGGTCTTCATCATCCATCAGGATGACCATTTTGCCCTGGCGGATATCGGCGATAATGTCTTCGATTTTATTCAGTGCCATGTGTTCAGCCTGTTATTTCCAGAATCCGTTTTGCGCCAGAAACGTCTGGCTGATGCCAGTGTCCGGTGCCTGTTCGGCGCTGTTGTCCGGGCGCAGTAACTGCTCCAGATAACGCGCAATAATATCTACTTCCAGATGCACCTCACTGCCGGGTTGCAGACCGATTAACGTGGTCTGTTGGGCGGTGTGCGGCACAATATTCAATTCAAAGCCGTCGGCGCTTAACGCATTGGCGGTGAGGCTGACGCCATCAACCGTGACCGAGCCTTTGGCAGCGATGTATTTACGCAATGCGGCTGGCGCTTCGATGGTAAAGCGGATCGAGCGCGCATCGGCGCTGCGTTTTTTCACGATGCCCACACCGTCAACGTGGCCGGTAACCAGGTGACCGCCCATGCGCGTGGTCGGCAGCATGGCTTTTTCCAGATTCACTTTGGTGCCCGCGCTCCAGCGCCCGATGTGGGTGTGCGCCAGTGATTCGCGTGACACATCGGCGATAAAGCCATGACCGGACAGGCCAACCACGGTCAGACACACGCCGTTGGTGGCGATGCTGTCACCGAGCTTTACGTCCGACAGGTCGAGTGCGCCGCTGTTAATCTGCAGCGTCAGGTCGCCCTGTTGGTTTTTAACCGCGGCTACGCTGCCGATGGCTTCAATAATTCCGGTAAACATGAACCTTCCGTTCTCTTTAATGCATCTGCTGTTGGCAGCGTGCGCTCTGTTATGCGTCTGGCGTCAGCACCAGTTTTAAGTCGCCGCCGACCATGCGTACATCCTGCCATTGCCAGCGCAACTGTTGCTGCATGCGCTCAAGCCCTAAGGATAGCAGCGGTCGCGCCTCACTCCCGAGGATCGTCGGTGCGCAGTAGAGCACCAGCTCGTTGATCAGTCCGGCGGCGGCAAAGGCCCCGGCCAGCTGGGCGCCGCTTTCCAGCAATACTTCGTTGCAGCCACGCTCGCCCAGTTCCGCCAGCAGTGCAGACAGATCGACTTTATTCGCCATGGTCAGCGGTGCCTGCCAGATACTGAGCGTGCCCAGCGACTCTGCGCGGCGCACCTTACAGCGCGCAGCATCGCTGACCGCCAGCAGGATATCGCCGGGCAGGGAGAATATCTGTTCGTTGCCGCTCAGCCGTTGCTGTCCGTCAATGATCACCCGTAATGGCTGGCGCCACAGGCGTTGTTCCTGTTCGATGCCGGTCTCAGCCGGGCGTACGGTCATCGATGGGTTATCGGTTAATACGGAACCGGCGCCGGTAATCACCGCGCAGCTTTGCGCGCGCAGGCGCTGGACATCGGCACGCGCTGCAGCGCCTGTGATCCACTGGCTTTCGCCACTGGCCATGGCGGTGCGGCCATCCAGGCTTTGCGCTAACTTGGCGCGAACCCAGGGCATGCCGCTGCGCATACGCTGCATAAAGCCTTTGTTCAGGTCGATGGCCTGAGTTTCAAGGCAGGGCGTAATCACCTCGATACCGGAATCGCGCAGCAGGTTGTAGCCACGTCCGGCAACCAGCGGATTTGGGTCGGAACAGGCGCCGACCACCCGTGCCACGCCGGCCTTGATCAGGCCTTCGGCACAGGGCGGGGTGCGGCCATGGTGGCTGCAGGGTTCGAGGGTAACGTAAGCAGTAGCGCCACGGGCGTTATCGCCAGCCATGCGCAGGGCATGCACTTCGGCATGGGGCTCGCCGGCCTTCTGATGCCAGCCTTCACCGACAATCTCGCCGTTATTCACAATCACACAGCCAACGCGCGGATTCGGGCTGGTGGAGTAACGCCCGAGTTCGGCCAGCTGCAGAGCACGGGCCATATAGAATTCGTGGTTCATGCTTCTTCTTCCTTACTGTCAGCGAGGGGGCTTAACGGTGAGGAAATGCGCTCGATTTCGGCGCGGAATTCATCCAGATCCTGGAAGCTGCGATAGACCGAGGCAAAGCGCACATAGGCTACCTGATCAAGCTGACGCAGTTCGGCCATGACGCATTCACCCAGAATACGGCTGGGGACTTCACGTTCGCCGGTGGCGCGCAGTTTTTGTTTGATACGGACGATGGCGGCCTCAACGTCTTCGACACTGACCGGGCGCTTTTCCAGCGCGCGGTGAATACCGGAACGGAGTTTGTCTTCGTTGAAGGGTTCGCGGGTGCCGTCTTGTTTGATGATGCGTGGCATCACCAGTTCGGCACTTTCGAAGGTGGTAAAGCGTTCACCACAGCTGATGCATTCCCGTCGGCGTCGGATTTGCTCACCATCGGCAACCAGGCGTGAATCAATAACTTTGGTTTCCGGGTGAGTACAGAACGGGCAATACATAACTGGTAAAGAGCGACTCAGGTGAGCTTAAAGAGGGCGGATTCTAAAGGATTTGCGCGGGCTATACCAGAGGCTGGCATGTCAGCAGGATGTACAGCCAGCCGCCGGGTTAACGGCGGCTGTCTGTGGTGCGGCAAAGTGGTACTTAAGCGCGCTGCGGGTTTTTGATCTGATCGGCGAGCATGCCGTCTTTACCCAGCAGTTTTTCACGCCAGTCGTCCAGCAGTTGCACGGTGTCGTGGTCGTTCGGGTGAAAACCGGGCTTAAAGAAGTCCAGATACTGCGGCAGCAGTTTCGGGAACAGGCCTTTCGGGCTCCACAGATACCAGAAACCTTTCAGGTTGCCCCAGACATCAAACAGTTTGCGGTCGGCCCAGAGCATACGGATATGGCCGATGCCGACCACCGTAAAGAAGAAGAAAGTCACTATCAGCATGGTCAGTACGCGGGTGAAGTAGCCGCCACCGACCAGGTTGTACACATCGTAGGCCACGATTTTGTGCTCGTTTTCTTCCAGTGCGTGCCACATCCACAGCTTCAGAGCTTCGGGGTCTTCAATGTTGGACTGATGGCTGGGATCACGCAGCAGCTGTTCAGCCAGAATGGCGGTGTAATGCTCCAGCGCCACGGTAATGGCCAGCTGGATTTTTTTCGGCAGTGCTTTGCGCGCAAAACGCAGCAGGATGCCCAGGTCGCGATCGAGGTTGTTGGCCGGGAAGCCATGTTTTTCGGCCAGATCGTTAAAGGCTTTGTGTTCTTTGCTGTGCATCGCTTCCTGACCGATAAAGCCGGATACCTGGGCTTTCAGCAGCGGGTCGGTGATGTCTTTGCGATAGTTACGCACGGAGTCGACAAAGAAGGTTTCACCTTCCGGGAACAGGGTCGACAGGGTTGACCAGAACGTGGTCAGAAACGGGCTGTTCTTGTACCAGTAGCGCTTGGTGTCATCTGCAAATTCGAAGTCCATACGACGTGGCGGGATGTTAGCCTTGGCTCCGGCAGTCTGACGGACAGTGCCAGCATCGGCAGTGCTTGCATGAGTCATAACTGATTCCTTTGATACTTTTGTTGTTGTTCGGATGTTAATCAATGTCAGCGTATTAAACGCCTGCAGGAGGGAGGGGTGAAGGTAGCAATCGGTCAATATTCAGCGGGGTGGGCTGGTGCAGGTCAGACAGGATCATGGCGTCCTTTGGCCGGAGTTAACCCTTCTCTGCTTGGCCATGGCTGCAAAGGCGTTATATCACGGGTTTTTATCTGATTTACGTCCGATTCAGCGGCTCAGCTTGATTACTTGAGGGGGTTTGAATCAGCCATTGGCTGTTTTTGCCAGTAATGCGGCACAAATGACTCCCTTTGCGCCGCATGTTGTTACACCTTTGCTCAATCGATGTCGGAGGTGACGCTGGGCTGGCTGTGAAACAGGCCGGCCAGATGGCTGCCCAAAGTATCGGTGCGGGTCTGGTAGTCCTCGATATGTCCCCAGCTCATAAAAATACTGGAGTTAAACCCCTGGCTGATGTCATTCAGGTACACGCAGGTTTTACCGAACACGGCGACCACCCAGAAGCCACAGCCTTCATCGCCCCAGGGGTGTTGCTGCCAGAGTTCCGGTGTGGGCAGGCGGATCAGCTGCCAGGTTTGACGCAGAGAGGGGGCCATTTGCTGTTCGGCGGTGCGCAGCATGTCGGCCAGATGTCGCTCGGTAACGGGAGTCCAGTACTTGGTCATGGTATGGCATCTCTCTGTTAATCAGTGAATGTCAGGCGGGGCGCAGAGGCGGTGCTGACTCCTGTAAACAGCCTATGACAATGCTGTGACCATTGTGTGACAGAAACCGCGCAGCAACGGGCATAAAAAAACCGCCTGGTGCAGGCACCGGGCGGTTTTTAATGGCGCTAAGTCCGGCTTATTTGTAAACCGGGAACTGATCGCACAGGGCAACAACTTTAGCTTTTACTTCGGCTTCAACGGCGTCGGAGTTGCCGTTTTCCAGACCGTTCAGTACGTCACAGATCCAGCCAGCCAGTTCGGTTGCCTGAGCTTCTTTGAAGCCGCGGCTGGTGATGGCCGGAGAACCGATACGCAGACCAGAGGTGACGAACGGAGAACGTGGGTCGTTTGGTACCGAGTTTTTGTTCACTGTGATGTTGGCGCGGCCCAGAGCGGCGTCAGCGTCTTTACCTGTGTACTCTTTGCCGATCAGGTCCACCAGGAACAGGTGGTCATCGGTGCCACCGGATACCACGTTGATACCGCGTTCGATAAAGGTTTTGGCCATGGCCTGAGCGTTTTTCACCACCTGCGCCTGATACTCTTTGTATTCAGGGCTCATGGCTTCTTTGAAGCATACGGCTTTGGCCGCGATGACGTGCATCAGCGGGCCGCCCTGGGATTCAGGGAATACCGCGAAGTTCAGCTTCTTGTTCAGCTCTTCGTCTTCGTTGGCCAGAATCAGACCACCACGCGGACCGCGCAGGGTTTTGTGAGTCGTGGTGGTGACCACGTCAGCGATACCCACCGGAGACGGGTAAACGCCAGCAGCGATCAGACCGGCAACGTGGGCCATATCAACGAACAGGTAAGCGCCCACTTCGTCGGCGATGGTGCGGAAACGCTGCCAATCCACCACGCGTGAGTATGCAGAGAAACCAGCGACGATCATTTTTGGCTTGTGTTCACGCGCCAGACGCTCAACTTCGGCGTAATCGATTTCGCCGGTTTCCGGGTTCAGACCGTACTGAACAGCGTTATAAACGCGACCCGAGAAAGAAACAGATGCACCGTGAGTCAGGTGACCACCGTGTGCCAGGCTCATACCCAGAATGGTATCGCCAGGCTGACACAGGGCGAAGTAAACCGCCGCGTTGGCCTGAGAACCTGAGTGAGGCTGCACGTTGGCGTAGCCTGCACCGAACAGTTCTTTGGCGCGGTCGATGGCCAGTTGCTCGATCACGTCAACGTGCTCACAACCACCGTAGTAACGCTTGCCCGGATAACCTTCGGCGTACTTGTTGGTCAGCTGGGAGCCCTGAGCTTCCATTACCCGTGGGCTGGTGTAGTTTTCGGAGGCGATCAGCTCAATATGATGCTCCTGACGGGCATCTTCGGCTTTCATGGCTGACCATATTTCCGGGTCAAAATCCGCTATGTTCATATCACGGCTAAACATCAGGGCTTCCTCACGCAAGGTGGTAGAAAAGGGGTTGGAATAAGAAAGGTGCGCATTCTAGCGCAAACTGCGCCGTCTGGCACTTGAGAAGGTGTCATTATCGGCGTGAACTGCGCTCATCTGCAGACACTAAAAACGTGACCAAATGGTCAGAAAAACGCCTGCACAACAACTCATTACATCGCTTAACGGAAAAGCGTCGCGATTGTTCCATACTCAATTCTCTAATGATCAGGGTACGTGTCTGATGCGCGCTGGGTGTTCTCTTATTTTGCTGTGTTTGGTGCTGGCTGGCTGTTCCGGCGGCGGTAATGAATATGCCGGCGAACTGATCAGCGACAGCAACCCTCAACAGCCTGGCACGACGCTGCCGGGAGGCAATGGTGCTTCCGCCTGCAGCGCAGAGCTGGAACGGTTTAATGCTGAATTATGGGCACCGGTGCTGGCGCCATCCTGTATGCAGTGCCACCAGACGGGCGGCATTGCGGCGGAGTCCGGACTGGTGCTGAAGCCTGCCTCCGCGAGTTCTTATCTGGCTGATAATCTCAGCGCAGTGAATACTTACATCGCGTCGGCCTCTGGCCTGGCGAATATCGAAGCCAAGCCGCTGGCGCAGGTCGTGCACGGAGGCGGGCGGGTGTTTGCTGCGGGTTCTGCAGCTCATCAGGTGTTGCAGGGCTGGCTTGCCGGCCCGGTTGCCAGCTGCAGTGACGGTGATGGCAGCGACGGCAGCGTCAGTCTGTCGGCGTTCTGGGACGAAGCGGTATTACTGGATAACAATGCCACGCTGCGTAAGTCGGCGCTGCTGTTTGCCGGGCGTTTGCCAACAACCGCAGAGCAGGTGTCAATTGCCGATGGCACAGAGATCAGCCTGCGCAATGCGATCCGCCACTTAATGAGCGGTGAGCATTTCAGTGATTTCCTGATGGAAAGCGCGAATGACCGCTTACTCACCAATAAATTCGCCAACAGTCGCACGCCAGGGCTTGAGCTGTTGTATGAAGGAGGGCGTTTCACCTTCATCGAATCCCGTCTGGCACCGTTACAGCAGGCAGTAAACAGTGCCGCCACCGATGAACAGCGCCAGGCCGCCAATGAAGCTTTTGGTTTTGCCTGGGAAAACACCAACAAGGCGGTGGCAACGGCACCACTGCAGCTGATTAACTATGTGGTTACCCACGACCGGCCCTACAGTGAAGTTCTGACTGCCACCTATATGATGGTGAACCCGTTTTCCAACGACGTGTATCACACCGGCATCCGCTTTGCGGATAACAATAATCCGGACGATTGGCGTCCGGCACAGATTATCGACGGCTATGCCGGTGGGCCGCTGCCCCAGGCTGGTCTGCTCAGCTCACAGATGTTTCTGGCGCGTTATCCCTCTACCGATACTAACCGCAATCGTGCGCGGGCCCGTTGGGCGTATTACTTTTTCCTGAATGTGGATATCGAAGGGCTGGCGCTGCGCTCTATGGACCCGGCTGATCTGGCCGATACCAACAACCCGACGCTGAATAATCCGGCCTGCGCGGTGTGTCATGAAATCATGGACCCGGTGGCCGGTGCCTTTCAGAACTATGGCGACAACGGCCATTATCGCGATGCCTGGGATGGTGATGACTCACTGCCGGACACCTACAAAGCCGGCAGTCTTTATCAGCAGGGCGATCTCTGGTACCGCGATATGCGCGCTCCCGGTTTTGCCGGCACCGCGTTGCCCGCCACTTCCCGTGACAACAGCCTGCAGTGGCTGGCGCAGCAGATGGTGGCCGATGAGCGTTTTGCCAGTGGCATCGTCGCCTTCTGGTGGCCGGCGGTGTTTGGCAGTGAGTTGTTGCCGCAACCGACTGAACCCAGCGATGTTGATTATGCCGACAAGCTGGCCCGTTACAGCGAACAGCAGCGTATGGTCGGTGAGCTGGCGACTGCCTTCCGCAGCGGTGGTTATCAGCTGAAAGATCTGCTGGCCGATATGGCGATGAGCCCGGTCTTCCGTGCGCTGCAAGCCCCGGCCAGCACGAATTATGGCGATATGGGGGCAGGCCAGTTACTCACGGCAGAGCAGTTGAGCCGCAAGATTCAGGCGTTAAGCGGCGGCCTCTGGCACCACACCTGGGATGAAAATTACGATCTGCTGGCGCGCGACTATTACGGTCTGTATGGCGGTATCGACAGCGATACCGTGGTACAGCGGGCACAAAGCCTGAATACGTTAATGTATGCGGTGACGGGGCGTATGTCGCAGGAAATGGTGTGTCAGCGGGTCGTGGCCGAGTTTGAACTGCCCAAGGCGCAGCGCACGCTGTTTACGCTGGTGGAAATGACCGATACCCCGGCTAATGCATCCGCTCAGGTGCAGGCGCAGGTTAATCGTTTGATTGAAGTTATCTGGGGTGATCCGTTGACGGATCTGGCGCTGGAACAGAACAGCGCCTACACCCTGTTTAACGAAGTCTGGAGTGAGCGCATGGCCAATGCGCCCAGCGACTGGCTTTATCATAACGACACCAGCGATGATCAGCAGGATGAGTTTTGCCTGCTCGACTGGGATAACGACGCCGCTCTGAAACAAGACCCGAACCATACCCTGCGCAGTTGGATGGCTTTGCTGACCTACCTGTTCAGTGACTTCACGGTGCCCTATGAATAACGCGATGAACCGCCGTCATTTTTTGCAGCTGCTGGTGGCCTCCGGTTTGGCCGCAGGCCTTCCTCTGCCATTACGTGCGCAGGCGGCGGACAGTAATTTTACGCCTTACAACGGCCCGTTTTTTGTCAGTATTGAGGCCGGTGGCGGCTGGGATGTCACCAGTTTCTGCGATCCGAAAGCCAACCCGGCGATCAATCACTGGGCCAGCACGCAGGGCGTGCAAACCATCAGCGGCAGCTCAGTTGCCTACGCGCCCTTTGCTCATAATCAACGCTTCTTTTCTAACCTGCATCCCCACATGCTGGTGGTGAACGGCATTGATGCCCAGACCAACGCGCATCAGGCCGGGCAGCGTTACAGCTGGAGTGGCCGGTTGGCGGAGGGATATCCTTCGTTTGCCGCATTAGCGGCGGCGGTGTACGGCAGCGGGCTACCGTTGGCGTATCTCAGCAACGGCGGTTACAACCAGACGGCGGGAGTCATTAATTACACCCTGATGCAGGACCCCAGTGCGCTGAATAAGCTGGTGTATCAGGATCAGTTTCTCGATGGCGGCAATGGCTGGGATGCGGCGAAGTATTTTCATCGTCAGAGTACGCGCGACATCATCAACCGCCACCGCGCGGAACGTCTGGCGCGGTTACAGGCCGCACAGCCGCATATGGCGTCGCGAATGCAGGCAGCGCTGAATCAGTTTGCCGCGGCCAAAGATGGCCAGCAATTGCTGGAATTGTTGGCGCAGTATGTACCGCAGACGCTGGTCGATTACACCGATGCCGATGGTTACTGGAACCCCTTGTTACGTCAGGCGCAGATTGCGCTGGCAGCGTATCAGTCCGGGCTGTGCGTGAGCACGGATCTGGTGGCCTGGGGCTTTGATACCCACGCTAATCACGATGCTGATCATGCGGCGGCCTTAATGCGCCTGCAGAACGGTGTGGAATATCTTTGGGCTGAGGCTGAGCGGCTGGGCATCGACGATAAGCTGGTGGTGATGATCAGCTCTGACTTTGCCCGTACACCGGGCTATAACGACGGCAATGGTAAAGATCACTGGCCAATCAGCAGCACCATTTTTATGAGTAAGAATGCCAGCTGGGCAAACCGTAGTGTGGGGCTGACCACCGCCGCTCACGAAGCGCAGGCGATTAATCCCCAGACGCTGGCCGCCGACAGCAACGGTATTCTGTTGCAGCCCAAACATATCCAGCAGGCGATGCGGCAATTAGCCGGAATCGCCGATCATGAGCTGAGTGCCCGCTTCCCGTTAAACGCTGAAACCATAAGCTTATTTGGCTGAACCGGCGCTCAGTAGCGGTAAAGAACTCCGGCACTGACAAGCTGATAATTCACCAATGCCGGGGCTTCCGCAGCCTTGCTGCCTTGTGCTCCCCAGGATTCTCGGCTGCGATAGCTTTGCCCGCTGAGGCTGAATTCCAGTGCATGGGACCAAAGCAGATCGATACCCAGCTCCAGCGTGATAGCGCCGTAAGCGGACAGCCGGGCGTCACTGCTTTGAGCATTACCGCTGGCGCTGCTGGCCAGAGAATAAAAATCGGCGGCCTGCTGGCGGTAAAAGCGACTGCCAATATTGGCGCGCCAATTACGCCCGATAAAGCGCCCCAGATTCTGATACCAGCGCAGCTCAAGCGTATGGGAATCCACACCCCAGCTGTCGTGGTAAAGACGATAATTCCAGTGCGCAGCACCATTCCAGGGTTTCATAAAAAAACGGTACATCAGCGTCAGCGTCTGACTGTCCCGGTTGTCCGGGCGCAGATCAATATTGCGGTACGGGTCCGATAAGTAACCACTGCTTTGGCTGTAACCCAGCGTCAGCTGCAGCACTTCGTACTTATTCAGAATCTGACTGATGCCAAGATAAGCCTCCTGGCGGCTGCGGGTCTGATCATCGGCCAGCTGACGGTTGACCGACAGGCGGGTATCGCTGGGATTGAGACGATCATCGGACTGACTGAGTCCGGCATTAAGGGTGGTCATGCCCGACCAGAGCTCAAGGCTGCCGGCCAGATTCCAGGCCTGTGCCTGATAGTCGTTTTCAGTGGAATAATACAGACCGCCACCCAGCGTGCCGTGAGAAAAATAGCGGCTGAGCTGCAGCTGGGCATCGCTGCGCTGCTCGTTAATGGAGGCACCGCTCATAATCACTTCGCTCTGACCGCTGCTGTTTTCGAAGGTCTGCTGTGGTGAGGCACCACTCAGACTTTCATAGCTGCCCTGCATATTCAGCAGCCATTGTCCGGCGATGGGAGTTTGCCACTGCAGTTGCTGTACAGAAATCTGATAGCGCTGTGTGGAGCCACTGGCGACGCGGTTCGCCGGCATATCGTTTTCCTGATACTGGCTCACGCGGTATTGTAATTGTGCTTCCTGTGGTGGCGCCAGCCCATACGACGGCGCCGCTGCTGCCAGTGCCAGCAGGGCACTTTTAGCACTGGATTTCATGACGTTGCAGCAACTGAATAAATTGTTTCTGTGGCAGCGGTTTGCTGAACAGGAAGCCCTGGACTTCTTCACAGCGTGCGGATATTAAAAATTGCAGCTGTTCACGCGTTTCCACCCCTTCGGCAATAATGCCCATGCCCAGGTTGTGTGCCATGGCAATAATGGTTCGCGTGATCTGTGCATCATCAGAGTTGTCCGGCAAATTCTGAATAAAACTGCGGTCGATTTTTAAGGTATCTACCGGGAATTGTTTCAGATAATTCAGGGAAGAATAGCCGGTACCAAAATCGTCGATTGCGGTACGTACACCCAGCTTGCGCAAGCCATTAAGAGCTTCAAGGGTGTGTTCGATGTCGTCGATCAGAATACTTTCAGTCAGTTCCAGCTCCAGCTGATCGGGACGTATACCGGCTTTGAAAATGGCATCTTTTACAATCTGCAGGAAATCGTCCTGTTTAAACTGGCGTGCGGATACGTTAACGGCAATACGTTGCAGATCCAGTGCTTTATTTTTCCAGTCGGCGAAATGCTGGCAGGCCTGCTCCAGCACCCATTGGCCGATCGGCACAATCAGCCCGGTGTCTTCAATAATCGGAATAAATAATCCGGGGGAAATGAGTCCTTTGGTCGGATGGTTCCAGCGCAATAAGGCTTCTGCTGCTACGGCTTTACCATTGCTGGACTGATACTGTGGCTGGTAATAGAGTTCCAGCTCGTTACGGCCCAGCGCGTGGCGCAGATCGTTTTCCAGCTCCAGTAATTCAACCGCCTTTTGGTTCATTTTTTCGTTAAAGAACTGTACGTTGTCGCGCCCCAGATCTTTGGCGTGATACATCGCCATATCGGAATTTTTCAGCAATTCAATCACGCTGCCACCATCGTGCGGATAGATGGATATGCCGATACTGGCACTGATAAACACTTCACGCTGGCCAAGAATATAAGGCCGGTTTAAAGCATGCAGAATACGTTCAGCCACTTTGACGGCGGTATCGGCCGCTTTTTCGTTATCGGTCTGTTCGCCAATCGCAACGGTAAATTCATCACCGCCGATACGGCAGACCAGGTCGTGTTTTTTGGTACAGTTACGCAGTCGCTGAGCCACCTGTTTTAATACCTGATCGCCGGCCGGGTGTCCCATCGAATCGTTAATCGGTTTAAAGCGGTCAAGGTCGATAAATAACAGGGCAACGCAATGGTTGTTGCGCTGCGCTGTTTTCAGTAAAACGTCCAGCCGTTCATGCATCTGGCTGCGGTTGGGCAGGCCGGTGAGCGGATCAAAATACGCCAGTTTATGAATACGCTCTTCAATCACCTTACGTTCGGTGATGTCGGACATAATAATAATCAGACTCTGAACTTCGTGATCCTGATCGCGGATAGCACTGACACCCGCCCAGCCGGTGCGGATCTCGCCACTGGCCCGCTGGTAGAAAATTTCACCCTGCCAGTAGCCGGCAGACACCAGAGCTTCGCCGATTTCTTCAAAAAAAGTGATGCCGTGACGCTCTGACGAAATAAGGAAGTCCGGCGTCCGGCCAATAACTTCTTCATTTTTATAGCCGGTAATGGCACCGAAGGCGCGGTTAATATTGGCAATATTCAACGTACGGTCGGTGATTAAAATCGCTTCGTTACTGTTGTCGAAAACTTCCCCGGCCAGTTGCAGTTCACGCTCGATTGTGCGGGCTTCGCCAACATCGCGTGAGATGCCGAGCATACCCTGCAGCTCACCTTTGTCATTCCATAACGGACTGGCCTGTAATTCCAGCAAAACTTCTTTACCGTTTTTACTGGTGGCGATGGCGTCTTTGCGGATCATCACATTGCGTGATTGGGCGTTATCAGGATCGCGCAGCGCTTGCCGTATTTCATGATGCATCGCGTGGAACAGTGTGCGGATGTCGCGGCGCTTAAAGATGGCGCCGATACCTTCACGCAGTAATTCGTCCGGTTTATAACCGAGGAGGCGCTCAACCGAGGAGCTGACGAAATTAAAATTCAGGTTGATGTCAGTGGCCCAGATAACGTCGCTCATGTTTTCTGCCAGTAAACGGTAGCGCCGTTCGGATTCGACAATACGTTCCTGTTTTTCGATATCACCGGTCACGTCGCGGGCGGTGCCGATATAGCGCACAACGTTGCCGTCTTTATCCAGTGCAAAGGGGGTGTCGCGGAACTTCAGTACCCGCAGGCTGCCATCGGCATGACGGAAGCGGGCCGTCGCCTCGCGAGTGGTCCCCATTGCCAGCGAGCGGTTTTTATTCAGGGCGATGGCCAGATGCCTTTCTTCTTCCGGCTCGGCATAACGCAGCCAGTCATTGGCATCGAGTTGAAGGTCGGCAGGGTAGCCGAGTACTTCACCCATGGTGCGGTTGTGGTAAATCACTTTGTGGTTCAGCTCGGACGTCAGCTCGACGACGTACACCAGGTCTGGCATTGCTGCCATAACCTTGGACCAGAAAGCCTCGCGTTCGCGGGTCTTTTCGGTGGCTTTTTTTCGTTCAGTCACATCCAGAACGGTCATCAGCGCCTGGCCGACGGTGCCCGAGCGCAGACTGAGGTTAACCCAGAAATCACGCGGCTCGCCGCTGAATATGCGCAGCGGTAATTCAAACTCGGTGGTGCTCAGTTTCAGGTCGACCGCACGTTGCAGCGCAGAGCGTAACTCACGGCTGCCCTGCACCAGTAATTGACTGTAGTCCTGCAATAATTGTTGCCGACTGCAGGCTTTGGTCATGCGCACGGCGGCATCGTTAATATTGACCAGCCGTACACTTTCCAGCTGGCCATCGAAGTGCGAGATATCCAGCAGGCAATGTGCGACACCGGCCTCTTCAAACAGGGCTTTATAGCGGCTGCGGCTTTCTTCAAGAGCGTTGGTGGCGTGTACCGCATCAGTAATATCGCGCAGCAACCAGACTATGCCGGATATGCGCCGGCCCTCGTACAGCGGATTGTATCCCTGCTCCAGTATGCGTTGTTCTTCGCCAATGCGAACGGTCAGCTGGCGGCCGTTATCCTGCAGCAGTTCCAGCTCGTCGGCATTCAGGCCACGGTTCCAGAGTGCCTGTTTGTCAGGCCAGACATCGGCCAGGCTCTCACCGAGAAAATCACGCTGGCCGTTCTCAATCAGCAGCGCGGCCCCTTTCGGGTTGACGTAATTGATCAGACCGAAGGCATCGGTGGAGATCAGGGCGTCGTCAATCGACATCAGCACCCGGTCGGCACGTTGCTCGGTCTGACGGCGGATGATTTCCAGTTCGGCCGCGCGGCGTTCCTGGCGGCGCAGGAAGACCCACAGAATGCCAGCCAAAATGGAGAAGGTGGCCAGTACCACCAATGGCGGATGAATGCGGCTCCAGAGCTGGGCCTGAACGTCTTTTTCCACCGGCAGGGCAATCACATCCCAGTGGGTAAAGGGAATGTTGGTGCGGTACAGAATCTGTTGTTCTTCGGTTTTACTCAGCTTGGGCTGGTGGGATGAATCGGCGTAGTAATGCTCACGGATACCGATGGAGTTATCGCGGGTGTCGAGCAACAGCATCTCGAAGCCGGGAAAGTTGCCGTTGTAGATAATGCTCGACAGCTTGCTGTAGGAACGGCGGCTGACAAAGAGGTAAGTTTCACCTCCCGGTCCCTGAAAACGCGTGAAAAAGTAGTACCCGCCTTTGCTGCCATAACGCAGCGAGAACATGCCCTGGTTGCCACCAATGCTGAGGCTGTTGGCATAGATATCGCGGGTTTCATCGGCATGCAGCGCAGTTCCGCGATGAGTCAGATAGCGGCCATTGGCATCGAACAACACAAACCCGG
Source organism: Thalassolituus pacificus (assembly GCF_025318105.1). Taxonomy (NCBI): domain Bacteria; kingdom Pseudomonadati; phylum Pseudomonadota; class Gammaproteobacteria; order Oceanospirillales; family Oceanospirillaceae; genus Thalassolituus; species Thalassolituus pacificus. The sequence goes on from NZ_JAOANI010000028.1 coordinate 119,739, forward strand.
TGAGGTTAAAGAAGGATTTCTGCATTTCAGCCCAGAGCTGATCACGGGCAGCCGCATCACCCTTGGCGGATTGCTCGAGCAGGGGGGCAAAAGCCCGGCTGAACATCGTGTTCGCGGCCAGTCCGGCCTGCGCCAGCAAACCGGACTGCTGCACATAGTTTTCCAGCGTCAGCGCCACTTCTTTGTTGAACGCCAGCTGGTCGTTATGCCATTGGCGATAGACGTTACCGGCCAGTACCAGCGCCAGAAAAACAAAGCTGAGCAGAAACAGCGGAACATTCATCAGCGTGGAACGGCGCAGGTCGTCCTGGCCAGCTCGCTGTAACAGACGAAACAGCATGGCTAAAGAGTCTTATCTTTATTAATCATCATGGCGGAAGTATAGACAGCCAGGCGGGGTGTAGGCGACTTAATAAAGTACTGATGACATTTCTGTGACTTTGGACACAGCCAATAGTGTCTGCACGCAGAAAAAGCCACGACAATGGCCTGTTATGTTGCCATTAGCGGCGCTTTTCAGTAGCTTTGCCGCCATCTGATACGAGGTATTTTCCATGGCACAGTATGTATTCACCATGAACCGCCTGGGCAAGATTGTTCCGCCCAAGCGCCAGATCCTGCGTGATATTTCTCTTTCGTTCTTTCCAGGCGCCAAAATCGGTGTGCTGGGCCTGAACGGCTCCGGTAAATCCACCCTGCTGAAAATTATGGCGGGCCTGGATACTGACATTATTGGTGAGGCCCGTCCGCAGCCGGATCTGAAAATCGGCTACCTGCCGCAGGAGCCGGAACTGGACCCGGCCAAAGACGTTAAAGGTAACGTTGAAGATGGTCTGCGCGAACTGCTCGACGCCCGTGCCGCTCTGGATGCGGTCTACGCGGCATACGCTGAGCCGGATGCTGATTTCGATGCGCTGGCGAAAAAACAGGGTCAGCTGGAAGCCTTTATTGAAGCCTCCGGTGGTCATGACATGGAGCGCCACATGGAAGTTGCCGCTGATGCGCTGCGTCTGCCGCCATGGGATGCGGATGTGACCAAACTGTCCGGTGGTGAGCGCCGCCGCGTGGCATTGTGCCGCCTGCTGATGTCGAAGCCGGATATGTTGTTGCTGGACGAACCCACCAACCACCTGGATGCCGAATCTGTAGGCTGGCTGGAACAGTTCCTGGAAGAGTATCCGGGCACCGTGGTGGCGATTACCCACGACCGTTACTTCCTCGACAACTGCGCGGAATGGATTCTGGAGCTTGATCGTGGTCACGGTATTCCTTACGAGGGTAACTACACCACCTGGCTGGAAACCAAAGAAAAGCGTTTAGAGCAGGAAAAGAAACAGGAAGAGGCACACTCCAAAGCCATTAAACATGAGCTGGAGTGGGTGCGTCAGGGGGCTAAAGGGCGTCAGGCGAAGAGCAAGGCGCGTCTGGCAGCATTCGAAGAAATGAACTCGCGCGAATTCCAGACCCGTAACGAAACCAACGAGATTTATATTCCACCAGGCCCGCGTCTGGGCGACAAAGTCATCGAGTTTCATAACGTCACCAAATCTTACGGCGATCGTGTGCTGATCGATGATCTGAGCTTTACCGTCCCGCCGGGCGCTATTGTCGGTATCATCGGGGGGAACGGTGCCGGTAAATCGACCCTGTTCCGCATGATTGCCGGTACCGAGCAACCGGATTCCGGCAGTGTGGTGATGGGCGAAACCGTCAAACTGGCGTTTGTCGAACAGCTGCGCGATGAGCTGGACGATAAGAAAACCGTCTGGGAATCCATCTCCGACGGTATGGATATGATCAACATCAACGGCAAAGATTACCCAAGCCGCTCGTACATCGGCCGCTTTAACTTTAAAGGCGGTGATCAGCAGAAGCGTGTGGGTGATCTTTCTGGTGGTGAGCGCGGCCGTCTGCAACTGGCTTATACCCTGAAGCAAGGGGCTAACGTACTGCTGCTGGATGAACCGTCCAACGACCTTGACGTAGAAACCCTGCGGGCGCTGGAAGAAGCGGTGCTGGCTTTCCCCGGAGCGGTGATGGTGGTGTCGCACGATCGCTGGTTCCTTGACCGTATTGCCACGCATATTCTGGCGTACGAAGGCGATTCGAAAGTAACTTTCTTTGAAGGTAACTACACCGAATACGAAGCCGACCGTAAAAAGCGCCTGGGCAACGATGCGTCGCCTAAGCGCATGAAGTACAAGCGTCTGGCGTAAACGCCGGATAACAGGGGCAGAAGTCAGCCGTTATCAGCGGCTGACTTCTGCTCACTGATCTCCTTTCTGTCACAAACGGCAGCCGCCGCTGTTTGCGATATCAGTAATTCCAACTAAACCTTTATACATCTGTGGACATAATGTCCCGGAATGTGACAGAGGTAAGTCATGGATTCTCGGCAGTTCAAGCGTGTGCATTTTCTTCAGCGTGTCCAGGTCGAAACCGGCGGCGAACGCATGGAAACCCATTGCCTGGATATCAGTTTGCGTGGTGTTTTGCTGGTACGCCCACAGGATGTGAACTGGCGTCTGGAGCAGCAACTGGTGGTAACACTGGTACTCTCTCCGCAGGAGGCCATCGAAATGCGTTGTTCGCTGGTGCATATCGATGATGACGTTGTTGGCTGTGCCTGCGACTCGATGGATCTCGACAGCATGACGGCATTGCGCCGTTTGCTGGAGCTTAATATGGCAGACCCCAACGCGGTTCACCGCGAACTGGCTGAGCTGGTCCGCCCAACCGCAATGGATTAAACGTCTGTTGGCAGCGCTCCTGTGCTGACAAGATAGCCTGCTGACAAGGTATAGTAACGGCCTGTGATATTGATCAGGCCGTTTTTCTATGTATTTTCCCGTTGTTGAAGGTCGGACCTTCCCCCAGCCTACCGGCAAAATTGTCTGTGTCGGACGTAATTACGCCGAACACGCCCGCGAGCTGAACAATCCTGTTCCCAGTCAGCCGATTCTGTTTATCAAGCCCGCCGATGCTGCGGTATCTATGGCTCCGTCGTTCTGCATTCCGCAAGGGCAGGGCGCTGTGCATCATGAGCTGGAGATCGCGCTGCTGATTGGTCAGCGCTTATGCCACAGCACGGAAGATGAGGTACGGGCCGCCATTGCTGGTGTGGGCCTGGGGCTGGACCTGACTCTGCGCGATGTGCAGGACGGCCTGAAAACCAAAGGCCAGCCCTGGGAAATTGCCAAAGGCTTTGATGGTGCCTGCCCGCTGAGCGATTTTGTTGCCGCCTCAAAGGTGGACAGCTGGCAACAGCTGAGCCTGACACTGGTGCGTAATGGCCAGGTGCAGCAGCAGGGGAACAGCGCCGATATGCTGTTCCCTCTGCTGCCGCTGATTGCCTATATGAGCCGGATTTTCACGCTGAATCCGGGCGACATCATTATGACCGGCACCCCAGCCGGTGTTGGCCCTCTGCTGCCTGGCGACGAGTTGGAAGCCCGTCTGCAGGATTGGCTGACGGTTCGTTGCCATGTAGGAGAAACTGACTGATGGCGGCTTGTGATATGCCTGGTCTGACGCCGCTGGCGCAGGCGCTGGAAAGCCTGCTGGGCGCGATTGAAGCGCGCACCAGTAACGAATTCATTCGTCTGGAACAGGCGCTGGGCCGGGTGCTGGCTGAGGATGTACGCAGTACGCTGAACGTACCTCCGGCGGATAATTCGGCGATGGATGGCTATGCCGTGCGTGCCGCCGATTTAAGTGCCGACTGTGAATTAACCTTGCAGGGTAAAAGCATGGCAGGCCATCCGTATACCGGTGCGGTTGGTCAGGGCGGGTGTGTCCGTATTATGACCGGCGCGCTGCTGCCCGCCGGTGCTGACAGCGTGGTTATGCAGGAAAACGCCGCCTTGCTGGAAAACGGCCAGGTGCAGTTTCACTCGACTGTGCCGAAGGGCGATAACGTGCGCTATTGCGGTGATGACATTCGTGCCGGTGAGATTATTCTCCGTGCCGGTCGCCGCTTGCGGCCTGCGGATCTGGGTTTGCTGGCCAGTATTGGTATTGCGCAGGTCTGTGTTTATACGCAATTAAAAGTCGCACTACTGGCCACCGGTGACGAGCTGGTGATGCCGGGTGAGCCGTTAGCTGATGGGCAAATTTATCAGAGCAACAGTTTTACCGTGGCGGCTGTTGCCCGGCGTCTGGGTTGTGACGTGGTGGATCTGGGGAAGGTTGATGACAGCCCGGAAGCGTTACGACAGGCGTTTATTCAGGCCGACCGTCTGGCCGATGTGGTCATTACCTCTGGCGGTGTATCGGTGGGTGAAGCGGATTACACCAAAGACATTCTCGCCGAGCTTGGTGAAATCAGTTTCTGGAAGCTGGCGATTAAACCGGGCAAACCCTTTGCCAGCGGTCGTCTGCCCAATAGCGTATTTATTGGCTTGCCGGGTAACCCGGTATCGGCGCTGGTGACCATGCATCAGTTGGCCGCTCCGATGCTGCGCAAACTGGCGGGTGAGACACCGGTGCAGCCGCTGCGTTTACCGGCGCTGGCCGCCAGTGTTATCCGCAAAAGTCCCGGTCGTACGGATTTTCAGCGCGGCATCTGGCAACTGAATGAACAGGGTCAGGTAATGGTACGGCCAACCGGCGGGCAAAGCTCCGGTGTACTCAGTTCGATGAGTCAGGCGAACTGCTACATCGTACTGGAACAGATGCGTGGACCGGTTAATGAGGGCGAAAGCGTCATGATTGAGCCTTTTGATGCTTTACTGGAATAGTGTTGTTCGTCGGCTAATGGAACTCCCATGAGTCATACCCGTCCTACGCCGCTTGTTGTCCACAACCTGACGAAGAGTAACTTATGATCCCGATTACCCGACCGGTCGCATCGACCCGTATCGCAGTAGGCCTGATGGCCTTCGCTGCTGTGAGTGCCATGTTATCGGCACCCGCCAGCGCCGATGCTCTGCAACAGCAGGCTCAGGCTGTTTTTGGCTCAGGAGAGGCGCCGCAATTGCAGTCCTCAGAAGCGGAGGCCGCTCTGGGAAGGGTGTTATTTTTCGATACGCGTATCGGTCGTGATGGCACCAACTGTGGTACCTGCCATGAACAGAGTAAAGGCGGTGCCGACGGACGCAAAACCGCGCTGGGAGCATTTGGCCGCCAAGGTAAACGCAATACACCGACCATTGTCGATATTGTGCCGCAGATCAGTATGCACTGGACCGGCGACCGCGAATCTCTGGCTGATCAGGCGATCCGTTCGCTGACTGCGCCACCGGCCTATGCCCATGCTTCGGCCGATGAAGCGCTGGCGGTGATTAAAGCCCTGCCAGACCTGAATGAACGCTTTAATGCGCTGTACGACGACGGCGTAACCGCTGCCAACTGGGGTAAAGCCCTGAGCGCTTACCAGGAGCATCTGGTGACAACCTCTGCTTTTGACCGTTATCTGCAGGGGGATGTGCAGGCTCTGAATGCAGCGCAAAAACAGGGGCTGAAAACCTTTATTAATACCGGCTGTGCAGGCTGCCACAATGGGCGCTTACTGGGCGGAACTTCTTACCAGAAATTTGGCATCGTGGCCGACTACACGCTGTATACCGGTTCTCAGGAAGACATTGGCCGTATGGCATTTACTGGCAAAGAAAGTGATCGCCGGGTCTTTAAAGTGCCGCCATTGCGTCATGCCGCTCAGACGGCGCCGTATTTTCATGACGGCTCGGTCGCCGAGCTGAAGGATGCGGTTGATATTATGGCCAAGGTACAGCTGGGACGAACACTGAGTGCTGATGATAATCAGGCGATTCAGACGTTCCTGCAGGCGGTTACCGCGCCTATGCCGGCGGCACTGCAGCGGCCGTAACCGGCACCGAACAACAGACAATAAAAAGCCCTGCAAATGCAGGGCTTTTTATTGTTCCTCAACCGTTTAGCTCACAGAGCGAGTGAATCAGAACGGGATGTCATCATCAAAATCGTCAAAGCTGTTGCTTGGCTGTGGTGCATGCTGTGGCTGCTGTACAGGAGCCTGGGCAGGCTGCTGATAACCACCTTGGTAGGCTGGCTGTTGCGGAGCCTGTTGTGGTGCTTGTTGCGGAGCATGTTGTGGCGCTTGTTGCGGAGCATGCTGTGGCGCTTGTTGCGGAGCATGCTGTGGAGCTTGCTGATAACCGCGCGGAGCCTGAGCAGCTGCCATCGGAGCTTGTTGTGGCGCCGCCTGTGGCGCTTGTTGATAACCCTGGGGTGCGCTCATCGGCTGACCCATCGGCTGTGATGGCGCAGAGTAAGAACCCATGTTGTCGCCACGGCCATCCAGCATCATCATATCGTTGGCGATGATTTCGGTGGTGTAGCGCTTAACGCCGTCTTTTTCCCACTCACGGGTGCGCAGCTTACCTTCGAAATAGGCTTTTGAGCCCTTTTTCAGGTACTGCTGGATGATTTCCGCCAGCTTGCCGTACACGGTAATACGGTGCCATTCGGTCGACTCTACTTTCTGACCGGTTTGTTTGTCGTTGTAGCTTTCGTCGGTGGCCAGTGTCAGATTGGCCACGGCGTTGCCATTCGGCATATAACGAACTTCAGGGTCACGACCCAGAGTACCAATGAGTGTCACTTTGTTAACGCTGCGACCCATGCTCTTCTCCTGTGGAATGAATGATGGCTAATGCCTGTGTTCGATCAAAGGCATCAGCACTGACTTTTAAATAGATTGCGCCTTCACTGGCAAGCAGACTGACTTCCGAGACTCCGGCCAGTGCCATCAGTTGTGCAAGTTGTTGTTCGCTGCAGCCATCCGCGCTGTCCAGACGCACACTGGTCAGGTGCTGTGGGGCGGAAGACTGTGTCATAAGCAGCGCCCAAAGTATCACTAATGCCCCCAGTCCGACAAATAATGCACTGCTGCCATACTGACTCATCAGCCAGCCGCCAAGGCTGCCGCCGGCAAATGCGCCGAGGAACTGCATGCTGGAATAAATGCCCATAGCGCTGCCTTTTGCTCCGGCCGGAGCAATCTTGCTCAGCCAGGACGGCAGGCTGGCTTCCATCAGATTGAAGCCCCAGAAGTACAGCAGCATCAGCACCACCCAATGCCACATTTCAGAAGCGGCTGACATACCAAACAGGCTAATGGCGATAACGCTGGCACCGATGATTACTACGCTTTTCATCTTGCGGCGTTTTTCGGCAATGATGATAAACGGCACCATCAGTACAAACGCACTGAGCAGTACCGGCAAATACAACCAGCTGTGATGCTCAGCCGGCAAATCCAGTTTGAGCAATTGGCCGGGAATGGCGATGAAAATGGCCACCATCAAGGCATGCAGCAGAAATATTCCCAGGTTAAGAGGCCACAACTGGGTATTACGCAGCTGAATACCGACTTCGCTCAATACCGCTGATGCATCACGGTGGGGCAGTGCTGGTGGGGTTGGAATAATAAACAGCGTCACCAGAATACCCAGCAGGGCGAGTACGCCGGTCAGACCAAAAATAAGACTCAGGCCACCCATACCAGCAAGCCAGGGGCCAAGAACCAGCGCCACCGAGAATGACAAACCAATGCTGGCACCGATGGAAGCCATAGCCTTCATGCGGTTTTCTTCGCGGGTCAGGTCGGTCACCAGCGCCATAATGGCACTGGCAATGGCTCCACCACCTTGTAGTGCCCGGCCAAGAATTACGCCGTAAACGCTGTCGGCACTGGCGGCGATCAGGCTGCCAAGGGCAAAAATCAGCAGGCCACCGATAATAATAGGTTTGCGGCCAAAGCGGTCAGACAGCGTACCGGCGGGTATCTGCAAGAGTGCCTGCGTCAGGCCGTAGACACCCATGGCCAGGCCGAGCAGCTGCGGTGTGGCACCGTCCAGCTTCTGGCCTTCAATCATCATCACTGGCAGCACCATAAACAGCCCGAGCATGCGCAGGGCATAGAGTGACGCAAGAGAGACAACCGCGCGTTGTTCGGCGGCGGACACTCCGCTTTGTACTGTTTCAGGAGGGGTAGAACTCGACATACTCACAGGTATTCCGGTTGGCACAGCTAAAAAGTGCGCCAGTTTAACAGCAATGCCGTCTGTGGATTAAGTCTTAAGCGTGGTTATCTGTTGATTGATTGTTTTCTGCCAGCTTCTTTATTGGTACTAAGGTTCCTTAAAAAGCAGTAGGTCAATCCGTAAAACTACGAAAAAAAGTCATGCTCAAGTGGCAATTTGCAGCGGATTGCGTACACTCTTAGCACTGGTTTCGGAAGACCGGTTACGGATCACCCACTGGCATAAAGGAGTTATGTTATGGATCGTCAGACAAGTCTCCCTGGTCGTCGCATTATCTTGTTCGGCCAACAAAATCTGCAGAATTCCATCCTCATTGGTTACATTCATCAGCGTACCAACATCGACTGCCAGTTGGTCAGCGTGCCGGAATGGCGTGAAGACTGGAATCGCTATCCCTGTAAAACACTGGTTCTGGTTGATGCCGAGTGTGCTCGTCCGGAGAAGTTGCATGATCTGCTGGAACAGGTGTACGAACAGCCGGTGGATATAAAAGTGGCTTTTTTCAATACCCCGCATAATCATCCGGTCGAGCGCCTGATGGCCTGGCCGATGGTGAATGGCCTGTTCTATCGCGAATGCTCACAGCAGCAACTGAGCAAAGGTATTGTGGGTCTGTTTGAAGGGGAATACTGGCTGCCACGCCAGTTAGTGGGGCAGTATCTTGAGCGCACCCGCCACAAGCCACGTAAAATGAACACCACGACCACGGTACTGACCAAGCGCGAGAAGCAGATTCTGCGGTTAACCGCGACTGGCGCGACCAATATCGAGATTGCGGACAAGCTCAACGTCAGTATGCACACGGTTAAAACCCATATTTACAACCTGTTCAAAAAGATCGGTGCGGGCAACCGTATTCAGGCGGTGAACTGGGCTAAAGAATATATGGAAGACCTGTTGCACGAATCAGTTGAATAAGCGGCTGAACCCAACCTCTGCATGCACTACAATGGCGGCTTTTCTCTGATGTGATGAGTCGTCTATGGATAAGATTCAGGTGAGAGGGGCCCGTACCCACAATCTCAAAAATATCGATATCGATATTCCCCGCGACAAGCTGGTCGTTATTACGGGGCTGAGTGGCTCGGGCAAATCCTCTTTGGCATTTGATACGCTCTATGCGGAAGGACAGCGCCGTTACGTTGAATCCCTGTCGACTTATGCCCGTCAGTTCCTGTCGATGATGGAAAAGCCGGATGTTGATCTGATTGAAGGTCTGTCACCGGCGATTTCTATTGAACAGAAGTCCACTTCCCATAACCCGCGTTCCACTGTGGGTACTGTTACCGAAATTTATGACTACCTGCGTTTGCTGTTTGCCCGCGTAGGCATTCCCCGCTGTCCTGAACATGATGTTGCGCTTGAAGCGCAAACCGTCAGCCAGATGGTCGACAGCATTATGGATCTTCCGGACGACAGTAAGCACATGATTCTGGCTCCGGTGGTGCGTGACCGCAAAGGTGAGCATCTGCATGTGTTTGACAGTCTGCGCTCGCAAGGATTTATCCGTGTGCGGGTGAATGGTCTGGTATGCGACCTTGATGACACGCCAGAGTTGGACAAGCGTCGCAAGCACAGCGTCGAAGTCGTCGTCGATCGCTTTAAAGTGAAGGAAGGTATTGAACAGCGTTTGTCAGAGTCGCTGGAAACCTGCCTGGAACTGAGCGGCGGACTGGCACTGGTTGCCTCTATGGACGACGACAAGGCTGAACCATTACTGTTCTCTTCTCAGTTCTCCTGCCCGCACTGTGGTTACAGCTTGTCGGAACTTGAGCCGCGTCTGTTTTCTTTTAACAACCCGGCCGGTGCCTGTACCAGCTGTGATGGCCTGGGGGTAAAACAATATTTTGACCCTGATCTGGTTGTGCATGATCAGAACCTGAGTATTGGCGAAGGCGCGATCCGGGGTTGGGACCGCCGCAGTATTTACTATTATCAGATGCTCAGTTCAGTCGCCGAACATTATGGCTTCGATATTGAGAAAAATTTTGGCAAATTAAGCGTCAAACAACGTGACGTGCTGCTCTACGGCAGTGGCGATGAAGCGGTGAATTTTAATTACGTTAATTCCCGTGGCGACCAGATTATTAAAGCGCATCCTTTTGAAGGTGTGCTGCCTAACCTTGAACGCCGTTACCGCGAAACCGATTCGCAGATGGTACGCGAAGAACTGAGCAAATATCTCAGTGTGCAGCCATGCCCATCCTGTGAAGGCTCGCGCTTACGGATTGAAGCGCGCAATGTGTTTGTGGGCGATAAAACCATTCACGCCTGTACGGCGATGCCGGTTGAACAGGCATTTGATTATTTCACCGAGCTGCACCTTGCTGGTCACCGTGGTGAGATCGCCGAAAAAATTCTGAAAGAAATCCGCGAACGTCTGCGCTTTCTGGTTAACGTCGGACTCGAATACCTGACGCTGAACCGCAGCTCGGATACTTTGTCCGGTGGTGAGGCACAACGTATCCGTCTGGCCTCACAAATTGGTGCGGGTCTGGTCGGGGTTATGTATATCCTCGATGAACCGTCGATCGGTTTGCATCAGCGTGACAATGATCGCTTGCTGCAAACCCTGTTTCACTTACGTGATCTGGGTAACACCGTGCTGGTGGTCGAACACGATGAAGATGCTATCCGCAGTGCCGATTATTTAATTGATATCGGTCCGGGCGCGGGTGTGCATGGTGGTGAGATTATTGCTCAGGGAACGCCAGAGCAGGTTTTTGCGAATCCGAACTCGATTACCGGACAATTTTTGTCTGGCAAACGATCCATCCATATTCCGGAAGTGCGCACGCCTTACGATCAGGATAAAGTCCTGCAGTTAAAAGGCGCGCGTGGCAATAACCTGAATAATGTCGATCTGACCATTCCGCTGGGACTGATGACCTGCGTGACTGGTGTATCCGGCTCCGGTAAATCGACTCTGATTAACCGTACATTATTCCCGCTGGCTTCGACTGCACTGAATGGTGCCACGACCCTGAAAGCGGCTGAATACGATTCTATCGTTGGCCTCAAGCAGCTGGATAAAGTCGTCGATATTGATCAGAGTCCGATTGGACGCACACCGCGTTCCAACCCGGCCACCTATACCGGTATTTTTACACCGGTACGGGAATTATTTGCCGGCACTCAGGAATCCCGTTCACGCGGATACAAAGCCGGACGCTTTTCTTTTAACGTCAAAGGCGGACGCTGTGAAGCCTGTCAGGGTGACGGTGTTATCAAAGTGGAAATGCACTTTCTCGCCGATATTTATGTGCCCTGTGATATCTGTAAAGGTAAGCGTTATAACCGCGAAACTCTGGATATCCGTTATAAAGGCAAAAATATTCACGAAGTGCTGGATATGACGGTTGAAGATGCGCGTGAGTTCTTCGATGCGATTCCGGCCGTGGCACGTAAATTACAGACGCTGATGGACGTTGGTCTGAGTTATATCCGTCTTGGACAGGCGGCAACCACGTTATCCGGTGGTGAAGCCCAGCGGGTGAAACTGGCGAAAGAATTGTCGAAACGGGATACCGGAAAAACGCTGTATATTCTTGATGAGCCAACCACGGGTCTGCATTTTCACGATATTGAGCAATTACTGGCGGTGCTTCACCGTTTGCGCGACGACGGTAATACCGTCGTGGTGATTGAGCATAATCTGGATGTGATTAAAACCGCCGACTGGATTGTCGATCTTGGCCCCGAAGGTGGCTCCAAAGGAGGGTATATTATCGCTGAAGGCACACCGGAAGACGTGGTGAAAAACAAAGCCTCGCATACCGGTCATTTTCTTAAAGCGTTGCTTAAACCACGTAAATAATGAGTGAAGAGCATCTGCAAAAACGCCGGCACTGTGAGCAGTGCCAGCGTCCGCTGTCGGTGTGCTTGTGTCTATACCTGAAACAACTGCACAGTCCGCTACAGCTGATTATCTGGCAGGACCCGACGGAAGCACGACATCCTTTGTCGACAGCGCCATTACTGCATAAAAGTATTGCCGGCAGCCGTCTGGTTGTTGCCGATACGCTTCAGCCTCAGGATATTCTGCCGTCAGATGATCTGACGACAACGGCGTTGCTGTATCCTTTTACACATAAACCGCCGCTGACCGATACCGCACGTGGTGATATTAAACAATTGCTGATACTGGATGGAACCTGGCGTAAAGTCCGGCGTTTATTGCATTTAAATCCCTGGTTGAATGACTTGCCACATATCGCACTGAATCCTGCCGAGCCCAGCCGTTATGCCATTCGTTCTTCACGGCAGCGGGGTGGCTTATCGACCATTGAAGCAGGCGTTGCGGCACTGGAATGGCTGGACCCTGTAAACGAGTATGAACCTTTGTTGCAGGTGTTGAATAAAATGGTCGAAATTCAACAGGGCTTTGGTCATAAGGGTTGACCGCATGTTGAGACGATATGAAAACGCAGGAAAATAAAAAGGCGCCGAAGCGCCTTTTTAGTGTCTTAAATTCTCAGCAAAATCAGAATTTAAAGACAACCTTAACGGAACCATCGACCACCGAGGCATCGACATAACCGATCAGGTTAGGATTTTTAGCGACCAGGTCTTTGACTTCAGCATCCGAACCAGATTCTTTTGGCGGCGTACCTTTACCGGTAAAAATCAGGCGTGACCAGTAGGCTTTCAGCTGACTGGAGCTTTTGCCCAACACTTTATCGTTAAAGGCTTCACGACTGGCAGCCCCCTCTGTCTGATCGACCGGGATTGCCTGACTGCCATCGGGAAAGTTTGATGTCTTGCCCAGAAATACCCGTGAAATGGTATCTTGATCCAACGCCGCATTGGCATTGGATGCACTGACAATCACGGCGACTTCAGCGTGAACCAAAGAGCCAATCAGCAGAGTCAGGCCAATCGCAATTTTGGAGATTGATTTAAATAATTTCATGGTCTCTCTCCTCAAAATACCAGGTCAACAGCGACAGAATACAGCATGCCGGATTCGCCGGGAGCACCCAGGTAAGTATCTTCGTCCTGATACTGAGCTTCAACTTTGAAAGCGGTACTGGTGTCATAATCAAAACGCGCACCTAATGTGATGCTGCTTTCTTTACCTTCCAGATTTTTCTGAATCTGACCAACGGTGCCGGATTCCAAGTCATCGCTTTGATTGGAGTAGGTCAGGTGGATGGTCGTATCATCAAAACGTTTGGCTGCACTCACCATATAACCGGTGTCATCATTAAAAATGGCTGTTTCATGATTCAGTGCGGTCCATTCGGCAATAAAAAACATATCGCCGTTATCGTAAGTGACCGCTGCTTCATAGAAGCTGGTGGTTTCACCGTCCGGAACGAATTTATCGCCGACGCCTGCTCCGGTTGCCGCAGTGATAAGGCCATCAAGCGCTCCCGTTTTGGTTCCCAGCTCAGGCATATACATATCTGCCTGGTGATAGCTCAGGCGGGCACCAAAATCGCCTTGTGTCAGGTTCAGAACCACACCGGTAAAGTTGCGCAGCTCAATGTTGTATGTTTCGTCGACGGGGGTGAAGTCATCACTGAAACGACCGTAATAGAACTGCACCGAACCATCAACAGACCCGGTGCTGAAGCGTTGGGTAAAGTCGACACCATTGATGGATGAGAATGTATCCAGGCGGTACACCTCACCGGATGGTCGAATCCAGTTATAGGCATAACCGACTTCCAGGAAGTCGGAATAATAGAAGAATGGCGTACGCAGACGACCAAAGCGAACATCTAAGTCTTCGGTGGCGGCGTAGGTAATGTAAGCCCATGCAGCTTCGGTGTTGTAATCTTCGGTTCCGCGTGAAACCAGCTGCGCGGTGGCAGACGTTGTGTCGTTTACCTGCTTACTGATCTGCAGACCGACAATGGTGTCGTTGCTGAACGACGCATTGTCATCATAATTACCAATGTGCACATCGGTATTTGATAAAACACTGGCTCCGACGCTGACAAAGCCATTGATATTTAAATCGTCAGAAAAAGCAGCGGGGCTGCAGGCCAGCAGCACAGCAGCTGCCAGACCAGATTTACGAAGAACCATGGATGTATCCTCTACAGTTGGTTATCACAAATAACCTTAGTAGAGGTATTGAATAGTTCAAATTGGCAGAGTTTTTATTTTTATGCTTTTGGACGTGTATTTATTATCAGGCACTTTCTGTCATGGCTGTGATGTGTTTTATCTGGCGTTTAATTAACAGCTGATTTTTTTCAGCCAGGCTGTTCAGCCAGTAGCTGGCTTGCTCGCGCCCGTGTAAATCAGACACCAGTGGCCCTTCTTCCCAGGCAATACCGGCATCCTGAGGAATGTGGTTGAGCAGGGCATGGCTGACCAGCAGGCGTCGTTCTTCACCATTGGTCGCCAGATGCGAAGCCCAGTGCACGGTATCGCCGATCAGGCTGCACTGCACTTGTTCGTCATCGCTCAATGGCGCCATCAAAACCGGGCCCCAGTGAGCGGCGACGCGGAATTCGATCGGCAGTGTTTTACGGTCGTGATCACGCAGGTGATCGATCAGGCCGAGGAATAATTGGGCCGCATAAAGACAGTGTAAGGCTTCGTGTTCGTGGCCGGATTGCGGATCGCGTGACATACCGAACAGCATCACAACGCCATCGCCCAGGTAGCGATCCAGTTTGCCGTTGTAGAGTTTGGCGGCATGCGACAGAAGACGGTGATACTGGTTCAGTGTTTGGCCCAGTTGTTCGGCACTGAGGCGACTTTGCAGTACTTCCAGATCCTGAATCTCAATAAAGAGCAAGGCGCAGTCATGGTAGCGCAGCAACTCACCCGTGGCTGGCGACGCAGAAATAAAGCGGCCGAGCGCATCCTGCATGGCGCGCTGTTGTTGTTCTCGCAACGCTATTTTATTCAGCGTGCTGTGCAGTTGCTGTAAATCGGACAAGTAAGGTGGCGGTGGCAGATGTAACAGGTCTTTGCCTTCCTGCCAGTTGTGCAGACGCAGTTGCAGTTGGCGCAGGTAATTCAGGTAGTGCTCACTCAGCTGGTAAACCACCAGTGCCGCAAGCAATGCCGCCAGCGCGCTGGCAATCAGGCCCAGTGCCAGATAACGGCGTGCGGTTTGACTGGCGCTGCTGAAATTGATATCGGCGCGCAGTAAGCCGATGGATAAGTTGTCCTGAGTGACCGGTTGGCTCAGCTCAATGCTGTCAGGTGCCGGGCGGCCGCTTTCGGCGATGACCTGCTGATTGGCATTGAGCACCCGAATGGCGTCGATTTCCGGTCCTTTACTCCAGTCGCTGAGCGTCAGGCTGATGCTGATGCGATCCTGACGCAGCAGGCTGGGAGCCAGAGCAACGGTCAGACGCTGCAGTTGGCGCTGGGCATCCTGGCGTAACTTGGCGGACAGCTGAGTTTCAAGGTGGGTGTAAGTCAGACTGCTGATCAGCAGGCCTGTCAGTAAAATCAGAAAGGCTGCGAGCAGGCCGCAAATTTGACTTGTATTCAACTTTTGCCCAATCAGGCTGGCGATCCGCATCACATTACTCAAACAAACGAAGATTTCCTCAACATTGGTGGTATTATATGCGCCGCCTGCGGTAACGCTAGGGCGAAACGGCAATACTTGGCACTCTTATGAGGCTGTGGATGAACAATCCGGATTTGCTGTAAACCGAATTTATAATTTTGATGAATGGGGATTCACCATGAGCGACGTGAAACAGTCTCTGCAAGATAAGCTGCAACAACTGGAAAAAGGTCTGTACCTGATGAGCGTTGACCGCATACGCGCGCTGTCTGTGCATGAAACCGTTGACCTGATCGAAGAGTTGCGCGCGGTTGTGGCGGCTGCCAAAGCTGACGCCGGCAAACTGTAATTGCATCAAACCGATCTGCCTGCAGGTGTAGCATCCGTGACTGAATTGGTTCTAATCCGCGTGACTGGGGCCGATAAGCCCGGGTTAACCTCAAGCATCAGCGCCATTCTGGCGCAATATGATGTCACCATTCTTGATATTGGCCAGGCCGAAATCCACGATACCTTGTCGCTGGGTATTTTGGCCGCCATTCCTTCCCGTGCCGAATCGGGACCAGTATTGAAAGACGTACTGTTCAAAGCTCACGAGCTGGGTTTGTCCGTGCGTTTTACCCCGGTAACTCCTGAAAGTTATGAGCATTGGGTGCATGGGCAGGGCAAACCCCGGCACATTATTACCTTGCTCGCACGGGCGATTGAGGCTGATGCCATTTCACGCATCACCGCGATTGTCGCCGAGCATGGTCTGAATATTGACCAGATCAACCGTCTGTCCGGACGTGTGCCTCTGGTTCAGACCGAGCAGAATACCCGTGCCTGCGTCGAGTTCTCCGTCCGTGGCGAGGCTGAGCAAAGCGTTATGCGCGCGCAATTCCTGCAGGTGGCTAACGAGCTGGGTGTGGATATTGCGTTTCAGGAAGACGATGTTTATCGCCGTACCCGTCGCTTAGTCTGCTTCGATATGGATTCAACCCTGATTGAAGCCGAAGTGATTGACGAGCTGGCCCGTGCCGCCGGTGTTGGTGAGCAAGTGGCGGAAATCACTGAACGCGCCATGCAGGGCGAGCTGGACTTTATCCAGAGCTTTGAACAGCGCGTCGCATTGCTTAAAGGACTGAGCGGTGATGTGCTGCAAGGCATTGCGGAGCAACTGCCGGTAACAGAGGGGGCTGAGCGTCTGATCCGTAACCTGAAAGCACTGGGTTATAAAACTGCCATTCTGTCGGGTGGTTTTAATTACTTTGGCCGCTATTTGCAGGAAAAACTGGGCATCGATTATGTGTATGCGAATGAACTGGAAATGGAAGATGGCATCGTTACCGGGCGTGTCACCGGGCGTGTTGTTGATGGTCAGCGTAAGGCTGAGCTACTGCGTGAACTGGCAGAAAAAGAAGGCATTCGTCTGGAGCAAACCATCGCGGTTGGTGATGGCGCGAATGATTTGCCGATGCTGAGTATTGCCGGTCTGGGCATTGCCTTCCGCGCCAAACCTTTGGTGCGTGAAAATGCTAAAAATGCCATTTCTACCCTGGGACTGGATGGCATTCTGTATCTTCTGGGGTACCGCGATCGCGATATTCTCGAATAAGTCTGCAGACTGTACTCACAAAAAAGCCCGGTTCAGTATTGTGGTACTGCCGGGCTTTTTTGTGTCTGTCAGAGAGGGCTATTCATCATTTTCGTCATTGAAGTTGTAGCTCATCGCGGTCTGTGGAGGCTGCACATAGTAGCCCTGAATAAAGTGAACCCCCAGCTGCCAGAGTGAAGCAACAGAGTTTGCGCTTTCAACCAATGGCACAATGGTGCGTTTTTCTTCTTCATGCAGACCTTCAAGCAGGGCTTTCAGGTGTTTTTGCGCTTCCGGATTCTGCCCCAGTTCCTGAGTGAAGGAACCATCCACTTTGACGTAATCAACCGCCAGGTGTTTTAAGGTCTGCATCGGATTCAGCGCACAGCCGAAGCGGCTGAGCGCGGCCGGAATGCCTTTTTCCATCAGCGAGTGGCTGAACTGCTGCGTTTGTTTCAGCAAGCGGCTGGCATCTTCTTCATTGAACTGGAAAATAACCGAGCCTTTAGGGAGTTTGGCGGCATTAATGGCGACGCCAATCCAGCCGGGCAGGGTATCGTCGGTTAAGGAAGCGGCCGATAAGTTAATGAACATGCGGGTGTTATGACCCTTCGCCCGGTGTTCGCCGAGTAATTTCGTGGTATGCAGAATAACCCAGCGATCGATTTTGCGTTTCAGGTCATCGCTGATTTCAGCGCTGTTCAGGAAATCACCGCCAGACAGTTCATCACCATTGGGCTGATGCAGACGTAACAGCGTCTCGTAGTGTTCGGTTTCTTCACCACGCAGGCTGATCATCGGCTGGAATAACAGACGGAAGCTGTTGTTACGGATTGCATCGGTCAGTGTTTGCTGCAGATTGCTCGCCTGCTGTGGCTCATCTACTTCTTTTGGCAGATAGAGATGAACACCGTTGCCGCGCTCATGGCCGGCTTGTTTGCGTACATCATCAGAGGCGTGATGAGATTGCTGCAGAATATCTTCCGGGCGGGAGCTGTTTTCGGTGATCAGCGACAGGCCAATACTGGCGGTTACGGTCACTGTGCGGTTGCCAATATCAATCAGCAGATGCTCGATTTTATCGCGCAGGCGTTCACCAAACTGCAGTGCCGATTCCGCATCTGCGCCCATGCGCATACAGGTAAAAATATCCTCACCAATACGCGCCAGAATATCTTTGTCGTTGATCTGCCCTTTGAGGCAATTACCGATTTCGCTGATGACGGTGTCGGCATTACTGATGCCGATTTCACTTTTGATTTTGCCGAAGTGATCGATATTGATATACAACACCGCGCCTTTGGCGCCTTTCAGTACGGCACGGTCGACGGCTTCTTCCAGTCGGGCGTTGAAGTAAGGTTTGTTGTACAGGCCTGTCATCAGATCGCGGCTGCTGATTTCTTTCAGCTTGGCTTCCAGTTCGCTGTTATCGGCATTGGTGCGGATAACCACCTGGGTGCAGCGCTCATCAGCGTACGTTGCGGCAGAAAAGGTCATCAGCATCGGGAAGGTGTTGCCTTTGTCGCTGATGCCTGTGGTCTTAAGCTCCTGACTGCTGTTTTGCTCAGCATGATAGGTTTTCAGAAAGCTTTTAAAGTTGGCCTGACCTGAGCTGTCGACCATATCCATAATCGGCATGCCTTCCAGCTCTTCAACCGAGGCGTAGCCAAAGAGTTCAAGATAGGCCTGGTTGGCATATACGTGCATGCCATCGTGAATATAAGCCACCGCATCTTTTGAGCTTTCGAGCAGATTCTGGCAGCGTTTCTCGGCGTCACGGATGCGCACTTCAAGCGTGCGCAGCTCACGGCGGGAGCGCAGATGGCGCAGTTCGCGCTGGATCACCATCAACAACAGATTGCTTTCATCAATAGGAACAACGGTGCAGGCGCCGCGCTTGATGGCCGCTTCCATGATCATGGCATCGACTTCTTCGGCGATCAGAATGACGGGCAGGTCTTTGTTCAGACGTTTGATCTGTTTCAGCAGATCGTCATAACCGATGCCATTGACGTCTGGTTGGGCGACGAGAAGATCCCAGGATTTTTCCTGCAGTTGTTCGTTCAGGTCTGCCAGCGAGGTAATCTGGTGCGCACGGGTGGCGCTGCCGGAATTACGCATCAGGCTCACCAGACTTTCGGCATCATTCTGGGTTTCTGTGAGCAACAACAGATGCAATGTGTCCCGACTTGTCGACATGCCAACCTCTGGTAAATAAAAAGCGATTATAGAGCCCGTCTGCGAAAAAAAAATGACCAGGAGTGACAAAACAGTCAGTGGGGCGTTACAAAATGATCAGATGCGGGATATCTGATCAGAGTTTGTTCCAGATGGAGTCGAAATCGTCTTCGCCTAATCCCGGCGTCTGCTGCATTCCGGATGATTGGGGCTGACTGGTTGCACCGGCACCGCGGAACTGGAATTGACTGAAACTACTGGTCGATGTCAGCCGTTTGGTCAGCTGGTAACGTCCCTGAATCTCAGGATACATTAATTCCACTTTATTGCCTGTACGAAATGGAATGCGGGGCAGCAGTAATGTGGCCGGCTGCGCGATGGCCTTGATGGCCGGTAACAGCAGTGCCCGCATAAAAGGGCCATTGCTGCCGGTTTTCTGCAGCAAGCGCGCGGCGCCGACTTCGGCTTTCGGGGCCAGTAACTCTACCCCCAGTTGTGTGCCCTGATCGCGCAGATGACGGATCCAGCGGATAACACCGATCGACCAGTGTTTGACTCCGCGTTCCTGAATGCCCAGTAATTCACCGGCCTGAATACTGGCCGGTACATCGCCACTCCAGTGTATACAGTAACCGCCGGGGCTGGTGTTGATCAGGTTGACCTGATGCGCCGGATATTTCGTGGTTTCTTCTTCGCTGTCTTGATCCTGAGCTTTGTGCTTGTTGATGAATTCAATAGCATCAATATTCATTGCGGCATTTTCGGCAATACGTGCGCCGCCGGCATCAAACGCATTGGCCCAGACATCGCCTTCGCTGCTGGCTTTGCCTACATCAACACTGCGCTCACTACTTTCGCCTTCCAGCGTTTTGGGCTTAACCGAGGCCAGTGTTTTTTCAAAATCCTGCTGACCACCACTGTAATAATGCGTGGCCGAAAGGCCAATGCAAATGCGCAGCTGACCTTCGGTCTGGGCGCGGCGGAAAGAGCGTTGCCAGTGGATACCCCAGGATTGAATGGCATGGGACAGCAAATTGTCGCTGAGTTTCCCCGGTACGGTAATCTGGTGAGCGCCATTAGGGTTGGCGGCCCAATGTTTAAGAGCCTGCACCAGTTTGGCGGTGTTCAGACTGCGGAATAATGGTTTTTGCGCATCGCGCAAATGCTGACGATACTGCCCCGGACGGTCACGATGCAGGTTAATAATAAACAGTGCACTTTCGTCATCGGCGGCAGACAGCGATGCAAATTCGGCCCACAGTTCGCTGGCATCGTAGAGCTGAGCCAGATCTTGCTGACGCAGATTGTTCGGTTTGGCAGTGCCCAGCAGGTGAGCGCGGATATACACATCCTGAATGGTGGATGTGGATAAAAAACGTGTCTGACGATCGCTGACTTTAAAGGTCAGCAGCTTGTGCATTTCAGCCAGAAGATACAGTTGATTCACTTCCAGCCACGCGTGTTCCGGCGGCTGACAATAAAGCTGAAAGGCACGTAATATGGTTTGGTTGGTATCCGATATCGCCCGGTGGATGGCCAGTGTCACAATTTTTGAGGGCTTATCAGCCGGTGCTACACGGCTGATGCTGTGTGCAACAACCATCTTATAGCCGGTAGCCAGATGCCCTTGCATCGCCTGGCTGAGGTTTGCGATTTTGAGCTGCTTATCGTTCAGTGAGATCGACGATTGCAGAAAATGTTTGTTCAACAGCGTGCAGATGGAATAGATATACGGGCGCACCACTTCCAGCACTTTAAAGCGCAACAGCGGGTCGGTATTCCATTGATTCAGTTCACGGATGGCCTGATACAATTGGCGTGCAGCTTCACCGGTGTTGGCCATCGGTAATTCTTTGGCCCACTGGGTGACACCCTCAACATTACCCGCACAAAAGGATGGCTGCGCGAGAGGCGTTGTCGGTATGTGCAGTTTGATCGGCGTTTTCGGGCTTTCCATGCAATCCTGCTGTTGATTAAGCCAATGTTTCTTCATCCGGCGGATTTTTGCCGAACCTCACACACAGTATAGCGACTTTGCCGTAAGTGCATGTGATTCATAGCAAAAGCCTACTTCCTTATAGGCAATATCCGTTTACCTGTCGAGGTTGATTGGTGACTTGTTCGCTTTGCCAGCCTCCTCGCGAACCAGGCGCGGAACCAGATAACCAGGCAGTTCAGCAAGCAGTTGCCGGTACAGAAAAACGGCTTCCTGTTCGCTGACGTCGAAGTGGTGAGCTCCCCGGACGGAATCGAGCAGGTGAAGGTAATAAGGCAGCACTCCAAATTCAAACAACCGTTCGCTTAAATCAGACAGAATACCGAGGTTATTGTTCACTTTTCTCAGTAATACCGCTTGGTTCAGCAATGTGGTGCCACTCTGACGCAGAGCCTGCAACGGCTGGCGGTGAGCCTCGCTTAATTCATTGGGATGGTTGATATGCACAACGATGCTGGTCTGCAGGCGGCTGTTGTGCAGCATCTCTTGCAGGGCGGTTGTCAGACGTTGCGGGATCACCACCGGCAGGCGCGTATGAATGCGCAGACGACGGACATGGGGGATGTCTTCGATCAGATGAATCAGCTCCTGCAGTGCCTCATCCTGTAACAACAAAGGATCGCCACCGCTGAGAATGACTTCACTGATACCGGCATCGGCGGCAACGTAAGCCAGAGCTTCGGCCCATTGCTTACGGCCGATGCGATTGTCCGCGTAGGCAAAATGACGGCGGAAACAATAGCGGCAGTTGACCGCACAGCCTGCGGTGGCGAGCAGCAAAATACGGCCGCGATATTTATGAATGATACCGGGCTGAATGTTGGTGTCTTTTTCGGCCAGAGGATCGGTGATGTAGCCGGGCCGATGTTCATTTTCTGTCGCCTGAGGTAATACCTGCAGCAGCAGCGGGTCGTCCGCATCGCCAGGCAGCATTTGCGCAGCATAGGGGCGTGGCACCAGCATGCTGAACTCGTCGCAGGCCTGCAGGCGTTGCGGCAGCTCTGATAGTGGCAAATTGAGGTATTCCAGCAGTGCTTGTGGGCGGCGGAATGACTGCGCCAGAATCTGCTGCCAGTCTTCGGCCTCAACAGCGGCGGCAGATCGCGTTATGATAGGCAACTTGATATGAATTCCTAAGAAGCGATTAATTTAGAACGGGTTATTACATGGCGAATTATTCTACCAACGAATTTAAATCAGGTCTTAAAGTCATGTTCGATGGCGAGCCCTGTTCCATTCTGGATAACGATTACGTTAAACCGGGTAAAGGTCAGGCGTTTAACCGCGTTAAGCTGCGCAACCTGCGCAACGGCCGGGTAGTGGAAAAAACCTTCAAGTCGGGAGATTCACTGGAAGGTGCGGATGTTATGGAGCTCGATATGGAGTATCTCTATAACGATGGTGAGTTCTGGCATTTTATGGCGACCGATGGCTCTTTCGAGCAGCATGCGGCATCGCAGGAAGCGCTGGGCGATACCGTTAAGTGGCTGAAAGAGCAGGAAATTTACACCATCACGCTGTTTAACGGCGCGGTACTGACGGTGGCTCCGCCAAACTTTGTTGAACTGGAAGTGGTAGAAACCGATCCGGGTCTGAAAGGCGATACGGCTCAGGGCGGGAATAAACCGGCGACGCTGACCACCGGTGCGGTGGTGAAGGTGCCGCTGTTCATTAATATTGGCGACAAGCTGCGTATCGACACCCGCAGCGGTGATTACGTCAGCCGCGCCTGATTCCTTCAGCGCAGCACCCGGGAGCTTGGCGGCTCCCTTTTTTATGCCCGTCCGGGCGCGATCACAGGAATGTTATGAACTGGCAACCCTCCGCAGATATTCAGGCTTTACGTGCGCGTGCGCGGCTGAATCAGCAAATCCGGCAGTTTTTTGCCCAGCGCAATGTACTCGAAGTGGAAACGCCGGTGCTCGCGGCGGCTCCCGTGTCTGATCCTAATATCGAACCCATGTGCACCACCGAACAGCGCTGGCTGCATACCTCGCCGGAGTACGCAATGAAGCGTCTGTTGTGTGCAGGCAGTGGCGATATTTTTCAGATTGCCCGGGTGTTTCGCCGCGGCGAAGCCGGGCGGCGCCATAACCCGGAATTCAGCATGCTGGAATGGTACAGGGTGGGCTTTGATCACCGTCGGCTGATGGATGAAGTTGCAGAGCTTGTTACGCGGCTATTATCAGCCCGTTACCCGCAACTGCCACGGCTTAACCTGAGCTATGACGAGGCCATGAAAGGTTACGCCGGGCTGGACGTTCATTCTGCCAGTGATGAGCAGATTGCTTTGCTGGGCCAGCAACTGGCAGGACAGGATCTGCAGCTGAGCCGCGACGGGTGGCTGGATGTGATTATGAGCCATCAGGTTGAGCCATCCCTGCCGGCCGATACGCTGGTATTTATCGATGGGTTTCCGGCTTCACAGGCGGCGCTGGCTAAGGTAGCCGCCAATGCCGAAGGCATTCCGGTTGCGCAGCGGTTTGAGTTGTATTTTAACGGCGCAGAACTGGCCAATGGTTATCATGAGCTGACCGATGCGGATGAGCAGCGCCGACGCTTTACGCGGGAAGCGGACGGGCGTCCGGTCGATGAATATCTGCTGGCGGCGCTGGAGTACGGCCTGCCGGAATGTGCCGGCGTGGCGATGGGGCTGGATCGTTTACTGATGATTATTCAGAACACCGGCAACATTGCCGATGTGTTGAGTTTTGACTGGCTGCGGGCCTGAATCAGGCGACCGATAACGCCGTCTTACCGGCTTTCAGGTTCAGTTGCATTTGTTGGCCTGCGGTGTGGACAAAACCAAAGCGCGACAGCTGCTGCTGTGCCTGCTGGCTGATATCGGTCAGCAGTACGGTGATTTTCCCCCAGCCGGCTTGCCGGGCCTGAGTGATCGCTGCGTGTAACAGCGTGCTGGCTGCACCCTGATTACGGTAGGACGGTTGTACGACGATTTCATTCAGCTGCATGATGGCTGGCTGCTCACTGCCGGGGTTGGTGCTGCTCATGGTCAGCATGGCGATGATTTCGTCCTGATGACGGATGCAGAGCACGTGCGCGTGTTCTTTGGCCAGCAGCAGATTACCCAGCCGTCGTACCTGTTGATGACGACGCCCGAAAAAGTCCCCTTCCACTGGTTCCAGCATGGCTGCCAGATCACAGAGGGCGGAAATATCAGAAGTTGAAGCCGTGTCGATATACATCGTGTATTCCGTCGTTAGCGTAATTCATAAACTGATCAATGAGGCAACAGCTTACCCCTCAGGCGGGCGGGCTGCCCAGATTATTATTGATAAAAGAGTGGGCATTGTTGCCGTTAGTCATGATAACGCGCAGATCTGCGTAAAGCGGTGTTGAACTTCGCACTTTGTCCAATTGGG
Source organism: Thalassolituus pacificus (assembly GCF_025318105.1). NCBI lineage: Bacteria > Pseudomonadati > Pseudomonadota > Gammaproteobacteria > Oceanospirillales > Oceanospirillaceae > Thalassolituus > Thalassolituus pacificus. Next base: position 144,382 of record NZ_JAOANI010000028.1, read on the forward strand.
CCTGGGTGGCGTGCGCAGTGTGAGGAGAGAGCAGAGAAGGGCAGCGTATGCAGAACACTGCCCGGTAATCATCAGGCTTCTTTGTTACGGCTGAACAGTTTGCGTCCCAGTGCGGCCAGGCCGAGCACGATAAAAATGCCGAACTTCTTCAGAAATACCAGCGCCAGAGCGAGAAAGCCGGTCTTGGCCAGTACTTTGCCGGTAATCAGGGCCCCCAGACCGTAGGCGGCGACTTTATCCATGTCAGGGTTGAAGTCAGAGTAGGTTGATCCCTGATCGAATTCAGCGATATTCAATACGGTACTCAGATTGCTTTCGATGGTGCTCAGCTGATCAACACCGGCAATAAAGTTGAGCACCAGAACCCCTTTTCGGCCCAGAACGCGGATGTTGTAATTCAGGGTGTGCAGCTCCTCGTCGCCAAAGCGTAATTCTTTGGCCCAGTGCAGTTTTTTAGCATTGGAGTCGTAATAGGGTGAGGCGGCCCAACCAATCAGCTCAATCGGCTCGTAGCCCATGGATACGCGTTCTTTACTGGCCGTGCGGATGTCTTCTTTCATCTGTTGCAGTAATTCGCGGTAATCAATATCGGCGGCGTCTTCATCCGAAACGTAGCCTTCTTCTTCATATTCGATGGTAACGGCCCAGGCATTGTCATCAAACGGTGTCTGATCGGCAGGAAACAGCATGCCGAGGACATTCTGGCCCGGCATATTGCCCCAGACATCAACCAGTACGCGCTCGCTGTCATTGCCGTCGAGGAAGTAAAAGTCCTGCGGTACATGCAGGGTGGCACCGGCTTCGGCCAGTGGAATATCACCGCTCTGGCGGTTGAGAGAATTCCAGAATTGCTGGGCAGTCATGCCGCCTTCTTCTTCTGCACAAGGGGAGAAAGACAGGCACAACAGGGTAAAAGCGGAGAGCAAACGATTGAACATCGTATTTCCTTACACGGAGATAAATAAACGTCAGAAGGTCCATTTCAGCGGCGGAAAAAAACGCGGCGGGAAGGGCTTATGCCATCATTCAGGCAATGTAAGGAATTGTCAGGGCACTCCGGGTTTTATGCAACCCGGAGTTGACTGAAATATCAATCAGCCTTGGCGATGGCTTCGCCCATGCGCAGCGGAGAGTCCGCTTTCAGCTGATCGAGCCAGTCGATTTTGTCTTTACCGAAACAGAGCACAACGGTAGAACCCAGCAGGAAGCGGCCCATTTCTTCACCCTTTTGCAGGGTAATGGGTTGTGGATTGCTGAAGTCCGTTACTTTTAACTCTCGCTTCGGCGGAGTGATCAATCCGGCCCAGACGGTTTCAATGGCGGCCACAATCATGGCACCAACCAGGACCATGGCCATCGGGCCCTGTTCCGTATCAAAAATAGCCACCAGACGCTCATTACGGGCAAACAGGCGCGGCACATTTTCGGCGGTGGTTTTGTTAACTGAGAACAAATCGCCCGGCACATAAATCACTTCACGCAGGGTACCGGTTACTGGCATATGCACACGGTGATAATCCTTTGGCGACAGGTAAATAGTCGCAAATTCGCCGCCCATAAAAGGCTCGGCGCGCTGAGTGTCACCACCGAGCAACTCAATCAGCGAGTAATCCTGACCTTTGGCCTGAAAAATACGGCCGTTTTCAATCGGCCCCAGTTGAGATACGGCGCCATCGGCCGGTGACACGATTACATCGTCGCCGCTGGCGAGGGGGCGAGCGCCGTCTTCGAGTTCGCGGGTGAAAAAGTCATTAAAACAGCGGAATTCTTCAGCCGTTTTACGCTGTGCTTCCTTCATATTTACATCGTACTGATCGATAAACGTACGGATCAGTGGATTCTTGATCCACGACGTTTCACAACTGGCCAGCCAGCCAACGGCACGGGATAACAGGTGCTGTGGCAACAGGTACTGGGCGCCGATAAAAGCTTGTTCTTTAAATGACATGGGATTCCTCAGGGTTGGCTGCCAGTGGTGACAGGAGTGGCCGGGTCATTGCCCCATTCAGACCAGGAGCCGGCATAGCCTTTGATGTTCAGGCCAAGAATTTTTCCGACCAGATAGGTAAAGCCGGAGCGATGATGAGTCTGGCAGTGGGTGGCGATTTCTTTGCTGTTGTCGATACCCATATCAGACAGTAACTGACGGAAACCGTTCAGCTCGTTGATGCGCAGGCCGCGGGCTTTATCCATACCCAGCGTCCATTCGTAGTTCACCGCGCCGGGGATATGCCCGCCACGTTGTGAAATCACTTTTTCACCACAGTATTCAGCCGCTGAGCGGGCGTCCCAGATGGCGAAATCCGGCTGACCGAGACGTTCAATAATCTGCTCTTTATCCAGTGCAAATTCATGGTGCAGCGTGCCGACCCGGTAGTCCGATGGTTGTACTTTGTATTCACCACTTTCGGTTGGCAGGCCGGCGTCGCGCCAGGCAACGATGCCGCCGTTCAGATAGGAATAGTGCGGGTGGCCGATCATATCCAGCACCCAGATCAGGCGTCCGGCCCAGCCTCCGCCTTCATCGTCGGAGCAAATAACATGGGTATCCGGGGTCAGCCCCAGTGCGCTGAAAACCTCGGACAGCTGCTCAACCGGTGGTAACTTGCCGGGTACCGGCTGGCCGCTGCACTGCAGACGCTTGAAATCCAGATGTACAGCACCGGGAATATGCTGCTGCAGGTAATCGTCATACTTTGCCTGCTCAACAATCAGAACGCTGCCCTGAGCGGCTGTCAGCGGTAATTGCGCCGCCAGCGCTTCCGGTTCCAGCAACAGAGGAAAATCTGCCATGGAAAACTCCGCCAGTATCGATAATAAAGGCGAGAGTTTATCCAAGCTGAGGGCGGATGTCAGGCGTGGTGTACTCTGCGGTTATGAGCGGCCGGGTTTTCCTGCTGCACGACGCTCTTTGGCAGCTCTTTTTTCCGTATTCGCGCGCAGGGCCGCCAGGCTTTGACTGGTAACCTGGCAGAGGTTTTTAAAGCCAATATATTCCGCCGTTGACAGGTTTGGCTGATGTTCAGCGGCGAACCCCATCACCAGCCCGATTGGGGCTGCGCCGGCATCAATCGACATCATCATGGTTTGCTGTGGAATTAACTCGCTGGTGGCGGCTGGCAGATGTTGCAGGAAACGTTGGCGGTTTTCAGCGGTGAGCAGCAGGCTGGCTTGTTTTTCCAGCAGTTTGTTAAATAAAGACGGTTTACGCATGTCGACAACAAAGCGGCGCATCGGTGCCTGTTCGCTCATGCCCTCGACGTAAAACACTTTCAGCTGGGTTTTATCTTTGTTCAGCAAGGCAATGCAGGCGCTGGCCAGACCGATGCCTTCGCATACACCCTTCAGCATTCCACGCATGAGATAGTGCCAATCGCCGAAGCTGTCGGGTTCCTGTTGCAACTGGCGCAGCAGTTTCTTCATATATTTTTCGTCGAGGTGGCGTTCGTTGCTTTCTTCTACCACGGGCGCGCGTGCGCGGTGAGGCGCTTTTTCAGGGGTAGTGCTGGCGGGTGCCTGGGCGGCGGCTTCAATCCAGGGATATTCCTGAATTGCCGGTTGCGGGCTGAGCAACAGCTGCAGGCCGGTTGCGATACCGTCGTGCTGTTGGTGAGTGGTCGCGACCTGTAGCTGGCGCAATTCAGGCTGCAGCATGGGTTCAGGCTTGCCCAACCAGTGGCTGACCAGTGCCTGCCAGCGTTTGCTGCGACGACTGTCGGGGGCAATGTGCCAATGCCAGGCCAGGCTGTTGGCCATCAGGCTGATCATGGCGGGCTGCTGACAGTGGTGTATCAATGGGCGCTGATTGTCCAGATCGCGGGGGTCATGGTGCCGCAATACCCGCCACTCTGCCGGGGTTGGCCAGTTCTTTTTCTGAAAAACGGCTGTTGCCATCACGGGCAGATACAGCGCGTTGTTAAGCTTGTGAATGGACGACAGGGTGTGATCAAAAATCAGGCGACTGGCCTTGGCCAGCTCCGTACCATTGGTCAGCAGATGCAACCAATTCTGCGCGGGTTGATAATGCAGCAGAGCCAGCCACAGCGGAGCGGAAGTCAGCGTCGCACTCCAGCGGGCATAGTTTACCGAGGGATTACCTTTAACCGTGGCCCATTCGGCAGCCAGGTTTCCGGCCAGCTGGGCCGTCAGCAGCGCGCGCCGATACAGCTGCTGTCTGCTGTCTTCCGTGTCGGCGCTGACGACGGGCAGGTTTTTGATCAGCCTGACCAGTTCCTGCATGCCTAGTAATGACAGACAGCTGGCAGCGCCGGATATCTGCTCATTACAACCGGGGTGGCGTTCAACGCTCAGCCGCAGTAAATGCAGACACAGCGCCGGATCCCGCTCAATAGAGCCGGCCAGATCTTCAAAGCTGACGCTGCGGTTATGCATTTGCTGGCGAATACGCTGCCGCGATTCCTCAAGAATCGGAAAATCGTGGCAGGCCGCGAGCGTTTGCCAGAGCTCAGCGGGTGGTTTTGCTATCGATAAGTGTGTCATGACCCGGTTTGTGTAACAGCCATTTGTAGCCTTTACTTAACTATAGGAGCCTCTGAATAAACCTGCACAGCTCTGCGCGAGTATTTCCGGGCTGCAGAGCAAGGCGGCGAATGAAGATAATGGCGAGCCCTTTTTAAATTCGTCAACACCGCTGTGTGGCCCGGAAAACCGCGCCCGGCGGGGATAGCAGGAAAGCCCCGACTCTGTGTCGCCGTGTTTTGTCAGAGCCCGCTATGCCTGCAACCCGGCTTCGTGATTCAGGACTTTCATGCAATCCAGAGCGGGCACCGGGTTATTCAGAGGCTCCTGTAGTCTTAATCCTTCCCTCCGGGAGTTGTTGCACCAAGGACTCTAGTGAATGCTGTTTTTAATTGGGCTGGTGATCGTTTTCGGAAGCGTGCTGTATGGCTATGTCATGTCTCATGGCAATTTGCTGGCGCTATGGCAACCTTTTGAAATTCTGATTATTTGTGGTTCCGCTTTCGGAGCCTTTTTATTATCTAATCCATGGCATGTGGTGATGCAGTGCTTCAAGCTGACACCGCAGGTCATTATGGGCAGTAAGGTGAATAAGGCGATGTATATGGATGTACTCGGCCTGATTTACGACATCCTCAATAAAGCCCGGCGTGAAGGCATTATGGCGATTGAAGCGGATGTGGAAAGCCCGGCCTCCAGTGCGGTTTTTTCGCGTTATCCTGCGATTCAGGCGAACGAAGAGCTGGCCCATTTTATTGCCGATTATTTCCGCATTATTGCCGCCGGTAATCTGACTTCATTTGAGCTGGAGTCGCTGATGGATCAGGAAATTGATGCCCGTCTGCACGAACTGGAATTGCCCGGTAATGCAGTGGGGAAGGTGGCCGATGCCTTGCCGGGCTTTGGTATCGTGGCGGCGGTGCTGGGTATTGTAATCACCATGGGCGCTATCGGTGGCGAAGTGAGCGAAATCGGGGCGCATGTCGCGGCGGCTCTTGTCGGTACGTTCAGTGGTGTTTTTCTGGCTTACGGTATCGTTGGTCCGGTCAGTGCCGTTATGCGTCATCTGGCAGAAGAAGAAATCAAACTCTACGAAGCCAGTAAGTCCTGCATTATTGCTTCTCTGAACGGCTTGCCGCCCCAGCTGGCGGTTGAGTTTGGCCGTAAATCTCTGTTTACCCATGGTCGCCCAAGCTTTACCGAAGTTGAAAGCAAGGTTCGTGGTCGCTGATGGAAAATCTCGGTCCTCACCAGAATATTATTATCCGGCGTAAGAAAAAGGGCCGGCATGAAGATCACGGTGGCGCCTGGAAAGTCGCGATGGCCGACTTTGCGTTGGCGATGATGGCGCTGTTCCTGGTGTTGTGGGTGATCAACTCATCGAATGAACAGGAACGTGCCGCTATTTCTGGTTATTTTCAGGATCCGAAGGCCTTTGAGGACGGTACAAAAGTACCGTCGAAATATGTCATTGATCTGGGAGGCTCGCCTTCGGTTTCTGACAATGTATCGGAATCCGAAACCATCGATCCGGAAGATATTTTACAGGCTGAAGAAATCGAAAGTCTGGCGGAAGCGATTGAGAAAAAACGCATGGAGGATATGAAAGCGCAGATTGAAGCGCAGATTAACGCCAGCCCGACCCTGAGTCCGTTTAAAAATCAGTTGCTGCTGGATATCACCACCGAAGGCTTACGTCTGCAGATTGTCGATCAGACCAAACGGCCGATGTTTGATCCCGGCAGTGCGCGGCTGAAATATTATTCAGAAGATATTTTGTGGGAAATGGCACCATTACTGGCGACGATGGATCACCGTTTATCCATTGCCGGTCATACCGACTCATCGCGTGCCGGCGGTGCCCGCGATGAAGACGATATCAACTGGGGTTTGTCTTCTTTACGGGCCGATGCGGCACGACGGGCGTTGATGGAAGCCGGTGTGCCCAAATCACAGATTGCTCAGGTGATCGGCATGGGAGATACCGCACCACTCAAACCGGATGATCCGGGTAATGAAGTGAATCGCCGTATTTCTATCACGTTGCTGAATAAACGCTCGGAGAAAAGTGTCCGTGACCGTACCGGCGGTGAACCGCAGGTGGAATTTATCGACAGTAATGATCAGGCTCCGGCAGATGCCCGCCAGCCCGTTATTAATAAGGCCGGATCGCTGTTGGAAGAGTTGCGTAAAAATCGTGAAGCAAAAGATAACAGCTACGATAATCCGCCGAATAAGAACGAGGCCTTTTGGTAGAAGCCGCCAAGAGCAGGGCAGAATAAAAAAACGGCAGCGAATGGCTGCCGTTTTTATGTCTGCATTCAGGCAAACGGTCAGGGTCAGAGTTCGGTCAGCGTCTGCAGAATGCGCTGATAACTCTGGAAGCGCTCGGGTTGCACTTTACCTTCTTCAACGGCGGTACGGATTGCGCAGCCAGGCTCCTGCCCGTGAGCGCAGTCACGGAAGCGGCAATAACCGGCCAGAGGCCGCAATTCACGGAAGCCGTACAGCACTTCATCTTCACTCATGTGCCACAGACCAAATTCGCGGATTCCCGGTGAGTCAATCAGATCGCCACCGGCCGGAAAATGATACAGGCGGGCGGTGGTTGTGGTGTGCTTACCCTTACGGGTATTTTCCGACAATGCCCCGACTTTTAGTTCTTCACCTGGCAGCAACGTGGCAATCAATGACGATTTACCCACCCCGGACTGGCCGACAAAAACACTGATGCGGCCATTAAGAAATTCTTTCAACTCGCTCAGGCTGCTGTCTTCTTTGCTGCATACAAGCAAAGTACGGTAGCCCAAGGCTTCATAGGCCCCCAGCATCTGGTCAAAACGAGCGCTGTTACGTTCATCCAGCAGATCGGTTTTGTTGAGCAGAATGATCGGTTCGATATTGCAGTTTTCAGCGGCGACCAGATAGCGGTCAATCAGGTTGCTGTGCGCCTCAGGTTCGGGGGCAATCACCAGCACGATAAAATCGATATTGGCGGCAACCGGTTTGATTTCATTGTAAGGGTTGGGGCGGGAAAGCTCAGAGCTGCGTTCCAGTACGGTTTCCACCACCCCGGAATGCACCCCGTTATGCTCGGCTCCGGGGCGGAACACGACGCGGTCGCCGGTTACCAGTGAGCCAAGGTTCGCGCGCAGATAACAGCGATAGCGCTGCGCACCATCGGCGCTGCTTTCGATTTCAACCTGAGTGCCGAAGTGGGCAATCACCTGCCCCTGGCGCTCGTCACCCAGTTCACCGGCGTTCAGCTGCTCGGCAATACCACTTTCTTTTTGCTGGGCGCGTTTGGCTTTTTCTTCCTGGATTTTCTCCACGCGCCAGGTCTGGCGTTTGGTCAGTTTACGTTTGCTCATCAATCTTCGCTGCGGTGAGGGCAAGGCGGCCATTGTCCGTGTTGGCCGGGGCTGGCGCAAGTTGCTAAACAGGTGGGGCCTGTTAACACTAAGTGAATCGGGCCTGCTGAAAGCCAGTTTTTCTCAGAACAAGGAGAGAGGAGTGATATTAGTGGGCTAAATGAATGACGAGCGACGCAGTTAATGGGGAAAACTGGCCTCAGCCCGGAGGGTTATGGCTAAAAATTCCTCATCCTGCGTTGCTGTTCGTTAGCTTAACCCGTTAGGCTACACTCTCAGCGCCTTGTCTGAAATATTTTTAGCCGATAACAGGCCTGTTTAATTAGCGTTAACAGGCCCCAGTGTTTATCTATGAGCAGCCGTTATGAGCCAAAACGAAAATTTAGTCTGGATGGATCTGGAAATGACCGGTCTGGAGCCAGAGCAGGATGTGATTATTGAGATCGCGACCATTGTCACCGACAGCAATCTCAATATTGTTGCCGAAGGCCCGGTGCTGGCGGTTCATCAGCCCGATGTTCTGCTCGATGCCATGGATGAGTGGAATACCAAGACTCATGGCAATTCAGGCCTGACTGAGCGGGTACGCAACAGCAGTACCAATGCCCGTGACGCCGAACGGCTGACGCTGGAATTTCTGCGTCAGCATGTGAAACCGGGTACTTCACCACTGTGCGGCAACAGCATTCATCAGGATCGCCGTTTTCTGGTGAAATACATGCCGGAGCTGGAAGCTTATATGCATTACCGCAATATCGATGTATCCACGCTGAAAGAACTGGCCAAACGCTGGAAGCCTGCAGTGGTATCTTCCTTTCAGAAGAAAGGCAGCCATCAGGCGCTGGACGATATCAAAGAGTCGATTGCTGAAATGCAGCACTACCGTGAGCACTTTCTGGCGTTGTAAGAGTTTTGCCGGCCAGATCCTGTGCAATAAAAAAGCCCCGCGATTGCAGGGCTTTTTTATAACTGGCAGGAGCGTTCAGTCTCGCGCCTCTGTGCTATGCAGCAGGCAAATCTGATCCCGGCCATTGTTTTTGGCCCGGTACAGCGCCTGGTCCGCCAGATCCATCAGATCGGTTTCGCTTTCCAGTCCGCGCGCGGACGAGCCGGCAATACCAATGCTGAGCGTGACCTTCAGATCCGGTGCGACGTCGGTAAAGCTGAGGTTGCGCACGCGGTTGAGGATCCGTTTGGCCAGCTCTGCGGCCTGTCGTGGTTCGCAGTCATCGAGAATAATCAGGAATTCTTCACCGCCGTAACGGCCAATCGCATCCTGAGGGCGCAGTGCCTGGCGTAAGGCAGAGGCAATGTTTTGCAAAACCTTATCGCCCACTGTGTGGCCGTAGGTGTCGTTCACTTTTTTGAAGTGGTCAGCATCGATCATTAATACCGATAGCGGTGTCAGATTAAGCAGATGGCGCTGAAACGCCCGGTGCAGAATCTGCTTGATGGTGCCCTGATTCCACAGTCGGGTAAGGCTATCGATCCGGGCCTGTTGATAGGCTTCGTCCAGCTCGCCGATCAACTGTACCTGCATGTCGCTGAGTTGAGTCAGGTTAAGTTCGGTTTGTGCCCAGCTGGCGATATCGGCCAGTGCCGCAAGATCGTCTTGGCTGAACGAGCGTGGTTGGGTGTCAACGATGCACAGCGTGCCAACATTCTGTTCGCGGCTTTTGAGCAGGTAGCCGGCATAAAAACGCGCATAAGGCGCGCCTGTCACGTAGGGGTTGTCGGCAAAGCGTGGATCCTGAGTCATATCTTCACAAATCAGATATTCGTCTTCCAGCAGAGTGTGCTGGCACAGGGCATCGGAACGCGGGGTGTTGATCAGGTCGAGACCATGAATCGACTTGAACCATTGGGTTTCATCGTCAATGAGCGACAGGTACGCAACCGGAACATCAAATAACCGGCACAGGGTGCGGGTAATGCGATCAAAGCGGTCTTCCAGCGGCAGGTAGAGAATATCCAGCTCCTTTAATGCCTGCAGACGCTGATGTTCGCGGGCAGGATGTGAGGCAATGGTCATAAATCTCTCCAACAGCTGAGGCGTCTGCAAAACCGCCCGGTCATTCTGAAGTTTAGACAGTCTGACGGTATCAGACCGATGTTGTTTGCCCGCAGGTTTACCGTGTGGCTCATCGTGGGTTTTGCTGTTGCTGTAACGCCCAGTCGATATGCTCCTGCACCAGCGCGCTGACCTGCGGCCGTTTGCGCTGCAGGGCATCGGTGACTTCGAGGCTGCGCGGAGCGTTACCCAGGGCAACGGCGATATTACGCAGCCAGTTCTCGTAGCCGGTGCGGCGTATCGGCATGCCTTCGGTGCGGCTTAAAAAGGTCGCTTCATTCCAGGCGAACAGCTCCAGCAGACTGGCCTTGTCGAGCTGATGGCGTGGGCTGAAATCGCCTTCTTTGCTGGCATTGCTGAAACGGTTCCACGGACAGCCGATCTGGCAGTCATCACAGCCGAAGATACGGTTGCCGATGCCTGGTCGCAGGTCTTCAGGAATCGGCCCGTTCAGCTCGATGGTAAGGTAGGAAATACAGCGTCGCGCATCCAGCACATGCGGGCCAACAAAGGCCTGTGTCGGGCAGATGTCCAGGCAGGCTGTGCAGCGGCCGCAATGATCCTGGGTATAAGGCTTATCCATCGGTAACGGCAGATCGGTGAGGATTTCACCGAGAAAAAAATACGAGCCGGCTTTGCGGTTGATCAGCATGGTGTTTTTGCCGATCCAGCCCAGCCCGGCCTGGTTGGCCAGTGCCCGTTCCAGTACCGGCGCGCTGTCGACAAATGCACGGAAACCCATCTCGCCGGCGGCCTGTTGCAGGCGCTTACCCAGCTCGGTCAGGCGCTTGCGCACCAGTTTATGGTAATCGCGGCCAAGCGCGTAGCGCGAAATATAGGCCTGGTTTTTATCGCTCAGCTGTTCGCTGATGCGGATATCCGGCGCCAGATAATCCATACGCACGCTGATCACCCTGAGGGTACCGGGCAGTAATTCAGCCGGGCGCGAGCGCATATTGCCGTGGTCAGCCATATAAACCATATCGCCGTGATAACCGGCAGCCAGCCATTGTTGCAGCCGTTGCTCGTGTTCAGCCAGCTCTACACCGGTAATCCCCAGTTGCTGGAAGCCAAGTTCCGTGGCCCACTCGTCCAGCTGAGCACGTAAACCGGCCCATGACGGCGATAATTCAGCGCAATCCGGTGCATTGTCCGACGATCTTTCTGTCATGGGTTCGTCTTCAGGCTCAGCTTCTATATAATTTTGCGCAATTTAACATATTAGGCAGCCAAAGGATGAATCGACCTTACACCGCCAGGGATCATCTGCCGGGTGAACTCTACCGTGCCGAACAGGTGCGCGAGCTTGACCGGCTGGCGACAGAACAGGAAAACATCAGCGGCTTTGAGTTGATGTCCCGTGCGGGGGAAGCGGCTTTTGCCTGCTTGCTGGAACGCTGGCCCGATGAGCAGCACATCTGCGTTTTCGCCGGCCCCGGTAATAACGGTGGTGATGCCTGGGTGCTGGCGGCGCTGGCCTGCTACCACGGGATGGATGTGTCTTTCTATACGCTGGGCGATCTGCAGCAGCAGTCAGACAGTGCGCAGCAGGCGAGGACGATGGCGATTGATGCCGGCGTACAGCCGCAGGTGTTCAGTGGGGAACTGGATTACGACGGACGGGTCATTGTTGATGGGCTGCTGGGCACCGGGTTAAATGCCAGGGTCAGCGGCGATTATGCCGTTGCTATTGACGCTATTAATCAGCATTGGGCGGATGTGCTGGCGCTGGATTTGCCTTCCGGCCTGAATGCCGATACTGGCCGCATTATGGGTAATGCGGTGGAAGCCAGCCTGACGGTAACTTTTATCGGTATGAAGCGCGGCATGCTGACCGCGGCCGGGCCGGATGTGTGTGGCGCGATTGCGTTTGCTTCGCTGGCGGTTGATCCGCTGCTTTACCACCAGTTGCCAGCGGATGCTGAACGCATCAGTTGGGATCGTCTCGATCGTCTGGGACAGCGTTTACCCACTCGTCTGGGTAACGCGCACAAAGGTGAGTTTGGCCATGTGTTGGTGATTGGCGGCGATCAGGGTATGGGCGGTGCGGTGGCGATGGCAGCGGAAGCGGCGGCCCGCTGTGGCGCAGGACTGGTCAGTGCAGCAACGCGTACCGAGCATGTCGCCCCCCTGTTGATGCGCCGTCCGGAAGTAATGGTGCGGGCCGTTGAATCCGGTCTGGAACTGCAACCCCTGCTCCGCCGTGCGGCGGTGCTGGCGGTTGGTCCGGGGCTGGGCCAGAGCAGCTGGTCAGAGCTGTTGTTGCAGCAGGTTTTAGGTGATGAACGACCACTGCTGCTGGATGCTGATGCGCTGAATATTCTTGCATCACCGGGCTGGCGCTGTGATTTTGCCGGACGCGATTGCGTACTGACACCACACCCCGGTGAAGCCGCGAGGCTACTGGGTTGCAGCATTGCCGAAGTACAGGCCGACCGTTTTGCTGCCGCCCGTAAACTGGCGCAGGAATATCAGGCGGTGGTGGTGCTGAAAGGGCAGGGATCATTGATTGCCGCCCCCGATGGCCGGCTGGCGCTGTGCACCGACGGCAATCCGGGGATGAGCAGCGGTGGCATGGGCGATGTGCTCAGTGGCATCATCGCCGCGTTGCTGGCGCAGGGCATGACTCCCTGGGCGGCGGCACGTTATGGCGTTTGTTTGCACAGTGCTGCGGCTGATATGGTGGCGGCACGTTACGGTCAGCGTGGTTTACTGGCCAGCGATTTAATGATGATGTTGCGGGAGCTGATTAACTGATGACCATTCGCCTGTGCGGAGAATCCGCTATGACGGCCTTTGCGGCGGCCTGCGCGCCGGTATTCAGCGAAGGTGGCCTGCTGTTTCTGGAAGGCACGCTGGGGGCGGGCAAGACCACTTTCAGCCGTGGCCTGATTCAGGCTCTGGGTCATCAGGGCGCGGTTAAAAGCCCGACGTACACTCTGGTTGAAGATTATCCACTGGCCGCCTGTCATGTCTGCCACTTTGATTTATATCGTCTGGGGGATGCAGAAGAGCTGGAATTTATGGGCATACGCGATTACCTCGATAATCAGGCTCTGTGCTTAATTGAATGGGCCGAAAAAGGCCGCGGCATTCTGCCCGCAGCCGATCTGGTGCTGCATATTGACGACCTGGGCGACAGCCGTGAATTAAGCTGGACGGCAGGCACAGAACGGGGAGCGCGCTGGCAACAGGCGCTGAACCAGGTAGCACAGGAGTTTGCCCGGGCATGAGGTTTACTTTTCTGGCGCGGCTGATATTGCCATTGCTGCTGCTCAGTTCAGCGCTGCATGCCGATGTTAAAGATGTGCGGGTCTGGCAGTCACCGGACAAAACCCGGCTGGTGTTTGATTTATCCAGTCCGGCGGAGCATAAAATTTTTACCCTCAGTAATCCTGATCGGGTCGTCATTGATCTGTCTGACTCGAAAGTGCTCAATGATCTGTCTAAGGTGGATCTGCAATCAACCGCCATCCGGGCAATCCGCAGTGGTAAGCGTAACGGCAACGATGTCCGTATCGTGCTTGATGTGGCTGAACCGCTGAATCCGAAAAGTTTTCCTCTGCCGCCGAATAATGTTTACGCCAGTCATCGACTGGTGGTTGATCTGGAGCGCGAAATTGGCTCTCAGGTTATTTCCCCGATCAAAAAAGCCGATATTTATACCGACAATAAGCGCGACATTATTATTGCCATTGATGCCGGTCACGGTGGTGAAGATCCCGGTGCGATTGGTCATGGCCGTACGCGGGAGAAAAATGTCGTGCTGGCCATTTCAAAAGAACTACAGCGTTTGTTAGTTGCTGAACATGGGTTTCACCCGTTTATGGTACGAACCGGCGATTACTACATTGGCCTGCGTGAACGTACCGAAAAAGCGCGTAAAGCCAATGCCGACTTTTTTGTTTCCATTCATGCCGATGCGTTTAAACATCCGAGTGCGCATGGCAGTTCGGTTTTTGTGTTATCGGAACGCGGCGCAACCTCGGAGGCTGCGCGCTGGCTGGCTGATAAAGAAAACGAATCGGATCTGATTGGTGGCGTCAGTCTGGAAGATAAAGAAGACCATCTGGCGATGACGCTGCTGGATTTATCCATGACCGCCAAACGCAATTCCAGCGTTAAACTGGGTAGCCACATTCTCGACAATATTGGCAACGTTTCCCGGCTGCATAAAAACCATGTGGAAGAAGCGGCGTTTGTTGTTTTAAAAGCGCCCGACATGCCCGCGCTGCTGGTGGAAACCGGTTTTATTTCCAATCCGGATGAGGCCCGTAAGCTGGCAACCAGCAGTTACCAGAAAAAAATGGCGCGCGCTATTTTTGCCGGTATTACCGAATACTTCCGCGAGCATCCGCCGCGCGGTACTTTACTGGCCGCACAAAAAGGCAGTGCGCCGGTATTCAATACTTACGTGATTCGCAGTGGTGATACCCTGTCGGATATTGCGCTTAAAAATGGCGTTGCTATTAACGAACTGCGCCGCGTCAATGAACTGAAAAATGACCAGTTGCGTATTGGTCAGCGCATCAGAATTCCTAACACCTAATTTCCGGGCTGTATTGTTTATGAGTCGAATTCATCTGCTGTCACCGCGACTGGCGAACCAGATCGCCGCCGGTGAGGTAGTCGAACGCCCTGCCAACATTGTTAAAGAATTGGTGGAAAATGCTCTGGATGCCGGAGCAACCCGCATTGAAATTGATGCCGAGCAGGGTGGCGTTAAACTGCTGCGTATCCGCGATGACGGGCATGGCATTGAACACGACGATCTGCCGCTGGCACTCAGCCGCCACGCCACCAGTAAAATCATTACACTGGATGATCTTGAAGCGGTCGCTAGTCTTGGCTTTCGCGGGGAAGCGCTGGCAAGTATCAGCTCGGTGACCCGTTTAACCCTGACTTCAAGAGCGCAACATGCGGAAGAAGCCTGGAGCGTGCATGCCGAAGGACGCGACATGGCAGCCAGCGTTACTCCGGCGGCTCATCCGGTAGGCACCACGCTGGAAGTGCGTGATTTATTTTTTAATACCCCGGCGCGGCGTAAATTTTTGCGCACCGAAAAAACCGAATTTTCCCATCTGGAAGAAACCGTTAAGCGTCTGGCGTTAAGCCGTTACGATGTGGCATTTTCGCTGCGCCATAATGGCCGGGTTATTCACCAGCTGCGCAGTGCCGAGCGCACCATCGACCGAGAAAAACGCGTCGCCAGTCTGTTAAATAAAGACTTTATCGACAGCGCCGTGCACATCGATGCCGAAGCCGTGGGTCTGCAACTGCAGGGCTGGGTCGGCTTGCCGACCTTCTCGCGCTCGCAGGCGGATATGCAGTATTTCTTTGTGAATGGCCGTGTGGTTCGCGATAAATTAGTAGTGCATGCGATTAAACAAGCCTACCGCGATGTGCTGTATCACGGCCGTCATCCGGCTTTTGTGTTGTACCTCTGGCTGGACCCGAAACTGGTGGATGTAAACGTGCATCCGACCAAGCATGAAGTGCGCTTCCGCGATGGCCGGCTGGTGCATGATTTCCTGTTCCGTACGCTGCATAAAGCACTGGGTGATGTGCGTCCGGATGATCGCCTGGCGGGCAGTACACCGGCTACGCTGGTGCCGCAGACGGCGCCGCTCAGCGGTGTGCAGGCCGGTGAATTTCAGGAGCAGGCGCGCCTCGACTGGCAGGCGCAGAGCGTGCGGGAAAATGCCGGAGGTTATCTGCCAGCGTATAGTGCTGCGCCGCAACAGGGGGCTGTCAGTGCGCAGCTGGAAGGTTTGCGGGCACTCAGTCAGCCGCTCGACGATGCGCCCTGGGGGCAGGAAACACGGCAGGGTCAGCCACAGCCGTTACCACAAGCGCCCAGCGCCGATATGCCCCCGCTGGGTTATGCCATTGCGCAGCTGCATGGCATTTATATTCTGGCGCAGAATGCACAGGGTATGGTGGTGGTCGATATGCACGCCGCCCACGAACGCATTACTTACGAACGCTTAAAAATCGCCGTCGATCAGCAGGGGGTGCAGAGCCAGCCATTGCTGGTCCCGGTAACGCTGGCCGTCAGTGAGCGCGAAGCGGATGCCGCCGAGCAGTTTGCCGATGAATTCCGCTTGCTCGGCGTTGAGCTTGCACGGGTGGCACCGGAAAGCGTGGTTGTACGCCAGATTCCGGTGCTGCTGCAGCAGGCGGAAGTGCCGCGGCTGGTAACCGATATGCTGGGCGATTTGCTCGAACATGGCACCTCCGACCGTATTCTTGCGCACCGTAACGAATTACTCGGCACCATGGCCTGCCATGGCTCGGTACGTGCAAACCGCAAACTCAGTATTCCGGAAATGAACGCCTTACTGCGCGATATGGAAGCCACCGAGCGCAGCGGTCAGTGCAATCATGGCCGTCCGACCTGGACTCAGCTCACCATGGGTGAGCTGGATAAACTGTTTTTACGGGGCCGCTGATGAGCACTGTGCAAGCGTTACCACCGGCCATTTTTCTGATGGGGCCAACCGCCTCCGGTAAAACCGCATTGGCACTCGAACTGGTAGAAAAATATCCGTGTGAAATTATCAGTGTCGATTCGGCGCTGGTGTACAAGGGGATGGATATCGGTACCGCCAAACCCGACGCTAAAATGCAGAAGCGTGCGCCGCACCGGTTAATTGATCTGATTGACCCGGCAGAAAGTTATTCCGCGGCGAATTTTCGCGCAGATGCACTGCGTGAAATGGCCGACATTACCGCCCGTGGTAACGTACCGCTGCTGACCGGTGGCACCATGATGTATTTTAAATTTCTGCGCGACGGTGCGGCCCAATTGCCCCAGGCTGATGAAGAAGTGCGCGAGCGGCTGCTGGCTGAAGGGCTGCAATATGGCTGGCCATATATGCACGAAAAACTCGCCGCCATTGATCCGCAGTCGGCTGAGCGTTTAAAGCCCATGGACTCACAACGCATTCAGCGTGCGCTGGAAGTGTATGAGGTGTCCGGTAAAACGCTGACCGAGTTCTGGGCCGAACAGCAGAGCGAGCCGCTGCCTTATCATGTGGTTAACCTGGCGGTTTGTCCGCGTGAGCGCAGCACGCTGCATGAACGCATTGCACTGCGTTTTCGCCAGATGGTTGAGCAGGGATTTATCGACGAAGTGAAACAACTGCACGAGCGCGGTGATCTGAACGTTAATATGCCCTCCGTGCGCGCCGTCGGATACCGTCAGGCATGGGACTATCTGGACGGCAAATATGATTATGAGGAAATGATTGAGCGTGGCATTATAGCCACGCGCCAGTTGGCGAAGCGGCAGGTAACCTGGTTGCGCAGCTGGCCTGATCTTTACTGGCTGGAAACAGAGGATCGTAATCTTCTGCAAAGCGCCTTGAAAATCCTGCATGCCAACGCCATATTTAGCGCATCGTCCTGATTTCGCAGCTTTATCGCATTCGCGTCGCTCCGGACGAACTGGGGCTTATTACTTTTCTTGGCTGTCCCCACATTGGACGGCACACCTTCATTTAAGGAGACCATTATGTCAAAAGGGCATTCTCTACAAGACCCTTACCTCAATCAGCTGCGCAAAGAACGTATTCCAGTGTCTATTTTTCTGGTAAACGGCATCAAGCTGCAAGGTCAGATCGAATCATTCGACCAATTTGTTATTTTGTTGAAAAACACTGTTAGTCAGATGGTTTATAAACACGCAATTTCTACTGTTGTGCCATCCCGCAATGTGCGTCTGCAGCCTGCAGATACCGGCGAAGTTGATGGTAGCAGCGACGAGTAAACGCAGGAGTCGCTGATTTGTTCTTTGAACGCCCGGATAATAGCGGCGAAACCGCAGTACTGGTTCATATTGATTTTCCTGAGGGCCTCAATCGCGAGGACCTTAACGAGTTCAAAGAGCTGGTGATTTCGGCAGGTGCCGATCCGTTGGATCTGGTGACCACCAAACGTTCTACCCCCGATCCCAAAACCTTTATCGGTAAAGGTAAGGTTGAGGAAATCGGACAGGTTCTGCGCCTGCATGGCGCAGAGCTCGTTATTTTCAATCACGCACTATCCCCCAGTCAGGAACGTAACCTGGAGCGGGCTTTACAGTGCCGTGTTCTCGACCGTACCGGTCTGATTCTCGATATTTTTGCCCAGCGTGCGCGTACCCATGAAGGTAAGCTGCAGGTTGAATTGGCGCAGCTGCAGTTTCAGTCGACCCGTCTGATCCGTGGCTGGACTCACCTTGAGCGTCAGAAAGGGGGGATTGGTCTGCGCGGGCCGGGTGAAACCCAGCTCGAAACCGACCGCCGTCTGCTGCGCGAACGGGTTAAAAATATTAACGCCCGGCTGGAAAAGGTTCATGCCCAGCGTGATCAGAACCGCCGTGCGCGCAAGCGCTCATCCATTCCCAGTGTGGCCATTGTCGGTTACACCAACGCTGGTAAATCGACGTTGTTTAATACCCTGACGACGGCTGATGTGTATGCCGCGGATCAGTTATTTGCGACCCTCGATCCGACTCTGCGCCGTTTTGCAGTGGATAATGTTGGTGAAGTGGTGTTGGCGGATACCGTTGGTTTTATCCGTCATTTGCCGCATAAACTGGTTGAGGCGTTTCAGGCCACTTTGCAGGAAGCGGCCGAAGCCGATCTGCTGGTGCATGTCATCGACTGCGCTGCGCAGGAACGTGAGGGCAACATTCAGCAGGTTGAACTGGTATTAAAAGAAATCGAAGCGGATGTTGTGCCGCAACTGCGGGTCTATAACAAAATAGACCTGCTTGAACAGGCTGAAGCACGCATTGATCGTGATGATCAGGGGCAACCTGTGGCGGTTTGGGTATCGGCACAGCAGCGCCTTGGACTGGACTTGTTGAATCAGGCCATTGGCGAGTTATTGAGCACCGAAGTCTTCAATGAAGAGATCTGTCTGCACCCGGCGGAAGCCAAGTTACGTGCAATTCTTTACGATTTGGGTGCCATACAGAAAGAACACTATGCTGAAAACGGTGATATGGTACTGACCCTGAGAATGCAGCGTCAGGATTTCAAGCGTGCGCTGGCGCGTGCTGATGTCGCCGAAAGCCGTTTTCTTGAACCGATACAGGAAGCCTGGCACTGAATAATTGCAGTTTGCCCGGTGCATCCGGTTCCGATATTTTTCAGGATGCGTTGTCATACGGACGTGCGCATCAAATTGTCTGCCTAACTGGAGTGACTTATGGCCTGGAATGAGCCCGGCGGAAAGGGCAATCCCAATGATCCCTGGGGTAACAACAACCGCGGTAATAAAAATCGCGGTAATCAGCCACCGGATCTGGATGATGCCCTGAAACAACTGATGGACAAGATTAACGGTCTGTTCGGTAAGGGAAATGGCAATAACAATAACGGCGGTAACAGCGGTAGCGGTGCCGGCGGTTTCTTTGGTATTGCGGCGGCCATTCTGGTGGTGATGCTGGCCTTTAATTCTTTTTATACCCTCGACGAGCAGGAACGTGGTGTTGTGCTGCGTCTGGGTAAATACCTGAAAACGGAAAGTCCGGGTCTGCACTTTAAAGTGCCGCTGGTTGATCAGGTGATTCCGGTCAACACCACCAAAGTGCGTGAAGCCGAAATCAAAGAACGTATGCTCACCGAAGACGAAAACATCGTCGAAGTTGAACTGAACGCTCAATACCGGGTGGCCGATCCTATTGCTTTCGCCCTGCGTGTTGAGCTGCCGGAGCGTACTTTGCTGTCAGCTGCTGAAAGTGCCCTGCGCCATGAAGTCGGTTCGGCGGCCATGGATCCGATTCTGACGACTGGCCGGGCAGTGCTGGCCGAGAAAGTACAGATTCGTCTGCAGGATTACCTCGACCGTTATCAGACCGGTATGGTGCTGACCAACGTCAACATTAAAGATGCCCGCCCACCGGCTCAGGTGAAGGCAGCATTCGATGACGTGCAGAAAGCCAAGCAAGATAAAGAGCGCTTTATCAACGAAGCTGAAGCCTACGCCAATGCGGTTGTGCCGGAAGCCCGAGGTCGCGCTCAGCGTCAACTGGAAGAAGCCAGCGCTTATAAAGACCGTATCGTTGCTCGCGCAGAAGGTGAGGCGGCACGTTTCAATAACCTGTATTCCGAATACAAAAAAGCGCCGGCGGTTACCCGTGAGCGTCTGTACATTGAAGCCATGTCGGATGTGTACACCAACACCAGCAAAGTATTGGTGGATGTTAAAGGCGGTAACAACATGATGTACCTGCCGCTGGATAAGCTGATGCAGAATCTGCCGGCCGCGAAAGGCGAAGGTGGCTCTCTGAGCACGGGGGATATTTCCCGTTTGACCGATCAGGTGCTGAACGAAGTCCGCACCCGTCAGAACAGCACTGGTAACACTACTCGCAGGGAGGGTCGTTAATGTCTCCGAAAGCTTTATTGAGTCTGATCGTTCTGGGTGTGCTGCTGTTGGTAGCCAGTCAGGGTCTGTACGTCATCAACGAAACCGAGCGGGCGATCAAACTGCAGTTCGGTGAAGTGGTCGATAACGACATCAAACCGGGTATTCACTGGAAAGTACCGTTTATGCAGAACGTGAAGCGTTTTGATGCACGGGTACTGACACTGGATACCAATCCATCGCATTTTCTGACCTCCGGTAAGAAATACGTGATCGTCGACTCGTTCACCAAGTGGCGTATTAAGGATGTCAATTCCTACTACAAAGCCACTTCCGGTAACCGCCAGGAAGCTTCTAACCTGCTGGCTAACCTGGTGAACAAAGGTCTGCGTGATGAAATCGCCAACCGTACCCTGCATGAAGTGGTATCCGGTGAGCGTGACCAGCTGATGACCAAACTCACCGCCGCGCTGAATACGCAAACTCAGGATGATCTGGGTATTGAGATTCTCGATATGCGCGTGAAAGCCGTCGATCTGCCGGATGATCTGAGTGCCTCGGTGTATAACCGTATGTCGGCGGAACGTGAGCGTGAAGCACGCGAACACCGCTCACAGGGTAAAGAGCTGTCAGAAGGTATTCAGGCCGACGCCGATCGTCAGAAAACCGTACTGGAAGCTGAAGCTTACCGTGATGCAGAGCGCACCAAGGGTGAGGGTGATGCTGAAGCTGCACGTATTTATGCGTCTGCTTACAACAAAGACCCAGAGTTCTACGCCTTTACCCGTAGCCTGAAGGCCTATACACAGACCTTCAGCCAGGGCGATGTGTTGCTGCTGGAGCCGGACAGCGACTTCTTCCGTTATATGAAGGACGCAAAAGGCAAGTAAGCAATAACCAATGCCCGCGCCTTAACCATGTTCAAGGCGCAGCGGCTTTGGTAGAATCCTGTAACCGGGCCTGGTGCCCGGTTTTTTTGTGCGATTTTCTTTTGAGGACCTCCGGTGCAGCCCGATTTATGGCGCGAATTCGCTATCGCCCTCTGCCTGGTGTTTATTCTTGAAGGGGTAATGCCGTTTCTCTACCCCGCCCGATGGCGCAAGCTGGTCGCTCAGTTGGCTACCGTCGATGATCGCACGATGCGCATGACCGGTCTGATCAGCATGTTGATCGGGCTGGGTTTACTTTACGTAATCAATTAAAAGGCTGGACGATGACTAGCGCTGACCGTTGGCTATTGCCGGATGGTATTGAAGAAGTGCTGCCGCCTCAGGCGCGGCGGATTGAACAGTTGCGTCGCCGTTTGCTCGACCAGCTGGATAACAGTGGCTACGACCTGGTGATTCCACCGGCGCTTGAATATCTTGACTCGTTGCTGACCGGCGTCGGTAAAGATCTCGATCTGCGTACCTTTAAAGTCACTGACCAGCTGTCTGGCCGGTTGATGGGCCTGAGTGCCGATACCACGCCTCAGGTTGCCCGTATCGACGCTCACAGTCTGGCGCCGGAAGGCATCAGCCGTCTGAGCTATTGCCGTACCGTATTCCACGCCAAGGCCAGCTCGCTGCTGGCCAGTCGGACCCCGACGCAGATTGGTGCTGAACTGTACGGTGAAGCCGGTGTTGGTGCTGACGTTGAGATCATCAGCCTGATGCTGACCCTGCTTGAGTCCGCCGGTGTGCAGCAGGTGCATCTGGACCTGGGCCATGTTGGTGTCTTCCGTGCGTTGGCGGCCAAGGCCGGTATCAGTGCCGAGCAACAACGCGAATTATTTGATCTGCTGAAACTGAAATGCGCCACCGACCTTGAAGCCTGGGCCGCGCGCGAAATTCAGGATGCCGCACTGGCTGAAGCCTTTGCGCTGCTGATCCGCCTGCAGGGCGACCGTCAGAAACTGGATGCCGCCATCAGCCGTATGGCCGAGCTGGTACCGGAAACCTCCGCTGAACTGGCGCATATCCAGCAGGTGGCTGAACAGCTGGCGCTGCGTTTCCCGCAGACGTCACTGTATTTCGACCTGACCGAGCTGCGCGGCTATAACTATCACACCGGTCTGGTGTTTGCCGCTTATATCCCAGGTTATGGCGATGCCATTGCCCAGGGAGGCCGTTATGACGAAACCGGTGCCGTATTTGGCCGTGCCCGTCCGGCAACCGGCTTCAGTGCCGATCTGAAAGTACTGGCACGTTTTGGTACCTATCAGACAGAAGCAAAACAGACAGTAGTTGCACCCAATGATAATGACCCGGCCTTATGGCAACTGATTGCGCAATTGCGTGAGCAGGGCAAGCGGGTAGTGGTGCCGTTGAACGATGATGCGATCCGGGCGGATCTGTATCTGAAAAAACTGGATGGCCAGTGGCAGCTGGTCGAAGCTTAATTTTTTAGAGTGATTGATACCGCGATGGGCAAAAGCGTTGTTGTTCTGGGCACCCAATGGGGTGACGAAGGTAAGGGTAAGATTGTTGACCTGCTGACTGAAAAAGCCGCCGCAGTGGTGCGTTTTCAGGGTGGTCACAATGCTGGTCATACACTGGTAATCAACGGTGAAAAAACCGCACTGCACCTGATTCCATCCGGCATCCTGCGTGATGGCGTGACCTGTATCATCGGGAACGGTGTGGTGGTTGCTCCGGATGCGTTGCTGAAAGAGATCCGCGCCCTGGAAGAGCGTGGTGTACCGGTGATGGAGCGTCTGCGCATTTCCCATGCCTGTCCGCTGATTCTGCCGTATCACTGTGCTCTGGATCAGGCCCGTGAAATCAAACGCGGCAATGCCAAGATCGGTACCACCGGTCGTGGTATCGGCCCGGCCTACGAAGATAAAGTATCCCGTCGCGGCCTGCGCGTTGGCGATCTGTATCAGCCGGAATTTGCCGACAAGCTGAAAGAAGTAATGGAATACCATAACTTCTCGCTGAAAAATTACTACGGCGTTGACGAAGTCAGCTACGAAGAAACCCTGGCATCCTGCATGGATTGGGCCGCACAGATCAAAGACGTTGTTGTTGACGCCGTGAACCTGGTGCATGAAATCCGCGAAAGCGGTGGCGATATCATGTTTGAAGGTGCCCAGGGCACACTGCTGGATATCGACCACGGTACCTATCCGTTCGTAACCTCGTCCAACACCACTGCCGGTGGCGTAGCGACCGGTTCCGGCGTAGGCCCGCTGTATCTGGATCAGATTCTGGGTATTACCAAGGCTTACACCACCCGTGTGGGTTCTGGTCCGTTCCCGACCGAACTGTTTGACGACGTGGGTGTGCACCTGGCGACCGTTGGCAAAGAGAAAGGCACCACGACCGGTCGTGACCGCCGCTGTGGCTGGTTTGATGCGATGCTGGTGAAGCACGCGATCCGCGTTAACTCCATCAACACCATCTGTTTGACCAAGCTCGACGTACTGGACGGTCTGGAAACCATTAAGGTGTGTGTCGGTTATGAAGATGCCGATGGCAACGCCGTTAATGTACCGGCCAGTGCTGATCAGTTTGATAAAATCAAACCGGTCTATAAAGAGCTGCCAGGCTGGACGGAGTCAACCTTCGGTGCCAAGAGCATTGATGAGCTGCCAGAAAATGCGCGCGCCTACGTGCGTTTTATCGAAGAGGCCATCAAAGCGCCAATCGATATCATTTCTACCGGTCCTGACCGTATAGAAACCATCGTCCTGCGCCACAGCTTCGAGCTGTAATTCCGGCACTTTCTGGTACGAAGAGAAACCCCGCAGCGTAAGCTCCGGGGTTTTTTTATGCCTGCCGTCCGGAGAGGGTCGCGCTTTTTCGTCATATCCGTGATCTTTAATCATTAATTTTTCATTTTTTCTAACTACGATTCCTTTCAGGAAATAAAGGCACGGCTATTGCTAAAATGTCTTTTCTGACTTTTAAGACATCAATAATTGTCAGAAAACCGGCACACAGAGGCCGGTTCTCACCACTTTAACAACAGGAAAACGCAATGCAGGATTTGTATGATTATCCGGTCGTCATTGAAGTAACGGTGGCCTGGGGCGAAATGGATGCCTTTCAGCACGTCAATAACGCTCAGTTCTTCCGCTACTTTGAGAGTGCGAGGGTGCAGTATTTCGACAACCTGAAAATTCTCGATTACATGAACAACTACGCCCGCGGGCCGATTCTGGCGTCGACCAATGCTAAATTTCTGGCACCGGTGAAATACCCGGACACGCTGAGTGTCGGTATCCGCAGTGTGCAGCTGGAGAGCGGGCGTATTACCCAGGAGTACGCGGTCTGGAGCCACGAAACATCGCGCCTGGTGGCCAAAGGTGAAAGTCTGCTGGTGTTCTTTGATTACAAGGCCGGGCGTCCCTGTGAGATTCCACCGGCGTTGGCAGAAAGTATTCTGAAACTGGAGCCGTATTTAGCGGAAAAGGCATCGAGCTGACAGGCCCAATAAAAACGGCAGGATAATCCTGCCGTTTTTTTGCCGCTGCTGAGCTTCACAGCACTATGTCGGCAAAGCTGCTGACGGCGGTATGAGTGGTGTTCTGCGGCAATGCACCATCACGCACCAGCCAGCAGGTCTGCATGCCCGCTTCGCGCGCGGCATCCAGTTCTTCAGCGATATCCGACAGAAACAGCACATCCGCCGCCTGAATATCATGTTGCTTCTGCAGTTCGGCGAGGATATTCCGGTAGGAACCGGCCTCACGTTTGCCGCCAACCAGAGTATCGAAATGACCGCTGAACAACGGCAGCAGATCGCCATCCTGTGAATATCCGAAAAACAGCTTCTGTGCCTGTACTGAGCCAGAAGAATAGACATACAGCGGAATACCGTTGGCATGCCAGCGCTGCAGATATTCGGTGGCATCGGCATACATATGGGCGGCGTAATCACGGTTCTTGTAGCCCGATTCCCAGATCAGCCCCTGCAGTGCTTTCAGCGGTGTTACTTTGCGGTCGGCGGCGATCCATTCCTGCAGCAGGGCGATCAGCGCTTCATGATCGCTGGCATCAATATTCAGGCCCTCCGCGGCAGCCAGTTGTGCTGTAGCCGTCAGGTGTTCTTGCACCTGGGGATTACTCAGATGGTTGCGTATATAGTCCGGTAAATGCTGTGCGGCATAGGGGAACAACACGTCTTTAACAAACGCAATGGAGGACGTGGTGCCCTCAATATCGGTCAGAATCAGTTTTACGGTCATCAGGGTTGCGGCTCAGTTTTCCAGACGGTTAAAGCGTTCGGCGATGTCGCTGCCGGTAAAGTTGGCGACCCAGCCGTCGGGATTATTAAACAGACGGATGGCAATAAAACCGGGGTTCGGTCCCATATCAAACCAGTGGGGAGTATTGGCCGGTACGCTGATCAGGTCGCCTTTCTGGCATAACACTTCAAAGATTTTTTGTTCGGCGTGCAGGGTGAACAGACCTTCACCGGAGACAAAAAAGCGTACTTCGTCTTCGCTGTGAGTATGTTCGCTGAGGAATTTCTGGCGCAGTTCAGCCTTTTGCGGATGATCGGAATTAAGACTGACCACATCCACAGTTTGGTAACCGTCCTCACGCATCAGGCGTTCGATATCCTGTTGATAGGCGCTGATGACTTCTTCCTGTTGCGCCCCGGCACTGAGGTCGCTGCCGGTTTGCCACTGCTCGAAGCGTACGCCGATCTCCGCCAGTCGCGACTGAATCTTGCTGCTGTTATCACTGGTGAACAACAGGTTCGTTGTATCGTGATCGGTATAGATGCGGATAATGCTCATGGCAGTCCCTTAGAGTTGACGGAGTTTCAGCAATTCGAGCTGGTAGCCTAACAGGTTTTCCAGCGCTTCCAGATGACGGAAACATTCCGCCAGATCTTTGCCCCAGGTGTACACGCCGTGGCCGCGTATCAGGTAGGCGTGGCCCTGGCCCTGGGTGCTCATGTGCTGTTCGACCAGAGCGGCCAGACGGGCAATGTCCTGATCGTTGGCAAACAGCGGGAAGCTGAGGGTGTCTTCGTGGGTAGTTTCCCCGGCAAAGGCTTTCTGCAGTTCCCAGCCGCTAAGCTGTAGCTGATCCTGTGGCCAGATTTGTGACAGCACCACCGCCACCGGCGAATGGGTATGAAGCACAGCACCAATGGTCGGATCACGCTCATACAATTGAGTATGCAACAGGGTTTCGGCGGAAGGCTTGCCTGAAGTCAGTGCGTGGCCTTGCCAGTCAACGACCAGAATATCCGCCGGAGTGAGCTCGCCTTTATGCTTGCCTGAGCTGGTCAGCGCGCAGCACTGCTCATTCAGGCGTACGGAATAGTTGGAACTGGTGGCCGGTGACCAGCCACGGCTGTAGAGGATGCGGCCGTAATCGCACAGCGCCTGGGCGGCGCGGGCAAAATCCTGCTGATTGAACATGGCCATTCCTCAGCGCGCCAGCAGCAGCGCAACGCTGTCGCGGTCGGGTTGCATGATCAGGCCTTTTTCGGTGGCGATCACATCAATCAGCCCGGCCGGGGTAACATCAAATGACGGGTTAATTGCATGGCAGCCTTGCGGTGCAATAGGGTGGCCAAACAGGCTGGTGACTTCTTCCTGTGGGCGCTGCTCAATCGGAATATCGTCGCCGCTGGCCAGGGTTAAGTCGAAGGTGGTGGTCGGTGCGGCGACCATGACTTTGACACCATGATGCTTGGCCAGAACGGCCAGGCTGTAGGTACCGATTTTGTTGGCCACATCGCCGTTGGCGGTAATGCGGTCGGCACCAACAATGACCCAATCCACATTACCCTGACGGAACAGTTGTGCAGCCGCGCCGTCGCAGACCAGCGATACCGGAATCTGATCCTGCATCAACTCCCAGGCGGTGAGACGTGCCCCCTGTAACCATGGGCGGGTTTCACCGGCATACACCTGAGTAACCTTACCTTCAGCATAACCGCTGCGGATAATGCCAAGGGCGGTGCCATGACCACCGGTGGCCAGTGCGCCGGTGTTGCAGTGGGTGTAGATCACGGCATTTTCCGGCAATACCGAGGCACCGAATTCGCCCATGGCGAGGTTGGCGGCAATGTCTTCTTCGTGAATCTTACGGGCTTCGGCCACCAGTGTATGAGCATCGGCGGAGTTCAGCGCGGCCATACGCTCCAGCGCCCAGAACAGATTCACGGCGGTTGGGCGGGATTCTGCCAGAACATGATAAGCCTGTTGCAGATCGCGTCCGGCCAGTGCGTCCAGAGCATAGCCATAAGCCGCGGCAATACCAATGGCCGGGGCACCGCGCACGACCATGGCGCGGATAGCATCGGCGACTTCGGCGGCGGTGGTGTATTCGAGTACACGGTGTTCGTGCGGGAGAACGCGCTGATCAAGCAGGTGCAGGCTTTGCTGGCGCCATTCAATGGCATGAAAAGAAGCGTGTGCGGATGCAGAATGTACAGACATGGTGGCCGTCCTGATAGCAAGGCGCGTGACAGTGATAATACCTCTGCCACGCGCTTAAAATAAGGCGGCTATTTTAGGGCCTGTTAACACTAATTGAACAGGCCTGTTATTGGCTAAAAATGTCTCAGGCAAGGCGCTGAGAGTGTTGCCTAACGGGTTAAGCGAACGAACAGCAACGCAGGATGAGGGATTTTTAGCGATAACCCTTCGGGCTGAAGCCAGTTTTCCCCATAAACATCGTCGTTCGTCATTCATTTAGCCTGCTAATATCACTTCTCTCTCCTTGTTCTGAGAAAAACTGGCTCTCAGCAGGTCCGGTTCACTTAGTGTTAACAGGCCCTGGCCGAATGACACCTGATCCTAAACTTTAAACTCGTTTACGATGCTGCGCAGTTGCTCAGCCTGTTCCGCCAGCTGTTCGGAAGCGCTGGCGGTATTGGTGGCTTCGCGCACGGTGTTTTCGGATACCTGATTAATACGCACGATGTTGGCGCTGATTTCGGCAGCGACCTGGCTTTGCTCTTCGGCGGCGGTGGCCACCTGTGCGTTCATATTGTTGATGGTGGTCACGTGCTGCATGATGCTGTTGAGTGAGCTTTCGGCCTGACGTGATTGTTCGACCGCTTTCTGTGCATTGCTCTGGCTCAGCTCCATCACCTGTACCGCCTCCTGCATATTGCGGTTGAGTCGTTCGGTAACACTCTGAATATCGCTGGTGGTTTCTTCGGTACGGGCCGCCAGTGCCCGTACTTCATCGGCGACGACGGCAAAGCCACGGCCCTGTTCACCGGCCCGGGCGGCTTCGATGGCAGCATTCAGTGCCAGCAGGTTGGTTTGTGCAGCAATGCCCTGAATGGTTTTTGAAGCATTACCGATTAACTCGCTTTCTTTGGACAGCGTCTGGATGACGTCGCGCGCACGCTGAACATCCTCTACCAGCTCGGTAATGGCGCGGATATTCGCTTCCATCACTTTTTGTGAGGCGCTGGTCTCGTCACTGGCTTTGCGTGTTGCATCGGCAGCGGACTCCGCGCTCTCAGCCACTTCGGAGGCGGTGGCTGACATCTGATTGACGGCGGTAGCCACCTGTTCAATTTCATCCTGCTGATGCTCGATACCACGGCGGGTCGCGGTGGCGATGGTCAGTACTTTTTCTGAACCCGCCGAAACGCCCAGACTGAGGTTGGCCATTACCCGTACCAGCAGTTGCAGATGGCTGATAAAGCCATTGAAGTTGGTGACCAGTTTACCGATTTCGTCGGTAGCGCGGGTTTGCAGGCGTACGGTGAGGTCACCATGGCCAGTCGCCATGGCTCCCAGCGAGTGCACAATACGGTTGACCAGGCGGGTGATCAGGCTGGATATATACCAGGCCGTAAACTGCAGCATGGCGATCATGATCAGAGCAATGACCAGTCCCACTTGCAGGGTACGGCTGCTTTCATTACTGGTTGCCTGAATTTCGGCGGAGAAATTACGGTAGTTTTGCTGACGCAGTTGTTCCAGCATTTTGCTGAACGCATCGTAAGTCTGATTGGCTTTTTGCGCCTGCTGGGCCAGTTGCGCAAGTTCAATTGTGCCCTGAATCATCCCTTCGGCCATCTGGCTGGCACTCGCCCAGTACTGGTTGTAAGCGGCGTTCAGCTCCTGCAGTTGTTGTTGGCTGTCCGGCAGCAGCTGGCGGATGTCGGTCAGCGTTGCCTGCATATCCTCATGGTGGCGGCGTGCTTCGTTGATGCGGTCTTCATCCAGGTCAGCCACCGCGTTGGCCAGTTCGTTCCGCACCTTAAACAGCAACAGACCGCTGTGGTCGATTTTTTCCGTCAGCGGGAAGGTGATCTTTTCCATGTGGTTCAGGCTGGACTCCATTCGCTGTTGTGCCAAAAGCGAGTAGCCCAGATAGATGATAAAGCCGGCGGCGCCCGTCAGGGCAATGGCGAATATTTTGTAACGCAGTGATAGTCCGTTGAACAGGGTCATTCAGCATCATCCTGATTGATAACTCAGCATTAGGAATAGCCGATGAAACGCCGCTGCTCAAGCGAACTGACGTGATAGTCAGCGCGTCCTTTGCGGCGGAAGAAAATAAGGGTATTTAGTAGTGCTCAGGCATGAGGCAGGGCTCATGCCTGAGTATCAGACGGGATCAGAGCATTTCCTGCATCTGCTGGAACGCACGCACGAGGCCGTTGGTAGAACCATCAAAATGCTGCGGAATACGTTGTGATTCCAGCGCTTCCAATACTTTATTACCAAGCTGCTTGCCCAGCTCAACACCCCACTGATCGAAGGAGTTAACGCCCCAGAGCATGCCCTGAGCGGCCACTTTATGTTCATACAGTGCGATTAAGGCCCCGATGGTCTGGGGCTTGGATTTCGGGTAGTACAGCGTGTTACTTGGGCGGTTTCCGGGGATTACCTTCTGCGGCGCCAGGACGATGGCTTCGGCTTTGCTCATGCCGGCGGCAATCAGTTCCTCAACCGCTTCTTCTTCCGATTTGCCCTGCAGCAGGGCCTGACTTTGGCTCAGGCAGTTGGAGACCAGTATGGCGTGGAAGTTATCAATGGGGTTGTGGCTGCACATTGGCATAATGAAGTCACAGGGCGAGAAGTGGGTGCCCTGATGCAGCAGCTGGTGAAATGCATGCTGGCCGTTGGTGCCTACACCACCCCAAATGATCGGGCCGGTCTGATAGTCAACCTGATAACCATCGGCGGTCACCGACTTACCGTTACTTTCCATATCCAGTTGCTGCAGGTGGGCCGGTAATGTGCGCAGATAATGGTCGTAGGGCAGAATGGCGTGGGAGTTCACACCAAAGAAATTGACATACCAGACCCCCAGCAATGCCATCAGTACCGGCATATTCTGTTCCAGTGGCGCGGTGCGGAAATGCTCGTCCATTTCAAAGGCACCGCGTAACAAATCGCGGAAGTTGTCGATGCCAATCGCCAGCGCCAGCGGCAGACCAATGGCTGACCAGAGTGAATAACGGCCGCCGACCCAATCCCACATCGGGAAAATATTTTCTTTGGCGATACCAAATTCAACGGCTTTTTCAACGTTGGATGATACGGCGGTAAAGTGCTTGGCCAGATCGCTTTCGTTGCCGCCGTTATCGAGGAACCAGCGCCGGCAGGCCAGCGCATTCTTCAGGGTTTCCTGCGTACTGAACGACTTTGACTGGATAATAAACAGCGTGGTGGCCGGATCGAGACGTTTAAGAATCTCGGTAATGTGCGAGCCGTCAATATTGGCCAGATAGTGGATCGTCAGGCGACTGTCCCAGTAAGGTTTCAGCGCTCCGGAAGCCAGTTTGGGGCCAAGGAATGAACCGCCGATGCCAATGGATACCACGTCGGTAAAAGGTTTGTTGCTGTAGCCACGCCATTGGTTACGGCGGATCTTCCAGCAGAACTCTTCCATACGATGCACGGTGTCTTTGATTTCCGGCATGATGTCCTGGCCGTTCACCATCACCGGACGGTCGCTGAAATTGCGCAGGGCGGTATGCAGAGCCGGGCGCTTTTCGCTGCGGTTGATGGCCTCACCACTGAACATATTGTCTATGTGCAACGGCAGTTCGCGCTCTTTGGCCAGTTGCAGCAGCAGGCGCATGGTTTCTTCGGTGACCCGGTTTTTGGAGTAATCCAGACTCAGTCCGGCTGCCTGGATATGGAAGCGCTCAAAACGGTAAGGATCATCAGCAAACCAGTCGCGCATATGCTGGTCTTTGATGGACAGATGATGCTGCTGCAGCGATTTCCAGATCTCAGACTGGGTCAGGCTTCCTGTAACGGCCATGGGCTTTCCTTAAATACGGTCGGATAACAACGACAAATCAGATGCGGCGAGTATACGGAAGGCAGCAACAACGGCAAAGCTCAGGGGGGAAGTATTGCCAGCAGAACGTAAGTATTGTCCGGGTGAGCGAAGTAAAAAAAACGCCGCTGAAAAGCGGCGTTTATGGGGCAGGCTGTGAGATGAACTCAGGCAACCTGAACCGGAATATCGAAGCTGGTATGGCTGACGCTGTTATCGGCGTTCAGGTAAACCATTTTAGGCTTGAACGTAGCCAGTTCTTTTTCGTCATAGTTCGCGTAAGCACAAATAATAATGCGGTCGCCCACATCAGCCATATGCGCTGCAGCACCATTAACGGAAATGATACCTGAACCATCTTCGCCACGAATAATATAGGTGGTGAAGCGTTTGCCATTATTGATGTTATAGATCTGGATCTGTTCAAACTCACGCATGCCCGCGAGATCCAGTAACTGGCCGTCAATGGCACAAGAGCCTTCATAGTTCAGGACTGAGTGCGTAACCCTTGCCTGATGAAGCTTGGCTTTGAGCATGATGGATTGCATGGTAAACCCTTTCTTTACTATTCGGACGATTCTTCGCCGCAGGACAGAATCCCGCGACGCCGGAATTGTTCACTTATCACCCATATGGGCGCAAGGCGGCGAAGTATGCCTCAATCATTCGCCTGATTCAATGTCACCTGAAGATTATCAATTAAGCGCGCTGAGCCAAGGAAAGCCGCGGCCAAAACGACGACAGAGTGATCACCCAGAGTGGCGGTTGCCAGGTCTGAGGAACGGCGGATTTCCAGGTAATCGGGACGGAAACCACGCTGCTGCAGACGTTCTGCCGCTTCTTTCAGACTGACGGCAAGGTCTTTGCCGGCCTTGAAGTCGGCGGCAATCTCGGTCAGGGTCAGGTACAGGCCCGGCGCCAGCGCGCGTTCATCGGCGTTCAGATAACCGTTACGCGAACTTAAGGCGAGTCCGTCATCAGCCCGTTTGGTGGCTACCGGGACGATTTCTACCGGCATGCACAGGTCGTTTACCATCTTGCGGATCACCGCCACCTGCTGAAAGTCTTTTTCACCAAAGAAGGCGATATCCGGCAGAACCTGATTGAACAGTTTGCTGACCACCGTGGATACGCCATCAAAATGCCCCGGGCGGCTGCCGCCGCACAGGCCCTCGGACACGACCGGCACATGCACAATGCTTTGGGCGTCCTGTCCGTTGGGGTACATCTCATTGACGTCGGGTGCAAATAACAGATCGCAACCTGCTGCCGCCAGTTTTTCCTGATCCGCCGGCAGGGTGCGCGGATAACGCGCCAAATCGCTCTGGTCGTTAAACTGCAGCGGATTCACAAAGATGGATGAGACGGTAAAGCAGTCTTCCGCCAGTGAGCGCTCAATCAGGCTGATATGGCCTTCGTGCAGATTACCCATGGTTGGCACAAAACCGATACGACGGCCATTGCTGCGGGCGTTGCGGACGTGCTCACGCAGTTCGCTGATGGTATGAACGGTAATCATGCGCTGAATCCGTGCTCGGCGGCCGGGAATTGGCCGGATTTCACTTCTGCCACATAGGCGGCAAAAGCCTGTTGTACATTGCGGCCATCGGTCAGGAAGTTTTTCACAAACTTAGGAGTGAAACCGGAGTTCAGGCCCAGCATATCGTGCATCACCAGCACCTGCGCATCGGTGTCGGCTCCGGCGCCGATGCCGACAACCGGAATCGACACCGCAGCGCTGATCCGGGCGGCCAGAGTGCTGGGCACGCATTCCAGCAGCAGCAGGTCGGTACCGGCTTTCTCCAGTGCGATGCAGTGGGCCAGCATGGCTTCGGCTTTATCGTCTTCACGGCCCTGAACGCGGTAGCCGCCGAATTTGTTCACCGATTGCGGTGTCAGGCCGAGGTGTACGCACACCGGCACGCCCTGACGGCCCAGAGATTCAACCAGTGGAATCAGCCAGTCATCACCTTCCAGTTTGACCATGTGCGCACCGGCCTGCATCACTTTGCGGGCGCTTTCGAGCCCCTGTTCCAGGTTGCCATAACTCATGAATGGCAGGTCCGTCATGATCAATGCCGGACGCTTGGCGCGCCGGTTGCCACGGACGACCGCTTCGGTGTGATAGACCATATGATCAACCGTAACCGGCAGTGTGCTGTCCTGGCCCTGAATAACGTTGCCGAGGGAGTCGCCGACCAGCAGCACTTCAACGCCGGCATCGGCCGCCAGTTGGGCGAAGGTCGCGTCGTAGGCGGTCAGGACTGAAAATTTTTCCTGCCCGGCTTTCATTGCCTGCAGTGAGCGGATACTGATGGGACTCATGGTCATTCTCCGGTTACAGCGTTTTGTTTAGAAACAAATCTGGGGCGTATGGTGCGGATTGGCGTTTATAAGTCAACTGTCAGAGCAGTCAACAAACCTGTGGCGGTGGCCCGATGCGTTGCAGATCGCCACCGAATTCCGGCTGCAGATCAGTAATGGCGCGGCCATCGGGCAGGTGCAGGTCGGCCGCAATTTCACGCAGAGGCAGCAGAACAAAACTGCGTTTGTGCATTTCGTGGTGAGGGATATTCAGACGTTCGCTGAGCAGGGTCAGATCACCGTACAGCAGCAGGTCCAGGTCGATACAGCGCTCACCCCAGTGGCGGTGCTTGATACGTCCCTGTTCACGCTCCTGCGCCTGCAGGGCATCCAGCAGAGCCAGAGGCTCAAGAGTGGTTTGCAGCTCAGCGACCGCATTGACGTAGTCTGGCTGATCCTGCGGCCCTAATGGTTTGCTGCCATACAGGGAAGAGCAGCGCAGTAGCCGGCTGTCGGGAAGCCTGGCCAGCGCGCGCAGGGCGATAGCAATCTGCGCGGCAGGATCATCAAGGTTGGCACCGAGGCCAATAAAGCAGCGAATCATGGGTATGAACGGCCGCCGTCAGTTAGCCTGAGGCGGGCGGCGGTTGCGGTTACGCGGTGCGCGACGGCGGCGTTTTTTGAATTCGCCCTGATCGCCCGATTCGTTATTACGATCAAAATCGCGGGGTGGACGGCTTTGCACCAGATCCGGATGCTCCTGTTGCAGGCGCGTCCAGAAGCCACCGATGCCATTCAGGTTCTCACCGGACTGCTCGCGCAGCAGCACGAAGTCATAGGCAGCGCGGAAGCGTGGGTGGGTCAGCAGATCTTCCGCCTTACGGCTTTGGGTGCGGGCCAGACGCAATTGCATCTCCCAGATTTCACGCATCGGAATGGAGAAACGCTTAGGAATGGCGGTGCTTTGAATCTGTTGTGCCAGCACGCGGTCGGCGGCTTTTTGCAGGGCAGGATGCGGTGCCATGCCTTTGGCTTCGAATTCTTTCTGGATACGAACCAATGGCGGCCACAGCAGGGCAGCGAGGAAGAAATACGGTGTTACCGATTTACCCGCATGGATGCGTTCATCGGTGTTGCGCATGGTATTTTCCGCCATGGTCAGTGCCAGTGCATCATCGCCCAGGCACTGCTCGGTCGCCGGAAACAGCGGGCCAAACAGCTGGTACTCACGCAGCAGACGCAGAGTATCGAGCGCTTTGCCGTGCAGGAACAGTTTAAGGATTTCTTCAAATAAACGAGCTGACGGAATCTGTGTCAGCAGCGGAGCCATTACCGGAATCGGTTCTGCGGTGTGCGCTTCAATGGTGAAATCCAGTTTAGCGGCAAAGCGAATAGCGCGAAGCATACGCACCGGGTCTTCACGATAACGCGTTTCCGGGTCACCAATCAGGCGCAGACGACGGTTCTGTAAATCATCCCAACCACCGGCATAGGCGTGTACGCTGTAGTCGGCAATGTCGTAATACAAGGCATTAATGGTGAAGTCGCGACGAACGGCATCTTCATCTTTATTGCCGTAGACATTGTCACGCAGGATCATGCCCTGATCGCCCTTGGCGGCAATTTTATTCGAATGTTCTTCGGTTGGCGGCGCGCGGAAGGTGGCAACTTCGATAACGTCACGGCCAAACACCACGTGTACCAGTTTGAAACGACGGCCGATCAGGCGTGAATTGCGGAACAGCTGATTCACCTGCTCCGGGGTCGCGTCGGTGGCGACATCAAAGTCTTTCGGATGCAGGCCCAGCAGCGTATCGCGAACGCCACCACCAACCAGTAATGCCTGGTGCCCGGCTTTATTCAGGCGATACAGAACCTTGAGAGCATTTTCGCTGAGGTTATTACGACTGATGCTGTGCTCATCACGTGGCACGATGGTCAGTTGGACATCGGTGCGCGCTTTCTTTTTGCCGAACAGGCGAATGACAGATTTGATCAAATTGGTTGGCCGTTTCACGGATTCAGAAGTCTTAGTCTTGCAAAGAAGCAGGCGAGTGTAACGGTTCACCTGAATTTAAGGAACCTCTGAATCATGCTGCACCTTCATCTGTGCGGTTCTTAGCGGCGATAAATATGGAGCAATACAGAGCGTGAGGCACGGTGAACAAATTGCAGGCAAACAAAAAGCCGCATGGGCGGCTTTGTGAGTCTGCTCTTTTCTTATTGTTATTTTTCAACCTGGCGAACCGACTGTTTTGAATGGACAGGTTCCTGCCCTTTATTTTTCTTATTCTTCACAGCATGGAGCTGTGCATTCAAAACAGCGTGTTCATAACACCGGTCTTTTATTGTTGTTGTTATCGAAGACCGTTTGTTCCGGCGCTTTGTTATTTTTATAAGTCGCCGGTTTGGCACTGAGGACGTTTGTTATTTTTATTGTTCGCCGCAGTGTTCTGTTATGTATAAAGCATTCGTCGTGCCAGATTTTAATTTCCCTTTAAAATCAGTAGGTTACTGTTTTTATAAGGTGTTGTTACCAATGTGTTCGACTAAAGTGTTACTTCATTCGAGGCCTGAGGTAACAATAAATGTTCCCAGGGTAACAACGTGTAACCTTTGTGGCATGTCAGGGTAACCTGTGAATGCTGGCGCTTTTTTGATCATGATAAAGTATGGCTTTTGTTTCATGGATGGCATGAGAGGAGCGCGGCTTCAGAGCATGACTGAGCAGATAGAAGCGGATGTGCTGTTGTACTGAGTGTTATGCCGCAATCAAAGAGTGGTGTCGCTGCGCATCAGACATGATGGCTTGAACAGGGGGCGATACCGGAGCGGTTATGGGGAAGCGTTTGCTAAAAACAGAGTTTGTATGAATCAGATGTTGGATGAACAAGAGTGGGTCAGATAAGAGAGATGATTGCTTTGCCAGCTGTTTCGCAGGCAAAGCAATCGTCTTTCAGTGAGTCGGGGCTTGTTATTATTGTTATGAACTCAATGGCCGGTTTTATTTTTATTGTTTGGCCTGTCGCGCTCAGGATTCTTATTTTTATTTTATGAGGCGCATTTTTTATTGCTTTGATAACTATATAGCGAATGCCATGCCAATAAGTGAAAATAAAATAAAATCGTTGAATATCAATGGGTTGTGGGTTTTCGAGAGAGGTGACGCGAATTGCGTTCCACTAAAGTGTTACCACCGGTGGCGGTAAATGACTGATATTGAGAAGAAAGTGTAACCGGGCGGTTACACTTTGTGCGCTGGCAGAGGTTGATCTGAGCCTGGCTCTGGGCGTGAATGACTACTTGCTGCCTTTCTTGCGCGGGATGCCCAGACGCTGACGGCGTTCCCACAGGCTTTTACGCGATATTCCGAGTTTGCGTGCCAGATCGGTCTCGGTCATGTTGTGCTCGTTTTCCAGCACAAAGTGCACAAAGTAATCATCCAAAGATAGATCGCCTTGCTGGGTCTGACCATCAACTGGCCCGTATTGTTCATTCTGCAGCAGGTTTTCACGCATTGCCGGGCTGACGTAGCGATCCGGTGACAGGTCGATACCCAATAATTCAGCCTCAATCCTGTCGTCATCGGCCAGAATCACGGCACGTTCCACCGCGTTTTCCAGCTCACGAACGTTACCCGGCCAGTTGTACTGGCGGATGGCCTGAGTGGCCTCTGCGGTAAAGTGCATCGCTGGCTGCTGCATTTTCTCGCAGGCGCGGGTGAGCATGGCGGCGGCAATTTCGACCACATCGTCGCCCCGTTCGCGCAGCGCTGGTAAATGCAGCTCAACCACATTCAGGCGGTAATAAAGGTCTTCTCGGAATTCACCACGGCTGGCGAGGTCTTTCAGATTGCGGTGGGTTGCGGCCACCAGACGTACATCGACTTTTCTGCTTTGTACCGAGCCCACACGGCGAATCTCACCTTCCTGCAATACCCGCAGCAAGCGCGCCTGGGCTTCGAGGGGTAATTCACCGATTTCATCGAGAAACAGGGTGCCGCCGTCGGCCGCTTCAACCAGGCCCTGACGCATGGCATTGGCCCCGGTAAAGGCGCCTTTTTCATGGCCGAACAGTTCAGATTCGATCAGGGTTTCCGGAATGGCGGCACAGTTCACCGAAATCATTTCAGCGTTGTGGCGGCGGCTTTGGTTGTGCAGCGCCCGTGCAACCAGCTCTTTACCGGTACCCGATTCACCCTGAATCAGGACGGTGGCATCGGTAGGGGCAACTTTATTAATTTTTTTGAACAACAGCAGCATGGGTTCACAGCTGCCAATAATGCCACTGACCGGA
The DNA here is from genome assembly GCF_025318105.1 of Thalassolituus pacificus. NCBI lineage: Bacteria > Pseudomonadati > Pseudomonadota > Gammaproteobacteria > Oceanospirillales > Oceanospirillaceae > Thalassolituus > Thalassolituus pacificus. Next base: position 182,475 of record NZ_JAOANI010000028.1, read on the forward strand.
TACTCGCGGCTGACTTCTTTGCGCAGGTCAGTATTGGTCGGTTTATGGCTGAGGCTGGATTCTTTCAGAATACGCTGCACGGCCTTGATCATTTCATCGTGATCAAACGGTTTGGCGATGTAATCGACCGCCCCCATTTTCATCGCATCGACGGCGGAGCGCAGGCTGGCGTAGCTGGTCATGATCAGTACCGGAGTGTCTCCGGCCAACTCGACCAGCTCGGTTCCCATACCGCCGGGCAGGCGGAGGTCGCTGATGATCAGGCTGTAACGGCTGAAGTCTTCACGTTTGGCGGCATCAAGGGAATCCACATCGGTGACTTCGTAGTCATGACGCTGCAACAGGCGGCGCACGGACTGACGGATAATGGCTTCGTCTTCAACAACCAGGATGTGACTCATGCAACGGGTTCCGATTCTTCAATGTGATGATAACGTGGCAGACTGACTTTAACACAAGTGCCGCGGCCGTCGGCGACCGGACTTTCGATGGCGATGTGGCCGTAGTGCTCTTCGATAATGGAGTACACCAGTGACAGTCCCAGTCCGGTGCCTTTGCCGACGTCTTTGGTGGTGAAAAAAGGTTCGAAAATACGGTCGACCTTATCGGCCGGAATCCCATGTCCCTGATCGATAATGCGCAACACCACCTGGTGCTCGTCGGTTTCTGCGACGACACGAATGGTTTGTCCGGGCTCGCTGGCATCGCGGGCATTGCTCAGCAGATTGACAAATACCTGTACCAGACGCTGGTCATCGCCGAGCATCATAACGTCAGCGGCACACTCATTAATAAAGGCAATGTCCTGGCTGCGTTTGCTCAGACGCAGCAGTTGCATCGCCTCATCAATCACATGCGCCAGGCTGACCGGCTCGTGTTCGGTAGAATGATGGCCGGCGTGGGCAAAGTTCATCAGCGACTGCACGATGCGGGTAACCCGTTTGGTCTGCTCCTGAATTTGGTTGGCCATTTCCAGCAGCTCGGGGTTATCGGTTTCGTAGCGGATGGTTTGCGCCAGACAGTCGATACCGGTAATCGGGTTGCCAATTTCGTGCGCTACACCCGCCGCCAGACGGCCAATAGAAGCCAGCCGCTCGCTGTGCATCAGTTCGTCTTCCAGTAACTGGGTTTCGGTCTGATCTTCCATCAGCACGACAATCCCGCCGGGCTGACCGCCACTGGGTTTGATCACCGATTTATGCAGGCTGTACCAGCGCGGACGGGCACCAATATCAACGCGCTTTTTGTGCTCGTGCATCGGCTCGTTGACGACAAAATCCTGCAGCAACTGGTTCCAGGGAGGAGGCAGGCGGCTGAGGTGTGAGCCGGTTACCTGGGCGGCGTCGATCTGGGTCAGCTCAGTCATCGCCTGATTCCACATCAGAATCTCGCCGTCATCGGCCAGCGAGCACACCCCCATCGGCAGGCGTTCCAGTGTCTGACGGTGATAGCGGCGCAGGTTATCCAGTTCACCGGCCAATCCGCTCAGGCGGTCATGGAAGCCTTCCAGGCGCTGTTCAATCTGGTAAATATCTTCGCTGAGTTCGGCATTTTCCTGAAACGGCAGATAGCGGCTGACAATATCGTGCGCCACGGTTGGCCCCATCAGGCCGGACAGATTGGCCTCCAGCCGTGCGCGCAGGCGGCGCAGGGCGTAGGGTCGGTCTTCGTAAGAGGGCAGGTCGAGGTCGGTCAGCGCCTGATACACCTCGCGCTCAGCGACGTAACGGCCCAGCGGTTTGCTCAGCGACATAATCACATCATTGGAGTTACCGGCAATCAGCGGCCGGCGACTGGGACGCGAAACGGTATCGATGGAGCAGGCTTCGGCAGCGGACATTTCCGAGGCTTTCTGCTTGCTGCTGAGGCTCACCAAAACAAACAGCAGCAGGTTAATGGCGAAGGCCGACAGCGCTGCCAGGTGCCAGTTGCTTTCATCCACCGCCGCCAGCGGCAGGGGAACATTCCAGCCCAGCGCCAGTTCGGAGAACGGCAGCAGCATGGCGTAGATCCACACCAGAATGCCGGCGATCAGGCCGGATAAAAATCCTTTGCGATTGGATTTCGGCCAGTACAACAAGCCCAATACGCCGGGCAAAAATTGCAGGGCGGCGACAAAGGCGAGAATGCCCAGGCGGTTAAGGTCCAGATCGGCTCCGACGGAACGATAAAAACCGTACGCGAGCAGCAGAATGCCAGCGATGAGTGAGCGCCGCATCCACAGCAGCCAGCGATAAAAATCATGACGCGGACTGGGTTTGTGGAAGGGCAGTACCAGATGATTGAGAAACATCGCCGCCGTGGCCAGGGTAATCACAATCATGATGCCTGAGGCCGCGGCCAGGCCGCCGACAAAGGTCAGGATGACCAGAAACGGTGATTCCAGTTTCAGGCCGATACCAATGGCAAAGTATTCGGCCGGGGTTTGAACATCCAGATAAATCCCAGCCCACAGAATCGGCGGTACCGCCATGCTCATGGCCAGCAGGAATAACGGAAAACCCCAGCTGGCTGGTTTCAGCGCGTCGCTGTTTACGTTTTCGGTGAAGGTCACATGAAACATGTGCGGCATGACGATGGCTGCGGCAAAAAACACCAGCAGCAGCGTGCGCCACGGGCCTTCCTGCAGGGTAATCTGCTGGTTGGACAGGCGGTCCTGGTTATCAATCAGCCACTGCTCCAGACCGCCAACCTGATCAAAAATGCCAAATAACGCCACGCCGGCCAGTACCAGAATGGCGGTCAGCTTCAGCAGGGATTCAAAGGCCAGGGCAAAGACCAGCCCTTCGTGCTTTTCCCGTGGCGATACATGACGCGCACCGAACAGCACAGCAAAAATGATCATGATGATACAGAAGCCGAATGCCAGCGTGGTCGCCGGCCATTCGCTGTTGAGCAAATGCAGGGTGTCGGCAATGGCGCTGATCTGCAGGGTCAGCATCGGAATCACTACCGCCAGCGTAAACACCGACACCAGCATACCGGCCAGACGCGAGCGGTAACGGAAGGCGAGCAAATCGGCCAGTGATCCCAGCTGATAAATACGGGCAATATGCAGAATCGGACGCAGCAGAATCGGCGACATGACGAAGGCGCCGGAGATGCCAAGGTAATAGGCGAGGAAGCCATAGCCGTATTGGTTAGCCATACCGACCGAGCCATAAAAGGCCCAGGCGCTGGCATAAACCCCCAATGAGAAGATATACACCAGTGGATGGCGTACCCAGTGGCGTGGCACCCAGCCGCGTTCAACGGAGTAGGCGGTGGTAAATAATGCGCCGAGGTAGCCCAGAACGATCAGCCCCAGCTGGCCCAGACTAAAGCTCATCATCACCCCGCTTATGGTTCAGCCAGATGTAAAAGCCAATCAACAATAGCCAGACAGCAAAGGGTTTGTACCAGGCGCCGCGGTCATCCAGCCACCAGTCCATCATGATGGGGGAGAACATATAAATCCCCACCAACAGTGCCAATCCAAGGCGGTAATCGTACATAGCCACGCCGTCGTAAAATGAAAGCGGCAAGCGTACCACAAAGTTGTCAGTCGGCAGACGCTTCGCGCTGAAAGCCAGCGGGTGCCGGTCGTTCGCGCTGTCCGGCCAGTGTTTGTGACTGCCAGTGCGCGACGCCCCAGTCGAGCAGTTCGCCAGGGGCAAGCGATTGGATGGCGGCGGGCGGTTGCTGGCCGAGCCAGCTCAGTGCCAGCCATAATGTGTAGCTGATGTTTTGCGTTGTTAAGGCTTGCGCCAGATTCTGTTTACTCAGCTTTTGCCCGTTGGCTTCCAGTGCGACCGGAATATGGGCGTAGTGTGGTGCCGTGTGGCGCAGCGCCTGGTAGAGCAGAATCTGGCGCGCGGTGGAGTCGATCAGGTCGATGCCACGCACGATATGGGTGACGCCCTGGTCAATATCGTCGCTGACGACTGCCAGCTGATACGACCACGGGCCATCACGGCGTTTAATCACAAAATCCCCGATCTCCTCACTGAGATCGCTGCACCAGCGTCCCTGTAAAGCATCATCAAAACACAACTCACCCGGCGGGCAGAGAAAACGCCAAGCAATATCGCTGTGCGCCTGACACTGGCAATTGCCGCGATGTGGCTGGCCGCCGAGTTGTTTGCGCGAGCATTGGCAGGGAAATGCCAGGCCGCTGCTGATCAGCTGTTGCAGTACCTGCTGATAAGCCTCATGACGGTCGCTCTGGTAGCGCACTTCGCCATCCCAGTGCAGGCCGTAGGCATCCAGAATATGCAGAATGGCGGTGGCTGCGCCCGGATCTTCACGCGGCGGATCGAGATCTTCGATGCGTACCAGCCAGCGGCCGCGATGCGCACGGGCATCCAGATAACTGGCGACGGCGGCCAGCAAAGAACCAAAATGCAAAGGCCCGGTCGGAGATGGCGCAAAGCGGCCAACGTAAGGTGTGTGATGCTCAGGCGGGGGTGTTGCAGAAGTGTCTGACATAAGAGGGTCAGTCATCGGAAGAAAAAGAAAGCGCGGACGCCGCTGGCGGCCGCGCATTCAGCCGGATCAAACGCCCAGCTGTTTTTCTTTTATTTCAGCCAGCGTCTTACAGTCGATACACAGATCGGCGGTAGGGCGGGCTTCAAGACGACGAATACCAATTTCGACGCCGCAGGCGCCGCAGTAGCCGTAATCGCCTTTACCGATCAGGTCGATGGTCTTCTCAATTTTCTTGATCAGCTTACGCTCACGGTCACGGGTGCGCAGTTCCAGGTTGAACTCTTCTTCCTGGCTGGCACGATCGTTAGGATCGGCGTAGTTATTCAGCTCGGTTTGCATGTGCTCTTTGGTGCGATCGACTTCTTCCATCAGCTCCTGTTTCCAGTTGCGCAGGATCGAGGCGAAGTGCTCCAGCTGAGCATCACTCATGTATTCTTCATCTTTGCCAATTTCATAAGGTGTGAAATCGGACAGGGCAAATTCTTTTTTATCTTGCGGCATTGCGTTACTGCCTCACCTGGTAAACCGGTTTAACCGGACATCGGATCCATGCGCCCCGGGAAATAACACTTTCTTCCCCGGGCTCCAAATGATAAGGCGGGGAAACTATCAGATAACATGCCAAGCGCCAACTATTTCCGCAGGGTTTTGTTGCTGCTGGTCAGTCATCTGGCACAATAGAGCGACTGTTTTGTTGTTTTCTTTACTCATTCTTACCTGTTTTTATCTGTTTTTATTGATAGTTGAGTTGTTATGTCCACCAATCAGGCTCCGGCCACCCCGGTTTCTCACGCTCCTGCCCGTCGTTGTGCAGACATTAAACCCTTTCAGGTTATGGCCATTCTGGCCGAAGCTCAGGCATTGCAGGCGCAGGGGCAGGACATTATTCATCTGGAAGTGGGGGAACCGGATTTTCCGACACCACAGCCGATGATTGATGCCGCCATTACAGCGATGAACGCCGGTAAGACCGGTTATACCCCGGCATTGGGTCTGCCACAACTGCGGCAGAAGCTGGCGGATTACTATTTTGATCGTTTTGGCGTGCGCATCAGCCCAAAGCGTATTGTGCTGGCACCGGGAGCTTCCGGCGCTTTGCTGCTGTTAACGGCGGCACGGCTCAATCCGGGACAGCAGATTTTACTGGCCGATCCCGGCTATCCCTGTAACCGCCATTTTGCCCGCGTGTTTGAAGGCCGTGGCCAGTTGCTGCCTTGTAATGCGGCGCAGAAATTCCAGCTCACGGCCGCCGATGTGCGTCAGCACTGGTCGGCTGACACCAAGGTGGCGCTGGTGGCATCACCGGCTAATCCGACCGGCACGGTGTTATCGCTGGACGAACTGAGTGCGCTGGCGACGGCGGTACGTGAGCAGCAGGGTGAGCTGTGGGTCGATGAAATTTATCAGGGACTGAATTACACCAGTGCGCCACAAACGGTTCTGTCGGTCGCAGATGACGCCGTGGTACTGAACAGCTTTTCCAAATTTTTCGGTATGACCGGCTGGCGTCTGGGTTGGGCGGTGGTGCCGGAAGCCTGGGTGCCGGATTTGGATACGCTGGCGCAGAACCTCTTTCTGGCACCGCCAACACCGGCGCAGTACGCCGCACTGGCGGCCTTTGAGCCAGAGACGATGGCCATTCTGGAGCAGCGCCGGGCCGAGCTGGCCGAGCGCCGCGACTATTTAATGCAGGCCTTGCCGCCGCTGGGTTTCGCTGTGCCGGTCGCACCCGACGGTGCGTTTTATATTTATGCCGACGCCAGCCGCTTTACCAGCGACAGTCTGAGCTTCTGCTCGCAGGTGCTGCGTGAAATCGGCGTGGCGATTACACCGGGTGTGGATTTTGGTGAACACGAGGCCGGCAGTCATGTGCGCTTTGCCTTTACCACCCGCCTGGAACGTTTACAGGAAGCCGTGGCCCGCTTAGCAGCCTGGCTTAATAACCGCGCGGACGGCACACGCTGATGCAGTACGATGGTCCATTGGTCGGTGGCCGGTTAATCAAACGCTACAAGCGCTTTCTTGCCGATATTGTGCTCGACAGTGGCGAAGAAATTACCGCGCACTGCCCCAATACCGGCTCGATGAAACACTGCGCCGAACCCGGCAGTCGCGTGTGGTTGTGGGACTCGTTACCGTCCGGGGTCGCCGCGAAGCGTAAATACCGTTACAGCTGGGAATGGGTGGAAATCGCCGGACGTTACAAAGCCTGCATCAATACCGCCCGGCCCAATCAGCTGGTGGCCGAGGCGCTGGCCGCCGGAAACATTGCTGAGCTGGCGGGGGATTTTCAGATTCAGCCCGAACCTAAGGTGGCTGACGGACGGCTGGATTTCCTGCTGCAGGCGGAAACGTCGGCCGTGTATGTTGAGGTGAAAAGTGTCACGCTGCTTGATTGCCCTCAGCCTGAGCATCCGGACGCCAGCGATGGTTGGGGCAGTTTTCCGGATGCGGTGACCGCCCGTGGGTTGAAGCATCTGCGCCGTCTGGCTGAACTGCGCCAACAGGGTTATCGTGCCGTGCTGTTGTTTTGTGTACCGCATGAGGGGATTGCGCGGGTGCGTCCGGCGCGGGCGATTGATCCGGCTTATGCGGCGGCGCTGGCCGAAGTTGTGGAGCAGGGCGTGGAAGTGCTGGCCTATCAGGCACAGTTTTATGCCGATGAGCGCGGTCTGGAATTAGGAAAACGGCTACCGGTAGACATTGGCGGCTGAGGTTAAACAAAATCCATTTAAAAAACAGGGTAACTACATGAAACGCAATCTTATTATTCTGATTATCGGGCTGTTGCTGGGCGCCTGGATTGGTTCCAACCTGATCCGTGACCGCGATCCTTTTGCAAATCCACTGCAATCGGATGCGCTGGTTGATCGCCTCAAAGACGGTGGTTCTGATTTGTTGGAAGGCAGCAAAGACGTACTGCAGGACGGTATTGATAAGCTGAAAAAGTAAGCGCCACGGCGCAGCGTTAAAGGCTTATCCAGATCTGCCCTTCGCGGATTTCGTGCGCTACGGCGGTTAAACGCTGGCCCTGACAGGGGCCGGCAATGCACTGACCATCTTCAATCAGAAACAACGCACCGTGCATGGCACACTGAATCAGGCAGCCATCGCTGTCGAGAAACTGGTCCGGTAACCATTCCAGGTTAATGCCCAGATGCGGGCATTGATTGTGATACACGAAGAACTGATCGAGCTTGCGCACCACAAAGACCGACTGGCCTTCGAGTTCAAAACCTTTACTCTGTCCTTCCGCAATTGTGTCTGTGTGGCACAATGCCCGCATATTCTTTCCTGCAGCCTGAGTTAATTCCTGCGATGAACACCGCCCTGAAGCGGCGCAAGCATATCCTGCTGTTATGCCTGCTGCTACCACTGATCTTTATTCTGCTGGGCCTGTCCAGCGGCAGTCAAAGCATCGACTGGCTGTTAAACACCGACGTCGGCCAGACCATTCTCTGGCAAATCCGTCTGCCACGGGTGCTGATGGCCTTTCTGGTGGGGGCTTTGCTGGCCTGGGCCGGGGTGTTGATTCAGGGCATGGTGCGTAACCCGCTGGCTGATCCGGGGCTGATCGGTGTATCCGGTGGTGCGGCGGTGGCAGCTGCGCTGTTTGTGGTGCTGCAGGCCGCGGGTCTGGCGCTGCCTTACTGGGCGCAGCCCATCGCTGCGTTTGCCGGTGGTGTGGTGGCGCTGTTGCTGGTGCTGCGTCTGGGATTGCAGGGCAGCTCATTGCATGCCATGAGCTTTCTTATTCTGGCGGGGATTGCGGTCAATGTTCTTGCCAGTGCGCTGATCGGCCTGTTGTCGTATATGGCCAGCGACGATGCGTTGCGTCAGATTACTTTCTGGTCGCTGGGCAGTTTGTCCGGTGCCAACTGGGGTTGGGTCGGGGCGATGAGTGCGGTGCTGCTGGGCGCCGTGATCTTCTGGCCAAAACGTTTACGCAGTCTGGATGCTTTGTTGCTGGGCGAGGTCGAAGCCCGCTCGCTGGGCGTGTCGGTCAGCCGCCTGCAATGGCAGGTGGTGATCTGGGTCGCGCTCTGTGTGGCGCTGGCGGTATCGGCCAGTGGTGTGATTGGCTTTATTGGCCTGATCAGTCCGCACATTGCGCGGCTGTTAACCGGTGCGGCGCATCAGCGGGTATTGCCGCTGGCGGTGGTGTTGGGCGGTTGTCTGCTGGTGGCTGCGGATATGCTGTCGCGGGTGATCGTGGCACCGGCTGAGTTGCCGATTGGCATTGTCACGACTTTGCTGGGAGCGCCCTTGTTTATTGCCCTGATGATCCGTGAGAAGAAGAGGCTGGCATGGTGACGCCGACAACCTTGATTCAGGCGTCGGGCCTGGGGCTGACGCGCGGTGGTGCTGCCATTGTCGATGATGTCGGCTTTTCTCTGGCCGCCGGTGAGCTGGTGATGCTGGTTGGCCCCAACGGGGCGGGTAAATCGACACTGATGAATATGCTGGCCGGATTGTTACGCCCTGATTGTGGCGTTCTGCAATTTGCGGCGGCGGATACCGTCAGCTGGCAACGCAGTGACTGGGCGCAACGGGTGACGCTGGTACCGCAGCTGAGTCCGATGAACTTTCCGCTGTCAGTCAGTGAAGTGGTACAGCTGGGCGGGTTGGCGCACAGCACTTCGGTGGTGGAATTACGCACGCAGGTGCATGAGGCGATGCAGGCCTGGGATGTTCATTATCTGGCCGACCGTGATGTGCGCCTGCTGTCGGGTGGTGAGCAACAGCGTTGCCAGCTGGCGCGCAGCTGGATTCAGGTTAATCAGGCTGATAGTCAGCTGTGGTTGCTGGATGAGCCGCTGAGCGCGCTAGATCTGCGCCATCAGCAGCAATGTATGAGCCAGATACGGCAGCTCACCGCGACGGGTAAGAGCGTGCTGATGGTGGTGCATGATCTGAATCTGGCGCGGCGCTACGCCGACCGGGTGTTATTGCTGTGCTGTGGACGATTGGTCGCCGATGGTCCGGCGCGTGAGGTGTTAACGGCCGGGCAGGTGACGCAGACATTTTGCGTGGAAACGCTGCTGGAAGGCGATTATCTGCACTGGGTTTAGGCGGTTAAGACCGATAAAAAAACGCCCCTCGACTCTGAAAGAGAGAGGGGCAAAGCAACCGTGATTAGCTTGATGAGAGAGATCACCACCCCAACAACTGAATGAGGTGTTGAACACCGCCGCCATCTCTGACGTCGATAAGCAAACAATAATGATTCTCAAAACCGCTGTCAATAATAATTCTCATTTATATTTAAACCCCTGAGCGCCAGGCACAAAAAAGCCGTGACAGAACACTGTCACGGCTTTTGGCTTTACCCGGTTTGCTGCGGTGCTTTTATTCTTTGTCGATCAGCTGTTGATTCATCAGCGTGATGCGACGCGCCAGGTTCTCGATCAGATTCACGGCGGCTTTAGGCTGTGCCTCAATCAGCAGAATAAAGTCATGCTGCGGTACTGCCATAATGGTGCACGGCGTGCGGGCAATCACGGTAGCGCTGCGCGGTTCGCCGGTAAATACGGCCATTGCACCGAACACTTCTTCTTCACCGATGTCGCCGACTTTAACGCCATCGACAAACACATCGGCCTCACCACTGATGATGGTGTACACATGTTCTGCCGGATCGCCTTGCTGAATGATGACATCGCCGGGCTGAATATTCTGGAAGCCTGCGGTTGGCCGCACCTGGGTTTTAAAGGTATCAGCCAGATAGTTCAGCAGCAGTGCATTCTGGCAAACCAGAAAGTGGCTCCAGTAATGTTGACGGCGTTTGTCGGAATACACATGACGCAGGAAGCGGTCACGGTCGATAGGGATCAGTTCTACGTATTCATCGGTACGCAGCACCGGCAGTGGCAGGTCGAAAGAGTGGACGATGCCAATCAGGTCACCTTCATCAAAACCCACCAGATTCTGGCCGTTTTTGCTCAGATGGAGCATGCCGTCCTGGATCAGAAAAAACTGATCGCGATCGAAATGCTCATAAAGATCGTCGACGCTTTCCAGCGTGATGGGAGTGTCACTCAGTTCAAAGCCTTCCAGCAGTAACCGCACCAGATGCGAAATCCGGTTAATTAACTGTTCTATGGTGTCTGATGGTTTACCAACCAAAAACATGCTTTCCCCACATTTTGCCTCTTCGGGCAATCCTGTCATTGATCACCGGAATGTACAGCAAAACCCCGCAGGCTTGAACCAGCTATGTCTGAAATTGCGCAAAAGGTTCAGCCAGATCAAGCGGCGCTTTATAACGGATTAAATGATTGGCCGAGACGGGGCCGGAAATACTCTCACTGCGCCTGATCACGCAGGCGGATACCATGACTCACCGACAACAGAATTTCCTGAGCCGGTAAACTGCTGGGGAAAAAACAGCCACTGATCTTGGCGTCGGCCAGACTGACACCGTCCATACGGCAGCCGCGGAAGTCGATGCCGCGCAGATCGGAGCCACGGAAGTAAGCATCGGTCAGATCCATACCTTTCAGATTAATGTTACGCAGATCCAGACCGCGTAAATCACATCCGCGCAGATCGCAGGTTTTGCCCTCTTCGCGTGCTTTATTAAAGGCTGGCACATTGTCATTGCGCAGCAGCTGATACATCGGGTCCTGACTTATGTTGGGAGTGGGCATAGGGATATTCCTTATTTACGGTAAACTCCGTTCTTTCAAGTATAGATCGCCTTATGATTAACGCTTTTCTGCTGACCAGCAGCTGGACGGACATTCAGGACGCCGACGGCCTGCGCACCGTGCTGACCTTCTGGTGGCACAGCGCGCGTGGCCCTGTGCGTCAGCAGATAGCGCACCCCGCCGTTTGTTTTATTGACCGTGAGCATGCGTCCCGTGCAGCGGATATTGCCCGCACCCTCAACTGGCCGGTGCGTATTGCCGATGTGGCGTTGCAGAGTTTTTCTGCGCAGCCGTCCAGTGCCTGCTATTTACCATCTTCTTACACCTATCGCTGGCGTGATGTATTGCTCGAGCAGGGCATTACTTGTCGCGAAGTCGACATTCGCCCGACTGACCGTTACCTGATGGAGCGCTTTATTTATGGTGCCGCGCGTTTGCCGTCCGGGGTCACGGCCGATGAACAACGACCGTTTCTGCATTTGCAGGAAGGACGGATTCAGAAACCACTGCCGCCACAAGCGCAGCCCGAAAACGACCCTTTGCCGCCTTTTCGTTGTCTGTCACTGGATATAGAAACCTCCTTTCCGCGCCGGGGTGAACCGGACCGGCTGTTTTCCATTGGATTTTATGGCGATGACTGGCAACAGGTGGTGATGATTGACGAAGGCCTGGTTGGCGAGCAATTGGTTGGTGAGGAACTGGTTGGCGATAAACCGGAAAAGCATGACGGACTGGAACTGGTGGCCGACGAGGTCGCGCTGTTGCAGCGTTTTCTGCAATTAATGGCCGACTATGATCCGGACGTGATCATGGGCTGGAACGTCATTCAGTTTGATTTCGATTTTTTGCGGCGCAAATGTGCCGAGCACAACATTCCATTCGCCATTGGCCGCGACGGCAGCGAGCTGAGCTGGCGTGTCAGTGCCAATAATCCCGACCGTATTTTTTTACACATAGCCGGACGCGTGGTGCTGGATGGTATTGATCTGCTGCGCAATGCCACCTGGCAGTTTGAGAGTTTTGCCCTGAATGATGTTGCCCAGTATTTTCTCGGGGACAGCAAGCTGCTGCACGGCGATGACCGTGGTGGCGATATTGAGCATCTGTTCATGCACGATAAAGTCGCATTAGCGGCCTACAACCTGAAAGACTGCGAGCTGGTCTGGCGCATCTTTGAAAAAGCCGACCTGCTGAATTTTACCATCGAACGGGCTCACATGACCGGCCTCAGCATGGACCGTATGGGTGGTTCGGTCGCCGCGTTTGAAAACATGTATTTACCGCGCCTGCACCGCGCGGGGTTTGTGGCACCCAATATCGGCGAAGGCTATCACGCGCAGAAAAGCCCCGGTGGCTATGTAATGGATTCGCGTCCGGGATTATTCGAGCATGTGTTGGTACTGGATTTTAAGAGTCTGTACCCGTCGATTATCCGTACGTTTAAAATTGACCCGATGGGGCTGACCGAAGGCCTGTTGCTGGACGACGACAGCGAACAGGAACAGCGTACCATTCCGGGCTTTTTCGGCGGTCGTTTTCATCAGCAGAAACACATTCTTCCTGACCTGATCCGCATTCTGGGTGAAAAACGCGAGCAGGCAAAAAAAGCCGGTAATAAAGCGCTGAGCCAGGCGATCAAGGTCATTATGGCGTCTTGCTATGGCGTGCTCGGTTCCGATGGTTGCCGTTTTTACGATACCCGTCTGGCCAGCTCAATTACTCTGCGTGGCCATCAGATTATTCAGCAAAGTTCGGCCTGGATTGAACAGCAGGGTTTTGATGTTATTTACGGCGATACCGACTCGGTTTTTGTCTGGCTTAAACGCAGCGTCACCGACGCCGAGGCGGATGACATTGGCCAGCGTTTGGTGCGCGATCTGAATGGCTGGTGGAGCGAGCGCCTGCCTCTGGAATTTGGCACCGAGAGCTTTCTGGAAATGGAATACGAAACCCATTACCGGCGCTTTTTTATGCCCTCTATCCGTGGTGAAGAAACCGGCAGTAAAAAACGTTACGCCGGGCTGATTAAGAACAGCGCCGGTAATGATGAGATGGTATTCAAAGGACTGGAAGCGGTACGTTCTGACTGGACACCGCTGGCGCGTCAGTTTCAGACCGAGCTTTACCGGCGTATTTTTTTACATGAACCGTATCAGGACTGGCTGCGCGAACAGGTACAGAATTTACTCAGCGGCAAGCTGGATCACCTGCTGACGTACCGCAAGCGTCTGCGTCGTCCACTGCCGGCGTATCAGAAAAATATTCCGCCCCATGCACAGGCGGCGGCAAAGCTGGAGCAATGGCTGACGCTGAAAGGTTTGCCATCGCGCTTTGCTGAACGCGGTGGCTGGATTACCTATCGCTGGACGGTGAGCGGGCCAGAGCCGGTGTGGCCGGATGGCAGCAAAGGCGGGACAGTGGATTACCATCATTATCTGGAAAAGCAGCTAAAACCGACGGCCGATGCTATTTTTCATTACACCGACGATGACTTCTCCGCACTGGCCGGGCAGCAGTTGGCGTTGTTCTGAGTTTCTGCTGTACCTTAATGCGGTTTAGCGCGACAGCGTAATTGACTCTAACCGTATTTTATCCGACCGTTGCGCAGAGCAATGGCCAATATCTCTGAGGGGATGATCGTGATCCGGACAATATTAATTAACGCACAAGGACAGATCAGCACGGGTGGTGCGGAACTGATTGAGCTCTGGCAACAACAGCCGGAGAGCCGTATCTGGGTGGACAGTCAACAACCTGACGCCGAGCTGGAACTGGATATCCTGCAGGCGTTTGGCTGTCACCCGTTAGCCATTAAAGATGCCGTGCGGGATCGTCATCCGCCTAAGCTGGAAGAATTTTCGGATCATATATTTATTTTGTACCGCGGCATCGCCGGCTTTGACGCGGGTCTGAACTATACCGGGCAGTCGGTTTCGTTTTTTATCGGCGAGCGTTTTTTATTAACCCGTCATCCGCAGGCGGCGCAGAGTATTGATCGTCTGATGGCGGATAATGGCGGTATTTATCTGCAGCGCAGCCCGGCACAGCTGGCATTGAAAATTATGCACACGTCGGCGGGTATTTATCTGGATAACATTCTCGTGTTTGAAGAACGCCTGGGGGATCTGGAAGATGAGCTGTCGGAAGCCGGCAGTGATGATCATATGCGTGAGCTGATGAACTATAAATCGCGCCTGGTTAAGTTACGCCGGACGTTTAATTATCACAAAAATATCACCGATGAATTGCGCACCGGTGAGTATGCATTTTTCCCTGATGACGAAGCAATGCGCCATGTGATTAACGACCTGCATGATCGTTTTGAGCGTCTGCACAGTCTGGCTCAGATGTTTTATGAGCTGTGTGGTGATCTGGTGGACGGCTATATTTCCATCACTTCACACCAGCTGAACAGCACCATGCGTGTACTGACGGTGATTACTGCGATCTTTGTCCCGCTGAGTTTTATGGCCGGTTTATACGGTATGAATTTTGACTATATGCCGGAACTTAAATTTAAGGATGGCTATTTTATTCTGCTGGGATGTATGGGATTACTGGCCACGGGGTTGATGTGGTTGTTCCGCAAGAAGCGCTGGCTCTGAGCCAGCGCAGCACGTTGGCATTACACCAGGTCGGGCATCAGGCGCACTAATAACACCAACAGACCCAGCCAGAAAACAATACCGAGGGAAAATATCCATAGCGAGATGGTCTGGAATTTTTCTTCGCGCGGTTTAATACCCTTCAGGCGCATGGTGAGCTGGCCGGTAAAGTTGACCGAGGCAATGTTCACCAGTAATAGCGCCAGTGCCCCGTAGGCCGATTCCCAGGCCTGCATACCGGCCATAATGCCCAATGTTACCGTTGGCGGTAATAACGCGACGGCGACCATAACGCCAACCAGCACCGACGAAACCCCGGTGGTAATAGATAGCGCCGCTGCCGCACCGGAGGCGAGAGCCAGGGCCAGACTACTCAGGCCTACGTGGGTACGGCTGAGTAATTCTTCACTGATTGCAATGTCCGGATACAG
Organism: Thalassolituus pacificus; assembly: GCF_025318105.1. NCBI lineage: Bacteria > Pseudomonadati > Pseudomonadota > Gammaproteobacteria > Oceanospirillales > Oceanospirillaceae > Thalassolituus > Thalassolituus pacificus. The sequence continues at coordinate 197,628 of NZ_JAOANI010000028.1, forward strand.
CCAACCGATAGCCCAGGCAATCGCCAGAGCAATACCAATGCCGGAAAACAGGGTAATCAGTGCTTGTTTGATTTCTTTCACATGGCCCAGAGTGGTCGCCAGCGACAGCGCCAGGTTAGGACCCAGCAGCGGAGCAATCACCATGGCACCAATAATAACGGCGACGTTATTTTCGATCAGGCCAATGGCCGCCACGATGGTGGATAAGATCACCAGCATAATAAAATGCCAGTCGAGGCGGCTTTCCCGACTCAGCTGGTTATACAGGGATTCACGTGTCAGACGGGTTTTTTCCAGACTTTCGTTGGGTAATGCCAGATCCAGCGGGTACACCAATACGCGGAAATTATTTTTGCCTTCCATCAGCTTCTGCAACTGATCCAGTACTTTTTGCGATTTATCGTTACTGAGCAGAATTTTAATCACGGTCTGGTTTTCGCGCTGACCGCTGATCCAGACGTCGCTGACGTCATTGCGCTTAGCCAGACGCAGAATGTCGTCTTCGGTAGAGGCCGGAGCAACGGCTTCGATAATCAGCATAAACAGCTCCCCTGTGGAAAGGCCGGGTAAAAAGGATGTTATCCTAACGTTTTTTATTGATAAACGAATAGGACTTATATCGGCTCAGGGGCAATCATTGCCCATTTGATGCGCATAAAAAATGCCGGGGCGGAAAACCGCACCGGCATTTTTGCTCTGCAGCAGCGGCTCAGAACATATAACCCATACCCAGGTTAAAGCCATCGGCATTACCGGCGTCTTTATTCTGTTGCTGGATGTCCGCTTTAAACACAATGCCTTCAACCGGGTAGTAGTTTACCCCGGCATCGCTCTGGCTGGCGTTCATATCGTCGTTTTGTGACCAGGCACTCTGGCGGCCAAAAAAGCCCCACTGTTCGTTCAGGCGGTAATTCACTTCAACATAGCCACCATCCTGTACGGCTTTTCCGGCGGCATCGGCGGCATCGCCTCCCAGATCCCAGCGCGCGTAAAGTGCTTTGGTGGTGATATCACCCAGTTGATAAATCACATGGGCGCCCACCAGTGTAGCATCGTCGGCATAAGAAATTTCTGCGCTCTGGTCCAGGTCGGGCTGATACTGCGCGTAAGCCGCCAGTTCCAGACCGGCGGTACCGCGATAAACAACGCGCCCGGTCACGGCCAGATCGAAGGCATCGGCAAAAGAACCTTTCTGCTTACCGGATTTCAGGTCAAACGGATCAGCATCGTTGTTGTAGGTTGGGTCATCGGTTTTCAGACCTTCAGAAATCATCAGGTCGTAGCTGATGCCATTATCCAGCTGGTGGGTAATGCTGATACCGGCGGAATACCAGGTGGTCGGAATAATGGTGGTTTCAATCACCGGGCGCTCAACACCGTAAAACGTCGGTGGCTCGTGGGTTTCATTAATCATGCCGACCGGCATCAGCATCACACCGCTGCGGAACTGCATATTGCTCATCAGGTCGAGTTCGACATAGGCCTGTTCAATTTCTACCGCACCACGGGCACCATCGCTGACCAGCGTGTGTTCCACTTCAAATTCAGACACAAAGCGGGCGCGGTCGCTGAAGTCGTAGCCAAAAAACAGCACCATACGGTGTAAATCAATCTGGCGGGTATCGGTGCCATCGACATCCAGATGGTTGTAATGCATTTCGCCATAACCGCCGATATGCACGTTTTTATTTGCCCCGGAAGATTGCTGAGCGGCCACGCTGTCCATACTGTCGGCCATCGCATTCAGGCGTTCGTTCATGCTTTGTTCCAGCTGTTCGATACGCTTCTGCAGCTCGATAATGGTTTGCTGATCATCAGCCTGAACCAGTTGTGTATTGGCCAGTAAGACCGCACCGGCTAACAGGGCGGCGTGTTTTTTCAGGTTGGCTTTCATTGACTATCTGCCCTTATAAAATAATTTAAAAAAATTAATCGCCGTCGGTAAAGTTGATGCCCAGATCAACTTCCAGCCCGTCCGGAATTTCACGTTTAAAATTGCCATCCAACTGCGCCGCCGAGGATTTAAATAACAGGGCATCCTGATTGCTGATGTTTTCCCTTGCGGCTGCAATATTCGAGCGCACAGCACTGACCGCAGCGTCGTAACCGGCGGCAGTCATCAGAGAGAACAGGCTCAGGGTGCTGGCGCTGTTGCCCTGTAAAATTTCTTCAATACTATCGATAGCGGTGGCCATTAGCGGCCAGTTGTAACCACTGCTTTGTGCGGCAACGGTGGCGACATTGCGTTGTTGTAAATAATCGAGAAATTCCTGCGCGCTGGTCAGTAACTGGGTCAGGGCAGGGGTGCCATCATCCAGTTGATTACTGAGAAATAACTCACGGTAAGGTTTACCAGTGGCTTTGTGATTCAGCGTCCAGCCGCTGCGGATGTAATCGGCTTTAACCTGCAGTGCGTTGCTGAGGCCGCTGATAATGTCGCATTTACGTGGCTGGGCCTGATATTCAGCAACAATATCGGTGGTGTTTTTACTGGCATCAGAGGCGCGTTCAAAGATGGCAATTTCCAACGCCAGTAATCCCACGTACTGAAAATTACGGTTATCAAAGTAGCTGCTGTTTAATTCTGTAGTGTTGCCCAGCAGGGTATTGATTTCACTTCTGACCGTGGCGCTGTAGTTATTACCACGCTGGCGCAGGGAGTCGATATAAATGTATGGCGGAAATACCAGATCATCGTCGGCCGGGCCGAAATTTAACGGTAATAAGTGATACCAGCTGTCGGCCAGCGTACGCCATTGTTGTTGCAGAGTCGTCAGTCCGGCGGCATCCGGGGCGCTGCAGAACACTTCAGCCTGATTGGTTAATGCAGCGCTTTGGCTGGCAAAATCATTAACCGCCGGAATAATGCTGTTGTCGGTCAGTTCCTGCAGCGCCTTATCCAGTGATGATTGCGTGACGGTTACCGGGTCATTAACGCGTTCTCCACCGCAGGCGGTTAATAACAATCCGGCAGCAGCAGAAAATACGAGTGAACGAAACAATAAAAAATTCATGGATTGCTCAACTGGTGGTGTTCAGGGTTAAAGAAATCATGTGGTTGTCCCAGTGCATTGCAGAAATCTGCAGCCGCAGGTCGGGCTGTTCCTGCAGCGTTCTGGCATTAATACGGCGCAGCTGGCCGGCGGAATTGGACAACACAAAATAGCGTTGGTCATGGCTTATCGTCAGGCCGCAAACATCGTGAAAAGCGTGATAACCGAGTAATTCATGACGGTCGAGATGCCAGAAAGCGACCAGGTTGCCACGCGGACTGCTGAAGCCGGCAATGCGCTCGCCGTTATGCACGGCAACACTGCCCATGTAGTCGTTAAACTGACTGAGCAGCGGCACGGGGGCTGGCAGCGGCTGCAATGTTTTACCCGGAGAATGGACAGCACCGGGAGCAACAATATGGTTGTCTGCCATGGCGGCACGCTGCACCTGTGTGGCAACGGCGACAGTACCGTCGGCGGCAATATCCAGATGGCGGATACTTGCTTTGGTTTCGGTCAGTGTCTGTTCGTCGAGCAATACACCATCGCTGGCGCGCAGGTAGCTCAGGCTGGAACGCATGGTATCGAGGTTAAGAATTTTACGCCCACTGTCCGGGTGGGTGCGCAGACCGCCGTTGGCGACGACCAGTGTTTTTCCATCGGGCATCATTTTTAATTCGTGCGGGCCAATGCCATGGCTGTCGAACTCCCCCAGCCATTGATAGGTACTGGCATCGCGGACCACGATTTTTCCCAGACCGGAGACAAAATCAGACTCTGTGGTGAACAGCTGCCGGCCATCGGCACTGAAGCAGGCATGACCATGCAGGTGACGGCCGGGCTGACAGGCAAAGCGGGCCGTTACCTCACCACTGAGCAGGTTAACCTCCACGCACTCGGTGCCGGGCTGGCGTGAGACCATCAGCACGGCATCCGGACGCAATGGATGCTGTACTGCGCCATGGCCGCGGAAACCACTGACTGCGGTATGAGCGCTCTGACTGGCATAGCCTGCCTCTGGCTGCACCCACCCCAGGCCGAACTGGCTGGCATCACGTCCCTGGGCGGATACCCAGAATTCCTGCACAGCGGCGGATGTATCCGGTGCTTTATTGCAGGCGCTGAGCAAGCTGGCGGTTGCCGGTGTAAGGCCCAGAGCCAGCAGTGTTTTTAAGGTCTGGCGGCGTTGCTGACCCTGTTTATGCAGGTCAGTCGCCGTTGAAGCTGAAGATCTGGATTTCATATTCATTCCACTTACAGCGATTGTACAAAGCGGATCAGAGCCTTGCGCTCATCGGCCGGCAGATTAACAAAGGTCTGGCGTGCCCCAAGGGCTTCACCGCCGTGCCAGACAATGGCTTCTTCGACTGAGCGGGCGCGGCCATCGTGCAGCAGGGTCGTGCTGCCATTGACCTGTTGGCTCAGGCCCAGTCCCCACAGCGGTGGTGTCCGCCATTCGCGGCCATCGGCGGCGTAGTCCGGGCGGTGGTCGGCCAGTTCTTCGCCCATGTCGTGCAACAGCAGATCACTGTATGGCCAGATAATCTGCTTACTCAGATGAGGGAATTCGCTGCTTTCGCCGGTGACAAACGATGGCTGATGGCAGCCCGCACAGCCGCTCTGATAAAACAGCGAGCGCCCGGCAAGAACGTCCGGATGATCGGCATCCCGGCGTTGTGGCACCGCCAGATTGCGGTTGAAATTGATCACCAGCTGCAGCAGCTTTTGCGGCAGCTCCGTTCCCTGTTGATCATTGCCCTGCTCATCATTGCCCTGTTTATCGTTGCCCTGTTTATCGTTGCCAGTGGCTTGCTGCAAACAGATGGTTTGTGCGTCGGTACAGGGCTGAGCCGGAAACAGCGGGTTACTGATGCCAACGTCGTTGGCAAAGGCACCGGCGACCACCATCGCCATGGTTGGGCGGTTGGCTTTCAGGCCAAAACGGCCGGGTACGGTTTTGTGTTGCTGCACATCCCAGACCTGATTGACCCGGCCGGAAATACCATCCTGATTGCGGTCGTGCTCATCGGCCAGTGCATCAATATCGGCCTGATCAATTAACTCCAGCAAACCCATGCCATGAATCGGCGGCGCGACCCTGAGGCTGAACAGTGTGTGCTCGTGCAGCGGGCCATAACCCAGGTTGCGGATATCGGCTTCGGGCCAGCGCAATTCAATCTGCTGGCCGTCGGGGTAAGTAAACCAGCGGGTCTGCCAATTGAGATAAACGTAGGCTTCCGGTGCGACTTCATCGGCTCTGGCCAGATCGTTCTGACTGCTGCGCAGCTGATGAGAAAGCGCGGTTGACTGGCTTTGCAGCTGATCGCCATACACTGGTTCAGGAATGACACCGGCAAGCGGATCAGACCCCGGCAGGCTCAGACGCAGAAATGCATTAAACAGCGGACTGTTGTTATCGGCCGGAACCGAACCACGGCCGCCGTTAATGTGGCAGGCCAGGCAGGTGCGGGCGTTATACAGCGGGCCCAGACCATCGCGTGCGGTGGTGGCGGTCGGCGCTTTTACCCAGGGTTGGTGCGCCAGCGCTTTACCGGCATAAAAGTCGGCTTTGGCACTAAGGGGTAAATTGGTAACTGGTTTTTCGTAGCTGGCAAAAGGCATGATGGCACTGCTGCCAATGCCTCCGGGCAGGCGTTCGCTGTCGCTTAATGCAGGTACAGCTGACTGTGTTGCTGCCTTTGCGTTATTTGCGGATGGCGCAGCAGGCTGGCAGGCACTCAGGCTCAGTACGGCAGAAAAGACAAAAGCCAGCCGGGTAAAACCCGGCTGGCTGAGCATCAATAATGCGTTCATCGGTTAGTGATTATTCGTCACAGGACGCCAGTGGATCCTGGGTATCACAGGCGGATGCGTCAGGATCAACAACCGAGCCACTGATGCCGAGGGTGGTGGCAACTTCTGCAATCAGTGCCGATTGGGTGTTGAGCGCGGTAATGGTTTTGTAGACCGGGTTATTGGGGTTCTGATTCGCGGTCATAATCAGCACGTCGAAGGGTTCACCGGCACGGGCCTTGGTATCAATGGCGGTGTAGTGGGTTGCGGTGGTGGTCAGTGCCGTTTCAACCCGGGTGGCCAGTTCTGCTTTACCGGCATCGCGCAGGTAATCGTCAATACCATAGCCATTGGTAATGGCACGGGTGGTGACGTTATCGGTACCGTCCAGCGTGCTGTCGTAACCGGCATAGGCACCGTAGTAACTGTTGGCCACGCCTTCTGCATCCAGCCAGATATCACGGTGAGTGTTATCGGAGAAGCAGCTGTGTTCGTCTTCCTGAGAGTTGGCGCTGAAGGCAATCTGCATACGCTCACCGGCCAGTTCGCCTTCAGACAGCGTCCCCATACCGGTCAGAATTTCTGCCAGTTTTTGCTTGGCCTGTGCTTCGCTGGTCACCGTGGTGAAGGCGGTACGGTAAGTGGCATCGGCTTTCCAGCCATCGCGTACGGCTTCGAGATCGGCAATCAGTTTATCCACTGCAACGGCCATAAACTGGTGACGACGGTGGGATGGGACAGACAAATCATAAGTGCTGTTTGTGCCATCAAAACCCGGAACGAAATCGCTCAGCGGACGCTGGCCACCACGCTCAAATGCATAAGATTTCACCGCCGTATCTCGGTCTGTACCGTCGGTGGTGTTGTTATCCTCGTTCAGATCCTGACCCCACAGCATAAATTCGATGGCGTGGTAGCCGGCAATCACATCGTGCTCATCATCGGCGGTGGCGGTATTGGCCAGCAGATCAGCGTTAATGATCACATTGGTGTTGCCAATGATGTTGTCAGTCTGGTTAGCCGCTGCGTGAGCCGCATCAATGGCGCCATTACCCTTAATACCAGCGCTGTTGGCGATAACGCCAATCTGGTCAGTACCAAAGTCGCTGCTGTTGGTTTTGACGTAATCGATCAGGGCTTCACCTAATGGCCAGGCATTGATATCGCCTTCCGGACCGTCTTCGCTGCTGTAGTCTGTTGAGTCAATCGGGCTGTTACGGAAACGATAAACTTCGCTCTGGCCGTAAGGTTCGCGTGCAACCAGCCAGGCTTTCTTAGCGGCTTCCAGGTTGGCGTCCGTCGGATCTGCACGGAAGGTTGCCAGTGCGGCTTTCAGGTCGATGGCGGTATCGACGGCATCACTGTAAACGGCCAGGGCGATATCGGCATTGGTATTCAGAACCTTCTGCACATTTGGCAGGTTGATAACGGAGGAGTCTGAGTCGCTGGATGATCCACCGCAAGCGGTCAACAGTGTGGCGGTGGCGATACAGGCTGCAAGCTGTGTCAGTTTCATGATCGGGTCCTGTTTGAGCAGAAATGAATGGCGGTGACAGTTGTAAGCCGGGCAACACACGTTGGGCTGGCTGTCGCGCATCTGTAAAAAAACGTCAGGGGTCGCAATCTAGTGTAAACGCAAATGATTTGCAACTGTGAAATCATATGTGAGTGATTCGTATTTTATATCCACACTCTCTGTAGTAGCATTGCCGTCTGAATTGTTGCTACCTGGCTGATTGGGTTATGAATAAAGCGTTGTTTTTTCCGTTACATGTATCGCTGGCTGTCGTTGTGTTAGCCATTACCGGTTGTGGTGGCAGCAGCAGTAGCGGCTCTGAGAATCCGGCCTTTGTCAGCAAAGAAGCGCTGGGTGAAAGCCTGTTTCATGACACCCGCCTGTCAGCCAACCGCACTCAGTCCTGTGCGACCTGCCACAACCCCGAGCATGGTTTTGTTGATAACCGCAGTGGCGCAGATGGCAAGGTGAGCCCGGTATCCCGTGGCGATAACGGCACGTCTTTTGGTGATCGCAATGCTCCGACCGCAGCTTATGCGCGCTTCAGTCCGGCGTTCAGTCAGGGCAGCCATACCCGCGCAGCGGAAACCGTGCCGGGCAGTCTGAAGGAATACAGCGGTTATATCGGTGGTCAGTTTCACGATGGCCGCGCCAGTGGTCTGGCACAGCAGGCTGCCGGGCCACCACTGAACCCGATTGAAATGGGCATGGAAAACAAAGCGGCCGTGGTTAACCGGTTGCTGGAAAATAATGACTACACAGAAGCTTTCAGCCAATTGTACGGACTGGATCTGACTGCTGATGCTGATGCCGCCTATGCCGCAATGACCGATGCCATTGCGGCTTTTGAGCGCAGTAATACGTTTGCGCCTTTTGATTCCAAGTATGACCGCTCGTTACTGCCGCTTGGGGATGCCAATCGCTATGTTTACGATGCGCTGGATAAAGCCACGCTGGGCAAGTCACTGTTTTTCAGTCAGTTCACTAACTGTGGCGCCTGTCATCAGTTAAAAGCCAAGGGCCAGCGCGGGGAAACCTTCAGTAATTACGAGTACCACAACATTGGCGTACCGGTGAATGCCGCTGCCCGTGCGCTGAGCGGTGTAACCGGCAGCGATGATGGCCTGCTGGCGAATCCGGACATAACCGACGTTGCGCAGCAGGGAAAATTTAAGGTCCCGACCTTACGTAACGTGGCTGTTACCGGCCCCTATATGCACAACGGCGTGTTTGCTGACCTGACGACGGTGGTACAGTTTTACGATCACTTTAAGACCGGGTCGGATTTTGCGGAAAATCCGGAAACCGGACTGCCATGGGCTGAGCCGGAAATCAGTGCCAATATGAGCAACGACGATTTACAGCAGGCTCGGACTTTATCGGAGACAGAAGTCACCGCACTGGTCTGTTTCCTGCGCACTCTGACCGACGCCCGCTATGAGCATTTGTTACCGGACGATGGCTTGTGTGACTGAGAACCACTGAGCAGATAAACGCAATTCTGCGCCAGCTGTTGTAGGCTGTCTGTGACCGGATTGAGCGACAGGCCCGGATTGAGCGGCAGGCCCGGATTGAGCGACAAGCGGAGGAAGCGTTATGCAGGCGGTTCTTTTTGATATTGATGGTGTCTTGTTATTCAAAGGCGCAGCGCTGCCCGGTGCTGCCGCAACCTTAAACTGGGTGCGGCAGCAGGGCATTCCCCACCGGTTTTTAACCAACACTACGTCAAAGCCCGCCCGCCGTATTGCCGCCGATTTACAGGCCGCCGGTATTGCTGCGCAGGAAGCCGATATTCTTACCCCACCTATTGCCGCGCGGTTGTGGCTGCAGCAACAGCATAAGCAGCGTCTGCATGTGCTGTTACCGCAGGCGGTGTACAGCGAGTTCGGTATGTTTGATCTGAGCGGCGGTGACGATGCCGAGGCGCTGGTGATCGGTGATATGGGTACGGGTTTTACCTTTGAGGTGCTGAATCAGGCGTTCCGGGTGCTGATGGCTGATCCTGATATTCCCTTGCTGGCATTAGGAATGACGCGCTATTTTGCCGCCGCCGATGGGCTGCAGCTGGATGTCGGCCCTTTTGTGAAGGCGCTGGAATACGCGACTGGGCGTGAGGCGCTGGTAATGGGCAAGCCGGCAGTCTCGTTTTTTCAGCAGGCGCTGGCGGCGCTTAATGTTACGGCAGAGCAAACCCTGATGATCGGTGATGACCGACTCGGTGACGTGCTGGGCGCTCAGGCCTGTGGCATTCACGGCGCACTGGTGCGTACCGGCAAATACCGGCCGGGTGACGAAGACGCTGACAGTGCCAGATTGCAGCCGCAATACCTGCTGGATTCTGTGGCCGGTTTACCCGAGCTCTGGCGCAGCCTGTAGCCATCTTCGCGTTAGCCCCTGTGCAGGGTAGAATGCGCGCCTTTTCTTTATTCATCTGCGGATAACAACACCCATGCATTGTAACTCTGTCGCTGACCTGCGCCTGCAGGAACTGGCGAAATCCCGCCGTGCTTTCCTGGCGCGTGGCAGCAAAACCGTGCGTTGTCCGCAGTGTCTGCTGGGCGTCAGCCATTGCATCTGTGCCGAGCGGCCAGAAGTCAGCAGCCGCAGCGCGTTTGTTTTTATCATGTACCAAGGTGAAGTGTTTAAACCGAGCAATACCGGGCGGCTGATTGCCGATGTGGTGGCCGATAATTACGCCTACCAGTGGCAGCGTACGGTTCATAATCCGGAATTACTGGCGCTGCTGCAGGACGAGCGTTATGCCCCCATTGTGGTGTTTCCGCATCAGTATGCGGAGCCCGAACGCTGCATTCATTCCCCGGCGGAATTGCCAACCCTGCAACAGGGAAAAATTCCGTTATTTGTCATGCTTGACGGCACCTGGCGTGAAGCGAAAAAAATGTTCCGCAGCCCCTATCTGCAGACTCTGCCGGTGCTCGGCATTCAGCCGGAAAAAGGGTCGGAATATCAGCTGCGCGAAGCGGCACACCTGCATCAGTTATGCACGGCAGAAGTGGGCATAGAAATATTAAAGCTGGCAGAAGACCATATTGCCGCGCAGGCACTGGCGGAATACTTTTTACTCTTTCGTGAGCGTTATTTAGCCGGTAAAGCCAATATCAATGAGAAGCCACAACGGCAGATGAGTACATTATTCGGGGCAGAGTACGACGGCCGCTGAGTCACTGGTCGGGTGCTTCAGTTGTTACTTTTCCACGGATGCCTGGTGACCATTAAGGCATTGTCCGCCGCTGAAGCAATAGCTGTCATACGGCCAGTACTTATTCTGATAGAGCGCCTGCGTCAGGCTGCCATCGTTGCGCATGGCGGTAAGCGTCTGCTCAACAGGTTTTACCCATTCGGCCTGCATCGCATGGCGGGCAACGTACAAATCCGCACGGGCGGTAAACAACGGCAAAGCCAATTGAATATCGGCGGCATTAATGCCGGCGCTGTACATGGCAAACAGCAATGAATGTTCGGTGCTGGCCATGGCATCCAACCGCCCGGCGAGCAGCATTTTTAACCCCTGTTCGACATCGGTCAGGGCCACACGGGTAATGCCCGGATGATTGTCAAAGGCATCACCATATTTTGAGCCACGGACCTGGCCAATGTTCTGGCCATTAAAATCATCCAGCGAGCGGTATTCTTTACTCCCCGCTTTTACCACAATCACAATACGCTCACTGAGAACGTTACCCAGCGAATGAGCAATACGGTTGGCCTGTGGACTGACAAACATGACGGCAATGTCAGCATCGCCTTTTTCGATATCCTGAATAACCCGAGGATAAGGCTCAAGCACGTTGTTAACGGCAATGTTGGCGCGGCTGAACAGGGTATTCTGAAAATCAATCAGCATGCCTTTGCGGGTTCTGTCAGTATCCGCAAATCCCCAGGGCTTTACCGTCGACGTAGCCAACAGAGGTATGGAGCGCACAGGGGATATTCCATCATCGGCGAAGGTGATTTCTGCAGGAACGATAAAAACCAGGGCGGCACAACAGAGCAGACTGAATATTGGCCGGCAGCGTCTTGATAATAAAAATAACAAGGATGAATTCATCGGCTCAGCTTATCAGAATAACTCGGCTGACAAGAAGCCACGAACGGGGGAAGAAGGGATTTTTCAGGCCAGTATATGATGCGGTGATTAAACATTGCGCTATAGCCGCTCATTTCCGCCGGATGGATTAGGCAATGATAATAATAAAGCCGGCATTCGCCGGCTTTATTGTTTATTGCACGATTAATTAGTGCAGTGATTAAATCAGCTGATACCCAGCGTTGAACGCAGGTGATCATTCAGAAACAGACCTTGTGGGTCCATTTCTTTGCGCACCCGCAGGAAGTCATTAAAACGCTCGTAGCGGGCGGCAAATTCGGCGGCTTTCAGCGTGTGGATTTTCCCCCAGTGCGGACGGCCATCGTATTTCCAGAAGATCGGTTCAATCGCGGCAAAATACTTTTTATAGTCTTTGTCGTGGAAGTTATGGCAGCTGATGGCAAAACCATCACGTTTGTAGAATGGGCTCAGCCACACATCGTCGCCTTTAATGTAGCGGGCTTCGATTGGGAAAATAACCGGAATATTCTGCTTTTTAATGGTTTGCAGAATTTCGCGCAGACACTGCGGGCCAACTTCAGCGGGTACGGTGTATTCCATTTCGTTAAAGCGGATGTCACGCAGATTTCCGAAAATTTCGTGCGATTTACCGTAACGGGTTTCAGGCTCCACACCACCGGCACCAAAATTCACCAGCCAGCTGCGCGCAAATGGCATGTAGTCAATCAGGTTCGACATCATGCGGAACGCTTCATAAGCATCGCCACTGGGCTCTGCCTGGTCGGTTGGGATTTCGGCAGGATCAATTTTGTCGATGGCGATGCCGAGCATGTAGTCACTGTGTGGCAGTGCGTACATTTCGTAATGGCGGTGAGCATCGCGTAATTCTTCCGCACGCTCCAGACCTTCGTCTTCCGACATCATCCAGCTGTGTTCTTTCAGGTAGTAGGCTTTATCGGTGCGGATACGGGCTTTGGTGACAATGCCCAGTGCGCCCAGATTGTTACCGGCGGCATGGAACAGATCACTGTTCTGTTCGGCACTGCATTCCAGCATCTCACCGGCGGCATTGGCAATGCGCAGGGTTTTAACGTGGGTCGACAGCGTGCCGAGTTCTTTACCGGTACCGTGGGTTGAAGTGGCCAGTGCGCCACCAAAGGCCTGAGTATCAATGTCCGACATGTTAATGGTGGATAAACCGTGTTCCCACAGTTTATCGCCGATCTGAGACAGACGTGTACCGGCCCAGACATCGGCTTCCAGGGCGTCGGCGTCGACATTCTCAACACCGCGCAGACGCGCCAGCGACAACAGAGTCTGATCGGTGGGGACCAGCGCGCTGAAACTGTGGCCGGAACCGACGCTGCGGATCGGCTGGGTGGCATTGCGCAGAATGGTCAGCAATTCATCTTCGTTGCGTGGTACCAGGCGTTCATTCGGCTGGCAATGCTGATTACCGGACCAGTTACTCCACGGCAGTACCCGCTTACCGTCTTTACCGATAATACCCGGGTTTTCCTGTGGTTTTACGCTGGAACTGCAGCCGGCGGTGCCAGCGGCCACCAGGCCTGCGCCGGCTGCTTTCAGCAGATTACGGCGGTTAAGTTGAATACGGTCAAAATTCACGGCTATTGCTCCTGTGCCATATAACGGATGATGTCTTCCAGATCTTCGGCACTGCACTCTGCACAGGTCCCCATGGGTGGCATGTTGCCGATACCATTAATCGCGTGATTGACCAGGGTGGTCATACCCTTATCTAACCGCTCATCCCATTCGGAAGTAAATGCTTGTGGTGCGCCGGAGGCGGCGACGGCATGACAGGCCGTGCAATAAATGTCGTACAGCTCTTTGCTGTATTCGTCGGTGGCGTTGGCGCTGCAGGCGATCATTAGCAGCAGACCGGTGCTGAGTTTTTTTATCATTATTTGCCCCTCACAAAATCCTGTTCAGATTATCTAAAACAAAACTATCGTACAAGTATCGTGGCGTACCAAAACACGGCTTTTTACAGTCCTTTACGGTCATACGGTGCCATTGTACGGCGATACAGCAAAAATGACTGGCGCTGAAGCCATACAAAAGACGGTTTAACCTTACCGATTCTGAGTGAATGGCGGGGCTGCAGAATGACTGGAACACGGAGGGCAGGCTGGTGTTGCAAGATGATCGCCGTGCTGTGGCTTTCTGGTTTGGCGGCGGCTCAGGTTTACAGACTCAGGGCTGCAGGCTGGCACCGGTGGTGCGTAACAGGTAGCGCGAAGGTGTCAGTGAAGGCTTTTGCAATGGCAGCCACAGGCGTTGCTGCAGAAACTCATCAATGCGGGTCAGGCGGATGTTCTGCGCCTTTAATGCCGGTAGCTCACGCGCCAGAAACTCCAGTGTTTCCGGGTAGGGGTGACCAATCAGAACAGCATAACCCCGATGCCGGGCCAGGCGCAGCGCTTGTTCAAACTGGCGCTTCAACGCCGCCGGTCGGGTGTCGTTATCAAGGAAGACATCACGCTCCAGTGCCGGAATACCGGCTGCGCGGGCCTGCTCCAGTGCGACGCTTTTGGGGCTGGTCAGGCTGTCGACAAAAAACAGTCCCTGCTGCTGTGCAATCTGCATCACCCAGCGCATCGCATCGGCCTGTTGTGTCAGCAGACTGCCCATATGGTTGTTCATGCCCTGAACATGGGGAATGGCGGCGAGACTATCATTCAGGGTGTGTTGCAGGCTGGCCTGATCCATACCGCTGGTCAGCGCGCCAGGTCCAAGGCGGGCACCCTGTTCGTTGGCCATCGGCGCATGCAGCAGAATGCCATGACCGGCGCTGAATGCTGCTTCGGCCAGTGTTGCGGCGTAAGGGGTGTGGGGCAGAAATGCCAGATTCAGCGGGCCGGGCAAAGCCACAGTACGTTTGCCTGAGCGCTGGTTATTGCCGATGTCGTCGATAATCAGCAATAACGCTGCGCTGTCCGCTGCACTGACACGGTGGGCGGGCAGCAGAGCGGACAGAGCGAACAGGCCGGCCGCAGCCAGCCACGAGAAGCGTTGCAGCAATCAGGCCTCCGGACGGGGACTGAGAATGGTGACGCCGCGCAGCAGGGTATGAGCTTCGTACAGCTGGAAGTCTTTTTTCAGTAGTTCACCACTGGGGTCTGCAGCGGCTTTTGAGCTGTTGGCCGGTGCTTTTTTATCCCCGGTGTTGTTGTCTTTCTGGGTCGGATTGCTCAGGTGGCCAGGCAGGTCGGCTTCTTTATAAAAGCGCTGTTCGTAAGGGGTCACTTCGCTTTGCTCCACCCAGATATCGGGCTTAATCCCCTGTGCCTGAATCGAACGGCCATTGGGCGTGAAGTAGCGCGCGGTGGTCAGTTTAACGGCACGGTCTTCGGTGATCGGCAGTACGCTTTGCACCGACCCCTTACCAAATGACTGGGTGCCAACAATAACTGCACGCTGATGATCCTGCAGCGCCCCGGCCACAATTTCTGACGCTGAGGCAGAGCCACCATTAATTAATACCACCACCGGTACGCTGCCGGCTGCGGTGTGATTGGTGGCGGAGTAACTGACTTCGGCACTCGGGGTGCGGCCTTTGGTGTAGACAATCAGCCCCTGGCTGACGAAGCTGTCGACCACTTCGACGGCCGCATCAAGCACGCCGCCGGGGTTATTACGCAGGTCGAGGATGATGCCGTTCAGGTCGCCTTTGGCGCGCCAGTCTTCAATGGCGGTCGCCAGTTCGCTGCCGGTATGTTCCTGGAATTGCGTAATGCGCACATAGCCAACATCACCGCTGAGCATCTCGGTACGCACACTGGCGACTTTGATTTCCGCGCGGGCGAGGGTAAAGGTCAGCAGTTCTTTTTCATTTTTACGGCGGATTTCCAAGGTGATTTCTGAGCCCGGTGCGCCGCGCATACGTTCGACGGCGTCGTTCAGATTCATGCCCATCACGGCTTCACCATCCAGCGAGACAATTAAATCACCGGCGCGGATACCGGCTTTTTGCGCCGGTGTGTCATCAATTGGGGTGACGACCAGAATCAGACCGTCTTCGAGGCCAACTTCAATGCCTAAGCCGCCGAATTTACCCGAGGTATTTTCCTGCAGATCCGAAAACGCTTCTGGTTGCAGATAGGCAGAATGCGGATCGAGGGAGGTAAGCATGCCGTTGATGGCGTATTCCAGCAGGGTTTTATCGTCGACTTCTTCTACATACGCAGTGCGGATGCGTTCAAAAATTTCGGTGAAATTACGCAGCTCCTGCAATGGCAGCTGACCCTGCGGACGCTGCACCGTCTCACTGGTGCTGGCATCGGGCAGAGCGGCCTCGGCAGGTTGTGCCTGCACCTGAGTAATACCCAGCGCGAGGACGCAGACCGCCGTACAACCAAACCACGGGAAAATACGGCGGGACAGAACAGAAGATAACGGCATGGGGATACTCAATTCAGGTCAATGCGTTGAAGAATGGCACAAAAGTCAGAACCTGTTAAGGCGCGGCAGGAGGCGTTTTTTCATCGTTTCAGCCAGGCGGCCGGGTCTTGCGGCTTGCCCTTATAACGGATCTCAAAATACAGATTCGGTTCCGTGCTGCCGCCACTGCGGCCAATGGTGGCAATGCTGTCGCCCTGATTCACCCAGGCGCCGACATCGCGCAACAATGTCTGGTTGTGGGCGTACAGACTCAGGTAACCCTGGCCATGATCAATAATAGTGATCAGGCCGAAGCCGCGCAGCCAGTCGGAATACACCACCCGGCCGTGATGAATGGCGCGCACTGGCAGACCTTCCGGGGCACTCATCACCCAGCCTTCCCAGCGGTTCATGCTGTCGTTGTTACGGTTGCCGAAGGCGTGCAGCACACGACCATTAACCGGACGCGGCAGTTTTCCTTTGAGGGCGGTAATCGGTCGCGCGTCTTCTTTACGCGGGCTGTTAACCAGCAGTGTCTGTACTTCGCTCAGCAGTGCTTCGAGGCGTTTACGGTCGGCCTGTTTCTGCGCCAGCCGTTGCTGTTCGTTTTTCATCTGGCCGGCGAGTTTAGCCAGCAGCTGCTGCTGTTCCTGCTTACGCGTGGCCATTTCGCGGTTTTTGCCCAGCAGACTTTTCTCGGTGGCCAGCAATTGTTGTTCCTGCTGCGCAATCAGCTCGGCAAGCTTATCCAGCCGTTCAAGTTCGGCCAGAATATGGTGGATATGATCAATGCGGGCGTTATTGAAATAACTGAAGTAGCGCAGCATGCGCTGCGCCTGTTGCGGATCATCCTGATTGAGCAGCAGCTTGAGCGGCCCTTCCGAGCCGATACGCTGTGCGGCCCGTAACTGCTCAGCGAGATGCTGGCGATGTTTGTCCTGTAACTGGCGGAGCTGTCCCTGCTCCTGTCTGAGCTTTTTTAGGCGGTCTTTCTCCTCCTGCAGACGCGTGCGGGTTTGCTCGATCTGCTTGCTCAGCTCAGCAATGTCTTTATCCGATTTGCGCAGCGCGTCGTTCAGTTGGCTGTACTCATCTTTGGCCGAGTTCAGCCACTGCTCGAGCTTGGCAATTTCGGTTTTCAGCGCATCCAGTTTCGCTTCATCGTCGGCGTGCGCCGGCAGGCACAACAGCGCCAGGCAGAAGCCGCTCAGCAACAATGATTTCATATCAGTTGCCGTAGCTGACCAGAGAGTTGCCGTCCATTTCGGCCGGTTGCGGCAAGTCCATCATGCTCAGCAGTGTCGGCGAAACATCGCACAGGCGGCCGGGATGCAGCTGTACCGCTTGCGCGCGGTTATGCACATAAATCAGGTTCACCGGGCCGGTAGTGTGCTGGGTCATAGCTTCACCATTGTCATCCAGCATCTGTTCGGCATTGCCGTGGTCGGCAGTGATCAGGCATTCGCCACCCACTTCCAGCAGGGCATCGGTGACGCGCTTAATGCATTCGTCGATGCATTCGGCGGCTTTAACGGCCGCATCGTAAACGCCGGTATGACCAACCATATCGCCGTTGGCGTAGTTGCAGACAATCAGGTCGAATTCGCGGTTTTTAATGGCAGCGACCAGTTTGTCGGTGACTTCCGGTGCGCTCATTTCCGGCTGCAGATCGTAAGTGGCAACATCGGGAGATTGCACCAGAATACGGGTTTCGCCGGCGTATTCTTCTTCACGGCCACCGGAGAAGAAGAAAGTGACGTGGGCGTATTTTTCGGTTTCGGCAATGCGCAGCTGGGTCAGGCCCAGATTAGCAACGTACTCACCGATGCCGTTGCTCAGTGTGGCTGGCGGGAACGCGCAGTTGGCTTTAATGTCGGCGGCGTATTCGGTCAGCATGACAAAGTCAGCAAGCTTTGGATGTGCGCTGCGGGCAAAGCCTTTGAACTCATCGCCGGAGACAAAGGCGCGGGTCAGTTCACGCGCACGGTCCGGGCGGAAATTAAAGAAGATAACGGAATCGTTATCCTGTACACGGCCGTCGGCACCTTCAATGACGGTGGCTTTCACAAATTCGTCGTTTTCTTCACGGCTATAGGCGTTGGCCAGGGCTTCACTGGCGGAAGCGGCGCGGAATTCGGCGCTGCCCAGAGTCATGGCATCGTAGCCGGCCTGAACGCGTTCCCAGCGGTTGTCGCGGTCCATTGAGAAAAAGCGGCCGATCACCGTGGCGATCTGGCCATTCCCCAGGCGGGCAAAAGTGTCTTCAATCTTTTTGATGGACGGTGCGGCGGAACGCGGTGGCATATCGCGGCCATCAAGAATGGCATGCACATAAGCACGTTCAGCACCGCGGGCTTTGGCCATTTCCAGCAGGGCGACCAGATGATCTTCATGGCTGTGTACGCCGCCGGGTGACAACAGACCGGTAAAATGAACGGCGCCACCGTTAGCGACGGCTTTGTCGATGGCGGCACAGAGTGCTTCGTTCTGCGCCAGTTCGTCGTCTTTGATGGCTTTGTTAATACGGGTGAAGTTCTGGTACACGATGCGTCCGGCACCCAGATTCATATGGCCCACTTCGGAGTTGCCCATCTGGCCGTCGGGCAGACCCACGGCTTCGCCGGAGGTCTGAATCAGTACATTGGGATACTGCTGCAGCAAGCCGTCCCAGTTCGGGGTATTGGCGTTGGCAATGGCGTTGTTGGCGGTGTCTTCACGATAGCCCCAGCCATCGAGAATAATCAGAGCAGTAGGTACAGGACGCGATTTCATTAAAACAGACTCGGTTACGTTGCCATGAAAGTCCGCCATTGTACCTAAAAAACACCGCGTTCGTCGCCCTGTGGGGCAGGCAAAAGTCTTGGCCGGTGATTGATTTTGCCATGCCCGTTAATCGTCACAGCCAGAAGCTGACCCCCTGAGTGGGCAATGGACAGTTTGGGCGGTGGTTCCGCAGGCAGGCAGGCGCTATACTGCCGCCTTCTTTTTTCGGGTGATGATGAGAAGTTATGGATCGTCTATTTGATTTTGTGGGCAACCACATCGAGCTGGTTGCTATCTGGGGCGCGTTTCTGGCTGCTCTGCTGTGGGACAACAGCCGTCGCAGCGGTCAGACTGTATCGACAGCTCAGGCCACGTTAATGATCAACAAAGAAAACGCGGTAGTGCTGGATATCCGTGACAAAAAAGACTTCAGCGCTGGTCATCTGGCTAATGCTCTGAACATTCCTTACAGCAATCTGGCCAGTCGTCTGAATGAACTGGATGCTCACAAAGAGCGCCCGATCATTCTGGTGTGTAAAACCGGTCAGACCGTAGGTGTGGCAGGCAAGATGCTGCGCGAAAAGGGCTTCAACGCTGTACGCCTGACTGGCGGCATGATGGAGTGGACTAATCAGAACCTGCCGGTGGTACGCAGCTGAGGCTGCTCCGGCACATAATAATCAGAAGGACATTACGACATGGCCGATAATCAACAGCCGCAGTTCGCTCTGCAACGTATCTATGTTAAAGACGCTTCTTTCGAGGCGCCGAATTCACCACAGGCTTTCAGCAAAGAATGGAAGCCAGAGATCAAACTCGACCTCAACAGTGGTGCGCGTAAGCTCGACGATAATCACTATGAAGTGTCTGTTAAGGTAACCATCACCGCGACCAACGATGGCGAAACCGCCTTTTTGGTTGAGCTGATTCAGGCTGGCCTGTTTGCCATGGTGAATATTCCTGAGCAACAGCTGAAGCCGATGCTGGGTGCTATGTGCCCGAATATCCTGTTCCCTTACCTGCGTGAAAGCATCGATAACCTGGTGGTTAAAGGTGGTTTCCCGGCACTGATGCTGGCACCGATTAACTTCGATGCCCTGTTCCAGCAGCGTTTGCAGCAGGAAGCTCAGCAGGCTCAGGAAGCCGCCGCCGAGCAGGAAACCACTCACTGAGTTGAGTATTGCTTTTCCGCTGATTCCGTATGTTCATCAGCGATAAAGGCCGCAACCTGTAACGGGTTGCGGCCTTTATTGTTTATGGCTTGGGTGGATTGCCAGTGTTATTAATAGCGCAACAGGCGGCCGCTGTCGGTGGCAATGTAGAGCTTGCCGGTGCTGTCGGTCGCCAGGGCTCTTATGCGCTCGTTCAGATTGGTCAGCAGACGTTCTTCACTGATGGCCTGTGGCTCGTTCTCCGTTCCGCCCAGCGTTACACGGTTCAGATGGGTCAGCTTCAGCGCTCCGGCCAACAGGTTGCCCTGCCAGTCTGCATGGGCCTTCCCCTGATAAAACAGTAAAGAACCGGGGGCGATGGAGGGATCATACATTTTTACCGGGTCGGTCATATCCGGGCGGCTGCGTGCCTCGCCGACATACAGCGGGTTCCAATACTCTTTGCCCCAGGAAACAACCGGCCAGCCGTAATTGTGTCCCTTTTTGATCAGATTGATTTCATCTCCGCCGCGCGGTCCATGTTCAATCGCCCACAGGCGCTGGGTGGCAGCATCGTATGCCAGTCCCTGGGGATTGCGGTGTCCATAGCTCCAGATTTCTGCCAATGCGCCGGGCTGGCGGACAAAGGGATTATCGGCCGGAATATCGCCATCACGGGTCAGACGCAGAATTTTACCGGCGTGGGTGTTCAGGCGTTGGCCGTTTTCGCGCTCCCCCCGATCACCAATGCTGAAAAAAACATGATCCTTATCAAAGGCGATGCGACTGCCAAAATGCTGGCCACTGCTGCTTGCCGACTGGCTGATCAGCAGCGTTTGCCAATCGGCGAGCTGAAAGGGTTGGCGGCTGATATCGAGGCGTGCACGCCCGAGCGCGGTGGCCGCCTGAGCTCGCTCCCCCTGCGCTAACGGAGCGCTCCAGGTGAAATAAATCCACCCGCCAGGCTGATAGTCGTCGGCCACGGCGACATCCAGCAGGCCTCCCTGGCCATCGAACCACACCCTGGGTGCGCCTTTAACCTCATGCAATTGCTGTTGCCCGGTGTGGAACAGTTGCAGGGTGCCGCTGCGTTCACTGATAAGGAGTTGATCGGGGGCAATAAAGGCCATACCCCACGGACGGCTGAGTGTATCAGTGAGAACTTCGGCAGCCTTGCCGGCATGCAGCAGTGGCGTGAACAGGATGCTGATGCACAGCAGCAGGATTTTCATCGCGGTACTCCCCGAATCAGGAGCCGCCATTGTATCCCAGTTGCCGCCAGGCTTCATAAACCATCACCGCCACGGCATTGGACAGGTTCATGCTGCGGCTGTCAGGCATCATCGGCAGCCGCAGCCAGTGTTCAAACGGCAGGCTCATGCGCACATCCTCCGGCAGGCCACGGGTTTCCGGGCCGAACATCAGGTAATCATCGGCGGCGAAAGCCACATCGGAGTGAGTACGCTGACCTTTGGTGGTCAGGGCAAACAGACGTTGCGGCTGCTCGTCTGCGAGAAAGGCGGCATAGCTGGCGTGAATTTTTACGCTGGCCCATTCGCTGTAATCCAGTCCGGCGCGGCGCAGACTTTTTTCTTCCATATTGAAACCCAGAGGTTCAATCAGATGCAGGCGGCAACCGGTGTTGGCGCACAGGCGGATGATGTTGCCGGTATTGGGCGGAATTTCGGGTTCGAACAGAACAATATTGAACATAGTGCCGGGCCTTATAAGCAGGCGGGCATTATAGGTGGCCCGACAGGTGCTGAACATAGACATTGGCCATCCTGCGCCAGAATCATGGTCTACACTTTCTTTAGATTATTTGGTTTTAAAGAGGTGGTCATGCGCTGGCCTTGGCAGAAACAAACCGTTCAGGATTTACGCTGTCTGGGCATTGAATTGCACCAGGGCAGAGGCTTTGCCGTGTTGCGCGACGGCGGGACGATACGCGAATGTTTCCGTCCGCAGCCCGGCGAGCAGGGATTGGACGGATTGGCGGCCTGGATACGGCATCAGGCGCTGGATGGCGTTGCTACGGTGTTATCGCTGGATGCCCTCGATTATGAATTACACCTGGTTGAAGCGCCGGCGGTAAGCGATGACGAGTTGGGCGACGCGCTGCGTTTCCGTATGCGTGATCTGCTGCCGCAGGGGGCCGAACAAAAAGTCATTCAGGGCTTCCGCATGCCCGCTGACGCGTATCGCCAGCGATTGGAAATGGCCTTTGCGGTGGTTATTGATCACCGTCGCATCAAAGAGCTGGTGCGCTGGTGTAAACATCAGCAATTAGCGTTGAGCAGCATCACCATTCCCGAACTCAGTCTGTTGCATCTGGTCGCTGAAATGGAGCCGGAGACGGCAGTTGGCGTGCTGCGGCTGGATGCTGACGACGGCATGATTTATCTCTACCGCGATGGTGGTTTGTACCTTTCCAGACGTCTGAATATCGGTACCCGTGCTCTGGGATTGGCGTCTGCCGTTGAGGATGAACTGAGCCTGGAAAGTGACAGCCGCATTGAGGCACTGGCACTGGATATTCAGCGTTCGCTGGATTATTTCGACAGCCAGCTGGGGATGGGGGTTGTCGGCCAGTTATGGGTGTTGGTGCCCGATGATGCTGATGTCAGCACATTGTTACCGGAACTGGAGCGCAGCGTGAATATTCCGGTGCGCAGTTTATTGCTCGATAACCTGTTTCATCACCATGCGGATAACAATAACACTGATGAACAGGCGCTGACCGCCTCGCTGGCGATTGCCTTGGGTAATGCATTGTCGTTTGAGCATAACAGCACGGCAATGCCTGTCGCCGGAAAGGTGGCCTGATGACCTGGCAGATTCAGCAGCGGGTTAATTTTTACCTGGAAGAATTCCGTCCTCCGGTTTTGCCGCAACCTGTCCGCCGCCTGTTGTTGCAGCTGGGTCTGAGTACGTTACTGATGCTGTTGGCGGCACTGGCTTTGCTCGGCTATTGGCAATGGCTGGGGAGTACGCAACAGCAAACCGAATTATTAACGCACAGCCTGACGCAGCAGCTGGAAGATGAAATGGCGCGTCACCCGCCATTGGTTGTGGACAGCGGCTTGCAGCAACAGCTGGCAGAGGCACGCCGGCAGCTGTCGAACAGTCAGAAAATTTTACTTTATCTGGGTCGTGAACAATTACAGCAAAGCCAGTCGTTTACGCCGCTGATTGCACAACTTGGCGAACAGCAGGTCAGCGGTGTCTGGTTGCAGAGATTTTCTGTGCGCGATGGCGGACAACAGATACGGCTGCAGGGCTTTGTCGATGAACCGTCCAAATTATCGCGCTATGTCGTCGAATTATTACAGCGCAGCGCCTATGCCGGTAAATCCTTCAGCCAGATTGATGTGCAGCGCAGCGAACAGCGCTGGCTGAGTTTTGTGCTGGACACGGAAGTGGTGAGTGCCGAGGTGCCGACCTCTGCCGGGCAGCGTTCAGAGCAGCATCAGGCCAGCAGGGGAGAGCGCTTATGAGCGGCTGGAAGCCTCACTATCAGCCCTCGCTGTGGTGGCGTCATCCGTTAGCGCAAAAGGGGATCGCTGCGTATAACGCGTTGCGTCCGCGTGAGCAGATATTGCTGCAGATTATTTTACACGCTGTTGTTCTGGCGCTGTTTTCGTTGCTGTTACTGCAACCTCTGTGGCAACGCAGCATGGCTCTGCAGCAAACCACCGTCAGCCAACAGCAGCAGAATCAACAATTGCACAACCAGCTGGAGCAATTACGCCTGCAGGCCATTAACGATCCTAATCAGCCGCTGCGTGATGAGCTGGCGCGTTTGCAGGTACAGCAAACCCACATGAATCAGCGCATTACGGCCTTGACTGATGCTCTGGTGTCCCCGGCACAAATGGTGCCGCTGCTGGAGCAAATGCTGAAGCAGGACAAACGCCTGCAACTTAAAAGTCTGGTCAATCTGCCGCGCCAGCCTTTGGAGCTTGGCGAAGAGTTTGCCGATGTGCAGCTCTACAGCCATCACTTACGGCTGACACTGGATGCCAGTTATGACGGTTTGCTGGCTTATCTTCAGCGGCTCGATGCGATGCCCTGGCGCTTGTTCTGGCAATCGCTGGATTTTCATATTGTGCAGCATCCCCGTGGCGAGCTGACACTTGAGGTGTACACGCTGAGTATGCGCGAGGAGGTTTTAGGTGGCTGAGTATTCTTTACCTGCCCAGGCCTGGTCGCACCGGTCGACAGCCCATCTGCTGCCGCTGCTGATATTCATTGTGCTGCTGCGCATCTTGCTC
This sequence comes from Thalassolituus pacificus, assembly GCF_025318105.1. Taxonomy (NCBI): domain Bacteria; kingdom Pseudomonadati; phylum Pseudomonadota; class Gammaproteobacteria; order Oceanospirillales; family Oceanospirillaceae; genus Thalassolituus; species Thalassolituus pacificus. The sequence continues at coordinate 221,591 of NZ_JAOANI010000028.1, forward strand.
AGCCTGTTATTGCTTGGCGCCACGGTGGTTTTTGCCGCCGATCCGACGCAACCCCCGCCCTGGTTACAGCAACAGCCAGAAACGGTTGTGCAGCCGCAACAACCGATCGTGGTGCAGCAGATTCTGATTCGCAGTACTGGCAATCGTGCGGTTATTAATAACCAGCTTGTGCGTGCAGGTGATCAGGTTGACGGCGCTCAGGTTGTGGCGATTTATCCCGACCGGATTGTGGTGAAAATCCGGCAAAAACGACACGAATTGTCTTTACTTACTGATACTCGACGTACTTCTGAATAGGTATTTATTTTGTCTGTTGTCATTGTTTGTTGTATTGCGTCGGACCATTTTAAGCGCCTGCTGACTCTGGCTTTGCTGGTGTTATTGAGTGGTTGTGCGACGGTGGCACCTCAAGCGGAAAAAGACAGTGACGCGCTGTTACTGCAAACCGGTGCCGAACAACCGCAGGCTGATCTGGATCTGCAACAGCTGTTGCCACCACTGGATCAACAGCCAGCGTCGCCGGTGGAGCATTTTGATGTGCTCGCTGACCGTACTCCCGCCAGCGCTTTCTTTAACAGCCTGGTTGATGGCACCGGTTATAACCTGGTCGTGCATCCAGAGGTCAGCGGTGACATTACTCTGAACTTAAAAAACGTCACACTGCTGGAAACCCTGCAGGCCGTTCGTGATATTTATGGCTTTGATTTTGTGCAATCGGCTTATGGCATTCAGATTCTGCCGCGTCAGCAACAGACCCGAATTTTTCCGATTAATTATCTCAACGTAAAACGTTCCGGCCGTTCGGGAATGCACGTCAGCAGCGGGCAGGTGACATCAACCGATTCGCGCCAAAGCAGCACGCAGACCAATACCACCACCTCCGGCAGCAGCTCGCAGACGATTAACAGCAGTGAAGTGGATACCGAATCGAGAACGGATTTCTGGCAGGATCTTAAATCGACGTTGCAGCTGATGTTGGGGCAGGAAGCCGATGCCCAGGTGGTGGTCGATGCACACGCCGGTATTGTGGTGGTTAAAGCCATGCCAGGTACGTTAAATCATATTGCCAGTTATCTGGAAAAAGCCGAACTGAGTGTGCAGAAACAGGTTTTGATCGAAGCAAAAATTATTGAAGTGACCCTCAGCGATGGTTTTCAGTCCGGTATCAACTGGTCGGCTTTTGGCGGTAAAAATTTCCGGGGAACAACCTATTCATCGGCTAACAGCCTGACGTCTTCCGCGCTGGAAAATACGGATCTTATCGAAGGTGTTTTTACTGCGAATTTTGCGTTAGGTGATTTCGCCGGTGCTTTACAGCTGTTGCGCACCCAAGGTGAGGTAAAAGTGTTATCCAGCCCACGTATCGCCACGGTTAATAATCAGAAAGCGGTGATTAAAGTAGGCTCAGACGAATTTTTTGTCACCAACGTCAGCAATACCATCACATCAACCACAACCGGCAGCTCGAATACCCCGGATATTGAATTAACACCGTTTTTCTCTGGCATTGCGCTGGATGTCACGCCACAGATTGGCTCAGATCAGGAAGTCACACTGCACGTTCATCCGACCGTCACCGAAGTGGAAGAAAAAGTTAAAACAGTACAGCTGAATAACGATGACTATACGCTGCCATTAGCCTACAGCACGGTCCGCGAAACCGATTCGATTGTCCGTGCCCGTTCCGGTCAGGTGGTGGTTATTGGTGGACTGATGCAAAACCGCAAAGTACGCACCGATGCCAGCGTGCCCTGGTTGGGGAATATTCCGTTATTGGGCTGGTTTTTCCGCCAGACCCGGGAAGAAATCGTGCAGAGCGAGCTGGTTATTCTGATTCAGCCCAAGGTGATTGATTCAGCACTGACACGAGAACAGATAGACGAACTGAACCAGCGCTATTCGCGGCTTATGCCCGCCCGGAGGTAAGTGTGCAGATGACTCAGCTGGGCCAGGCTTGTGAGCAGTTTTACGGGTTTAAGCAACCACCGTTTGGCCTGACGCCGAATACCGATTTTTATGTGGAACTGCCCAGTCAGCAGCAGGCATTTGAATTGTTGTTGTTTGCGCTGTCGTCGGGTGAGGGTTTTATCAAAATTACCGGCGAGGTAGGAACCGGTAAAACATTATTGTGCCGCCGCTTACTGAATGCGCTGGCCAGTGATGGCGTGCGCAGTGCGTATATTCCTAATCCGGCGTTATCGGCTGCCGGTCTGTGGCGTGCCATTGCCCATGAGCTGGCATTAAATGCCGATGATAAAAGTGACCTGCAGGTTCAGGAAGCCATTCAGCAGTGCCTGCTGCAGTTCGCTCTGGCCGGTCAGCCGGTGGTGCTGATTATTGATGAAGCGCAATGTATGCCAGAAGACACGCTGGAAGCGCTGCGGCTGATTTCCAACCTGGAGACCGAGCGGCAAAAACTGGTGCAGATAGTATTATTCGGCCAACCCGAGCTGAATAACACGCTTGCCACGACCCGCTTCCGGCAGTTATTGCAGCGTATTACTTACAGTGCAGACCTGCGGCCATTAAATAACAGTGAAACCCTGGCGGTGTATCTGCAACAGCGTCTGAGCGTTGCCGGTTACCGTGGCATGCCGTTGTTTCAGACTTCGGCACTTAAACATTTATGGCAAGCCAGTCGTGGCATTCCCCGTTTGGTTAACATTCTTGCCGCAAAAACGCTGTTGGTGGGTTATGGCAATGGCTGTCGTCAGCTGGAAGCGCGTCATGTGGCTAAAGCGGTTGCTGATACCGAAGGCGCTTATCCTTTTGCGCCGGACTGGTCCTGGTTACGCCTTTCAACCGTTTGCGCCGCCGTGATTCTGGTGTTGATATGAGCCTGCTGCATCAGGTGCTGCAGGATATCGATAAGCGTGATGCTGTACCGTCGGCATTACCGCACGCTCTGCAAATGAGCCATGAATCCGCCGCGCTTGCGGCTTCCGGTACGGCATATTCTGCTTCAGAACGAGCACACTCTGGTGCGTTTACCCTAAAAGAACTCAGCATTAAGTCTATTCAGCCGCTGCTCTGGTCAGCACTGATGTTCGTGCCTGCTGTGTTCTATTTTTTACATCACGATGCTTCTCAACCTGAAGCAGCCAGCACCGTCAATACCGTTTCTCCGGTGACATCCTTTGTTGCAGAAAAACAGCCAGGTAAACCCTTAGTACTGAGGGATAACAACAATGCAGCAGAGCAAGCTGAAGCTCTGAGCGTACAAGCCCCTGTACCATTTGCTCCCGAAGCCGCAGCCGACCCCATTATTGCAGAAACTGTTGCTGCTGAACCTGTTGCTGCTGAACCTGTTGCTGTTCAGCGCGTAGCGGATAGGTCCCGCTCCAGCACAGCGGAAAAAACACAGTCCTCCATCCGTGCGCTTGAAACACAAAAAATAAAACCTGAGGTTGATGCGGCTGCAACAAAAAACAGCAGCGCATTCAACACAACGAATACCGTCAGCGAAAGCCGTTCATCGGTTGTGCGCAGTGGCCAGCAGGCGCAGCAATATTATCGGCAAGCCACGGAATATATGGCGGTGAAACAATTTTCACAGGCGTTGTCTGCGGTTGATCAGGCGTTGGCCATAGAGATTCGTGAGGACTATCTGGCGATTAAATTACGCATTTATCTGGAGCAAAAAGCACAGGATAAGTTTCTGCAGTTATACGCACAGAATACTTCCGTTCTGCATCCCTATTGGCTGGCAGTCGCCGCACCGGGATTGCATCTTTTTGGCCGTTTGGAGGATGCGGCCCGGGTGTATCAGCAGCTTATTCTGTTACAGCCGGAAGTGGTTAACTGGCCGCTGGCATTGGCGCAGGCACTGCAATCGGCCGGACGAACACAACAGGCGCGCAGTGTGCTGGAAGGTCTTTATCAACAGAATCGGCTGACGCCTGCCCAGCAGCGCTGGGTTGAGCAAAAATTAAGAAGATCAGGGCCTGTTAACACTAATTGAATCTGGACTGCTGAGAGCCAGTTTTTCTCAGAACAAGGAGAGAGGAGTGATATTAGCGGGCTAAATGAATGACGAACGACGACGTTAATGGGAAAAGCTGGCCTCAGCCCAGAGGGTTATGGTTAAAAATCCCTCATTCTGCGTTGCTGTTCGCTCGCTTAACCCGTTAGGCCACACTCTCAGCGCCTTGCCTGAGGAATTTTTAGCCAATAACAGGCCTGTTTAATTAGTGTTAACAGGCCCTAAGGTAATTTATGGAAACGCCCAGTCGTAAACGGGTTCGTGTCGGGGATCTGCTGCTGGAAAAGCAATTAATCAGCGAAGATCAATTGCAGCAGGCTTTGGCAGAGCAGAAAAAAACCGGTAAAAAACTGGGTCGTGCTATTACCGATCTTGGTTTTATTAAGGAAGACGAGTTGCTGCGCACCCTGGCAGCATTCTTTAATTATCCGTTTATTGATCTTGCCCGTTTCCGGATTCATAACCATCTCGTGCAGCGCCTGCCGGAAACTCATGCCCGGCGTTATCGCTGTCTGGTGCTTTCCGAAGAAAAAAACGGGTTGCTGGTGGGGATGGCCGATCCTACCGATCTGATGGTCATTGACGATCTGCAACGAATTCTGAAAACGCCGATATATCCGGCTTTTATCCGTGAGCAGGAATTGCTGTCGATTCTGGATACGGTTTACCGCCGTCAGGAACAGATGGCGACCATCGCCGGAGAACTGGAGGGCGAGTTACGCGGCAGCGAGTTTGATATTGATCAGATGGCGCAGTCATCGGATGTGAACGAAGCACCGGTTGTGCGTTTATTACAGAGCTTATTTGAAGATGCGGTGCAGATTAAAGCATCGGATATTCATATTGAGCCAGAAGAAAGCCAACTGCGTATCCGCCTGCGTGTTGATGGTGAGCTGCAAGAGCAGGTGATGAAAGAAAAGCGTGTGTCTTCAGCGCTGGTGTCCCGCCTGAAAATCATGTCCGGCCTGGATATCTCCGAAAAACGACTGCCCCAGGACGGGCGTTTTAATATTCGTGTCTCCCATAAAAATATTGATGTACGTGTCTCGACCATGCCGGTGCAGTTTGGTGAATCGGTTGTGATGCGTTTACTGGATCAAAGCGCCGGGATGCTCAGTATGGCAACGCTGGGCATGCCGTCACGATTGCAGAAACGCTTTGAATATCTGATTCATCGGCCACACGGACTGATACTGGTTACTGGCCCGACCGGTAGTGGTAAAACCACGACGCTGTATGCGGCGCTCAGTGTGCTTAACCAACCTGAGAAAAAAATTATTACGGCGGAAGACCCGATTGAATATCGCCTGCCACGGGTGAATCAGGTTCAGGTGAACAGTAAAGTCGGATTGGAATTTTCGACGGTCTTGCGCGCCGCGTTACGTCAGGACCCTGATATTGTATTGGTCGGCGAAATCCGTGACCACGAAACCGCAGAAATTGGTCTGCGTGCCGCCATGACCGGCCATATGGTGTTATCGACTCTGCACACCAACGATGCGGTATCAACCGTGGCGCGTTTAATGGATATGGGAGTCGACCGCTATCTGGTGGCGTCTTCATTGCGGGCTGTGGTGGCTCAGCGTCTGGTAAAAAAACTCTGCGGCCATTGTCAGCAGCCGCATGTCATGGATGCTCAGGAAAAATCCTGGCTGGACGTTCTGGAGCCGGGTGCCGGTACTCACAATTATCTCAGTGGTCGTGGTTGCCACCATTGCCACAATACTGGTTATCAGGGCCGAATCGGTATTTACGAATTGCTGGAAATGACGCCGGATCTGGTGGCGTCATTGCGTCACGATGATGCCCAGCTGTTTGCCGAGCAAGCAGCGGCCCAGAGTGGATTCCGTTCATTAGCATTGTGTGCCTTGGATTATGCCCGCGCCGGTGTCACGTCACTGGAAGAGGTCTTCCGTGTGTCGGCAGCGCTGGAAGAGGATCTGAGCCATGGCTGAATTTGTATACCGTGGCCGGGATCATCGCGGGCAGGCGGTTAATGGTGTGATTGCGGCTGGCAGCAGCCAGTCAGCGCTGGATCAGCTGCAACAACAGCAGATTATTGTACTGGCACTGGATGAAGCCGAAGAGGTTCAGGAGTCGTCAGGATTCAATATGACGCTGTGGTCACGCGAGCGTATCAGTGCGGATGAATTAATCCTGCTCACGCGACAGCTTTATTCGCTGAGCAAAGCGGGTGTTCCTATTATTCGTGCGTTAACCGGGTTGGCAGAGTCGTCGGTCAATCCGGCCATCAAAAATACGCTCAACGGTATTAATCACTCACTGGTCTCCGGATCGGATCTGGTCACGGCGTTTCGGCAGTACCCGCAGTATTTCTCGCCTATTTTTGTCAGCATGGTGCATATCGGTGAAACTACCGGTCATTTATCGGATGCTTTACTGAAACTGATTTCGCATCTGGAAATGGAGCGTGAAACCCGTAAACGGATTAAAGCCGCGCTGCGTTATCCCACCATGGTCGTCGGCAGTATCGGTATTGCTATGGTCGTGATTACGATGTTCGTCATTCCCAGCTTCAGTAATGTGTTCAACAACCTCGGTGCCGAATTACCGTGGGCAACCCGGGTGTTAATGGGCACGTCGCAATTTATGCAGGATTACTGGCTGTTATTGCTGGTGATGCTGAGTGTTTCTTTTTTTGCTTTCAGGTATTACATCAAAACCCCGCAAGGCGCGCTGTTCTGGGATGAAAAAAAACTGAAGATGCCCATATTGGGCAGCATCTTTGAACGCATTGCTTTGGCACGTTTTTCCCGTTCTTTCGCCATGCTGATGGCGGCTGGTGTACCTATCCTTCAGGGGCTTTCCATTGTTGCCGAGAGTGTCGGCAACCGTTTTATCGGAGCTGCCGTAAAAAGCATGCAGCACGGTATTGAACGCGGTGATCGGTTGACCAACACCGCCATTGCTACCGGCCTGTTTACTCCGCTGGTATTGCAGATGATGTCAGTGGGGGAAGAGACCGGTTCAATAGACAGTCTGCTGGATGAAGTCGCTGATTTTTATGAGCAGGAAATTGATTACGATCTGAAGCGGCTGGCCGATGCCATTGAACCCATTCTGCTGGTTTTTCTGGGTGTAATGGTGCTGATACTTGCACTGGGGGTTTTCCTGCCGATTTGGGATCTCAGTCGTGTGGCAACAGGTCGTTAATGTGCTGTTAAAAGTAATAAGTCACTGAAAACAGGAGAAATTATGTTTTGTTTCGTAAATAGCAACGGCAAAAAAAAATCACTGAGCTAAGGTTTCAATAGGCTTATGGATTGTGTCGGTTACCGTCAGTGGTGTGCTTATTCCAAGCTGGAGTTTACCGTCGCTATCGCTTTGCTGGCCTTGCTGCCTGCATTGTTGTTACCGCGCTACAACAGCTTGCTGGATGATGCCAGAAGGGCCGAAGTGATTGCTCAGGGCAGTAGCTTAAAAGCCGCGGTGCTGAAGGTACATGAACGCTGGTATCTGGATGGACAGCCGGGTGCGGTGAATAAACTTGCCGGCTTTGGCCGTAACGATGTTTCGGTATCGGCCATGGGTTGGCCGCAGGATGCTGACACCACTTCTGCAACGGCAGTAACAGGCAGCCTGAACAGCATACCGACAGCATCAGAGTCTGCTGCCGCAACCGCCCGTTGTGCACGTCTATGGCAGGCTTTGCTGCAGGACTCGGCGGCACCGCTGTATACCGCTTACGAACACGCGCCGGCAGACAGCTATCGTGTGCTCTGGATATCTGGTGTTTGTCGCTACGTCAAAGTAACGGCGATAAACAGCGGAAAAACCGCAGGCAAAGACGCCGGCGGGCAGGAAGAAAACGGAAGTCAGTCTTACATTGAATATAACGCGGCCAATGGCCGGGTCACTTGGTTTATCCGATAAGCAAGCAGGAGTCGGAATATGAAAAAACAAGCAGGTTTTACACTGATCGAACTGATCATGGTAATTGTGATTCTCGGCGTGCTGTCGGCTTTTGCTTTGCCCCGTTTTGCCGATTTTGGTGGTGATGCACGAACAGCCAGTATGAACGCTCTGGCGGGTGCGATGCGTTCAGCGGCGAATATTGCTCATGCACAACAATTGGCTAATGGTGCAGCATTGGGTGCCAGTGTCAGTCTGGAAGGGCAGACGATTACGATGGTTGATGGTTATCCGACAGCTGACGCAGCAGGTATTATTGCTGCGGCTCAAATCAGTAGCGATTACGTGCCATCCGGTACCGCCGCTACGGCAGGTACGACGGCAACCTTTAATCTTAATCCGGCCCGAACCAACTGCACTGTAACCTATCAGGCTGCCAATGCGGGCGGTACACCGGCAGTTTTGAGTCCGGTGATTACTGCAACCACTAATGGTTGCTAATCCTCGGTTGTAATGAAAGCGCACTTATCGGGCTTTACCCTGGTAGAACTGGTCATGGTGCTGGTTCTGCTTGGGGTGCTCAGTGCCATTGGCAGCAGTCTTTTTTCCCGTCCGGATAGTTTTTCTGCGTTAAGCGCCCGCGATCAGCTACAGGCGATGGTTCTGCTTGCCCAACAGCGGGCGTTGGCCAATGTCAGTGCCAGTCCTGTTATTCTCACCGTAGAACAAACCAGCGACGAGTGGCTGTTTAATCTCAGTCAGGGGGCGGTGTTATTTAAGGAGCGTCAGGCTCCTCGTCACAACGCTGCTCTCAGTCTTAATGGTTCGGCCTTCACTAATGGTCAAAGCAGTAGTTTTACCTTTGCCAGCGATACCTCTGTAGGCAGTACCCATCAGTTTATATTCACATCTGAAAACACTCATCCCCTGTGTCTTGCCGCCAGTGGTTTTGCATATCCGGCAACGTGTCAGCCCTGATCAGCTAAACTTAAGTGACCTTTGTTTAAGGTATTTTTTAACGTATATCTGAATCAATGATGCAAAAGTATTCAGAAGCTTTATTATTCCTATTTTCAGGCGCGGTGTTATGAACAGGCAGCAGGGACTGACATTGGTCGAACTGGTGATCATGCTGATTATTATCAGCGTGGCGCTGGTGGGTAGCCTGCGGGTATTTTCGCTGTTATCCGGCCGCAGTGCCGATGCGTTACTGCAGAGCCGTGCAACCAGCCTGGCGCAGATTTATCTGGATGAAATACTGGCCCGTCAGTTTGACGAAGCGACCGGCCCTGCCGGTGTTCCACCGTATAACGGCGTTTGCCGTATTACCGATGATGGTGAAAGCCGTGCTCAATACGATGATGTGGATGACTACAACGGTATTAATGCCGAAGATCCGGCTTTAATCGATCAAAACCTGGCCGGGCTATACAGTGGCTATAGCGTCAGTGTCGATGTGAATTGCGATAACTCGTTGGGCATTAATACGGGCGGAGCAAAAAGAATTGATCTGGCGATTACGGCACCTGACGGACGGATAAGCCGTTTTACGGCTTATAAAGGTAATTTTTAATGCAATGTCCACCGAGATCAAAAGGGCAGGCTTTTACGCTGATCGAGTTGCTGATTGTTCTTGTTGTGGGCAGCGTATTAGCCATTATTTCAGTGCGCTTTATCGGTGAAAGTGCACGGATGTTACTCGACAGCGGGGCTCGTCAGCAGTTGGCCGCGACAAGCAGCGTGATCAGTGAAAAAATCAGCCGTTTATTGCGTCCGGCATTACCGGGCAGTATTCGCACAACAGCCGACGGCCGCTGCATAGAATTTATTCCGGTGAACGTTGCGTCTGTTTACACCGATCTTGCACTGAATACGGTAATTACTGATTTTTCTGCCGTACCGGTCTCGGAGACTCTGGCAAACACTGGCTATGTGGCGATTTACCCCATCAATTCTACTGAGCTGTATAACCCATCGGCCAGTGGCGCATTAACGCAGTCCGTTGCTACTTTGCCTGCCCGTACTTCAGGCACGGCTGCGGTTACGGTCAGTTTGTCATCCGCCCATGAGTTTTTATCGGACTCACCTGTCAGACGATTTTATCTGGTTACAACGCCAGAAGCGGTTTGTCAGCAGGGCAGTTTTCTTTACCATTTCCGTAATTATGGTTTTATTGCCAATGTCACCTCGCTGGAGGCAGCGTTGCCAGCATCACAAGCGGCAGGACGCGATGTACTGGCCTACCCTCTGCAAAATAATTCGCTGAATTTCCGTTACTTGCCGCCGACACTGCAGCGCAATGGTCTGGTGACGTTTTCTTATGTGCTGGAAAACCTGTCCAGTAATGATCAACTGCAACAAACGCAGGAGGTACAGATCCGCAATGTTCCCTGAGTCTGGTGTAGGATTTTCTGTGGTTAGTCGGCAATCGGGTTTTGGTTTGCCGATGGCGGTGTTTGTGATTACGGTACTGGCATTGGTTATTGCGGCGATGGCGCAATTGCAGCAAAGCAGCAGCGAGGGAAGCAGCCTGCAGTTACAATCGCAGCGCGCGTTTTATGCGGCAGAGTCCGGATTGCAACTCAGTCTTAATTTACTCCTGCCGCCGGATGGCAGTGCGGGCAGAAGCTGTGCAACAACACCATTTTATGTGCACACTTTTTCTTCGCCGTCTTCTTTTTATGGCTTAACTAACTGCAGCGTTACTGTTGAATGTCAGAATATCGCAGTTGGCAGTGAGGTTTATTTTACGCTGACATCAGACGGCATCTGTGGCAGTGGTACCGACAGCGCCCGGCGTACAACCGAAGTGAGAGTCAAATAATGCGCGCTGTTATCGGTCTGTTTTCACTCTTTTTTCTGTTATGCAGTGCAGCTGTTTACGCTGCTCCCGGCGATGTTATTTTCAGTGATGATTTTGAACGTAGCAATCTGGGGGGCAATTGGGCGGCTAGCAGTGGCACCAATACCGGTATCAGCAGTGCCACCGCAAACTCTCCGTCGCGCAGTCTGTTTCTGCGCTGGAATACGGTAACGGTCGATACACTCGCTTTTGATATGGCAGGTAAGGCCGGTGCCATATTATCGTTCTGGTGGCGGCGCGGTGATGACAGTTTCAGTGAAGATCCGGATGGTAATGAAGACCTGACGGTACAGATTTTATTGAACAACACTACCTGGGTAGAACTGGATCGTTTTGACGGTAATGGCACGCCCGGAGAGTCTGGTCTGGCTGAATATGTATTACCCGCTCAAGCGATGTATACCGGTTTACGTGTCCGCTTTCAGCTTGACCGGGGTAGTGGCGCGGATAACGATTACTGGCATGTTGATGATGTCATGCTGACCGAAACCGCAGGCTATTGTGGTGGCAGTGATGTTATTTTCTGTGACGATTTTGAGCGAAGCTTTCTGGGTGGCGACTGGAGTGTTACGACGTCTTCCGGCGGTGATGCCGGAATATCTTCTGCGACATCCAACAGCCCGACGCGCTCACTCTATACCAGCAGTGGTATTGCCAATGTACAGCTTAAAACGCTGGATTTAAGTGTTTATGCCAGTGTGACACTGGAATATTGGTGGCGGCGCGGTGATGACAGTTTCAGTGAAAATCCGGACAATAACGAAGACCTGGTGGCTGAATTCCGAACCGGCTCTGGTGGTTGGACGCCACTGGAGACGATTATCGGTAATGGTCCGGCGGGTGCCAGTGGTAACAGTGTTTTTGCGTTACCTTCCGGAGCTCTCAGCAGTAATTTCCAGTTTCGCTTTCGCCAGACCGGTGGCAACAGTGGTCCCTTTGATTATTTCCATCTGGATGATCTGCGCATTACCGGCAGTGCGCCTTTAACCTGTTTTAACGACGGTTTTAACCGCGGTGCTAATAACAGCGACTGGGTAACCTCGGCCGTTTCTGGCGGTTTTACTCCGGTTCCGGTGAATAATCGTCTGCGTTTAACGCAGGATGTAACCTATCAATCGACCGCTTCGACGTTGCAGCGCTTATTTCCCGCCGCCGATAATATTGTGATTATTGAGTTTACTCATTATGCCTGGTCAGCCAGCGGCGGTTCGGGGGCCGATGGTATTACGGTTGTATTTTCGGATGCCAGTATTACGCCGCAGCCCGGAAGCTTTGGTGGGTCATTAGGCTATGCACAACGGGATAACGGCGACAGTGGCTTTGCCGGTGGCTGGCTTGGCATTGGCCTGGATGAGTACGGCAACTTTTCTAATCCGACTGAAGGACGTCTTGGTGGGCCGGGAGCCCGTGCCGACAGTATTACCGTACGCGGCTCCGGTTCAGGCAGTAATGGTTACCGCTATCTGACCGGAACCAACAGTTTATCTCCCGGCGTTGATCAGCGCCCGACATCGTCTGCCGGTGGTCCGGCTCATCGTTATCGTTTTACCATTGATTCACGCACGGCGGGACAATCCATTATCAGCGTTGAACGCGATAGCGGTGCCGGCTTTGTTACTCTGGTTGCGCCGGTTAATATCGCCAGCCTGAATGGTCAGGCGGCTATTCCGCAGAATTTATTATTATCATTAACCGGTTCAACCGGAGCATCGAGTAATTACCACGAAATTGATCAGTTACGGGTGTGCGCCAATACCATTAATCCGATTGGCCCAATCGTTCATCATTTTGAACTGGATTACGCCAGCAGCGCATTAACCTGTTCCCCACAGGACGTGTTGATCCGCGCCTGTGCGAACGCCAGCTGCTCCAGTTTATATACCGATCCGGTGACCGTTACGCTGGGCCCTTCTGGCTGGGAGGGGGGCGATGTACAAGCCTTCAGTGGTGGTTCAACCACGCTTTCTTTACGGCAGAATAATCCGCTAACGGTCAATCTTCAGGTGCTGTCATCAGTACCGGTATCGCAGGCATTTACCAGCAATCTGTGCTCGCGTGATGGGGGAGCATTATCCACCAATTGCAGTATGACCTTTGCCGATTCCGGTTTTGTGCTGGATATACCGGATTTTGCAGCGGGGCTTGGCGCCAGTAATGTGCTGTTAAAGGCGGTGAAAAAAGACGAAGTTACCCGGGCTTGTGTGCCGGGGTTTGCCGGTGTCAGTCGCGATATTGCTTTTAACTCGGAATATATCAGTCCGGATAATACCTCTCGCGTGGTTTCCTGGCCGGTCAGTGTTAATGGCAATGCCATCGGTGATATTTCTGCATCAGCGGTCACTTTAACGCTGAATTTTGATGCTGATGGCGAGTCCCCTCTGACCATTAACTATGCCGATGCCGGGCTGATGCAGCTGAATGTACAATACAGCGGAACGGGTGCAGAAAGCGGTTTAACCATGAGTGGCAACGACCGTTTTGTCAGTTACCCGGCAGGGTTCTGTATTCAGACCGATGCCAATGCCGGTGAGTGCAGTCCCGCAGCTCCTGCAACCTATGCTGATTGTCCGGCTTTTGTTAAAGCCGGTGATGATTTTAATCTGAATATTTCTGCCGTCGGCTGGCAGAAACCTGGCAATTCTGATTTTTGCGATAATACGCCAACGCCCAGTTTCTCACTGAATAATATGGCTCTGAGTACCGAGTTGGTTGCACCTTCCGGCGGTGTGAATGCCGTATTCAATCCGGCGCAATATAATCACAGTGCTGCCACTGATAACAAAAATATTCTGACAGCGAATGTATCAGAAGTCGGCGTATTTAATATCCGTTTAACGCCGGGCAGCAATTATCATGGTGTAACTTTGTCTGCATCCGTCAGTACTCCGACCGGGCGTTTTTATCCGCATCATTTTAACGTCAGTGAATTGGTTACCGGGCAGTTGCAGCCGTATTGCAGTACGGATTCTGCTTTTGCTTACAGCGGCCAGGATATTAACTGGCAATTGGCCCCGGTTGTGGAAATTCAGGCGCAGAATGCCGCAAACAATCTGACGCAGAATTATACTCAGGCCGGGTTTATGAAGTTACCACTGAACCCAGCCATATTTTCTCTGCCGACTACAGACAGCAGCGCGTTGGCCAATGATGGTTTACCCATCTCGCTGTCAACATTGATTAATGCCGGCAGCCTGACCACCGCTGCGGCAGGCATTCTGAATTACACCCTCAATGCGCTGGATGACCGCTTTACGTACACTAAAGAATTGAGAGCTGAAGTTGACCCGTTTATTCCGGATCTGGCATTAACATTAAACAGTTTTGCCGATACCGACGGTGCCGATATTACAGCCCCTTTAGCGCTGAATATCTTGTCTGTTTTTGAACTGCGTTACGGGCGCTTATGGCTGGAAGACAGTTACGGCCCGGAAACACAAAACTTACTGATGCCGGCACGGGCAGAATATTTTTCTGTCGGACGCTTTGTGCAGAATAGCGATGACAGTTGCTGGAGTTACGACAGCAGCACCGATGCCAGTGTGTCACCGTCAACGCTGACCAGTGTGCAGGGTAACAGCCGGACATTAATCCGTGGCCGTAATACCGATGCGGTGTTATTACAGGCGCCGGTTTTACACGCCGGTGCACCGGATACCGGCACGGCAACGGTTGGCTTTAATGTACCTTTATGGCTGCAGGATGATTTTGATAGTAACGGCTCGCTGGACGACCCGCAGGCCACGGCTACCTTTGGTATTTACCGTGGCCATGACCGGGTGATTTACTGGCGTGAAGTCAGGCCCTGAGGCCTGACCGAAGAACCTGCGTTACTCGTCGCTGTCGTCGTCATCATCCGAACCGTGGCCGTCCATATTCAGTTCTTTGATTTTACGGGTCAGCGTATTACGTCCCCAGCCCAGCAGGTTGGCGGCATCACGACGGCGTCCGGCTGTATGCTTGAGTGCTGTTTCAATCATGATGCGTTCAAATACCGGTACAGCGGTATCCAACAGATTGGTGACTCCGTTTGCCAGTTGCTGATCAGCCCAGAAGCGCAGCGCCTGTTCCCAGTTGCCTGAGGTATGAATGCTGCCTTGCTGCTCCAGTAATTCCGGCGGTAAATCACTGATTAATACTTCACGGCCGGACGCCATGACGGTGATCCAGCGGCAGGTATTTTCCAGTTGGCGGACGTTGCCGGGCCAGTCGAGCGAGCTTAAATAGTCTTCCGTTTCGCTGCGCAGGGTTTTGGCTTCGACTTCCAGTTCTTCTGCGGCACGTTTTAAAAAGTGCGACAGCAGTTTGGGTATGTCTTCGCGACGGTCGGCCAGGCGCGGCAGATGAATACGGATAACATTAAGGCGGTGGAATAAATCCTCCCGGAAGCGGCCTTCTTTCACCAGACCTTCAAGATTCTGGTGGGTGGCGGCAATAATGCGCACATTCACTTTGACCGGAGTGGTACCGCCGACGCGATAGAATTCACCATCCGCCAGAACCCGCAGTAAGCGCGTCTGGGTATCGGCCGGCATATCACCGATTTCGTCGAGAAACAGGGTGCCGCCATTGGCTTGTTCAAAGCGCCCGCGCCGCTGACCACCGGCACCGGTAAACGAGCCTTTTTCGTGACCGAATAATTCCGATTCGATCAGATCTTTTGGAATAGCCGCCATGTTCAGCGCGATAAAAGGTTGTGCCGCACGTGGACTGTGTTTATGCAGAGCATGGGCAACCAGCTCTTTACCGGTACCGGATTCACCGTTAATTAACACGGTAATATTGGATTGCGACAAACGACCAATGGCGCGGAAAACTTCCTGCATGGCCGGAGCTTCACCAATAATTTCGTGCTCTTCGGTTTCTTCTTCTGTCTGCGGAGCATTGGCATTTAATTCGGCAAAATGCGCAATGGCACGATTAATTAAGCTGACGGCTTCGTCCACATCAAATGGCTTGGGCAGATATTCAAATGCCCCTTGCTGATAAGACGATACGGCACTTTCCAGATCGGAATGGGCGGTCATGATAATAACCGGTAAATCCGGGTGGGCTTCATGGGCATGGCGCAGCAGTGCCAGACCATCCATGCCCGGCATGCGGATGTCGGAGATGATAGCGTCCGGATGTTCGCGCTTTAATGCGGCCAGTGCAGGCTCGGCCTGTTCAAATACACGGGTGGCTATGTTGGCTTGTTCCAGCGCTTTTTCCAGAACCCAGCGGATTGATTTGTCGTCGTCGATAATCCAGACAGTGCTCATAGTTATTCCAGAGGTAAATAAATAGAGAAGATGGTTTTACTGGCGTCACTGACAAATTCAATGATGCCGTTCTTCTGATTAATAATGGATTGAGAAATGGACAGACCCAGTCCGGTGCCATCGGCGCGACCGCTGACCATCGGGTAAAACAGATTGTCACGCAGCTCTTCGGGAATGCCCGGGCCGTTATCGCTGATATCAATTTGTGCGACCAGACGATGACGATGATGGCCAATGGTAAACTGGCGTACGGTACGGGTGCGTAAACTCAGCTGCGGATGTTCCAGCGCCGGTTGCGCTTCCAGCATTGCCTGCATGGCGTTACGACAGATATTCAGCAGCGCCTGAATAAGCTGGCCTTTGTCGGCTTCAAGTTCAGGGATGGAAGGATCGTAATCACGTTCAATATTGATGCGTCCGCCGGACTCTACATCAATCAGCTGACAGACGCGTTCCAGCACTTCGTGAATATTAACCTGCTCCTGTTTCGGAATCTGGCGCGGGCCAAGAAGACGGTCGACCAGATCACGCAGGCGGTCGGCCTCTTCAATAATAATGTTGGTGTATTCCTTCAGATCTGCAGAAGGTAAGGCACGCTCCAGCAGCTGTGCTGCACCACGGATACCCCCGAGCGGATTTTTAATTTCATGGGCCAGGCCACGCACCAGTGAGCGGGTGGTTTCCTGCTTGGCAATCAGCTGCTCTTCACGGCTGATGCGCATCAGCCGGTCACGCCCCTGCAGTTCCACTAATAATGATGGCAGGCGGCTCTCCGGATGAGACACCGGACTGACGCTGTAATCCAGCGTCATTTGTTGTTGGTTGTGCAGCTGAATGGTGGCTTCGCGTTTGGTGTAGGAGTGGCCGGTGATAATGGCCTGCTCCAGTGCGGTGGTGGCTTCTTCCGATTCAATCGCAAGCTCGAAAAAGGGAACGCCAAGGCAGCGCTTGCCACTCATTTCCAGTAGCGCTTCGGCTGCCGGGTTCATATACAGAACGGTCAGGTCTGCATCCAGCAGCAGAACCCCGGTATTCAGGTGTTCAAGTAAACGTTGGTTAATAATCGGGCTGGCCAGCATGCTTGTCTCCGTTTGCTGCCTGTAATTACGCCGCATGAGGCGTGGGTCAGGCTGCGCCGCTAAGGATTATCTCAGAGGGCTGCCATGGCCATCTGTCAGGCCGCTAAAACATTGTGCAACTGGCTTTCAGCAAAAACTGAGCCATCTATAAGGGTAATGAAACAGGATGCACAATATTAGCGCCGGGATAGGCGATTCATGTAGCTAAGTCGAACATGAATGAACATACAGGAGAAAAACGCGCACAAAAATAGTGCTGATCAATATTTTTGTGCGTCATTCTGGTGCTTTGTGGATTATCGGCCTGAACGGTTCAATACCGAGGCGCGCTGCACATAAATTGTCACGAGATTGCTGCTGATGATGGTATTACCGGCTTTATCGCGCACCACCAGTTGCAGGCCATGCTCGCCGCGGCTCAGATTGGTGAGCTGGAAAGCCGTCTGGCGTCCCTGACGGATAATCTCGCCATTATCGAGCAGGTACAGGGTATCGGCTTCGCGCAGCCCCGGACTGAGTACTCCGGACACCTCCACATTGCCGGCAAAGCCCGTCGGAATATCCTGACCGTTAGACGGCGTAATAATGCTCAGGCTGGTGTAGTTAAAGCTGGGCTCGTTTACCTTGGCTGGCTGATGGGCGCTGGGGGGCGCCACATACGCCGGAATGGACGGCAGTTCTTTCACCGCATGCTTTTCTGAATTCTGCCCCGGTTTATCGCTGAAGACGACATTACCGTTGGCATCACGGCTAATATATACCTCGGTCGCCAGGCTGCTGGTGCAGGCTGCTGATAAAAGAATGAGTGACGCCAGTGTCGTTTTTGTCATGGTAATCCTGCTGTGCTCTGGTCGATTAATCAGATGGGTCAGAAATTATCACTAAACTGAAAATAACTATCTTTCCGGACCCATTCTATGTTGATTCGTAAAAAGTTATGGCTGGCCGGCGTCACGTTACTGTTGGGCGCGGTCCTCTGTATTTTTCTTCTTACCCACTATCTTGCCGAGCCGCGTCTGTATCAGCAAGCGCAGGACAATGCTCAGCTGCGGGTTGAAGGTATTGCCGCGGAAATTCACGGCGTATTGCAGGCCACCGCCTCACTGACGCGCAGTATGGCGGCATTAGCCGCGACTCTGCCATTGGATGAGACCACATTCAGCGCACATTTACGCGATCTGGTAGACGAATTTGGTAACGGAGCCATTGCCGGTGGCGGTATCTGGCCAGAGCCACGCCGTCTGGACCCGGCGCGCGAGCGGGCATCGTTGTTCTGGGCGCGGGATGCGCAGGGAAAACTGCAGTTGCTGAATGACTATAACGACCCGGCCGGCAGCGGCTACCACAATGAAGGTTGGTACAGCATCGGCCGTACCCTGGCGCCCGGTCAGTGTGCCTGGTCGGAGGCTTATGCCGATCCGGTATCCGGCACTCCGATGGTGACCTGTACGGTTGCGATCCGTCGTCAGGGCGAATTTTGGGGCGTTGCCACCATTGATCTGATGCTCAGCGGGTTGGGTAAATTACTGCAGCGACATCGTGAAATTGCCCAGGCCTACCCCTTTGTACTGGATCAGACAGGCACCATGGTCGCGCTGCCGGGATTGCGTCCGCAGTCGCTGAATATGAAAACGCTGGATGAACTGGCCGCCGCTGACAGCAGTCTGGCACCGTTGAAAACCCTGTTGGAGGCTGGGCGCACTGGCGTTACTGTACCGCCGGGGGTCGTGCCCGGTGATCAGGCGTTGATGGTGCTGACGACTCTTGAAGATCAGCGCTGGCGGGTAGGCATGTTATTGCCGCAGAGCGTGGCTCTGCAGACCATGAGTGCACTGTCGATGATGTTGTATCTCAGTCTGGTACCACTGATTCTGCTGTTTGTGCTGGTAATGATTGTGTTTGGCCGGCAAATCATTGGCTGGCTGGAAGAAACCACCACTCAGGTGCGCAGTCTGGTGAATGGCCAGATCAGCACGCGCCTGGCGGTCAGTCGTGATGATGAAGTAGGGCGCTTGCGCCAGGCGGTGAATGATTACGCCGATTATCTCGGTGGCATTCTGAATAATATCGGTACCGAAGCAGGAGCAATCCGCGAGGGGGCGGATGGTCTGAACGGTCTCAGCGATACGCTGACCCGCCGTGCCCATGCGCAGCTGGATGAAAATAATACCCTCGCTACCGCCGTCAGCGAGATGGCTTCCAGTGCCAAAGAAGTCGCACAAAATACCGCGACCGCTGCGCAGACCGCGAGTGAAGCGCGGGTTGTGGTGGATCAGGGACAGCGGGTGGTCACAGAAAACAGCGAAGCGATCAGCCGCCTGGCCGATGCGCTGAGCAATGCTTCGCAGGTGATCGAACGCCTGGCAACCGATTCACAACAGGTCGGCGCGGTGCTGGCGGTGATTAAAGCCATCTCCGAACAAACCAACCTGCTGGCACTGAACGCGGCCATTGAAGCTGCCCGGGCTGGTGAGCAGGGCCGCGGTTTTGCGGTCGTCGCCGATGAAGTACGGACCCTGGCAGGCCGGACTCAGGCTTCAGCCAGTGAAATCGAACAGATGATTATTCAGCTGCAGAATGCTGCCGGTTCTGGTGTCGAGGTGATTGAAAACAGCCGCGAGCTGTCGCGTCAGTCCATCGAACGGGCACAGGAAGCCCGCGACAGCTTTGCTGATATCGTCAGCGCCTTCAGTAATATCGAAGGGCGTACCGCCACCATTGCCACTGCCGTGGAAGAGCAAACCCGGGTTGCGCAGGAAATTCACCAGTTGGCAGAACGGATCCGCAGTCTGTCGGAACAGAATGCACAGGATGCCAGCCATCTGAATGATATGAGCCGCGACTACACCGCCGTTGCCCAGCGTTTGCACGCCATCAGCCGTAACTGAAGCCGCATACAAGCTTGCGCCGGTACGTTGAGTCGTTATCCTTTGCGCCCTGATTTGTATAAACAGGGCGGCATTTTATGATCGGATTGATTCAGCGCGTCAGCAGCGCCAGCGTGGTGGTGGATGGCGAAACCACCGGCGCTATCGGCGCTGGCATTTTGCTCTTGCTGGGCGTGCAGCGTGAAGACACGGCCGCCCAGGCGGATAAATTGCTGAATAAAGTTCTGAATTACCGCATTTTTGCCGATGATGAAGGGCGCATGAACCGCAGTCTGCTCGATTGTGGTCATGAGTTGCTGGTGGTGTCGCAGTTCACTCTGGCCGCTGATACCGGCAAAGGCACCCGCCCTGGTTTTTCCCGTGCAGCAGCACCGGATCTGGCCGATGAGTTATACCGCTATTTTCTGCAGCAGGCTGCACAGCAGGTTACTACTGCCAGTGGTCGTTTTGGCGCTGACATGAAAGTATCGCTGACCAATGATGGCCCGGTAACCTTCTGGCTTGAAGTCTGATGTTTCCATGCAGGCCAGGTTTGGTATTGGACAATACCCGACGGGTGAATCGCCGCGCACTTCTTGTTATGCTCGCGAAAATTTTTTAGCAGACCCGTCCACCTGTATCCGTAGCATGCTATTGGTCAGGCCCGGGCGGCCGTCATAAGGATTACCGTGGATTATTCTGTACTCAAGCACTCGCACGCCGGCCTGGCTTATCTGACTGTATTGCTGTTTGCCGGTCGTTTTATGCTGTTTTATTTTGCCCCGGTATGGCGGCGGAACAAACTGCTGAAAGTGCTGCCTCATGTGCTCGATACGCTGCTGCTGGTGTTTGCCATTATGCTGTGTATCCGCATTGCCCAGTATCCGCTGACCGAAGCCTGGCTGACGGCGAAAGTCATTGGTCTGTTGCTGTATATTGGTTTTGGTGCCGCCGCGATTAAGCGCGCCAGCCGCAGCGCATTTTTTATCGCGTTATTGAGCTATGCCTATGTGTTGGGCGTAGCGAAGACGCATAGTGTTGTATCCTGGATTTCTTATTTTTAACGCCAGGCGCTCGCCCGGTTTATAACTTACTGCTGACAGGCCTTTATTTTGCTGACACTGCGCTTTTCATTCATCCGACGCCGCCTGCGCCGCCCGCTTTATGGGCTGCTGGTGTTGTCGTTGGTGTGTGGAATGGTGCTGAGCGCCAACAGTCAGGCCTTTATGGCCTGGCAGATGGGGCAGATGAATAGCGTTGCCAGTACTGATACGGCAATGGACGATATTCAGCATTCGTCAGTAGCAGATAAACACGCCATGGCCGATAGGCCGTCCTGTCATGACATGATGAACACCGACAGCGGCCAGCTGCAGGATTCATCAGCGCTGCAGGATTGCGATGCATCCTGTCCATGCTGTTCCGGCGCCTGTTCATCTTTTGCCATTACGTTGGATATGCCGCGTGCCATACGCAGCAAACAACAGAATTTCTCCAGCTATACCCCACGCCCGGCGGCTGCCGTGGTGCTTGCCCTGCCTCAACGTCCCCCCATTTTCAGCTGATCAACTCTGACTGAATGCCGGCCATTTCTGTGGCGGGTTGTCTTTTGATGTTTGCTGAACGTGGAGCACTCCATGATGTCGATTTTTACCGGCCGCCACTCTCGTGCGCAGGCCATTGTGTGCGCGCAGGTTATTCTGTGTGTATTGCTGACGGCCAGAGCGCTGGCGTCCGAGCCAGGGCTGAGCCTGGAACAGACCCGGACTTACGCCCTGCAATCTGACCCGGCGCTGGTCAGCCAGCGCCAGCTGGAGCAGGCCTTCCGCCAGGACAGCGCGGCCAGCCGTTACTGGCCAAACCCCAAAATTGCGTTGAATGCGCAGAATTTTCCCACCGATTCCTGGTCGTTTGAACAGGAACCCATGACACAGATTCAGCTGGGGATCAGTCAGATGCTGCCGCGTGGCGACAGTCTGGATTGGCAGGCCAAAAAGCAAAGCCTGATGGCTGGGCTCAGCCATGAAACGCAATCGTTACGGATGCGTGAGCTGCGCCGTGATGTGTCGTTGTTATGGCTCGAAGCCGCCCGTGCGCAGGCCGCCGAGCAGCTGACCGCCGAACATTTACAGCATCTGCAACAGCAGGCGGCCGTACTTAACCGTCGTTACCGTAATGCCAGTGGGCTGAATGGTAGCAGTGGGCCGCAGCAGCAGGATCTGTTGCGCGTCGAGCTGGAAACCCAGCGCATCCGTGAGCGCTTACTTAATCTGCAGCAGCAGTATCAGGCGGCGCGCCAGCGTTTAAATGAATGGTTGCCACCGGCGCTGGCTTCGGCACCGCTGCAGTTGAACGATGAGCCGTTGTTCCAGCCATCATTGGCGTTTGCTACGGCTATGGCCGATGACCAGACGCTGGCGGCCATATTAATGCAGCATCCGCTGTGGGCACAGACCGACAACCGTATCGCCAGTGCGGCAGCAGATATTGAGCTGGCGCGTCAGGAGGACAAAGCGCAGTGGGGCATCCAGGCCAGTTACG
Organism: Thalassolituus pacificus; assembly: GCF_025318105.1. Lineage (NCBI taxonomy): Bacteria > Pseudomonadati > Pseudomonadota > Gammaproteobacteria > Oceanospirillales > Oceanospirillaceae > Thalassolituus > Thalassolituus pacificus. The sequence goes on from NZ_JAOANI010000028.1 coordinate 244,054, forward strand.
GCTATCGCGGTGAGGATGCGATGGGCCATGATCGCGCCGATTTTGTTTCTCTGGGAGTGAGTGTCGACCTGCCGCTGTTTAACGGTGAGCGCAACCAGCGCAAAGTGGCCGCCAGTGTGCGCCGCCGCGAAGCTGAGCAAACCCGTCAGCAACTGCTGCTGCGCCAGCTGTTCAGCGCCGTGCGTAATGACTGGGCTCAGTATCAGTTGCAACAGCAGCGTCTGGAGTTTTATGACCAGACCCTGCTGCCGCAGATTAACCGCCAGCTACAGGCGGTCAAAAACAGTTATGGCCAGGACCGTGATGATTATAACGACGTCATCCGCGCCGTAATGGAACGCCTGAACGGCGATATCGAACGCCTGAACCTTTTGCGTGAATGGCACAAAACCGCCATCCGTCTTGAATTTTATGCCCCCGGATTCTCCTCTGAATTGCCTCCCGTTAGCGCGGCACAGCGACAGGAATGAAATGATATGAACATAAAACAACACGCGCCGTTATGGCTGGCGTTAACCGCAGGTATCGGGCTGGGAGCCGGTCTGATGCAGTGGCAGTCATCATCGACAGACACAGATCAGACAACAACAAGTACCGTCGCAGAGCCGCAGCCGTTGTATTGGGTCGCACCGATGGACCCCAATTATCGCCGCCCGGAACCGGGTTTATCACCAATGGGAATGGCGCTGGTGCCGGTCTATGCCGACGATAACAGCAACACCGAAGATGCGCCGGGCACCATCCGTATCAGTCCTGCGGTGGTACAGAATATGGGCGTACAGAGTGTTGCAGCCGAGCGGGCGCCGCTGGTGCAGCAGGCGCTGGCACTGGCAGAAATTCAGGTGAATGCGCAGCGTGAACAGCAGGTTCAGGTACGCAGTGAAGGTTGGATCAGTCGTCAGCAGGTGTTTGCCGTGGGGGAGCGGGTCACGGCCGGACAGACGCTGTTTGAGTTTTACAGTCCACGCATTATCAGTGCGCAGGAAGAATTATTGGGCGCACTGGATGCAAGGCAATCAACGCTGATCCGTGCGGCGGAAAGCCGTTTACTGGCGCTGGGCGTGGATGACAGTTGGCTGAAACGTCTGCGCAGCGAGCGCAAAGTGCGCCAGCAGATTGCCATTGTCGCCCCGCAGGATGGGGTGATTACTCAGTTAAATCTGACCCCCGGTGCGCGGATCATGCCGGACGTGGCCCTGCTGCGAGTGGCTGACCTGAGCGCATTATGGGTGGATGTGCGCCTGCCGGGTTCGATGGCCGGTTGGCTCGGTGCGGGCGACCGGGTACACCTGCAGCGCCGTGATGGCCTGGCGGCCGAACTGCAGGTAGATGTGGTGTATCCGTTACTGAATAACGAGCTGCGCAGCCAGACCGTGCGGCTGCTGCTGAATAATCAGAACGGTGACTGGCGTCCCGGTGATTTTGCTCAGGCACAACTGCAGAAGCAGAGTGAGCCGGTACTGCAGGTGCCGCGTAACGCCCTGATTGATGATGGCGTCCAGCCTAGGGTGGTGCTGGCGTTGGGTGACGGACGTTTCCGTTCGCAGGCGGTTATGGCTGGCCGCACCGGACAGAATAACGTCGAAATTCTGCGCGGTCTGAAAGAAGGCCAGCAGGTGGTGACCAGTGCGCAGTTTATGCTGGATTCTGAATCGGCCATCGGTGCCGACCTGAAGCGTTTTGATGATGAGCAGGATCATTCGCAGATGGATCATTCGCAGATGGATCATTCGAAGATGGATCATTCGCAGATGGATCATTCGCAGATGGATCACTCGAATATGGATCACTCGAATATGGATCACTCGAACATGGATCACTCGAATATGGATCACTCGAATATGGATCATTCGAATATGGATCATTCGAATACGGATCATTCACAGATGGATCATTCACAGATGGATCATAAGCTGCCGGAAAGCGATAACCAGCCAGCGGAGGTGATGCATGATCACAGCCATCATTGATTGGTCGGTACGCAACCGCCTGCTGGTGCTGCTGCTCAGTCTGATGCTGGTTGGTGGCGGTTTTTACGCCTTATCGCGTACACCGGTGGATGCGATTCCCGATTTATCCGACGTGCAGGTGATTGTTAAAACCAGTTACCCCGGCCAAGCACCGGAGGTGGTGCAGGAGCAGGTGACTTATCCGCTGACCTCGGCATTAATGTCGGTGCCGGGTGCAGAAACCGTGCGCGGTTTTTCCTTTTTCGGCGATTCCTATGTGTACGTTATTTTTAATGACGACACTGATCTGTACTGGGCGCGCTCGCGTGTGCTGGAATATTTAAGCCAGATTGCGCCCAGTCTGCCTGAGGCTGCGCGGCCGCAGTTAGGCCCGGATGCCACTGGTGTGGGTTGGGTGTTTATTTATGCCCTGAGCGACCCTACGGGTCAGCACTCACTGGCCGATTTACGCGCTTATCAGGACTGGTTTTTAAAATTCGAATTACAGAGTCTGCCGGGTGTCGCCGAAATTGCGCCATTAGGCGGCATGGTGAAGCAATACCAGATTCAGCTCGATCCGGTGGCGCTGGCGGCATATAAAATCCCGCTGTCGCTGGTGGTGAATGCACTGCAGTTATCGAATCAGGAAAGCGGAGCCTCGGTGATTGAAATGGCCGAGGCTGAAACCATGCTGCGCGCGACCGGTTTTATACGCAGCATTGCTGATCTGGAAAATATTCCGCTGGGTATCGACAGTGCCGGTGTGCCGTTATTGCTGAAGGATGTTGCTACTATCAGCAGCGGCCCGCAGATGCGCCGTGGTATTGCCGAACTGAACGGCGATGGCGAAGTGGTGGGCGGCATTGTGGTGATGCGCTTTGGTGAAAATGCCAAGGCTACAATCGAGGGTGTTAAACAACGGTTGGAAAATTTAAAAAGTTCGCTGCCGCCGGGGGTGGAAATATCCACGGTATATGACCGTACCCGGTTAATTGACAGCGCCATTGATAATTTGTGGCAAAAACTCACGGAAGAGTTTGTTGTGGTTGCTATTGTCTGTGCCTTATTTTTATTTCACCTGCGTTCGTCGCTGGTGATTCTTCTGAGTTTACCGGTGGGTATCCTGGCCGCCTTTGTCTTAATGAAATGGCAGGGTATCAACGCCAATATTATGTCCCTTGGCGGTATCGCCATTGCCATTGGTGCCATGGTCGATGGTGCCATTGTGATGATTGAAAATCTGCATAAACACCTGGAAGCCGAACAGCGAAAACCGGAGCAGGAGCGCAGTGAACGCTGGGCTCTGATCAGTCGTTCGGCACAGGAAGTCGGTCCGGCGCTGTTTTTCAGTCTGCTGATTATCACCTTGAGTTTTCTGCCGGTGTTTGCTCTGGAAGCACAGGAGGGGCGGATGTTTGCGCCACTGGCCTTTACCAAAACCTATGCCATGGGCGCGGCGGCGATACTGGCGATTACCCTGGTGCCAGTATTAATGGGCTATTTTGTCCGTGGCCATATTCAGCCGGAACATAAAAACCCGCTAAACCGCGCATTGCAGGCACTGTATCTGCCATTGTTAACACGGGTTCTGACGCGTCCGAAAACACTGCTGGTACTGGTGTTTCTGGTGGCGCTTTCCAGCCTTTATCCGCTGAAAAATATCGGTAGCGAATTTATGCCGCCACTGGATGAGGGTGATTTAATGTACATGCCAACTACGTATCCGGGGTTATCGATTGGTGAAGCTCGGCAGTTATTACAACAGACCGATAAATTAATCCGCAGTGTGCCGGAAGTGGAAACCGTATTCGGTAAAATTGGCCGTGCTGAAACCGCCACCGACCCGGCGCCGTTAACCATGATCGAAACCTTTATTCAGCTGAAGCCAAAAGATCAGTGGCGTGATGGTATAACGACCGCCGATATCCGCGCGGAGCTGGAGCAAAAAGTACAGTTTCCGGGGCTGAGTAATGCCTGGGTTATGCCGATCAAAACCCGTATTGACATGCTGGCGACCGGTATTAAAACCCCGGTCGGGTTAAAAATCGCGGGGTCGGATCTGCAGCAGATTCAGGCTATCGGTCAACAGCTTGAAGGCATTATTAAAACCGTACCCGGTACAGTTTCAGCTTATGCTGAGCGGGTCGCCGGTGGCCGTTATTTAACCCTCGATATCCGCCGTGAACAGGCGGCGCGTTATGGTCTGAGTGTGGCGCAGCTGCAGCAGATTATTACCACCACCATTGGCGGAAAAAATATCATTGAGACGGTCGAAGGGCTGGAGCGTTACGGCGTTAATCTGCGTTATCCGCAGGCGTACCGTGATTCTCCTGAGGCATTAAAACAGCTGTTTTTTGTCGCGCCAAATGGCCAGCTGGTGACGCTGGGTGATGTGGTTGATATCCGCAGTGAGGCGGGGCCCGCCGCCATTAAAAGTGAAAATGCGCGCATTAATGGCTGGCTGTTTATTGATATCGACGGCGTTGATATTGGCCACTATGTTGATTTTGCCCAGAACCGGGTACAGCAGGCACTGAACAGCGGTGAGCTGACGCTGCCGGCGGGCTATTCGCTGCGCTGGTCGGGACAGTATGAATATATGCAACGTGCGAAAGAGAAACTGCAGTATGTGGTGCCGTTAACCATCGCCATTATTGCGCTGCTACTGTACCTGAGTTTTAACCGTTTGACGGAGGTCGCCATGATTTTACTGACCTTGCCTCTGGCATTGGTGGGTAGCTTGTGGCTGATGTGGGCACTGGGTTTTAATTTTTCTGTGGCTGTCGGTGTGGGCTTTATTGCCCTCGCGGGTGTCGCCGTGGAAATTGGTGTGATTATGCTGGTGTACTTGAATCAGTCGTATCAGGCGGCGGTCATTCGGGCCGGAGAACAACAGCGCAGCGTAACGCAAGAAGAGTTGCGTCAGGCGGTCATTGAGGGTGCCGGGTTGCGGCTGCGACCGGTTGCGATGACCGTCGCCACCATCGCGGTCGGTTTGCTGCCGGTGATGCTGGGAAGCGGAACGGGGTCGGAAATTATGAGCCGCATTGCCGCACCTATGGTGGGCGGCACAGCCAGTGCATTATTGCTGACGCTGGTGGTGATTCCGGTACTGTACTTTCTCTGGCGCCAGCGTGAGATAGAGTATCAGACATAATCTTTTTTAAGCGAAAAATAAAAGCCGGGTATTGAATAAATAGCCGGCTTTTATTGTTATCTGATGCAGGAAAGATTACAGCGTAAAACTGGATACCTCGTCGCGCAGGCTGGAGGCCTGATGATTAAGTCCATCCACCGCCTGACGGATACTGCTTGCGCTTTGCATGCCCTGATCACTGAGGTGTTTGGCATTGCTGAGGTTTTCGTTAATGTTGTTGATAACTGATGTTTGTTCTTCAATCGCAGAGGCAACCTGCAGAATACGATCACTGATACTGAGCAGTGAGCCTGAAATCTGACGAATATTTCCTTCTGATTTACTGGCGTACTCGACGGTACTGACGGCTTTCGCCTGACTTTCGTTCATGCTATTAACGGCACGATCCACACCGCTGCGCAGTTTTTCAATCATTACATTAATATCGCCGGTCGATTGCTGGGTTTTACTGGCCAGTGTTCGCACTTCGTCGGCAACAACGGCAAAGCCACGACCCTGTTCACCTGCCCGTGCCGCCTCAATGGCCGCGTTAAGTGCCAACAGATTGGTTTGTTCGGCAATGCCTTTAATGACATCCAGTACCGATGCTATGTTCGTGGTTTCGGCCACCAGTTCCTGAATAACCGCACCGGAATTATCGACATTATTGGCCAGCGCTTGGATCTCTTCCATGGCCTGACGGAATTGCGCAGACACTTCACGGGCCGATTTATCTGCGGCTTTGGCTTCTTCTGATACTTGCTGAGTGTTGGAAGAGACTTCCTGGATCGCGAGTCCCATTTCGTGATTGGCTGTGGCTACCAGTTCCATCGAACCGGCGTATTCACCGCTGATACGCTGACTATCACCCGCATTTTTTTTCAGGGTATTGGTGGTGGTGGCGACATCCACGGAAACCTGCTGAATGGTACCAATCATCTGCTGCATACCACTGAGAAAACGGTTGAAATTATGGCTGAGCAGGCCTATTTCATCACGGCCAAGATCCGGCATGCGTTTACTCAGATCACCTTTACCATCGGCCATCTGGCCAAGTACTCTGGCCAGTTCATTAACCGGACGGGTAATCAGGCGTGGAAAATAAACGGCAACTAACAGTGCAATCAGCAGAGCAACACCGACCAGAATCAGGATGCTGCGTAACGCCGCACTTTTAGTATGCTCGGCGCTCACTTGCAGTGACTTGGCCTCTTCGCCGAGTTTTTCGCCTAAGACATTCAGCGTTTCGCGGATTGTTTCAAATTCTTTTTCCAGACTGCCGGTACTCATTTCTGTCGCCTGGCCGATCGTTATTCCACCGGAAACGGCCTGCTGCACCATTTTCTCACTCTTTGGCCGCCAGACATTAAAGGCAGTGAGAAATGACTGAGCCAGATCTTTGGCTTCCTGAGAAACATGAAGGGTGCTGATTTTTTTCAGGCGGGTGGCGACCTGATCCAGGTTTTCGGCGTGCATTTTAGTATAGGTCTCTGCGCTTAATCCCAGAGCAATGGAGCGCTCGGCGATCTGAGCCTGATAAAGATCCCGGTCGGCATTGAGCGTAAGCTCAACGGCTGGCAGATATTCCTCGTTAATATGGCTGTATTCCGCAGTAATACTATTCAGATTTGAAATCTGAATAACCGATAACGCGGCGAGCAAACTACCCAGCACGGCAATGGGTAACATCAGTTTTTTTGCCAGCCCGAGGTCAGACCATTTCATACCTATCTCCTGCTTCTTGAACATGGCGCGGTTATTCAATCGAATGGTTGGCCTGTCTGGATTGGGGTGCGTGAATGTTTCAGCGCAGCCTGTGATACGGAGAAGTGTAGATCAACAACCGTGGTCTATCATGGCGGCCGTCGTCGGTACTGACGGATGGCGCATTATGTTGTCTGTGTCGCGTTTTTCATTCTGACGGCTGAGAAGGACTAATGACTTTATTGCGACCATGGGTTTTGGCTGTATAGAGGTTGATGTCAGCCTGGCGCAGCAGCTCCTCAGTATTTTCAGCATAACGGCTGCAGGAAAGGCCAATGCTGATGGTAAGAAAATTATTGCTGCTGATATTAATAGTATTCGCCTGCAGACGCAGACGTTCGCATAATATTTCGGCCTGAGATAAGGGACAGTTGCGCAGCAGCAGCATGAATTCTTCTCCGCCCCAACGCACCAGAATATCTTGCGGACGCAGATGCCTGCTCAGTAATCCGGCGAGTTCAATTAACATCTGATCTCCCCGTTCGTGGCCGTACTGGTCATTAATACGCTTGAAATAATCGACATCAATCAGAGCCAGACTAAGCGCGGTATTTTCCTGGCGTGCTTCTGCCATTGCCTGTTGCAGTTGTTCATCACCATAGCGACGGTTGCCAATGCCGGTGAGCGCATCGGTATTGGCCTGTAATGCCAGCTGAGTACTGAGTTCGGTCAGCTGCTGATTCTGACGATTGAGGGTATTTGTACGGTGTGAAACCCGCTGCTCAAGGGTATGGCGCAGGTTCTGCCATTGTTGTTCGGCATGTACCCTGCGGCGGATATTCAGGCTCAGCAGTAAAATAATCAGCGACAGAAAAACGATTATGCTCAGGCCAACACCGATAAGCACGGCATGGGTGGCAAGAAAACCCTGTGGCAGAAAATGTCGTTCGGTACCTGCGGGCAGACGGCTGACGGGAATGTTAAAACGCAGCCGCTGACGTTCATCCAGTTGTGGCGTAAAGCGCGTTTTTTGTATAACTGGGATAGCGCTGGCGGGGACTCCGGCAAGAATGTCTTTCACCATCTGCGTCGCCATTTCAGCCTGACTGCTGGCGTTGTGCATCATGCCGCCAATACTGCCCTGGCCCATCATCAGGTCGCCCCACATACCGAATACTGGTACAGGCGTGTGTGCGCTCAGCGTGGGCAGGTGTTTGGCGTAGGAAAAATAATCGCCGTTGCGGTCGTTATGAATAGTCAGAAACAGTACGGCGCTGTTGGCCGGCAGCCTGGCCAGATGCTGATCTAGTTCGGCAAAGGTAAAGTCGTCGTAGACCGACAACGTTACCTCTTTAAAGTGCTGCTGGCGGATCAGTTTACGGGCTTCTTCAGCCATTAAAGCCCCCAGACCGGAGCGGTCAGCTATCAGCAGAATGTGATCGGTTTGCGGTAACAGGGTGCGGATAAATTCGATATTTTCGGCAATCGCCATTCCTTCCAGTACACCGGTATGTTGCGGATGCCGGCTCAGATCATGACTTTCCGGTATGTTGATACCCAGAAAGACCAGCGGCGCTTTTTTTAGCCAGGGTAAATCAGAATTGAGAACCATATTAAGAGCGGCATCATCGCTAACCACGATCACATCCGGTGGTTGTGCTGCGTATTTCAGATTGTACAGCCGCAGTAATTCAGTGCGGACCCGTGGGTTATCGCTGTAACGGCGCTCGTCCATAAATTCAATGTGAATATTTTCGCCGGGCAGCAGTGACTCAAGATTGCTGAGAATGTTGTCATTAAGTAGGTGAGTCCAGGGGAATTGCAGATGATAAGAATGCAGAATCAGCACATGGGGATATTGGGCAAGGTCAGAATGTTCAGGGTTTGCCTGCACATTCTGACTGCAACTGAGAAGGATAAAAATAATAATTAAAAAGCGCTTTGTCAGCACGGTCGCTCCCGCAAATTCTGCAGCCGGGTATCCGTGGCTATGCACCGAGGTTCCTCACCTCATTGCATTAAATAATAGCGTACTTTCGCTTGTGCGACGGTTGTTCTTTGATCGTAGTAATCAGTAATAACCGTGTTGTCAGCGCGGCGGGTCAGCGCGGAGTGGGGTTGAGCTGTTGAGGCGGAACCAACCGGCAATACTGTAGCGGTCGCGTTTAGCGGGCAACACTTCGTGCGGGTAGTCCTCACTGAGAAACGTCACCAGCGTGCCGAAGCGCGGGCTGACGCGCAGCAGTTCCTGCTCATGGTTTTCGGCCTGATAAATGACCAGTTCCCCACCATCCTGAACCTCCCAGTTAGGGTTCAGATACAACACCGTGGTCAGCACCCGATTGGCCTGTCCTTTGAACGCATCCATGTGCTTTTTGTAAAAATCACCGGGCTGGTAATGGGCGAAATGACCTTCGTAGCTGAACAGGCCCAGATACAGACGGCGATTCATATAGCGCTGTAATTCGGCCATGTAGTCCAGCCAGGCGGCTTCGGCCGGATCGTCATTGCTGAGCCAGCGGATTTTGTCGCGACGGACAAACTGGTTGAGCTGATGCTGTTGCTGGCGTCCGGTACCGGCGGCAGTAAAGTCGCCATGTTGCAGCCTGACCACTCGATTCAATAGGCCGGATGACATCAGCAATGGCAGTGCATCATGGGTGATGGCGTAGCCCTGGGTCTGCAGATCTGTGGCAAGGCTTTCGAACAGATCGTCATGGCTGGTTTCAGCAAGCTGCAAGGACGTGCTCCGGCAAGAAACATCAATGGGACAGGCGTTTTACCCAAACCGCGACAGCAGGAGAAACAAAAAATACAGATCGTTTCGATCCTGTTTATTGCTTGATGTAGCAGGGCAGGGCCGCTTTGAATGCGGCCCTGACGGGCCTCCTGCTCAGCTGAGCAATGTCCACAGCGCTAATATGGCAAACAGCAGGCTGGTGGCGTAACGGGCCAGATGCAGCGGCATACGGCGCATCAGGCGTTCGCCATAAATCACCACAGGTACGTTGGCCAGCAGCATGCCGCAGGTCGTGCCCAGTGTGACCCAGAGGACAGAGTTGAACTCGGCGGCCAGCAATACCGTCGCTACCTGGGTTTTGTCACCGATCTCGGCCAGGAAAAACAGTACCAGGGTGGCGAGGAAGGCTCCCCAGGCCTGATGAGTGTCGGTGCTATCGTCTTCTTTATCCGGTACCAATACCCAGATAGCCATGGCGGCAAAGCCGGCGGCCAGAAGCAGACGGCCGCTGCTGCCGTTCAACCATTCGGTGAGGGAATTGCCGAGCCAGGCACCGAGCCAGGCCGAAGCGGCATGATTGAGCAGCGTAGCCAGCAGAATGCCCAGCACAATCGCACTTTTATTGCGGAAACGGGCTGCCAGCAACAAGGATAACAGCTGGGTTTTATCGCCGATTTCGGCAATGGCAACAGCAACGGTAGAGGTCAGGAAAGCTGAATGTGCGAAGGTATCGCTCAGCGCTGGCAGGTTAATCAGGGTATCAGTCATGTTGATTGTCCGGGCGGAGATTGTTAACCAAAGACAAACGGCACGATGCCGCCCTGGTCATCACGCTGTTTGTCTCAGGTCTCATCGAACCATCGTGATGATGGTCGCCGGTGCCATGAGCATGGGGCTCAATTATGTTGACACGGGCACCTCTGACCTTGCCGGTCAGGGCAGATTACTCCCCCAAGAGTGCGGCGATTATAACGGCTTCACCGGCACACGTCACCCCGTAAGACGTTATGGTACTCGCTGTAAAAACAACAAAAAAAACTGATCCAGAAGAACAATTTTTTTCAATTTACCGCCGCTGAAACTGGTGAAATTATGCCGCCGTTTTCGCCCCGGAAGCTCTGCATGCCGGTGGTGAGTAGAATCCGGAACCTCTGAGGTGGGTATGAGTCAGCCGCAAGAATACGAAGATTTTGATGATCTCGATGACCAGCCACAAGCGCGCAGCAAAGCCAAAGGACGCAGTGTCGATTACGATAAAAAACGTCGTCGTGCCGAACGTATCCTGGAGCAGGCCCGTCTGCGTGATTTGCTGGGATTCGATATCGATTATCAGGACTGAGCGCACAACGCGCCAATTTCCTTCCTCCGGGGTGTAACTTCTCTTGCACCCCTTTTTCTAACCGTGCTTTCATCGGCTTCTGTTTTTATTTCTGTTTCAGCTCGGCGGGGTATCCATGAGCGACCGTACGGCTTTTCTCGATATTTTAAAAAGTTTGTTGCGCAGTCCATCGGTGGTCGGCGCAGAGCATTCTTTTTTCCGTGTGCTGCAGCGCGAGCTGGAGGAGCGCGGTGCGCGCGTTACCTGGTACGAAGGCGTGCTGGTGGCGCAGGGCAGCGATCCTATGAGTCTGATGTTTTCGGCGCACATTGATCGTCATGGCCTGGTCTGCACCGGCCCGAACGAATTTCAGTACGCGGCCTTTGTGTCCGGCGGACGCTCCGATCTGCTCGGCAACTCGGTGTCGGAAGAACTGATGAAAATGATCGTCGACCGTTTCGGCGATGTCGGTGTGTTTGCCTATGAACCCTGGTCCGGCGCTTACCGTGGGCGTGGCAAAATTGAGGGCACTTACGTTTGCCCGCACCGTAACAACCTGATTTTTGAATTATCCGGAATGGAGCATCTGGTCGCAGGTACGCCGGTCGCTTTCCGTGATCAGTTGCGCATTGAAAATGGCCGCTATCTGGGTCAGCTGGATAACGTCCTCACCGCCGCCATGCTGGTGTATTTATTTGAATTGGGTTTTCAGGGCACCGCCTTTTTTACCGCTCAGGAAGAAGCCGGTCGCAGCTGGCGTTATCTGCTTGAATGGTTCCGCCGCTTTGGTGGTTCAACCAACCAACTGGTGGTCGTGGATACCAGCCCGTATCCGGATGTTCCGGCCGCTAATGAACAGTTGCTGGTGTTGCGCCATTGCGATGCCAACGCTTCCTTTAATGTCGATTTAACCCATCGTCTGGCGGAAAAATGCAAAAAACTGGGCATTCGTTACAGCTTTAAAGATGACTATATCCGTCGCCAGAATGAAGACAATGCGCGTCAGGGCATAGCCGCTAAATCCATGGGCAGTACTGAAATGGGGCGTATTATTGCGGCCTCCAACGGTCTGGTGGATGGCACCACGCTGCAGATTCCGACCACCGGTTATCACACCATGGACGAAAGCGCTGGTGTCGAAGCCTGTGATGCGTTCCTGCGTGTGCTCTGTGCGATGGCAGGTCTGCGTTATCCATTCTGGACTTACGATCCGATGGCCTGATCAGCAGCAAGAAAAAACAATAAGCGATGAGTCATATACCCACATTGAAGTTATTAAACGACTTGCCTCCCCCGGCTGACGACTCTGTCGGCGGTCCGGGCGGTGCGTATGCGTTTTTTTATGCTGCCGCTACTGATGCTGATCCGCACCTGTTGGTGTATGAGCGGGCGCGGGATTTTTTATCCGCGCCGCGTGCCTTTGTTGTGTTAGCCATGACCGCGGAGGATACCGATGCGGTTGAGCTGAACAGCCTGCTGGAATATGACGGCATTGATTACGATGCCGATGGTGTCATGCAACAGACGGGGTGTTTTCAGCTTGTTGCTTCCGCAGCCTGTTACGGTCAGGATCAGTGTCACTTTATTCTCAGCGTTGATGGTCGCCGCTGTGAAATTCTGTGTCGGGAATACACCGTGCAGACCACGATTTACCATGTCAGCAGTGCCTGCCAGGCTCTGCGTCTTTATCTGGCTCAGCAAGGCTGAGTTTCGCGCTGACCGCCAGGGCCTGTTTAATGAGTGTTAACAGGCCCTGATATACCGCAGAGGATATTATGTCTGGCGGCTCTTTTTGTGCGCTTTTTTCGCACTCTTGAGAAAATATAAGCATTATTTTGGTGCTTTTATTTGCGTATTTTTCAGTCATTATTTCTGTTTTGCTTTTTAATTGTGCAGTTGCTCACGGATTTGCGCTGATGTGATGCGCACAGGCTGCGGTGGCACTATGTTTGCTAAAGCTCAGCAAGTGTTCATCCATCAGCCTATAGGAAATACATCGTGTTGCGTTCAATACTGTTGTTCTCTGCCGCCGCCCTGGCCCTGCTGTTCGCGCGGGGTGCCTGTTCGGAACCCGGATTAATTGAGCCGGAATCTCTGTCGGCAATCAGCGGTACTGCAGTGAGCCCGGAGTTTATTGAACCTGAACCACTGGCGGCGCGTATCCGTACCCCAGTGGGTCCGGTAAAAGCCACTAAGCCATTGCGGGTGCCAATGATTACCTGGGGTGGTGATATGACCACCATTCTGGCTAACGGCATGAATACCCGTACCCAGCCAGGCAGTGCCATGGCCAAAGCCGGACTGGATTATGAATTTGTCCTGCAGGATAACTTCGACAAACAACTGCAGGATTATTTATCCGGCGCATCACCTTATCTGCGTTGCACCATTGGGATGTGTAATCAGGCACTGGATCTGATCAATAAAGATCCGCGTACCCGTCCGGTGGTTATTTATCAGCTGACCTGGTCACGCGGTGGCGACACGCTGGTGGCCAAAAATGGCATTGTCCGGGTGGGTGAATTAAAGGGAAAAACCATCGCTATTCAGGCTTATGGCCCGCATGTGGATTTTATGACTACGTTGCTGACGCAGGCTGGTCTGAAGATGAGTGATGTGAATCTGAAATGGATGCCGGATCTTACGCTATCGCCCAACTCGCCACCGGAAGCGCTGAAACTGCCGGAAATTGATGCCTCGTTTATGATCATTTCTGATGCTTACGGCCTGACCTCCGGCCGTCGCGTCGGCACCGGCAGTAATGGCTCTATTACCGGGGCGCGGATGATTATTTCCACCATGTTTGCGCGCCGTATTATTGCCGACGTGTATGTGGTGCGTGCCGATTATTTCGAAAAAAATAAAGCAGAGGTGCAGAGCTTTATACAAACGCTGATGAGTACGTCGGCTCAGCTGCAGGAACTGATGCGCGATCTGGCCAACCCTGAAAAACTGCAATTACTGGAAGCCTCAGCGGATATTTTACTGGGTGATAAAAACGCTCAGCCCGATATTGAAAACCTGTATTACGACGCGCAGTTTGTCGATAAACAAGGCAATATCGATTTCTTCAGTAATCCGCAATTTCCCCATCGTCTGGAAGTGCTGAATGAGCGGGTGCAGGATGCGTTTAATGCAATGGGCTTGATTAAAACCAGAGCGCCGATGGCGAAAGCTGACTGGGATTACTCGTTACTGTCGGAGTAAAGGTCGCCGGGGCAGAGAACAAAAAAAACGAGCCATCCGGCTCGTTTTTTGTTTTCAGCCAATTTATTGCTCGGCTTCATCAATCAGCAGAGTACGTTCCGGTTTCGCTACGGCTTTCAGAATATGATAGCCGAAGGCGGTTCTGACCGGACCGACGTAGGGCGATTCGTTGTCATGATCATTCAGGGCGCGCAGCAGTTCAGTGGGTAGCTGGTCGCTGTCATGGTAACCGGCAAAGCCCTGATGTCGTGCCGACGGGCAGGCTGAATACTCTTCAGCCAGCTCACTGAATTCTGCGCCGAGTTGAAGTTCTTGCAATACGTCAGCCGCCAGCAGGGGGCTTTTCAGCAGAATATGGTGCAGGGCGAGGGTGGTCATAGCGTCTCCGGTATCATCTGTCTGCGGATAAGCTTAGTCCAGCTGCGCGACTTCTGCGCGCGGCGCGGTCGTGGTTTGACTGGTGAGCATCTGTCCGGAAATAACAGAGCATAAACAGAATGCCGCAAACCAGTAAAAACCGGGCAGCAGCTCGGCGGATACTTCGGCGGTTGCTTTGGCGGTAAAAAAGGCCACCAGAATAGCGACGACAAACACATCCGCCATAGACCACTTTCCCAGTGCGGTGATTAAGCGCCAGCGCAGGGTCGAGGGTAGCAACCAGGTGCAGATGATCAGCGCCAGTTTCAGCAGCGGAATAATGACACTGAACGTGACAATAAGAATGGCAACCGGGGTGTATCCCAGGTTATGCAGCTTGAGAACGGTTTCCCAGATGGAACGGGTTTCGTGAAATAACTGAGTTTTTAAACCGAACAGACTGACCTGTGCGCTCAGCGTCATAATGGGTTCGGTCACACCGGGCCAGAGTAAGGCGTAACTGCAGAGGGCGAAGAGAAGGCCGCAACGCTGCAGAAGACCAGCCTCTGACCAGCGTTGTGTCAGCAGCCGGATCATTTACGATCCGGCAGGGTAACGTTCAGTTCCAGTACCGAGGTGGTGCCTTGTTGTTCTAGGTGAACCGATACGTCGTCTTCACCAATGACAACGTATTTGCGGATAACGGCAAGAATTTCCTGCTGCAGTTGCGGCAGATACTCCGGGCCGTTATTACGCAGGCGGTCGTGGGCTACCAGAATCTGTAAACGCTCTTTGGCGACACTGGCGCTGCTGGTCTGCTCCTTGCGGAAGTAATCCATTAAGCTCATATCAACCTCCGAAAACGCGCTTCAGGAAGCCTTTTTTCTGCTTCTCAAGAAAACGGTGCGGACGGTCTTCGCCCAGGTAGCGGGCAACAGCATCGTCATAAGCCTGGCCTGCATCGCTTTCTGCATCGTGTACCACGGGCACACCCTGGTTTGATGCTTTTAATACGGCTTCCGATTCCGGAATAACACCCAGCAGCGGAATGGCGAGAATGTCTTCGACGTCCTGTACCGACAGCATTTCGCCACGCTCTACGCGCTCTGGATTGTAGCGGGTCAGCAACAGGTGCTCTTTAACGCTTTTACCCTGTTCGGCGAGGCGTGATTTGCTCTGCAGAATACCGATAATGCGGTCAGAGTCGCGTACCGAAGACACTTCCGGATTGGTAACGATGATGGCTTCTTCGGCGTAATACAGCGCCATATGCGCACCGTGTTCGATACCGGCGGGAGAATCACAGACGATGTAATCAAAATCGGCGCTGAGTTCGTTCAGCACTTTTTCTACGCCGTCTGAATTCAGAGCGTCTTTATCGCGGGTCTGGGAGGCGGGCAATACAAACAGATTAGGCAGACGTTTGTCTTTAATCAGCGCTTGCTTGAGTGATGCTTCACCTTGTACGACGTTGACGAAATCGTAGACCACACGGCGTTCGCAGCCCATGACCAGGTCCAGATTGCGTAAGCCAACATCGAAGTCGATGACGACGGTTTTGTGGCCTTTCATGGCCAGAGCGGTGGAGAAGGCTGCACTGGTGGTGGTCTTACCGACTCCGCCTTTACCGGAGGTGACAACGATGATCTTTGCCAAAGCCGTATTTCCCTGAAAATTCAATGTGTGGGGCAGTATTTATCAAACGCTGGTGATGTTCAAGGTGCCATCCTGCAGGCTCACTGCGACAGGCTGCTGGCGTTGCTCCTGCTGTTCTTCAAACAGGCGGTACTGACCGGCAATGGCGACCAGTTCAGGATCGAACTGCTGGCAGGCAATAATGGCCGATTCGTCACCTTTTACCCCCGCCAGGGCACGTCCGCGTAAGGTGCCGTAAATATGAATATCACCGGTTGCCAGTACCTCAGCCCCGGCGCTGACCATGCCGAAAATAATCAGATCGCCGTCGTTATACAGCTGCTGGCCGGAGCGGATATTGCCGGTATGAATTTTGACCGCACGTGCAGGTGCCGGCGTATCGTTGCCTGAATCTTTGGCCGGTGTGTCCTGCTGGCGAGCGGCCGCGCGGCTGGTACCTTTACCCAGATCGGCCAGATGCAGGGCTTCTGCCTGCGTCTGCCAGTCATTGCCGGCATTGCGCACTGCAACGGGCAGCAGACCACAGTCACGACAGATCTGTTGTAAATCCGCCAGCGTCAGTTGCTGGTGATCCAGGGTGGATAAATCCAGTACGCAGGGTAAATGGCGGAACAACGCCGGTGCTTCGGCCTGTTTTTTTTCCAGCTCGGCGCGGATGTCGGCGACGTTATTGCTGCTGAAATGCAGCGTGGTCAGAGGCACCAGGCCCGCTTTGAGACTGACGGCGGTATCCATATTAAGCCTGCGCTTTGGCAGTTAATGGAAACTGGTCGAAGCGGATATCGCTCAGGCCATCGCGTAATACACGACGCAGGTTGTGGTGGTTATCCGCATCGGGCGTGGCCTGCACATCGCGGTAATGTTCACCAAAGCAACGCAGAGCCTGTTCTTTGTTCAGTGGCAGTAATTGCGCGAGGGCAAATACTTTGCAGCTGCCCTGGTTTTGTTCTGCGCTGTTTTGCACGCCGCCGTTATCGAATGCGCTGGGGGTAAAATCAAACCACTGCTCAATAAACGCCAGTGTGCTGCTGAATAAATGATCGTTGCTGTCGATGGCAATAAGGAAAGCGGCCTGGGCCTGAGAGAAATCGTTCACGCGGAATTACCTGTAGATATAGGGTGCTATGGCAAAGGCTGTGCTCTGTACGATTTATGAGCGACTCGCCGCCGGGCTGTTAATGACAGGTCGCCAAGGCTAACACCAGTGTCTGTTGATGTCATGGCGATTGATTAATGTACTGTTTGAATATACAGTATTTTAATCTGTATGCCAGAGCCGCCTGCTGCCACTTGCTGTGGGGTTGGCCGGAGTTGGTTCATCAGGGGTAGTGCTCAGGAAAGGTTATCCGTGGAGTAAATACGATGTCTCACAGCCCCCAGGGTGTGTCGGCCACAGAAATACGGCAGCAAAGCATGCAACAAACAGAAACGCAGATAACCGCAATTCAGCCGCCTGAAACCGCGCAACGTAAAGTCATTCATATCGACTGCGATTGTTTTTTTGCGGCGGTCGAAATGCGCGAAAATCCGGCGTTACGTGAGCTGCCCATTGCGATTGGCGGTGAATCCGATCGTCGTGGCGTGATTGCGACCTGTAATTATCCGGCGCGAACCTTTGGCGTGCGCTCGGCGATGGCCACTGCGCAGGCAAAAAAACTCTGCCCGCAGTTGGTCTTATTGCCGGGACGCATGGCGCTGTACCGTGACGTGTCACAACAACTGATGGTCATTTTGCAGGATTACGCACTGCAGCTGGAGCAGGTGTCGGTGGACGAGGCCTATCTGGAAATCGCCAGTCAGGAAAACGCGACCGAGGTTGCCCGCCAGATCCGTGAGCGGGTACGCAACGAACTGGGCATTACCGTTTCTGCTGGCATTGCGCCGAATAAATTCCTCGCCAAAATCGCTTCCGACTGGAATAAACCCGACGGCCAGTGGGCAGTTAAGCCGCATCAGGTCGATGAGTTTGTTGCTGCATTGCCGGTTGGCAAAATTCCAGGTATTGGCCCGGCCATGGAAAAAAAACTCGCGCTGTATAAATTGCAGACCTGTGCCGATATCCGCCGTTGGCCGCTGACCGAGCTGGTGCGTACTTTTGGTCGCATGGGCGCGGTGTTGTATGAGCGTTCACGCGGTATTGATCATCGTCTGCTGAATCTGGAGCGGCCGCGTAAATCGGTGAGTGTGGAGTGCACCTTTGCCGAAGACCTGGCCGGTGAAGAACACTGTCTGGCGCAGTTGCCACAATTACTGGCACGCTGGCATGAACGGGTGGAACGAGCGGGTTGGCCGGCAGAGGCGCTGGCGCCTTTTGTGAAAGTGAAATTTGCTGACTTTACCCAGACCACCATGGCTGACAGTCACGAGCAGGCTTCCGAGCAGGGCTTTGCCCGATTACTGAAGCTGGCGCTGCAACGTGAGAATAAAGCAGTACGCCTGCTGGGCATTGGCGGGCGTACGCCGGAGATCGACCGCAATCAGCTGACGCTGTTCTGAGTGGCCAGCAGAGCCCCATTACATCACGATGCCGGCAAACATCCCCAGTGGCCATAAAACCAGCGACAGGTAGCTGATCAGCAGACCAATCGCCGCACCGACCAGTACATCGGTTGGGTAGTGCATGCCGAGAATTACCCGTGACAGGGCAACCAGCAGGGCGAACGGCACAACCAGCCAGAACAGGGCCGGAAAAAACACGCTGAACAGTACGGCAAAGTTGACCGCATTCATGGTGTGACCGGATGGGAAGCTGTACAGATCCAGCGGTGCCGTGTGGGCACGGATATCATCCCAGGAAATAAACGGCCGCTGGCGCACCAGCCGGTTTTTCAACTGGCTGTAAATTGCCACACAGAGCAGACCGGTAACCATCATATGGCCGACGGCTGCCAGACCGGCAGCGCCCTGAAACAGCGGCAGGGACAGTGCCAGGCAGTACCAGAATACGCCATCCCCCAGACGGCTGATGCTTTTGAAAAACAGGCGAACTGATGTGTACTGGCCCATGCGGTTCAGACGCTGGCACAGCGTCAGTTCGAAGCGGTCTGCTTTGTTAAACAGTAGCGCGGCTTTTGGCTGTATTGTTTTGCTCAGTTCCATGCTGGATTACCTCCGCAGTTGCGCCGTTCAGGCGCTGGATAAAATCATCAACAATGCTGTTCCAGCTGATGCTGCGCGCATGCAGGCTGGCCTGCTGGCGCAGACGCCGGAGTAAGTTCGGGCTGTCGAGCAGGGTTTCGGCACAGCGCATATAGCTTGGATCATCGCCGAATGGCGCGAGCATGCCGTTGTGGCTGCTGTGGATATGTTCGTGCCCGGCGGCATAGTCAAAACTGACCACCGCCAAGCCGCTGGCCATGGCTTCAGTGACGACATTGCCAAAGGTGTCGGTTTTACTCGGAAACAGAAAAACATCGCCGCTGGCGTAGTGGCGGGCGAGGTCTTCACCGCGCTGCATGCCACAACAAATCACCGCCGGATAATGTTCACGTATTCCCGCCAGTGCCGGGCCATCACCGACCAGTACCAGCTTCACCCGCTCATCGGCGGCCAGCAGACGGCGGTAGGTGGCCAGTGCAAGATCCATATTTTTCTCACCGGCAATACGGCCGACATACAGCAATACCAGGTCATCGTCACGCACGCCCCATTGGCGGCGCAGCGCTGTGCTGCGTTTTTCCGGGCTGAATAACTGGCTGTCGACGCCGCGCGCCATTACCCGCACGTTGTGAAAGCCATGGGCTTCCAGTTCGTCACGCTGTACACGGGTCGGTACCAGTGTGCCGCTGGTGCGGTTATGGAAGTAACGCAGATAACGGTAAGCCAGGCCTTCCAGCGCGCCCATGCGGTAGTGTTCGATGTACTGATGGAAATTGGTGTGAAAGCCGCTGAGTACGGTAATGCCACTGGCGCGGGCGGCGCTGACCGCGGCCCAGCCCATAGGACCCTCGGTGGCGACGTAGATTGCCTGAGGGGCGAAACGGTTAATGGCTTTACGGATGCGGCTAATCAGCGGAAAACCAAAGCGCAGGGCGTTGTAGCCGGGAATGGGCAGGCCAGGCAGGGTGACGCTGTGCAGTTTGTCGTGGCTGGCGGAGAGGTCTGTGCGGTGTTGACGCGGGCGGATAACCTGAACTTCGATGCCACGTGATATCAGCCCACGAACCAGATGACCGAGCGTATTGGCAACACCGTTAATTTCCGGGGCAAAGGTCTCGGTCACTATGGTCACGCGTTGCAGCGTGGAGGAACTTGCGGTCAAAGTCATAGGTCATCGTTGACTGATGGATTATGACTTTTACTTTGCGGGTGCAGTGTGACAGTTATATTTCAGCCCTGTGACGGTCTGGTGAACTCCGGCAGATTGCCGTCCGGCGTTCATTAATACTGTACCGATGCATGACAGCCCGGCCAGGAAACCCCGGCCGGACAGAGGTCAGAGACCGCGTTCTTCGCGGTAATAGGAAGGCGCGTGCTGTGTCCAGCGGCGGAAAGCTTTACGGAAATTGGATGGGTCGCTGTAGCCAACCAGTGCGGCAATTTCTTCAATCGGCAGACTAGAATTGCGCAGGTATTCAATCGCCATTTCTTTGCGCACTTCATCCAGAATACGCTGATACGACGTACCAACATCCTGCAGACTGCGGCTCAGGGTGCGGGTGGACGTTGCCAGATGGCTGGCGACCACATCCACCGGCGGAAAGGTGCCGGGATTACTGAGCAGGATACGGCGTACTTTGGCAACAATGCCTTCTTTCGGCCCCATACGGGCCAGAATTTCTTCGCACTGGCTTTCGGCCATTGCCGCCGTGGCGCGGTCGGCCATGGCCAGGGGCGTATCGAGCAGAACACTGTCGATAATAAATTCGGTACGTGGCTGGTCGAACAGAACCGGGCAATTAAACAGGTGTTGATATTCATCGGCGTAGGATGGCATCGGGTGATTCAGATGCACTTCACGGGCGTCGATATCTTTGCCGGTCAGGAAGCGTGCAAGGGTGGCAAAGATGGCAATAAACACATCGCACATTAGGCGATACATGTGTTCGAACGGAATATGCGACGTCAGGCGCACGGCGGTTGCTTCGCCCTGATCCACGACCTCAAAGGTAAATGCCGGATCAACCAGTGAATGATATTTAAGCCCCAGACGCAGCGCACTGCGCAGATCGGCACAGCTGAGAATGGCATAACCCAGCATACCAAACTGGTTGATATTGATGGCCTTGCCCAGATCCAGACCCAGGGTGTCATCCGGATAATCACGCATCAGGTTGCCTGCCAGTAGCAGCATTTGCTGATAGGTCAGGCGGGCGGACGGATCGGATAACTGCTCGGGGCTGATGCCGGTGTTCAGCAGCAGGACGTCGCTGGTGATGCCTTTCTCTGCGCCGACACGGATCATGGTTGCCGGAATATTTACCGGAACCAGAGGTTCGGTCAGGCTCCAAGTACCTCGGATCATGTGAATACCGTTATTGTTATATTGGGCGATAGGATGACAGGCTTTAGCGTTAAATCAAGAGCTATACGCTTTGGACAGGCCAGCAATGGCATATATTAACCCCGTTAAACCGATGCTTTGAATGCGCATTCGCATGTTCGCTGACATACTTTCCGGGGGCTGAAATCGGTCTTAATGATTACGGAAGGGGAAATGCTGGCGGGTAAGAAAACGGCCAAATTCGGTAATCTGCTGGGTTGAGCGGTTGTTCATCAGATTCAGCAGAACGCGGTTCACCTTGCGGCTGTCTTTGCGGGCCACCAGAAAGACCAGGTCGCTGCGTCGCCATTCAAACTCGGCCAGCGCTACCGGTAAGTCAGCACGGCTGAGCAGATCATGCATGACATAAGCGCTGTCACGCTGCATCAACAGCAGCCAGTAATCGTTACGCAGACGGTCCAGAACCTTATTATTGAGGCTCTCGACACTGATTAACGCCTGAATAGAAGCATCTCGTTGTTTTTGTTGCGCATACAGCAACGTTGCAGCAAACAGGCGTGGTTCTTCCTTGTTCACCCAATAATATCGGCCATCCCATTCGCGGTAGACCACCCGATGTGGTTTGGCGGCATCGGGGAAAACGGTATGCAGTGCCTGATCAAAATCATCGGCGCTTTCCGGCACGATATCGGCGCAATTGTTTTCTGCATAGGAATACAGGTTGGGCCAGTCCTGTTCCTGATGACTGAACTCCACGCCTTCAATCGCGGTTATCGACAGCGGCCGTTTGTATTCTTTTTCGATCAGCAGTTTTTCCATCAGATCAATCAGCGGTTGCCAGTCTTTTCCGGCAGGTTGCAGTGATTCCCGCAGTGATTGCACAACGGCCTGCAGGCTCAGCCAGCGGTGGCTGAGAAAACTGTTGGGATTGATGGTGCCCAGGGGCGCCAGAGACAGTTCTTTTGCCGCCTGAGTGGCGTACCAGACCGGGAACAGACGCTGAATAAGATTATTGAAAAAGCTTTCAATATCGAGTGCGGGTGGCGTGGGCTTTCCTGAATTATCCATGGGTCTGGCATCGTCCTGCTTAAGTACGTCTATGCTGAATGAAAGTAATACAAGTAAAGCATGAATGGGAGATATGGCTATGTCCGCCGAACCCTCTGCACCATCGCCTTTGCAGGTTCTGGCCCGCGTAAACCGTGCGCTGAAAGATGCGGGGCTGACCGATAACCGGGCACAGCGTGAGCCGTTGCCATTATTTAATGAACTGTTGCGGGACTGGTTTGTGTGCCAGGACCTGAATGAACAGCAGCTGGAGTGGAACGTTGCTTTGCCGCTGTTGCTGCAGACGATAACCGCCATGGAATTGTCGGAGTCTGTGCGGGCGGTTTTTGAAGAAACGCTGCAATTGTGTCGTGCACACGGCACATTGAGTATCTGGACGCGGCGCGAGCTGGAAAGTCGTTTCCGCTCGTTGTTGGCGGATATTGAACAAGAAAGCCAGCGTCTGCAGGTACCGTCCGGCTATTGATGCCGCTGCCTTTGCGGTTTTCTGGTGGTGTTATTGTTGTTGCCCTGTCGTGCCCCGGCATAAACGATTGCGTATAATCGCTGTTTTTGCGGAGGCTTTATGTCTGTTATTTATCTTGCCGTCGGCAGTGTGACGGGGACGGCACGGATTGTTGCCCAAGCGGTACAGCAGCAACTGGAACACGCTGGCCACCAGGTTGTTCTGGATGAGAATCCCAGTGTTGGGGCCTTAAACGACAGTCAGTGCGATGCCGTACTGATTTGCACTTCAACCACCGGTCGCGGTGATTTACCGGCCAACATTATTCCTTTCTATGCTGAGCTTGAGCAGCAATTTCCATTGCAGAATGGCAAACCTTTCGGCGTTATCAGCCTTGGGGACAGCTCATATGATGCAACCTTTTGTGGTGCCGGTGCGTTGTTTGAAGACCGTTTCTTCGAATTACAGGGCAGTGCGCCTGTGCCGCGGGTCACCATTGACGCGACCGAGACGGTCACGCCGGATGAAGATGCTTTGTTCTGGCTGAAGGAGTGGATGGAGAAAGCTCTCTGACACTGACGCGCCCAGAGAGTGGAAGGATAATCAGAAACGCACCACCAGTTTCAGTTGCGTCTGGTGGTTGTGGTACTCGGTGCCTTCCGGTGGGCGTGTATCCCAACGGCTCTGCCATTGCCACTTAATATCGGTATGCGTACCCAGTGGTAACGTCAGTGCCAGCTGCCATAAGGCGCGCTGGTCTGACGGTTCGTCGACCGATGGCTGAAAATACAGAGTACTTTGCAATTTGCTGTAGGCCAGTCGCCATTGAATATGAGTGTATAAACTCAGGCGGGTCAGCTGGCTGCTGTTGTCTTCATCCAGTACACGCTCGCGTACTTCTTCGTGAAAAAAACCCAATCCCTGATACAAGCGGGTTTGTTCGTCAAATGCATGCTGGTAGCGCATACCGGCACCGACCAGGGCGCGGTGTGCCAGTGCCGCAAACGGATCGCGTTCGTATTGTGCATAGAACTCTTCTGACCAGATCTCGCGACGGTTAAGCACTAACCGGCTGTGAATAAAGGTGTCATCGTCGGTGCGCTCGCCATTGCTGGATTCGTAGCTGCGACTGCCCCAGGTAAAAAAGCGCTTGTTGTCATCCTGCCAGTTGCCGTTAAGTCCGAGATTCCATTTCCGCTTTTCATTATTGCCTGACTCTGCGTCAAAGCCGACTTCTGCTTTGCCGGACCAGCCCAACTGGTCGTCAGCGGCGCGTTTTTCTTCAACGTTGGTAATTGCCTGAGCGGTGAAGCTGAGCAGGCTGAAAGCAGCGAGCAGCGTGAAGCGCATGTCGGACTCCGTTAGTAAAAAAGTCGGACATTATAGGGAACTAATTCCCGGGCTGCATGCTGTGTGATGGACGGGATAACGGCTAATGACTGCGGCGCCATGCTACTGGGCTACTGGGCCATGCGTGCCGATGCCAGATTCTGGATAAGGGTATGCAAACGGTTGATTTGCTGGCGTTCTGAGTAGGCGGTACCGCGTTCGCCGAACTGCTGCCGTGCCTCATCAAGAATCGCGACGGTATCGAGCGCAGTTTCATCATCCAGTTCAGCCCGTGCCGTGTTGATCAGAGCAAAGGCATTGAGATCACGACCACCAATTAAGCCGTATTGTTGTAAACGGCTTTGAAAATCGCTTACGTCACCGGCCGCTAATGAACGCACATCGAAGTCACTGGCGACAGCGCTGACCATTAATGCCCGTTGCGATGGCGAGTACGGGTCGTTCTCGGAGCCGGTATCGGTTTTGCCTGGAGACGCGGCAGAAACCGCTGCAGTGGCTCCGATCTGGCTGCCCGGTACAGCATCTGCCGGATGTTGTTCCGGCATCATGGGCGCTTGTTGTTGCAGATAGCTGGTCAGGGCGTTGAGCATAAATCATATTCTCCGGCGTTAAGCGGAGAATGCAGAAGCTGTGCCAGCGCTCAGGCGGATAAGGGATAAATCAGGCCCCGCCAGTATTGGCGCGGCCTGGGGTCGTGCGGCAGATCATCAGAAGTGGTAAGTAGCGCTCAGCACGGGCCCGAAAGCGGCAACCTGCCAGTAGGCGGTGTCAGACTTTGCCGCTGCCGCCTCAAGGTTGCCATTGCGGTATTGTTCGCGGGCTTCGGTCATGGTTTGCGGCGCGGTGTAAATTTTTACTTCGGAGGCGATCATACCACTGGCAAACGTCATCCAGCCGTCCGCAGGGCGCTTGTCATCATAAGCAACGGCCAGACCGGCAAGGCCATTTACCAGACCAGCCAGCACATGGTTCAACAGACTGCGTTCGTATATCTCACGCTCGGCTGCCGTGTTCAGCCATTGCTCGGCCTGTGCCAGCTTTGCCTGGCGGGCATTGTTGTCGGTTGTTGGCATGGCCGCCAGATCATCGGCAAAATTATGGGTTTCCATCGGATTAAGCAGCATATCGGCTGCGCCCAGGAAGCTGGTGGTAAAACCGACAACACGGTCATACTTATTGTGCTCACCGTCGGTTTGCGTATAGGCAATGCCATTCACAGCAGTGAATCCGGCAAATAAACCGAACCAGCCGTTTTGCCAGAGACGGGAATGGTCGGCGCTGTTATCAAACTGCTGTTGCAGGAAGCGGAGTTTACTTTGCTCGTCCGCCTGAACAGTGGCAGTGCAGCCCAGCATCAGCAGTAACAGAAGCGCAAAACGATGGAAGAAAAAAGGCCGGAAGTGGTCGTGGCTCAACATACTGAAATCCTGTGATTGTTATTTTTAAGCCTATGAAACCTAAAAATAGTACGTAAGTACAGGTTTTTGAGCGGATAATTCTGCCATTCTAAAGTATGAAATGTGCACAAGTGGTACTTTAGTGCGCATATTTGCCATTTTTCTTTCGTCGGACAATCCGCATAATAATGGCGATATCTGTGAAACATTCGGAGAGACGAACATGGCATTGGTTGCTGAAACAGCAATAAACAAAAGCAAACCCTTGCAGTACCAGGGCCGGAAAGCCAGCCGGGCCAAAAGTGAGCAGCGTCGCCGGATCATTCTGGAAGCAGCATTACGTATTGTGATCAGTGAAGGCGTGCGCGGCATCCGTCACCGTGCGGTTGCCAAAGAAGCCGGAGTACCCCTGGCGGCAACCACGTATTACTTTAAAGACATTCAGGAACTGATCATCGATACCTTCACCCTGTATACGGAGAAGGCGTTAGAAGTGGTTAACGAGTTTACCCATCAGTTTTATCAGCCCATGGCCAGTATGGCTGGTATGGATCTCAGCAGCGCGGAAGGGCAGAAAGCACTGCTGGATTTTATGGTTGAGCAGCTCACAATTTATATGAATGAGCAGATTATCAGTCAGCGTGACATGTTGATTGCTGAGCAGGCATTCCGCTACGAAGCCATTGTTAATGACAGCATCCGTAAGCTGGCTCAGATGCACCGTAAGGCGTTGTTTGATAAAGCCGCCGAGTTTTTCGGTAACGTCACCAATTCGGCAGAACCGGAAGCCGATGCAGAAATTCTGCTGGGTTTGTTCCATTCTCTGGAATACAGCGCATTGCTGAAAAATGAAGAGGAACTGAATTTAACGGAGGTGTCGGTTGTTCTGCGCCGACACCTGTCCCTGTTGCTGCCGGGTCTGCTGGCAGGCTGAAGGTTGCTGCGCTTTGTCCCGCCATGGGGCAAAGCGCTGTCAGAGGGCGAAGTGGTAGCCGGCCTGAGCCAATAGCATGCGCATCAGGCGCATTTCTGTGGCGCTGAAGGTACGCACATGGCTGCAATGCTCACACAGAATTCCGTGTTTGCTTTTCAGCGTTTCAATACTGACGTCGGTGTCCTGCCGGCAATGATCGCAGCTGATCGGAATCATCACTTTTTCAGACAAAATCGTGCTGATTTCGCCGTACTGGATCTCTGCTTGTTTAACAGGCAGCGCTTGGCTCATAGGGTTCCCCTGTTCGTTCAAACTGTTTGTCTTAACAACTGTTCTTCAGATTAGCAGCTCGTTGTCTCATGCTTGTGTCGTATCAGGGAATTATGGTGAGCATTCGTAAGCCGATTGTGCATCACCAGCGGGCTATCGGATTACAGTGTAGTGCGGCTGTAACATAAACGCACAATTCACCGTGCTGGCGGCTCTGAATCGTATAACTCTATGATTCTTTAGATGAATTACTCCGGCACACAACGATGGCTGGTGATGGGAAAGCTACTCCTGAGCCTTCTTTTGTAACATTTCTGTTACAAAAGTGCCAACAGCGAGGGAAGCGGTCAGACCCGGACTTTCCATTCCGAACAAATGCACCGCTGGCGGGCTGTCACTGGGGCGGTGAATAATAAAGTCTGCGGCGGTCTCATGCTTTGTATGCAATTTGGGCCGGATACCGGCGTAATCAGGCTGTAATTGCTGTGTTTTCAGGCCAGGAAAATAACGCTTAATGGCGCTGGCAAAAACGGCTGCCAGCGCCGGATCCACCCGATAATCCAGCGTGCTAGCGGCTGGCAGATAGTCGGTATCGGGCCCGAAACGTACCTGACCGCCAAGGTCGAGGGTGGCGTGAATGCCCAGTCCTGCCAGATTTTTCTCCGGTAGCGGGTAAATCAGATGACGGAAGGGGCTTTTTCCCTGGTAGCTGAAGTAATGCCCGCGACAGAGGTGAAGGTCTGGAATCTGATTCTCTTCAACGCCCAGTGCCCGTGCCATTGTCTGGGCCTGTAATCCGGCGGCATTAATCAGTGCCGAGCAGTGAATATGGGTTGTTCCATCCGCGCTGCTGACCGCTACTTGCCAGCCATCGTCACGCTCGCTGGCAGAAAGAACCTGTGAGTGTTTGAGCAATAATGCGCCGCGTTGTTCGGCCTGCTGCGCCAGGCGCTCCATATAACAATGGCTGTCAATGATGCCGGTGCCGGGTGAAAACAGCGCAGCATAGGCGCTGACTTCAGGCTCGATATTCCGCAATTGTTGTTGATCCAGCCATTGCAATGGAATGCCTAAGCGTTGTCCTTTATTCAGCAGGCGCTGTAATTCTTCCGTTCCGCTTTCAGCGGCGACAATCAGTTTACCGGTGGCCTGATGCGGTACATCAAACTCCTGGCAAAATTGGTACAAACGCTGTTTGCCACTGATACACAGGCGCTCTTTCAGCGATCCGGGTGTGTAGTAGAGTCCGGCGTGAATGACTTCACTGTTACGGCTGCTGGTTTCTGCGCCAAAGTGTGCGTTTTTTTCCAGCAACAGTACGGAACCGTGCTGGCTGAGTTCATAAGCACAGGCAAGGCCAATGACGCCGCCGCCGATGATGCAGTAATCGAAGTCTGTCATAGGCTGAAAATCACCATGATGTGTCCGCGCCGGGCAGAGCACGGAATCTGAGGTCTGGCAGAATTGTAAAGGATATCAGTGCGGAAGCAGACGCCTTTATAGGTGCGCAGGTCGTAAAAACGACCTGCGTATCGACGCCGGGAGGGGAGTAGCTACATCAGCCCTCAGCTTTTTCGGCACACTCAAAATGGCTGGGATTGGCCCGGCAGCGCAGGCGGAACATCAGTTTCATCATGCGTGGGTCATAGACGTCGGCAGCGGTCAGCTCCAGACGAATCTGGCGCAGCATCTCCTGATACTCATCCATCATTTTCGCTGGCAGGTCGATCCAGTAATGCTCAGGAATTCCGGCTTCGGCCACACGGATATGTTCCATGGCTTTGGTGAAATTGCGGAAAGCAAATTCACGGCTCTGCTGGGCAAATTGTGCTGGAAAGCGCTTGCTGTGTATCAGCAGCTGAAAGTTCATCTGCGCCATGCTGAAACGGTAGATACCCCCTTTTTCGCCCAATCCTTTGTACATTTCGAACGGCTGATAAGCGATGGCCGGAGCATAGGCAATATCGACATCGCCATTGTTAAAGCGCGGGGCAAACGTCGCAACGCTGGACGGCACCATCGTGGCGCCCACGTGTTCGACTACTCTGACCGAAGCTTTGTCGTAATCCAGAGTGGCGATACGCTTACCGGCCGCCGCTTCAACCGAATTAATGGCTTTATCGCGTACATAAATATACACCGCGCCACCGGGCATGATGCCGGCCACTTCATAGTCACCCTGCTGCATATATTTACTTGCCTGAGGTTTGGCCAGCATGCCGATCAAATCCTGCAGTTGCTGGTAGTCGCTGATACCACCGAGCGCTTCGATACTGGCCGTGAAGGCGTTGTAAGGACGCACCCGGGTGCCGGTAACGCCCATGGCATCACAGTGTCCGGCATTAAAATCGGCCAGAACTACGGCTTCGTTGGTATAGGCTTTCAACTCAAGTTCAGTTCCCCAGGACAGGGCGCTGGTCTGATAATCGCGCATGGCATCAAAAATCGGCCCTTTGGCACCGACCGGATCGAACACACAGAATGTACGTTTGACGATATCCGCATGGACTGAAGAAAGGCTGCACAGCAGGGCGGCCAACAGGAATACGCCGCGTGAGACGGTAGAAAACATAATCAGGACCTTTGTTTATTATTATGCAGGTCATCTGCCCGCTCATCATAACCATCTGGGTTGCGGTAGCAAGTCAGGCGCAGGATCGGCTCGCGGGCTGGTGCAACAGCCCGGCTCTGAGTACCATACGCGCACTTTTGGCAGTACACCGGTAAGGTAGCGCGGATGAATGCAGAGCTGTTTGAAACCTGGGCAATGAATATTGGCATTACGCTGCTGATCGGTTTTATGTTTTTTATTATTTATGATCTTGGTAAGCGTTCGAATGCCGGTAAATTCGGCATGATGATATTGTTGATCGGACTTGGGCTGGGAATGGTCGGTTTTATTATTAAGACGGTGCTGGTCGAAGTGCTCGATCTCTGAAATTAAACTCGGGTGCTCTGGTTTTTTAATGACCTGGTGTGAGTTCCTGCTGTAATGCCCGCCTGGCGCTAGCGCCAGCCTTGTTGTTTGTCTATACCTTAAAGGTATAACGGATATTCCGTGCAGCTCTGCTAACAGAGCTACGTGTTATCCGGCGATAACAACAACAGGGAATGGTTATGGTGGCATTCAGCGTGGCGCAGAATATTGATTTTCTTGCCGTTGGGCAGCGGGTTCCTCCGGCACTCAGCGGGCACACCGATGCCAGTGTTTATATCGTCAATCTGCCAGCCGATTCGGCGGCTTTGGGCCTGGTCGGTTATACGCCACAACTCAGTGAACTGATCGAAGATGCCATGCCGCTGGTCTGGCATTTAATGGCGCGCCAGTCGCTGTCTGAGCAGCTGCCTGTCTATCTGTTTTATGTTAATCCCCGCGATCAGATCGGCACCAATGCTGCGCGCTTGCTGCAACTGCTTAAACAGATGTCGGGCCGGGAGCAGATATGGGTGCCGGTATCGACCAGTCACAGTGCCATTCTTCACTCTCTGCGTCTGATTCTGCCGGAAGCGGCGGCACTGGATCTGAGTCAGTCGTCCCTGCTGTATGTCGGTGATCACGCCAATCGTAAGCCGCTGAAAGCCATGGCTGAAGCCTGCTCGATGCCATTTTGTTTTCACGCACTTTACTAGCAGGCTGTTGATTTTCTATCTGCGTTGCCACTGCAGTGTTAAAAACCGACTCAAAATGCTCATTTACGACCTGTAAACTGCGCTTTTTCGCCGGTTTTTGTCTTGCATTGACTGCCTCGAAGACGAAAATCAACGGCCTGCTAGATCCTGTTAAGTATCCCCGGCACCGGCTTATTCTCAGGCTCCCTTGATTTGGATTAGTACCTTCGTCGCTGCTGTTGTTAGACTGACAACATCAGTGTGAACAGGCCCAACCCAAGGAAATTGCTTTTATGCCTCAACAAGATCTCAAACAACAACTGCAACAGCTGCACGAAACCCTGCAACAGAATCCTCAACTGGATGACGGCAGTCTGGAACTGCTGCACAGCATCGCCCGTGATATCGACGCGATGGAAAACAGCGATGCCGCGGATATTGGTGAGCGGGTGCAGGAGCAGGCCATACGTTTTGAGCAGGAGCATCCGACCTTATCGGGAATCCTGCGTCAGATTGTGGATACGCTGGGACGTATCGGCGTCTGATAACCGGGCTGTGTTCTGCCCGGTCAATCGGCTGCAGAACGCAGACTTTATATCTGCGGAATTCGTTTTGAGGGAACAGCTATGCGCCATATGCCAACGATTGCAGAAATAATGACGGCCTTTCCGGTTCATGTCGAAGAGAGCCTGCCGCTGAACGAGGCGGCAGACTTGATGAAGTCTCATAACTGCCACCATTTGCCGGTCATGGCCGAGCACGAAGTGGTTGGTTTACTCACAACAGAAGATCTCAAGCTGGCACAGCAGCCAGGCCACGCATCGACCGATCTGGGCGATCTGAGCGCCGGTGATATGTGCCGCCGGCAGATTAAACAGGTTGATCTGCATACCCGGCTGGATGTGGTGCTGATGGGAATGGCGGAGCAGAATATAAACGCCGTACTGATTATGCGCAATGAACGTCTGGCCGGTATTCTCACCAGTCAGGATGCCTGCCGTGGCTTTGCCCATTGGCTGCAGAAAGAATACCTTCCCAGCGATGATCCAGGCGTCGCCTGATCAACGCCAGACTCTCGTTTCGCGTCCGCAGCTCCCTGCTGCGGGGTGCACCGCCTTGGAACATATTGATGTTCCATTGTTTACAAATAGCGCACGTTTGATCATTTCCGACCCTTCTGAACGCCTGTTTTCGGCCTTTTTAAGCGTATTCTGAGCAATATAAAAACATGGTACGGAGTTTGCGAAAGGCTGTTTATCAGGAGGAGCAGCCTATGTATAAAATCGCCGATATCCAGGACTACCGTCAGCCCGTTATGCCCGTTTCATCCACGCCATCAGCCTGGTTGAACAGTGTGACGGAAATTATTGAAAGCCGTTACCACGATGAAGACAGTATTCAGCAACTGTTGTTGCTGGTGGCCGAAAACAGCGGTCTGAGCAATGTCTCTGTGGCTTTGCCCGATTCTCCCAGCCGCTTTAAAGCGCAGTATTGTTCAACCGGTGTGAGCAACGGTGTTTACAGCTTTGCCGTACAGCATGCGTTGTGCCGCCAGTTTGAATCACGGGAATGGCTGGTGATCAAAGATGGCAGTGAGCGGCCGGAACGTTTTGAGC
The DNA here is from genome assembly GCF_025318105.1 of Thalassolituus pacificus. NCBI lineage: Bacteria > Pseudomonadati > Pseudomonadota > Gammaproteobacteria > Oceanospirillales > Oceanospirillaceae > Thalassolituus > Thalassolituus pacificus. The sequence continues at coordinate 276,253 of NZ_JAOANI010000028.1, forward strand.
CATTTATCGATGCTCTTAGCCATCAGGATCGTTGCCTGCTGGTGCCGCTGGTACTGCGTCAGTCGGTGCTGGCGGTGCTGGTCATGGATCTGCGTGGTGCGCGGGCCGATGGTATTGATCTGGCACTGGTGAATTTTCTTGGCGCGCAGATCGCCCATATGCTGGCCACTCAGGTGGTACCGAACTTCAAGACTTTATATGCCCGCCCTTATCAGCGGGTGCAGGCTGATGAGTTGAGCGACATTCAATCGGCGATTACGAAATGCAGCGGTAATAAGACCATGGCGGCAAAAGTGCTGGGTCTGACGCCGCGTCAGCTGCGTTATCGCCTGTCCAAACTTTCCGGCGAGTGCTGACCTCCTTCTGTCTGTTCTTCATAAAACTGTCATGGGTTGAGCGTCACACTGGTGGAATTATCACCAGAGTGCCGCTTAACCATGGCTCAGATCCGCATTTCCATTGTTACGGAAACTTATGTTCCGGACGTTAACGGCGTTGCCAACTCCCTGCGTCAGTTACTCAGCGCACTGAATCCCGAGCAATTCCGTATCCAGATTATCCGTACCTGTCCACGCAGTGGCTGGCTGCCGGAAAGTGAAGAAGTCTGGTGTCGTGGCCTGACGATTCCTATGTATCCTGATTTGCAGCTGGGTTTACCTGCCCGCCGCCGGGTCGCCCGTGCCTGGAAAAGCTTTCAGCCGGATCTGGTGTATATCGCCACTGAAGGCCCGCTGGGTAATTCAGCCTTACGGCAAGCCCGCAGACAGGGGATTCCGGTCATCAGTGCTTTCCATACCAATTTCCATCGTTACAGCAGCTATTACGGTTTGGGCTGGATTAAGAGCCTGACCCTGGCCTGGCTGCGGCGTTTTCACAACCGCACCGCCGCCACGCTGGTGCCTGCCGGGGAAATTGCAGCCGCTCTGAGCGCTGATGGTTTTCGCAATGTGTCGGTGCTTCCCCATGGCGTGGACTGCCAGCTGTTTCATCCGCGCCGGCGCAGTATTGCCCTGCGTCAGCAATGGCAGGTCGGCAGTGAGCCGGTGCTGTTGTACGTCGGGCGTATTGCTGCTGAGAAAAATATCCCGCTGGCGATTCACAGCTGGCAGGCGCTGCGGGCTCAGGGCACCGATGCACGCCTGGTGATGGTGGGCGATGGCCCGATGCGTGCTGAGCTTGAACGCGAATATCCGCAGATTGTCTTTGCCGGCGTGCAAACCGGAGAAGCGCTGGCACGCTATTTTGCCTCGGCCGATGCGTTTATTTTTCCCAGTCAGACCGAGACCTTTGGTTTGGTGACCTTAGAAGCCATGGCCAGCGGCTTGCCGGTGGTGGCGTTTAATATGGCTGCGGCGCAGATGCATGTGCAGGCCGGAATCAATGGCGAATTGGCGACAACTGACAGTGATGACGCCTTTATCGCAGCCACCCTACGCCTGGCCGGCTCCAATCTGCAGGCGATGGGCGTTGCAGCACGCAGCCAGGCAGAGCGTGCCAGCTGGCAGAGTGTGGCGGAACAGTTTTCAACCCTGGCCATCAGTCATGTCAGCACAGAATCACGTAACAAAACGGGACAAATTCAAACTATGGTATGAGGGTTGCAATGCTTTGGTTAACTGAAACTTCTGATCGTAGCTTTTAACCGGAGATGAGTGCATGGAGTTCAACCGTCATAACATCGCTTTGCTGCAAAAGATCAAACGACAGGCGAAAGACGAGCAGGGGTGCGTGATTCATTTTGATTCACCGTCTCTCGAACATGACCTGCGTTTATTGGTACAAAGCGGCGTCAGCCGTGAGTTGCTGGCGCTGATCGAAGAGTTCCTGCCGACCCAGGAACCTCCGGAGCTGAACGAAGTCAGCCATGTTTACCGCGGCAGTCAGCGTCTGATGGATGACTCTGAGCGGGTGAGTAAGCGCTCCCAGCGTGTTTATCGTGGTCAGGTGGTGATGGCCTGAACGATTGGCAGGTGCGACATTAAAGTGCGCCTGTGCTAGTGTTCGCCCAATGCAGGGACGTTTCTGAGGGACTCTATGCGCTGGGGATCACTGTCTCGCAAGCGTCTGCCTATTTTATTGGGCGTGCTACTGACCATCTATTTTATTCTGCTGAGTTTGCAGCCCGGGCAAAGCCCCGGTCATTGGCTGAAACGACTCGACTTTCTGCTTTACGACCTGCGTTTTAATGCAGCGCTGGATTGGCACCCGCCTGAACGTGGCGGGCAGCCGATCATCATTATTGATATCGATGAAAAATCACTCGCTCAGGAAGGCCAATGGCCCTGGAGTCGGCATAAACTCGCCGATCTGGTCACCATGCTGGCGCAGTATGGCGCGGTGGTGGTGGCCTTTGACGTGGTGTTTTCCGAACCGGAACGCAACCCGGTAGACGATATCCGTAAACGCCTGGCGCTGGACGGTGAGCGCTGGCTGGCTCCTGATGGATGGCGTCGGCAGGTCGATGCCGATACCCATTTTGCTCAGGAGTTACCGGCAACCGACGTTGTATTGGGCTTTTTCTTTCTTGATGAGGCCAATGTGAGTGTTGGCCAGTTACCGGCACCAGTCTATGAACTGCCACCTGAATCGGCCAGTCGTTCGGTGGTGATTACCAAACCCGGCTATGCGGCCAACCTGCCGTTGCTGCAGGATGCGGCGGCCGGGGCGGGTTTTGTCACCACCTTTGCGGATGCCGATGGTGCCATCCGTCTTGCCCCGCTGATTATCCGCTACGGCAATGAGTTGTATCCGTCATTAGCGCTGGCGACGGTGATGGCTTATCTGTTTGACCGGCAGTTGCAGCTCGAAACCGTCGCATTGGGTGAGGTGGATGTGCTGCGTTATGCCGGTGTCGGCGGTCAGCTGGCACGCACCGATGCGGCAGGGCGGGTGATTGTGCCGTACAAGGGCCCGAAGCGAACCTTTCCTTATTTGTCTGCCACCGATGTTCTCAACGGCAACATCAGTCCTGACGCGCTGGAAGGTGCCATTGTGCTGGTGGGCACCTCGGCGCTGGGGTTGTCGGACCTGCGTGCCACGCCGGTCGGCACGCAGTATCCGGGAGTGGAAGTACACGCCAACATTATTGACGCGCTGCTGAATGACGAATTCCCATACCGCCCGGAATGGGAGGCCGGAGCACTGCTGGCGCAGTTGCTGCTGTTTGGTTTGCTGTTGTCATTCTGGCTACCGCGTCTGGGACCGTTTGCGGCCATTTCTGTCAGTGGTATTGCGGTGCTGCTGGGGATCAGCGGCAATTTTTATCTGTGGACCTATCAACATCTTGATTTACCGTTGGCGGCGGTGCTGTTGCTGGTAGGTGGGCTGACGATCATTAATCTGGGTTATGGTTTTATCAGTGAAAACGTCAGCCGGCGTTTGCTGAAGGGTATGTTTGACCAGTACGTTCCTCCGGCCCACATCGAGCGCATGATGAATGACCCAGCGGCTTATCAGTTTGCCGGTGAGAGTAAAGAGTTGACGGTCTTGTTCAGTGATATCCGCAGCTTTACCAATATTTCAGAAAGTCTGTCCGCCGCCGATCTGAAAGCCCTGCTGAACAGTTACTTTACCCCTGTTACCAAAGTTATTTTTGATCATGAGGGCACCATCGATAAATACGTCGGCGATATGGTGATGGCCTTTTGGGGGGCTCCGCTGGATGACGAACGCCATGCTTTTCATGCGGTGCAGGCGGCGCTCAGCATGCAGCAGGTGACGGCGTCTCTGTGTGAAGAATTTGCGGCGCGCGGCTGGCCGGCGATTAAAATTGGCATCGGAATTAATAGCGGGCAGATGAACGTCGGTGACATGGGCTCGTCCTATCGGCGTGCGTATACCGTGCTGGGCGATGCCGTCAATCTGGGATCAAGACTGGAAAGTATTACCAAGTTTTATGACGCTGAAATCCTGGTGGGTGAGCATACACAGGCACTGGCTCCGGAATTTGTTTACCGTTATGTCGACCGTATTCAGGTGAAAGGTAAAAATGAGCCTATCCGGGTGTATGAGCCGTTGGGACGGATTGGAGATGTGGAGGAGGCCGTGCTGAAGGAGCTGCAAATGCAGCAGCGGGCGGTTGAGCATTACTTTGCCCGGCGCTGGGATGACGCCGTGCTGATGTTTACCCGGTTAGAGCAGCAGCAACCACGGCGTTTGTATCAGGTTTATATTGAGCGAATCGCTGATCTGCGCCAGCAGGTATTACCTGAAGACTGGGATGGTGTCTTCCGCCATACCGCGAAGTAAGGCGGAAAAGCCGGTTTAACTGGTACAGCCGAGGCCTCTGTCCGCTCCGGTTACTGTGTTGTTGATGTTGACTGTTGTTGCCAGATCACAATGCCGCCAGCGCTGTCGCCATTGGTGTCGATCAGCTGGAAACTGCCAGTAAAGGCACCCGCATCGGGGGCAACCAGCACGCCATTGAACTGGCTGGCGCTGGCGTCCAGCTCGGCGTTTTCGCCGTGATAGCCACTGTTGAACAGCATCTCAGCCGACGCACTGTTACGGCCATTACGGTTAATTGAACCGGTAAAATCAGCGTTCCAGAAATTTCCGCCAACGCTCTGGCTGTCGCCACGGGGATCGGCGTATTCCGCGCTCAGGAAGCCATTACTGATGGCGCCATCACTGAAATCGAGATCAAAACTGCCGCTGGCACTGAGCAGGTTGTTGCCCTGACTGTCGATACCGATGGCCTGATTGCCATTGAAAGAAACAACGCCGGAGGTCGGAATGTTGCCTTCCGGAACCGGATTTGCGATCACCCAAAGTACAGGCGACTGAATCACCGTGACGGCCAGCGAATTATCGTCCAGTTGTTGGGTTACCGGGACTTCGGTAGTGCCGTTCCAGATTCCCCATTCAATGCCGGCGATGCCGGTCAGCATCTCTGCTGATGCGCCCTTATAGCGTGTAATGTCGGTACCGTTGTCGTTGTCGACAGAAACAAACACCGGCTCTCCGCGACCATCCTTGAACGCCGATGCCGTCACCACCTGACCGTTCACAATAATGCTGCCGATGTGGTTGCTGTTCATTAATGCCGTATATTCTTCCGCAGTCAGGCGTATGTCCGGCGATTGTGTGTTGTGAACCAGATTACCGGATTCCTGCAGGGTTTCTTCTGTACCGCTGTCGGCGTCCTGATCCAGCGGCCCCGGTATTTTACGGTTATCTGTGCGGTCATTCATGCCGGTTTGGGAAGCGGATGTAGTGGCCGGATCCGGTGGCGGCAGGTTGCTGCTGTCCTGAGTATCATCTCCCGCAATAGCATCGTCGTCCGGGATTGCGGATGAGGTATCGGCACTGTCCAGTTCCTGTGGCGCTTCCAGCATTCCCTGAAAGCCGCTGTTGCCAAGTTCGCCGAAGTTGAAATCGGCATCCTGGCCGAGGTTAAAACTGCCCTGTGACGATGACAGGGTAATGCCGCCTTTCCAGACGCCGGCGATCAGTTTGCCCTTCGCCAGCAGGGTGGTGTACATGGTGCCGCGGATACCAATGCTGGCGACCGGCGTGTCGACCCGATAAGCCTCTTTGTTACCCTTGCCGATGGTACCGGTCAGCGTGCGGAAGCCGCCTTCGACCAGTTCCATCAGTGCTTTTTCACCTTTGCCATCGGCGTCAGCCTCCTGGTAGGCATGAATGCTGAGCTTACTGTCTGATTGCAGTGCCAGAAGGGCGTTATCAATAAAGCGGATCTGCACGCGGCTGCCGGCGCCGGTGCTGATGGTATCGTTAATATAAATTTCATCCCGGCGTTTCAGGTTGCGACTGCTGCCGTCGGCGGCCTGAGCACTTACATCGCCTTTTACCATAATGATGTGGCCGGCCAGCTCGGCGGCGCGTACCGACGTCTGCCAGAGCATCAGTGTCAGTATCATCAGTGCCTGCAGTGGCCAGGCAGAGCGCATAATTCGGTGCATGATGGTCTCCATCAGAATGTCAGATTGACGCCCGCTTCCAGCAGCGTGCGGTCATACTCGTATAAGGGAAGATTGCTGTCGTATTGAACGTGGCTGAGCTGGGTGTAAAACGTCAGCGTTGGCAGCAGGGTATAGCCGTAACCCACCATGGCCTGAGTCATTTGTTCGGCGCGGGTTTCACCACCGGCCAGCAAATTGTCCGCGGGGATTTCGCCCTGAAACTGGTAATCGCGCAGAATCAGGCTGGCATACAGGCTGTTGTGAATATTCAGCAACTGCTGGGCATTGATATTCAGTCCCAGCGTATCCCGTGCCTGATAATCCTGTTCGCCATCATCTGTGGCTAATACCAGAGCGAATTGGACAGAAAACTGCTCCGCCGAGAAGGCGGCACCAAGCTGCGTTTCTGCCTGCAGCAGATCAAGATCGTTATTGCGCAGGTTATCCTGATCACTCAGCGTCAGACTGGCCTGAGTCTGCCATTGAGGAGCGAGCCGGTAATGCCATTCGATATTGGCGGATAACTCTGACAGCAGGTCGTCCCCTCCCAGCCAGTAATGGCTGTAACGGCCTCCGAGGCGAAGGTTATGACGACCGCGGATGGCACGCATACCACCACTGGCATAAAGGTTATCCAGATCGAACAGGTCATCGGCGGCATTGTCTTTACGACTGGCGCCCAGTTGCAGATCCAAGGCGCTGCGCCGGGTTAGCGGGCTGATATAGCTGCCCTGAGCGCGCAGTTGATAGTAGCCACTGCCTTGGGCGCGCTGATCACGACTCAGCCTGGCGGTCAGCAGACCATCCAGCAGATCGACCTCGTTCAGATCGGTAGCGGTGTTGTAATTGGAATCATAACCGCCGCTGGCCGAGACAAAGCCACCCCATGAAGGAAAGACCGCCTGACGCTGCTCCTGAATACGTTGCAGGAATTCCCCGATAGTCTGCTGCACCTGCGCGGGCGGATTGCTGCTTTGCACCTGGAGGAATTGCTGCTCGGCGGCATCGTAGTTGCCCAGATAGTAATACGCGCGGGCTAATTCCAGCCGATAACGGGCGACACTCGGGTAATTGCTGTTCAGGCGCTCAAAGCTGAACAGGGCTTCGTTAAAATAGCCGAGTTGGGCGGCACTGAAGCCGTAATAGAAATCAAATGACGGATCGCCTTCATAAAGACTGAGCAGCGGTTTAGCCAGCTGATAGGCGGCGAGATAATCCTGATTGTGAATCAGAACGGCCAGTTGCTGGTTGGTCTGCTCCAGCGTGACAAGCTTCGGTGCGGTGGCAAGCTTCGGCGTTGTGCTGTTGTTGGCTGCAGGTTGGGCGTCTGAGGTTGTTTCTTCTGCCTGCAGGGCAGAGGCAGAGAACAATAATCCGCACAGCAACAGCCGCGAGGCTGCTTGTGGTGTAGGTCCTTTCACCTTGCCCAGTCCTTTATGATCACCAATTGCCATAGTTTGCACTGCCTGACGATAAATACCAATCTTTGAGCCTGTGTGGATAAGGAATAAAGCCGGCTTAAGCTGACAGCAGAAGCGCCAGAGCGATGGTATCTGGCGTTTGGGTCAACAGTGACAAGCCCGGCATCAGCCTGCGCGTCGTCCTGCTATTGATGGCGCGGCAAAAAGCCGGAGCAGGAAAGAGCAAATAGCCGCTGATTTCTCTGCCGATCCGGCACTTGCTGGAACAGCAAAGTTCGCACCAGTAGTCATATTAACAGTATGGTTATTTGACGTGCGTCAAGCTCGTGATCAACCGCCCTCAGCGGCGTTTTTTTCGTTGATTTGTATCAATTCTGACCAACCAGCCCTTGCTAAAGTGACTTCATACCAAGCGCAATGAAGCAGCCGCTGCCGCCATTGCCACAACCGAACGGCACTGCCCAACTGAGAGGTGAGCATTATGTTTATGGATGAAGTTGTATTTTCCGGTCTGATTATTGTTGCCCTGACCTGCGCCTTCTTTGGCGGTGTGTATTGGGCTGTGAAGAAAGATATCGAAAAACACGGCACTGGCGAATAAGTCACGCTGTACCGCTTTCGTTTTACTGTTTCTGCGCTGAGTACCTTGCCTCTGGGCCTGACATCTGTAGTCATGGCCCCTTTTTTTGTCTGTGCGTTGTATAACTTCAGTTCAACTGGTGTGCTGCCAGCAGCAGTGGTTGACGGATATTCAGTTGATTGAGACGTTCGATCACCGCATTCAGATCCTCGCCTTCCGGCACCGGCCCGATACGGACCTTGTGCAAACCTGTGCCACCATCCTGAGTACTGATATTGACCGGCCAGGTCATGGGCGCTAATGAGCGTTGCAGGCTCTCCTGTAAGCGGCGTGCAGCTGCCGCATCGGATAGCGCACTGACCTGAACCCAGCGAACACTGTGCGCGTGCGGTGGTTTAACAATTTCGACTTCGACCTGCGCGGTGCCCATCTTATTAATGCCGAGCTTTACCGCCGCCGCGTAAGACAGATCGATAATCCGTCCTTCATGGAAAGGCCCGCGATCGTTGACGCGGACAATAATGGATTGACCATTGTCCACACGTGTCACTCGCACATAGCTGGGCAGAGGCAGGGTTTTATGGGCGGCGGTGAATTGGTAAACATCATAAATTTCACCGTTGGACGTGCGGTGACCATGAAATTTCATGCCGTACCAGGAAGCAATGCCGCGCTCTTTGTAATTATCGGCGCTGTCCATTACCTGATATTCCTTACCGAATACCTGATAACTGCGTGGATTACCCATGCTGCTGCGCGGCTCGGTTTTGGGTTCCGGCTCCGGCAGTTTATGGATGTCCGCAAGTGCAACCGGAGTGAAATCGTTGGCGTGCTGGTAACGTGAGGTGGCGCAGCCTGCCAGCACCAGGGTCAGCGCCAGCAGTAAAGTCGCCGCTTTCAACGCAGCGCCTCACTTAATTGATAGACCGCCATGGCATACATACGGCTGTGGTTGTAGCGCGTGATGACGTAAAAATTGTGCTCGCCGAGCCAGAATTCAGCGCCGACTTTTCCTTGCAGACGAATCAGGTTTGCTGAGCGCTCATCGGCGATTTTGCTGGTTGGCTCAACGCCCAGTGCTTTTAATTCAGCCACGGTCCACTTGGGTTTCAGGCTGTCGTTGATGATGGCTTCGTATTCTTTACCCGTTACGCGTACGCGTTGGGTTACCGCTTCACCGTTGCGCCAGCCGTGGCGTTTAAAGTAATTGGCGACACTGAAAATCGCATCGGCCGGATTTCCCCAAAGATCGCGTTTGCCATCGTTGTCGGCATCAACGGCATAATGCAGGAAGCTAGTGGGAATAAACTGACCGTATCCCATGGCACCGGCATAAGATCCTTTGATGTTGGCCGGATCAATTTCTTCATCGCGAGCCAGGGCAAAAAACGCCTTTAATTCGCGCCAGAACAGGGGGCGTTGCGGATAATCAAATGCCAGCGTTGCCAGCGAGTCGAGTACGCGATAATTCCCCTGGCGGGTGCCGTAAAATGTTTCTACACCAATGATGGCGGCGATAATGTGTTTATCAACACCAAATTTTTGCTCTGCCTGTTGCAGCAGTTCGGCATGTTCCTGCAAAAACGCTTTACCTGCGGAGATGCGTTTTTTGGTCAGAAAAATATCCTGATACTCGTCCCACTCTTTTACTTTTTCAGCCGGACGGGCAATCGCTTCCAGCACAGAATCGAGTTTTTCGGCGTGGCTCAGCCAGGTACGGATTTCCGCCGGGTCTACTTTGTATTCTTTGCTGGCTTCGGCAATAAACTCTTCGCTGCGCGGGTGCTGATCGTACGCTGCCGAAACGGGCAACGCGGCACATAACAACAGTGTGCTGCTCAGCTTTGTCAGAGTGTCGCGAAAAATGCGCATAAATTTTTATCCTAATTCTGCCGGTGGGTATACATAGACATAATTAATCCGAAAGCCGTCAACAGACTGACTACCGAGGTGCCACCGTAGCTCACCAACGGCAAGGGTACGCCGACCACTGGTAATATGCCACTGACCATACCTATGTTTACGAACACGTAAATAAAAAACGTAACTGCCAGACTACCGGACAACAAACGGCCGAATAAAGTTTCACAGCGTGACGAAAGATAGAGACAGCGCATAATAATCAGGAAATACAGTGTCAGCAGCGACAGTACGCCAATCAGGCCGAGTTCTTCGGCCAGTACAGCAATAATAAAATCGGTATGACTCTCGGGCAGAAATTCGAGTTGTGATTGCGTGCCCTGTAAAAATCCTTTGCCGTCAATACCGCCGGAACCGATAGCGGTTTTCGACTGAATAATATTCCAGCCGGAACCGAGAGGGTCGCTTTCCGGATTGAGAAAGGTCAGTACCCGTTGCTTCTGATATTCGCGCATCACAAAAAACCACATCAGCGGCGCACACGAGGCAACGATACCGATCATCGACAGAATAAGCGTCCAGGACATACCGGCAAAAAACAGCACCAGAATGCCGGAGGCGCTGATCAGAATGGAGGTTCCCAGATCGGGCTGTTTAAGAATCAGCACCGTTGGCAGGCCGATGATCAGCATGGCTTTCATCAGATCGAACAAGCGCGGCGGAACCGGCCGGGTCGACATATACCAGGCGACGGTTAACGGCAGTGCCAGTTTGACCAGCTCTGACGGCTGGAAGCGCGGCAGGCCGGGAATGGCCAGCCAGCGTTGTGCGCCTTTAGCGCCGACGCCCATGACCAGTACGCCGATCAGGGCGATGACACCAATAGCAAACGCCCAGGGAGCAACAGTCTGATAGAAGCGCGGCGGGAACTGTGCCGCAACAATCAGCACCACAAAGCCAATCAGAAAATGCAGCGCCTGACGTTTCACCATGGTCATGTCCTGACCACTGCCGCTGTAGAGAATCAACAGACCGCAGCAGGCCAGTAGTAAAATCAGCAAAAACAACACAAGGTCGATGTGCATGCGCTCAAACCAGGCGCGGCTGCGGTCAAAACCGTGTTGCTGGTGGCCGCTGCCCATGGTGCGGCTGAAATCAGTATTAGCCACTAGCCTTCTGCGCCTCCGAGGTATTCGTTAATGATGCTTTGTGCGATCGGGCCGGCGGTGCGGCCAGCGGACTCACCGTTTTCGATCACCACGGCGATAGCGATCTCAGGTTTTTCCACCGGCGCAAAAGCAATAAACAGGGCGTGATCACGCCAGCGTTCGCGCAGGGATTCAGAATCGTATTCTTCATCCTGCTTGATGCCGACGACCTGCGCCGTTCCGGTTTTACCGGCAATGGGATAGCGCAGCTTGCTCATCAGACGCCGGGCGGTACCGTGGGTGCCGCTGACGACCTGCTCCATGGCGTGGTACATCTGCTCCCAATCCTGCGGATTTTTCAGCTGCAGATCAGGGATATCGCCGTGGGGAATCTCATCCGGCGTATCGTTATGAGCCAGAATCAGGCGCGGTACCTGCCAGGTTCCACGGTTGGCCAGAACCGCCGTGGCGGTTGCCAGTTGCATCGGTGTAACCAGCATAAAGCCCTGGCCAATACCGAGGTTAACGGTGTCGCCGGCGTACCAGAAGGAGCCTCTTTTTGCCCGCTTCCAGTCGCGGTCGGGCAGCAGACCCGGCAGGGCATTGCTGATATCCAGCGTCATATTGCGACCAAAGCCAAACTGCGCGAGGAACGGCGAAATATTGTCGATACCGGCGCGGACGGCGACATCGTAGAAGTAGGTATCGCAGGATTCGACAATGGCGCGCTGCAAATTCACTTTGCCATGGCCAATGCGTTTCCAGTCACGGTACAGACGTTCGTCGTTCTCCAGCTTATACCAGCCCGGATCGTCGATGGTTTCGCTCCAGCTGGTTATGCCGGAGTTCAGTGCGGCCAGGCCAACAAAGGGTTTAAGCGTGGACGCTGGCGGATACTGGCCACGAATGGTCCGGTCAAACAGCGGCAAATCAGGGTTATCGCGCAGGTCAGAATAATCTTTGTGCGAGATGCCGGTGACAAATAAGTTCGGATCAAAGCTGGGGTTGGAATACAGGCTGATAATACCGCCGGTCGCGACTTCGATCGCAACCAGAGCACCACGCATGCCTTTCATTTCTTTTTCGGCCAGCTGTTGCAGACGACTGTCGAGGTGCAGGGTGATGTCTTGTCCGGGTACCGGGTCCTGACGTTCGATGATCTGAATCACCCGGCCACGGGCGTTGGTTTCGACTTTCTGGTAGCCCACTTCGCCGTGCAGATCTTGTTCATAGCGGCGTTCCACGCCCAGTTTGCCGATAAACTGGGTGTCACTGTAGCGGCGCTTGGTGTCCGGGTCGGTGTCGAGAGCGGCCTGCTCCTGCTGGTTAATCCGGCCAACATAGCCGAGCACATGGGCAAAGGTTTTACCCTGTGGATAGTGGCGTACCAGTTGCGCTTCGACATCAACGCCGGGCAGATAGAAGCGGTTTACCATCACTTTGGCGATATCGTCTTCGGTCAGCTTATGACGCAGTACAACGGGTTCGAATGGCCGGCGGCGGAAGCCCTGACGTTTATCAAACTGTTCGCGGTCGCGCTCGCTGATGCCGATCAGCTTATCGAGGAAGGCGATGGTCTGTTCCATGTCCCGTACCCGTTCGGGCACTAACGTCAGACTGTAGGAGGGGATGTTTTCGGCCAGCAGAATGCCATTGCGGTCATAAATCAGACCACGGTTCGGCGCAATAGGGCGCAGCTGAATACGGTTGTTTTCTGACAGATCTTTGTATTTTTCATAGAGGTTGATCTGCAGGTAAGTCATGCGCCAGGCGAGCACACACAGCATCAGAAAGATAAAAATTGCCAGTGTTAATGCGCGGGAGCGGAATAGCCTCCGTTCGGCCGATTTATCCCTGAATGAATGCTCCCACATAAACGACTCACTTATGGTAAGGGTGACCCTGCAGGATGCTCCAGGCACGGTACAGCTGTTCGGCCAGCAGGACACGCACCAGCGGGTGAGGCAGGGTCAGCGCTGACAGCGACCAGCGCTGTTTGGCCAGCGCCAGAACCTCAGCGGTCATACCATCCGGGCCGCCAACCAGCAAGGCCACATCGCCGCCCTGCATACGCCAGCCTTCCAGTTGTTGCGCCAGCTGTTCTGTCGACCAGTTGTGGCCTTTGACTTCCAGCGCCACGACGTGATCCTGCGGGCGGATCGCTTTACGCAGAGCGTCAGCTTCCTGCTGCATGGCTTTTTCTTTGCTGGTGTTTTTGGCGCGGTGCCCTGGTGGAATTTCCACCAGTTCAATGCTGCAATCGGCGGGCAGGCGCTTGGCGTATTCCGCAAAGCCCTGTTCCACCCATGCCGGCATTTTATGACCTACCGCCAGAAGGCGCAGTTTCATGCCTCAGATTGTCCGGTCCCGGCGCTGGGTTCACCCCAGAGACGCTCCAGATCGTAGAAGTGGCGGGACTGGTCGGTCATGACATGTACCACCACATCAATCAGGTCGATCAGAACCCAATCAGCGGCAGCACGACCTTCAGTTCCGTTAGGGCGCAGGCCGGCGTGCTTGGCTTTTTCCTCCACGTTACCGGCAACAGCGGTGACGTGACGGTTAGAAGTACCGGTTGCGATGATCATCCAGTCGGTTACCGAAGTACGGCCGCGGACGTCGAGAACGGTGATATTTTGCGCTTTCAGGTCTTCCAAAGCGTCGATCACCAAAGATTTGATTTGCTCAGTTTGCATTCAGTTCTATCGATAGAGTAGTTGTTGGGTTATGTAATCCAGCACCGCGTCCGGTGTCAGAAAGGTCACATTGTCGCCCTGCTTGATAGCCCGGCGCAAGTCGGAGGCGGATATATCCAGCTCCGGCCAGTGATGAAGACAGATATGACCGGCTTCAGCGGCCAGTAAATCGGTCAGTGAGCACTCACGTTGCTCTAATTGTTGTTCCTGCCAGTGGCTGACATTTCTCAGTCCGGGACGGCTGATCACCAACAGGTTGGCTTCATCAAGCAGCGATTGGGGCTGGTGCCAGTGTTCGAATCCCTGCCAGGCATCCTGTCCCATGACCCAGGTGAAGGCCACATCCGGGTAGGCAGCACGTAAGGCGGCAACGGTAATGGCGCTGTAGCTCAGATCGTCACGTTCCAGTTCGATGCTGCTGGGCTCGATGCCTTCCAGTTGACGGCAGGCGAGTAACAGCATGGACAGGCGCTGTTCGGCGCTGGCCTGGGGCTGCGGCCGGTGCGGCGGAATGCGGTTAGGAATCAGCAGGACTTTCTCGAAGCCCAGGTCGCGCAGCTGCACGGCAATACGCAGATGACCGATGTGAACCGGATCGAAGGTACCGCCCAGCAGCGCCCAGCGTTTGGCGCGGCTGCCGGACGGCTGCCCGGCGGTTGGTTGCGGGGTGGGCGGATTATTTACGGACTTCGCCATTACCCAGCACTACGTACTTTTGTGAGGTCAGACCGTCAAGGCCGACCGGGCCACGGGCGTGGATTTTGTCGGTCGAGATGCCAATCTCGGCCCCCAGTCCGTATTCGAAACCATCGGCGAAGCGGGTGGAGGCGTTGACCATCACCGAGCTGGAATCCACTTCGGTCAGGAAGCGGCGCGCCAGCGTGTAGTTTTCGCTGACGATGGTGTCGGTGTGGTGTGAGCCGTAATGGTTGATATGGTCGATGGCGCTGTCCATATCATCGACGATTTTAATCGCCAGAATCGGTGCCAGATATTCTGTATGCCAGTCTTCTTCGGTGGCGGCATGAATATCGGTCAGCAGTTCACGGGTGCGCTCACAACCACGCAGTTCAACGTCCAGTGCCACATACGCTTCAGCCAGTTCCGGCAAAATGTCGGCGGCCACGGCCTGATGCACCAGCAGGGTTTCCATGGTGTTACAGGTGCCGTAGCGGTGTGTCTTGGCGTTGATGGCAATGTTGATAGCCTTGGTTTTATCGGCGAATTCGTCGATATAGACATGGCAGATGCCATCCAGGTGTTTGATCACAACCACCTTGGCGTCGCGGCTGATGCGTTCAATCAGGCCTTTGCCACCACGCGGTACGATGACATCGACGTACTCAGACATGGTGATTAATGCACCAACGGCCGCGCGGTCGGTGGTTTCGACTACCTGTACGGCATTGGCCGGTAATCCGGCTTGTTCCAGACCAGCACTGATAATGGCGGCGAGGGTGCGGTTAGCTTCGATGGCTTCTGAACCACCGCGCAGAATGGCAGCGTTGCCGGATTTCAGGCACAGGCTGGCGGCTTCGATGGTCACGTTCGGACGACTTTCATAAATGATACCGATAACGCCCAGCGGAACACGCATTTTGCCCACCTGAATACCACTCGGCCGGTATTTAAGATCGGTGATTTCGCCGACCGGGTCGGCCAGTGTTGCCACCTGATGCAGGCCTTCGATCATGGTATCGATGCGTTCGTCGGTCAGTTCCAGACGATCGAGCAGGGCGGCTTCAAGGCCGTTATCACGGCCGCGCTGCATATCACGCTGATTGGCCGCTTTAATCGCGTCGCGCTGAGAAGTAATGGCATCGGCAATGGCCAGTAACGCCTTGTTTTTGTCCTGAGTCGACGCACGGGCCATAGCACGGGAGGCCTGGCGGGCGTTCTGACCCAGGGTCTGCATGTATTCGATTACATCCATCGATCACACCTGAACAGTCTGTAGCGGGAGAAAGTGCGCTAGTATACACCAACAACTACAATGAAAGCGTCCGCAGCCGCTGTGGCGCAGTAATTTCAGTTATGGATTCTCCCCGCTATGGAAAAAACGCAGTTTCACAGTCTGGTTGTACTGCAGGTTAAAGTGCTTTATTGCCTGCTGGCCGCTTTAGGGTTGAGCATTATTGCTGCCCTTGATCTGCTCGAAGATAAAAAACAGTTTGCCATGATTGCTGCCGGTTTTTCGCTGGCGCTGGTGGTGTATGCCGGTTATCTGTTGTTGCGCCGTAAGCAGCGTTCATCGCCGTATCCTGAGTGGATTCTGGTTGGCCTGCTGTCGGTGTTTACCCTGTTTGGTATGCATCAGAGTGCGCAGGTTGCCCACTGGATTTATTTTGTGCCGGTTTATACCTACTTTTTGTTTCCTTTTCGCCTGGCCAGCTATATCACGCTGGCTTACAGCGCTGTGCTGGTGGTGCTGGTTCTGGAGGACTTTGATAATTACAGCCGTCTGCAGATGCTGTTTACCTACGCGGCCTGCTACACCTTTTCGGTGATGTACGCGCTGATCAATGAACGTAATAACCGTGCCCTGACAGAAATTGTGAATACCGATCCGCTGACGCAGGTTTATAACGAGCATCAGCTGTATCTGGATTTAAACAAAGAAATGACCCGTGCCGACCGGCAGCGCAGCAGCCTGATGCTGATGGCGGTGGCAACGCCGAAGTCCTGGCACAGTCTTAAAGTGGAAGATTACGAGCAGCGCCTGAGCTATCTGGGCAATAAACTGCGTAAATGTCTGCGCAAATACGATGCCTGTTATCGACTGAATACCGATGATTTCATCATCGTCATGCCGCACAGCGATGCGCAGGATTCTGAAGAATTGAAAAATCAGTTGCTGGACTGCATGGCGGATAGAAAATTCGCAGCACTGAAAGAATTACCGGTGCATGTTGAAGCGTATCAACCGGATGATGACGCCCACAGTCTTATCCGCCGGGTCATGGAGGCATTACATGCTGGCTGATTTATCTCAGGACGAATTGCTGCCGCGGCTGCAAACGCTCGTTTATCTGCTGGCTTCGGTCGCCATTGGTATTCTGATGTATGACCAGTACCGGCAGGGGCTGTATCCACTGGTTCTGACCAATGCGATTGCGATTCCGGCGTTTGTATTCAGTGCCATCTTTATTTACATCAACCGTGACCGGGACAGTTTCTCCTGGGTCAATTATCCGCTGATATTTACCCTGGCCGCGCTGGCACTGTATCAGTTGCCACAATATCCACAGCTGATGACGCACTATTTATACGCTTTGCCGTTGTTCAGTTATTTCTGCCTGCCGCTGTATCCGGCCACCGTATTTAACGTGGTGGTGGCGGTATTAATGACACTGCTGTTGTGGATTGATCATGGCTTTATGCTGGCGCTGCGCACCGGCACCAATTATTCATTGCTGCTTGGTTCGGCCTGGTGTTTCGCCTATCTGACACTGTTAAAAGGCTGGTCGTTAAAGCGTCTGGCACTGACCGATCAGACATCGGGTGCTTATAACCGCCGTCACTTTTTTCATGCTCTGACCCGTGAGATTGCCCGCAGCGAATCCACCCGCCACAGTGTCAGTCTGATTGGCCTGGTTATTGATGATTACCGCCAGTTAATTGATATCCACGGCAACCGGGTGATGTCTCAGTTTTTGCCGCGCTTTGTCGAGCGCACTCAGCGTCAGATCCGTGCCGGTGATGACGTATTCCGTTTAGCCGATGATTTATTTGTACTGATACTGCCAAACTGTCCGGAAGACGGTGCCATTGTGCTGATGGAGCGTGTAAAACGCACGCTGCAGCAACAGGCCTGGAAACCCTTTGCGGAAATTTCCATCAGCGCATCGGCGGTTGGTTTGCAGATGGGAGAGGACAGTAAGGATCTGGAAAAACGTTTATCGGCAAAACTGAAGAAACAAAAACGTGCCAGTCTGCAACTGGCGGCGTTTGCCGATTAAATAAAGCGGCGAGAGCAGCTCTGAATGATTCAGAGCTGCTCTGGAACTAAACGCTGGCGCGGATAATCCGTACCAGTGTTTGTGTTTTTGCCTGTGGCAGATTCAGTTTGCCGTAGAACTCTGCCGGGTCGTGTACCCGCACCTCGTTAAAACCATCCTGTTGAAACCCTTCTTTAATCGCGGCATCCGATGGGTAGTGCAAGGGCCATTGGCCGCGGGTAAAAAATCCCACCAGTTTCTGCGCGAATTTTACGTAACGGTATGACGGATGATCGGCAAAATCCGGGTATAAATCGGTGACGTAAAATCCGGCCGGAAATCCTTTCAGCCCCTCCGCCATCCGGGTCCAGACACTGCGGATGGTGGCCAGATCAAAATAATTCACCAAACCTTCGGTAACGATGGCGGTTTTCTTCGCCGGATCAAGGCTGGCCAGCAATGCGGCAATAGAATCATCACCTTCCTGCTGCAGAATATTGCAGGCCCGGACGCTGTGACCGCTGGTCTGGCCAATCTCCGCCAGCAATGCTTGTTTACGGCTGGCCATACCGGGAAGGTCAGCTTCGATATAAGTCAGCTGCGGATATTTCTGTTTAAAGCGATAGCCGCGCGGCGAAAGACCGGCGGCGATTTCAACAATCTGCTCCACGCCTTCTTCTTCAATCAGGCGCTCGACCTGATGATCAATAACAGAGTGCCGCTGCAGTAAAAAGGTATCGATGTCGGCACCGGCAACCAGTCGTAAAAAGGCATTCACCGGACTGAGTGCGGCATTGGCAACGCGACCCATGCCGGTAATAAAACCGGGGGCGGAGAGACCGTGCTTGTACCAGATGTAGCCGGTATAGTGAGCGCTGATGCTGATGCGGGACGTATCGGTGGCGGAAGTGGAAGAGGTCATGAGCTGTCTTTTATTGTTGTTGTGTACGCACACGAGAATACAGGGGAATGCCCCGGTACGTCCATGTATGGTCAGCGGTCTGCGGGCAGGTTGTGTGTGATGGAATCCGCACTGTCTGGCTTTTCTGCCGATTGGCTCACGGCTTTGCAGCAGCATTCCTGGCTGTTGTTGTCGGCGTTGTTTGTGGTGGCGCTGGCGGAATCCTTGTTGGTGGTCGGTTTATTAATTCCCGGTGTTGCTATTCTGGTGGCATTAACACTGCTGGCAGCCGGGCAATCGTTATCGCCTTTGGCGTGGTGGCTGGCCGGAGCATTGGGGGCGCTTTGTGGTGATGGTATCAGCTTTCATATCGGTCGCCGTGCGGGCCCGGGATTGGCGCGATGGCAGATATTCAGCCGCCATCCTCATTGGTTACCGGCCGGGCATAGTTTTTTTGCCCGCTACGGTTTATGGAGTATCGCACTGGGACGCTTTATTGGCCCGTTGCGGCCACTGGTTCCGGCCGTTGCCGGAGTCTGTGACATGAAGCCGCCAACGTTCTGGTGGATTAATATCTGGTCATCCGCCGCCTGGGCGGCCTTCTATTTATTGCCGGTGTATTGGTTTGGTCAGGCCGTGCTGACCCTGCTTCAGCCATGGCAATTAATGCTGGGACTGGGGTTGGCGACGCTGGTGGCGTTGTTGGTCAGCCGCTTGCTACAGCATCGGCAACGCCAGAGCGGGCCGCGCAATTAGGCCTTAGGGTATCTCTGAATTATTCGTGCCCTGGCAGGCTGTAGATTTTCTATCTGCGTTGCCACAGCAGTGTTAAAAACCGACTCAAAATGCTCATTTACGACCTGTAAACGGCGCTTTTTCGCCGGTTTTTGTCTTGCATTGACTGCCTCGAACAGCGCAAATGCAGCGGCCTGTTAGTCTTCCGGTTTATGCTGCAGGGCTCGCAGTTCGTTACGTGCCTGATTAAGTTGAAACTGCAGATCTGCCGCTTTTTGCTTCATCTCACGCGCGGCAGCCACTTCCTGCTGATGCTGTTCAGCAATTTCCTGCAGATTTTTCTCGGCCTCTTTCACCTGTTGCTGCCAGCGGCGGCTCAGACGGTAGGCCACCGCTGCGCCACCGATAATCATGCCTGCCATCATCGCCAGAATAAAACTCATAACAGCTCCTGTTGCCGTACGGGTGTGATTAATGATCCTGCAGTTTATCGGAATCGTGGGGGATATACCCGGCAGCCGGATAAAAATGGTCTGAAGTCTGCCGGGGTATCATTGCGTATATGGATTCCCGGCACGTGAGCAAAAAATGTTAAACTGCGCGCCGATACATTTTTTCATGAGGCAGTGTTGTGACCATTGGTGAGCTGGTAGCCAAAAGCGGCGCGCAGATGCGCGTATTTGATCTGGGGCGGCGCATTGAAGAAGTACCGCTGGACGATTTCCGAGCCTTTGAGCAGATGCAGCGTCCGTATCCGGTGCCTTATCTGAAGCATGCCTGGCTGGGGATTCTCAGCTGGAATGTCGACGAGCCGGGGCAGCACAACATCTGGTTTTTGAAGTTGCCGCTGGATGAGCAGAATATTCTGCAACCTGGCCCGCGCGATGCCTTCTTGCAGCACTGGCTGCGGGTGGCGCAATACCCCAAAGAAAAGCATGGCGATGCTCCGTGCAGTTATAAACCGGATGCCAATCGTATGGCGTACTTCCATGCGTTGGCGTTGCAAACGTTAGGGCAGGAGTCGACGCAGTATTACGCCACCGCCCGCGCTTACCTGAGTGGTGATATCGGTTGGGATAACTGGCAACAGCTGGGGTTGCAGGGGCTGGCCGAAGTGGTGGCACGCCTGCAGGAAGAGCAAAACGAAGCCCTGTTGTGCAAAGCCTTACCACAGCTGCCGGCGGTACCGCGTAATGTGGTGCTGGGTTTTCTGGAAAACGTGGCACCGGGTCAGGCTCTGACCTCCGCCATCAACGATACGCTGTCGCAGGTTGTGGCGACCGGTGCCGGGGTGGCTGACCTGGCGGCCTTTGCCCGCGCGTTATCACACAGCGTTAATGCCGATCAGCGCGTGCTGTTATTGCAACTGTTGTTGCAGCATCCGCACAGCCGTTCGGTGGAAGTGCTGGCGGCATTGGGCAGCCGTTGCTGGCGTGATCTGCAGGGCGGTTTGTTGCTGACGTATCTGGAATGTCTGGCGGTGAACGAGCAGGGGATCAACGCATTCAACGCTCTGGTCGCTGATTTGCTCGCCTTGCCTGGGATGCGTGAGCGCTTTATGACGGTATTCCGTTCGCCACAGCGCAGTGAGTCGCTGGCCCAGGCTATTGGTCAGCTGCTGTCACTGGCGCGTCAGGGTGATCACGGAAACCTGCAATGAATCACGATACTGACGCTTGTCCCTGTGGCAGCGGCGGCCTTTATGGCGACTGCTGTAAGCTTTTGCATGCCGGTCAGCCGGCCGGCAGTGCCGAAGCGTTAATGCGTTCGCGTTACAGTGCGTTTGTACTTGGCTTGCAGGACTATCTGCTCAGCAGCTGGGATGTCCGCACCCGGCCTTCAGATTTACCACTGGACAAAACGACCCGCTGGTTTGGCCTGACGATACACGATGCCCAACAGGATGAGGACGCTGGCAGCGCCAGCGTCAGTTTCAGCGCCCGTTTTTGCGAAGGCAAAGACTGGTTTTGTCTGAGCGAAGTTTCCAGCTTTGTGTTGGCCGATGACGGTTTCTGGCGCTACGTGGATGGCAAGGCGGAGTTTCAACCGCTGCATCCGGGCCGCAATGACCCGTGTCTCTGCGGCAGCGAAAAGAAGTTCAAGAAATGTTGTGGTGCCTGAATTACTCAGCCGGACGGGTGGTGCCTTTTATCAGCATGCCCCAGACCATGGCGAAGGTACCAATAACCGACAGCAGCATCATCAGGTTGACCAGCGTGCTGTGGCGTTGGTAATAGCTGGTACGGACTTGTTCCTGATCCGCGCAAACACCGTTAATAAAGTCATAAAAGCCGCCGCTTTGGCTGCAGTCAGCCACGGCTGACATTTCAATTCCGTACAGGGTCAGCAGAAGGATGCCGGGTACGGCAAATAATAATGAACCGAGGCGTAGCCACATGGTTTTTCTCCGGAGGATTACAGATGGAACTTGACATGAGAGGGCGATTGTTTGCATCTTACCAGCCTTGGGCCTGCTCACACTAATTGAATCCAGCCTGCTGGTCGCCAATTTTTCTCTGAACAGGGAGAGATGATTGATATCAGTTGGCTAAATGAATGACGAACGACGATGTTAATGGGAAAAACTGGCCCCACCCGAAGAGGGGTGGCTAAAAATCCCTCAGGCTGCGTTGTTGTCTGTTCGTTTAACCCGTTAGGCCATACTCTCAGTGCCTTGCCTGAGACATTTTTAGTCGATAACAGGCCTGTTTAATTGGTGTGAACAGGCCCTGGTTGCGCCCGACAAAACGATAACAAAATAAAGCTGCTCATTATGAAACGACTGATTACCGTAACTGCTCTACTGCTGGCAATGAATTCCCAGGCCGCTCCCCAGAACCTGGATCAGCTGCTGAGCAGCATCAAAGCCGACATCGCTGCCCAGCGCCTGTCGAGCCCGGCGGGCAATAATGCTCTGGAGCGCATGGATGCTTTCCGTGAGCAGGCTCCCTATGATTACCGCGTTGTGCCACTGGCGTACCAGTGGGGCGAAGCTTATGTAGCGCTGGCAAACAAAGCCATCAGCGCCAAAGATTACGATCAGGCGCAAGGCTATCTGGATAAAGTCTGGCTGGTGGCTGCGTTGACGCCCGGCCTGGAAGATACCCAGGACAAACTGGATAAGCTCTACAAAGGCGCGCCTAATGTCGTAGCCCGTGCTGAAGAAAAAGGTCCGAGCAAAGCGGAACTGGCTCGTCAGAAACAGCTGGCCGAAGCGGCAGAAAAAGAAAAAGCCAAAGTCGAAGCGGAACGTAAGCGCAAAGCCGAAGAAGAAAAACGTCTGGCCGCAGCCGAAAAGAAAAAAGCCGAGCAAGATCGTCTGCGTCGTCAGGAAGAAGAACGTCAGCGTCGTGCTGATGCTGAAAAAGCAGAGAAAGCGGCTTCTGCTAAGCGTCTGGCGGCCGCTGAAAATGCCGCTAAAAACACTGCTGCAACAACCGCAGAGAAGGCGGCTCCTGCTGCTGCGGTAGTGAAAGCAACGGCCAAGCCTGTGGTTGTTGCCAGCGCCGGCAGTAATGAAATTACCGAGTTGTGGAGCGAAGCACGCGAAGACACTGCGCCGCTGGCAAGCTACCCGGTATCCGCCGAGCAGATTTCCAGCCGTGATCGCGATATCGCCGATACGTTACAGCCTGTCTGTAAAGCCATTCTCGATAACGATGCATCCGTCGTGGTACACACACTGGATAAAGCCGATTACCGCTGGCTGACCGTGCGTCTGACGCTGTGTCTGCGTCGTCTGGATAAATCGTTCCGTCTGCGTCACAGCTATCAGGAAGTTGCTGCTGACAGTGGCCCGTTCGTAACACTGCATCCAACGCGTGAAGTGTCTCTGGTACGTCAGGCGGGCGATTAAACATTCCCGCCGCAATAAAAAACCCGGTTTATGTGCCGGGTTTTTTTATATCGGTTTGTCGCGTTATAGCGGCTACCCGTCTTCGGGAACTTAGCACACTGTTTCATGGTCATTGATGGTCGGGTTTCCACCCGTTTATGGTTCACCCATTCACCCGACAGGGGCAAATGAACAGATGCCGGCGCAGCAGCGAAAGTCCTTATTGGCCACTTTTTCTGCAACCCTGCAAAAAATGTTCAGCGTGTTACAATGCGCGCCCGTGTTTACCCAACGGTTAAATTATTGTTATGCGTTATTCGTTATTGATCGTTTCCGCTATGTTTTCTGCCCTGCTGGCGACCTCCGCTGCGCGTGCAGAAGTCATTGTACCTAAGGCTCCGGATCTGGATGCCAGCGCCTATGTTCTGATGGATGCCGACAGTGGCCGTATCCTCGTTGAGCATAATGCTGATGAGCGTTTACCACCGGCCAGTCTGACCAAAATGATGACCAGCTACATTGCTGTGCATGAGCTGGAACTGGGTAACGTTAAAGAGCAGACACAGGTGCCTATCAGCGTCAAAGCCTGGCGTAAAGGCGGCTCTAAAATGTTTGTACGTGAAGGCACGGAAGTCGCATTAATTGATCTGCTGCGCGGCATTATTGTGCAGTCTGGTAATGACGCATCGGTCGCCGTTGCGGAGTATTTTGCCGGTTCAGAAGAAGCCTTCGCCGGCTGGATGAACCAGTACGCCGAACGTTTCGGCATGACCAGTACGCACTTTGAAAATGCTACCGGCTGGCCGGCCGATGGTCACTTAACGACCGCCGGTGATATTGCCAAGCTGGCATTGCACATCGTTAAAGATCACCCGCACTACTACAAGCTGTACGCGGAAAAATATTACGAATACAACAATATCCGTCAGCCTAACCGCAACAAATTGCTGTGGCGTGACCCTTCCGTTGATGGCCTGAAAACCGGTCATACCGATGAAGCCGGTTTCTGTCTTGCGGCTTCTGCCGTGCGTGATAACACCCGTCTGATTGCGGTTGTGATGGGGACGCGCAGTGAAGAAGCCCGCGCCCGCGAAACACAAAAACTGCTGGCATATGGTTTCGGCTATTACGAAACCCGCAAGGTCTACAGTGCTGAAGAAGTACTGCAAAGTAACCCTGTGTGGCTGGGCAAAGCTGAGAATATCGACATCGGTCTTGAGAAAGAGCTGTACCTGACCTTGCCGCGTGGCATGAAAGGCGAGCTGGAAGTGAACATTCTGACTGACGAATTTATCGAAGCGCCGATCAGCAAAGGCCAGGTGGTCGGCACGCTGACGGTCAGCATGGAAGGCGAAGTACAGGCCGAGCGTCCGTTGATTGCTCTGGCCGATGTCGAAGAAGCTGGCTTCTTCGGTCGTCTGTGGGGCAGCATTAAGTTGTTCTTCGTACGCCTGTTTGCCTGAGTAAACGCGATCGTTGCACGCCAGTCTGAATCACCGGTTCAGGCTGGCTTTTGTGTTTCTGGTCGTGGCATAACCGAGGCGTCTTCGGCCAAAGTCCGATGGCGCTTGAATTTTGTATGGGTTACAACCATATAAGGCTCTGATGTACAGAGAGGCCACAAACGTGAGTCAGCCCGAAGCCCCAAAAATCGAATTCCCCTGCGCCAACTATCCGGTAAAAATTCTCGGTCATGGAAAAGATGACTATGTAGAGGTTGTGCTGGAGATTGTGCGCATTCATGCGCCTGAATGCGATGTTGAACGCATCCAGATCCGTAACAGCTCCAACGGCCGTTTCCGTGCGCTGACCGTGTACATCACGGCCACCGGTATTGAACAGCTGCAGGCTCTGCATCAGGATCTGATGGCCCATGACTATATCCATATGGTGATCTGATGACCGAAGTGCTGTTGCGTGAGCTGGGCCTGCAGGAATACACCCAGGTGTATGACGATATGCTCGCCTTTACCGCCGCGCGCGACGAGCAAACGGCTGACGAACTCTGGTTCCTGCAGCATGATCGGGTATTTACTCAGGGACAGGCCGGCAAGGCCGAACATGTGCTGATGCCGGGAGATATCCCGGTAGTGCAGAGTGATCGTGGAGGTCAGGTGACTTACCACGGCCCCGGTCAGCTGGTGGTTTACCTGATGGTGGATATAAAGCGTCTGGGCTGGGGACCGCGCGCCCTGGTGTCGGCGATTGAGCGGGCGATCGTGGCCACCCTTAACGAGTGGCAGATTGATTCTGCTCCGCGTGAAGATGCGCCCGGTGTTTATGTCGGAGAGCGCAAAATTGCGTCGCTTGGGCTGCGTATTAAGAATGGTCGCTCCTTTCATGGACTGGCGCTGAACATCGATATGGATCTTGAGCCTTTTCAGCGTATTAATCCCTGTGGTTATGCTGGCATGCAGATGACACAAATGCGCAACGAAACCGATCAGCCGCTGAGTATTGATGCGGTGATTGCTTCCTTACAACAACAGTTGCTGGCCGAGCTGAGAGCCGGTGGCGAAGCGCCCGGAGCGTGATATGACAGATAAGGCGAAAGTGGTTCAAGGCGAGAAATTGCGCGGTGCAGAAAAAGTCGCCCGTATTCCGATTAAAGTCATTCCTACCGAAGAGCTGCCGCGTAAACCCGACTGGATTCGCGTGCGCATTCCGGCCTCGCCGAAAATCAACGAAATCAAACAGAAGCTGCGCAAGCACAAGCTGCACACCGTGTGTGAAGAGGCCAGCTGCCCGAACATCGGCGAGTGCTTTGGTGGCGGTACGGCAACTTTCATGATCATGGGTGATATCTGTACCCGTCGTTGTCCGTTCTGCGATGTGGGCCATGGCCGGCCGAATCCGCTGGATGTGGATGAGCCGATCAATCTGGCTACCGCCATTGCCGATATGGGTCTGAAATACGTGGTCATCACCTCGGTTGACCGTGACGATCTGCGTGATGGCGGGGCTCAGCATTTTGCTGATTGTATCCGCCTGACCCGCGAGCACAGCCCGGCCATTCAGGTTGAAACCCTGGTACCGGACTTCCGTGGACGTATGGACATTGCCCTCGATATTCTCAGCGAAACGCCACCGGATGTGTTTAACCACAATCTGGAAACCGTGCCGCGTTTGTACAAAGAATGCCGTCCGGGTTCTGATTACCAGTGGTCACTGACACTGCTGAAAGAATACAAAGCCCGTCGTCCTGAAGTGGTGACCAAATCCGGCCTGATGCTGGGATTGGGGGAAACCAACGAAGAAGTGATTGAAGTGATGAAGGATATGCGCGCGCATAACATTGATCACATCACGCTGGGCCAATACCTGCAGCCAAGTAAAAACCACTCCCCGGTTAAGCGTTTTGCCACACCGGAAGAGTTTAAAGAACTGGGCGCAATAGCCAAAAGCCTCGGGTTCCTGCGGGTCACCAGCGGGCCTCTGGTGCGCTCTTCGTACCATGCGGATCTGCAGGCTCAGGGTGAAGACGTCAGTGGCATTTGAGCCATCAGCGATGTTTCTGTAACCGGTCTGTGGTAAACAAGGGGTTCCTGTTGAATTCACCGAGGGAACCCCATGAAACGCATTACCCTGCTGGCCGTTCCGGCCTTTTTAGTACTCTCGTCTGCGGCATCTGCTGCCAATCCGACCTATAACGCCGCTTTTGTCTCAAATTATCTGTTCCGTGGTCTGACGCAGACCGATGATGGTCCGGCCTTGCAGGGCGGTGCTGATATTAAAAATGGCAATGCCTATGCCGGCGCCTGGTTCTCTAACGTCGACAAGCCGGATGGTGCGGAAGGGTTGCCAGTGGAGATGGATGTTTACTTCGGTTACAACAATCAGTTCGATGGTTTTAACCTCGATATGGGTGTGCGCACCTACAACACCTTGTTTGATGTTGGCCGTGAAGAGACCGAATTCAAACTGGGCACCAGCCCGGCGAAAGGCCTGGATATTAATCTGCATCGTGGCGTAAAAGCTCAGTACTGGTATCCGGAAGTGACCTTCGAGAAATTCCTTCCTCAGCGTTTGTATCTGGATGTAGCGGTTGGGATGTGGATGCAGGACGATGCGGATGATAAAGCGCTCACGGCCCGTGCTGAACTGGCGCGCGATTTTCCTGAATTCCACAAGATTGACCTGTTTGTAGCCGTCGATTTTATCAGCGATGAAACGCCGTTCGGCGATAACAACGATAAAGACGATTCCGATCTGAATGTCGTTATCGGTATTCGCAAAAACTTCTGATAAGTGATGCGTTACCCACAAAAAAGCCCGGAAAATCCGGGCTTTTTTGTGTCTGGTGAAAACGCTCAGGCGCTTTTCAGCATCGCATACAGATCGTCTTTCAGGTGCAGGCGGCGCATTTTCAGGCCTTCCAGACGCTCGTCGGAGGCCGCTTCAACGGCTTCTTCGATTTTGCGTACTTCGCGATCCACTTCATGGTACTCGTCAAACAGACGGGCAAAGTGACGATCTTTCATTTTCAGTGAACGGATCTGGTCGCCCATGTCCGGAAATTCGCTGTGCAGGTCGTGGTGTTCAATTGTCATTATGAGGCCTCCTTTGAAGATGTATTCAGATTGCCTGCTTCGGCAAAAATCACCTTGATACAGATCAGGCCAATCCCCGTCGTTTGCAGGGCTTTTGCTATAGTTGATGCAGATCAAACCGCTAATCACCTCAGGGAGAGGTTTATGAGTTGTAACAACGTTGCGCTGCTGGATGATGAAGTCAGCATGGTGAGACTGCTTGAGCGCGCGCTGGATAACTACGATGTTCAGGCATTTACCGATTCAGCCGATTTTATCAGCGGTCTACGCGTGCAAACCGATTGCATTTTGCTTGATATCCAGATGCCGGGGCGTGATGGCTACGAGGTCTGTCGTCTGCTGCGGGCTCAGGATGCCACCCGGCATACGCCGATTTTATTCGTATCCGGCCAGAGTGATCTGCATCACCGTCTGCAGGGCTACGCCGCCGGGGCCGATGATTTTATTACCAAGCCCTTCGATGTGGACGAGGTACGCGCCAAAGTCGAGCGTGCTTTGCTCAGCAAAGAACAGCGGGAAATCCTGCAGTCCTCGGCGGACGAGGCGCGTCAGGCCGCTTTCGAAGCGATGACACATTCGGCCGAGCAGGGTGAAATAAGCCGATTTATTGAACAGGCAATGGGCTGTAAAAGCCGCGAACAGCTGGCCTCGGTGCTGATTGCCAGCCTGAAGAATTTTGGTCTGAACGCCGTGGTTGCCTGTTGGAGCGGAGCGGAATTCTGTTTTGTGTCTCACGCCGAAAGCGTACGCCCACTGGAATCAGAGTTGCTGCGCACGTGTCGTGAGGGTGCACGGATTATTGAGTTAGAAAAGCGCATGGTGGTGAATTTTGGTCACGCATCGGTATTGATTAAGAATGTCCCCTGGCAGGATACCGCACGCTATGGCCGAATTAAGGACCATCTGTGTGTGCTGATGAGCAGTGTGCATGCGCGTCTGCAATCTCTGTCCACCGAGCAGCAGTTGCATCAGCAACAGACGCTGCTGAATGCGCTGGATGATGTTGAATATGCATTGCAGGGGCTGCAGCAGCGCCAGAATGACGGCCTTAACAGCGCGCAGGAAACGGTGCAGGAACTTGAGCTGGAGCTGTCTGAAGAGCTGCTGCTGTTGAATCTTGATCCGGACCAGGAGCGTCATCTGACGCAGCTGGTGCGTAATCATATCGATCAGCTGGAGCGCCTGTACCGCACCGGTGCCGATGTCACCGGCCCGTTGCAGCCGGTGTTGCAGGCACTGGCGGATATTGCCGGGCAGCGTCAGACGGTCTGAGCACGTCTCCGTCTGGCATCAGTGAATTTTACTCAGCGCCGCCTGTAACCACTGTTGCAGCTGCGGTGCCGGTAAGGCTCCGGCCAGGCGGTCAATTTCTTTCCCCTGATGGTAAACAATCAACGTCGGAATGCTGCGGATGCCCAGCTGAGCGCTGGTTTGTTGGGCCTGCTCGGTATTCACTTTGGCGAAGCGCAGCTGTTGCTGCATCTGGCCGCACAGTTGCGTAAAGACCGGTGCCATCATTTTGCAGGGGCCGCACCAGCTGGCCCAGAAGTCGACGACGACTGGCATATCGTTCTTCTGCAGAAAGCGTTGAAAGCTGCCGTCGTCCAGTTCCACCGGCTGACCGTTAAACAGCGGTTGCTTGCAGCGCCCACACTGGGCCTGTTGTTTGTGTTGCTGATCTTCTGCAATCCGGTTGATGGCTGCGCAGGAAGGGCAGGTGTAATGCATGGTGAGATCTCCGCGAAAAGCTTTTGATCTATATGCGTCTTCGGTAATGGAGTTTCAAGTGCAGCTTTAATCTTTTGCTGAGGGATTTTCTCATGAAATGAGCGCCCAGCGGGCGCTCTGTCGATGGCTTAAGCCTGGTTTTGCTTTTTGCTGCGTTTGTCACGCCGCTTTTCTTTCAGCGTTTTAGCTGGCTGCTTCTTTTCTTGTTTTGCCATAGCAATATCTCCGTTCAGCGCCGCTGTCCTGTCCTGCCGCCGGGACGGTG
The DNA here is from genome assembly GCF_025318105.1 of Thalassolituus pacificus. Classification (NCBI taxonomy): domain Bacteria; kingdom Pseudomonadati; phylum Pseudomonadota; class Gammaproteobacteria; order Oceanospirillales; family Oceanospirillaceae; genus Thalassolituus; species Thalassolituus pacificus. Next base: position 305,834 of record NZ_JAOANI010000028.1, read on the forward strand.
ACAGCTCGCGATTAACTGAGTGGGGCTGTTTGTGCTGTTAAGGCACGCGGCAAGGGATGTGCTTCAAGGCGATATCCTCCATACCAGACCGGTCAGTTAATGACCTGAATAACGGTGAAGGTGGAGCGGATACCCACGACATTCACCGTGCAGTTATCGCCAGGTTGCAGACCGGTTAAAGCGGCTCCCAGTGGCGATAAGACGGAAATGCGATACTTGTCCGGCTCGGCGTGAGCAGGCGATGTCAGTACCACCGAAAAGCGTTCAGCGGCCTGCTGCAGGACAATCAACGATTCCAGCCGGATGCGGTTATTGGGCGCTGAGTGGCTTGTGCGCTGGGCAAGGTTGTAGGCGTTCAGCAGTCGTACCGGGTTGTGGTAGCTGAAGACGTCGGTGGTGACTAAATCGTGTTTTAATCGCTGGCTTAACTGCCGCACTGAATTCGGAATGCAGGAAATCATTGTTCTCTCCGCTGACTGATAACAGAAGCTCTGTATCGCCGGAGAGTTAAAAACTCTCCGGCTTAGTTCTGGAAGGTGTTGGCTCGTGGCAGGAATAAATACAGTTTCATGGAGCTCATTCTCTGGTGGCTGACAGACAGGATCATAGCCCGCCAAAAATAAAAGACAAGCCACCGGACGGCGGCCTGCGGCTTATGAAAAATTCTTTCAGAACAGACGGTTACGAATGTGTGTGATGAAATCGGATTTGCTCATCTCACCCACAATGCGGGCTGTTTGCATTTCCTGCTGCTGGTTAAAAAACAGAATGGTCGGCGGGCCAAAGATGGCGTGTTTTTGCATAAAGGCAATCTGTTCGGTGCTGTTGTCGGTGACATCAAGTTGCAGCCAGGTGACGTCTTTCATCATTTGCTGCACATCGGGCTGGGCAAAGATTTCTTCCTCCATCACTTTACAGCTGATGCACCAGTCAGCATACAGATCGACCATGACCGGCTGTTGGCTGGCGGCTATCTGTCGTTCGATTTCGGCGACCGAATCGCTGCGGAAAAAGGCCGATGAATGGGCTGTTGCCCGCTTGTCACTGACGCCTTGCTGGCTGCTGCTCAGCGGTTGCAGTGGATTACTGTTGCCCTGCAGTACGCCAGCAAAGGCGGCGATGCCGTACAGTAAAAATACCCAGGCCAGACCTTTGACCAGCCGCTGTATACCACTGGCGGCGGGTTCCAGTGCGCCGAGGCTGATGCCGTAAAACAGGGCTAGCAGTGCCCACAGCAGCAGACTGATGTTTTCGGGCAGGATGCGGCTCAGTAACCAAATGGCAACGCCGAGCAGCAAAATACCGAAGAAGGCTTTGATCTGGTTCATCCAACCGCCAGCCTTGGGCAGGAAAGATGCGCCGGTGGTGCCCAGTACAATCAGTGGTGCGCCCATGCCGAGACCGAGGGCCAGTAATGCACTGCCGCCCAAAACGGCATCGCCGGTGGTGCTCAGGTATACCAGAGCGCCGGCCAGTGGTGCCGATACGCACGGCGACACCACCAGTGCCGACAGAATGCCCATGATAAAGACGCTCAGCCACTGGCCGCCTTTCTGGTTCTGATTGAGTTGGTTCAGACGGTTACGCAGGCCCGATGGCAGTTGCAGTTCATACAGACCGAACATGGCCAGTGCGAGCAGGCTAAACAGCAGGGCAAACAGGATCAGTACCCAGGGCGTTTGCATCCAGGCCTGAATGTTGGCACCCGCTCCCAGCAGGCCAACGGTCAGGCCGGCGGCGGCGTAAGTCAGTGCCATGCCCAGTACATAGATGGATGACAGGATAAAACCACGACTGGCGGAGGTGTTGTTCTGGCCCAGTACCACGCTGGTCAGAATCGGCACCATTGGCAATACGCAGGGGGTGAATGTCAGACCCAGACCGAGCAGGAAAAACAAACCGACCACTGCGCCCCAGGAGCGGTTGCTGAACCAGCTGTCGGTATGGCTCTGTGAGCTGTTGCTGCTGGCGGTGTCTGTCAGTGTGTTGTTGCTATCCGCAACGGCGGTCATATTGCTCGCGGCGGCCTGAATATCTGCCTGGGTGATGGTCAGGCGATAGCGCTGTGGCGGGTAGCACAGTCCGGCATCGGCACAGCCCTGATAATGCAGAACCAGCTCGCCGGGTTGCAGTTGGCTGAGATCAAAATGGGTGTCCAGCTCGCCATAGAATGCGGTGACCAGGCCAAAAGCTTCATCCTCTTTTTCTTTACCCGGATGTGAGTAGTACACCGGATCGGCTTTCTGCTCACCCTGCTGGATAAAAATGCGGTGCTTGTAGAGGTAATAACCATCGGCTGTTTGCCAGCTGGCATTCAGCTGACCGTTGTCGACCAGGGTGGTCAGCGGAAAGGCCTGCTCTACCGGCAGGAAATCCGGCTCGTCGTTACCGTTCAGGCTGTCCAGCAAGCCAGCCTGGGTCGGCAGGCAGAACAGATAAATACACAAGAGTAACCACTTCGCCACAGATAACCTCCGGGTTATGTTCTGTCAATCAGGTATTGCGTTGTACCGCCAGCAGAGCCAGGGCGCGCAGGGCCTCTTTGGCCTCTGAATCGGGTAAAAGTTGCAGTTGTGCCTGAGCGCGCTCGGCGCAGTCATAGGCTTTCTGGCGGGTGTATTCCAGAGAACCCAGTTCGCGTACGGCCGTGAGCACGTCGGCCATATCGTCGAGGCCGCCTTTGCGGATGGCCGAACGGATCAGGCTGCGCTGGTGTTCGTTACCGTGAGCCATGGCGTGAATCAGTGGCAGTGTCGGTTTGCCTTCAGCCAGGTCGTCACCCACGTTTTTGCCCATGGCGTCGGCATCGCCTTCGTAATCCAGTACGTCGTCGATCAGCTGGAAGGCCATGCCCAGTTCTTTGCCGTACTCCTGCATGGCGCGGCTTTGCTCGGGGCTGCATTGCAGCAGTGCTGCCGCGGCGTGGGTTGAGGCTTCAAACAGCATCGCGGTTTTGCCGTGGATAACATCCATATATTGCGCTTCGCTGGTGTCCGGGTTCTTGACGTTGGTGAGCTGCAGAACCTCACCTTCGGCGATGACACAGGTGGCATTCGACAGGATGCTCATCGCCGGCAGAGAGCCCAGCTCGACCATCATGGTAAAGGCGCGGCTATACAGGAAGTCACCGACCAGTACGCTGGGAGCGTTGCCCCACTTGGCGTTGGCGGTCGGATTGCCACGGCGCATATCGGAGGTATCCACCACATCATCGTGCAGCAGGGTGGCGGTATGCAGAAACTCGATGACGGTCGCCAGTTTAACCGCGTTATCTTCGCAGCGGCCAAAGGCCTTGGCGGTCATCAGTACCAGCAGCGGGCGGATACGCTTGCCACCGCTGCTGACGATGTAATCGGCGATCTTTTCAACCAAAGGAACGCGCGATGCCAATTGGGTATGGATCAGGCGATCCACCGACTTAAATTCTTCGCCGACCACGGCGAGAATATCTTGTATCTGCATGAATTAGGGGCCTTATAAAAAACGGCGCTCATCTCCGGGTGTATCTGCAAGCAGCGCCGGAGCAGCTGAAGGCGTGCAGTGTAGCGATGTACTGGAAGGGCTGACAACGATGGTGGGCGAAAAAGTCGGTTTTTGGCCGGCTAAAACCAGGTTTCTCTGCTTATCTTTGCTTTTTGGCCTGTAATCGCCGCCGTTGCTTACCGGGAATCTTCTGCGCCGGTATCCGCAGTTGGCGTTTATTCGGTGTCTCAATGGGATTGCGGCTTGCGCGGACAAAATAGCTGGGGTATAGTCTCGCGCCCCGAAATTCTGCTCCCTGCCATATGGAAACCAGAGCGTTGCCAGTAGAAGCAGGTCGTGAAAGTAGCAGCCAAGTAAGTGCCCGTTATGGGCTCATGTGGAGATTACAGTATGTACGCTGTAGTAGTAACTGGCGGTAAACAGTACCGTGTAGAAGAAGGCCAGACCCTGAAAGTAGAGAAACTGGAAATCGCTACCGGCGAATCCGTTGATCTGGAAAAAGTTTTGCTGATCGGTAACGGCGATGACGTTAAGATCGGTGCTCCTGTGGTTGCAGGCGCGAAAGTGACTGCTGAAGTCGTTGCTCACGGTCGTCACAAGAAAGTGAAGATCCTGAAGTTCAAACGTCGTAAGCACCACATGAAGCAGATGGGCCACCGTCAGTGGTTCACTGAATTGAAAATCACCAGCATCGCTGGCTAATATCGTTAAATTTGAATTCCGGGGTCCGTGTCTGTTGGCCAAACAGACCGCAATCGCAGTGTTGCAGTGACCTCACAGAAGGAGAAAGATTATGGCTCACAAGAAGGCTGGTGGTAGTACCCGTAACGGTCGCGATTCCGAGAGCAAACGCCTTGGTGTCAAACTGTTTGGTGGTCAGGCTGCTAAAGCAGGCAGCATCATCGTTCGTCAGCGTGGCACTCGTTTCCACGCAGGTTCCAACGTTAAAGTTGGCCGTGACCACACTCTGTTTGCAACTGCAGACGGCGTGGTTACCTTTGAAGTAAAAGGTCCGGATAACCGTAAGTTTGTAAGTATCGTTCCAGCCGCTTAATCGCTGCACGACTTACCCGAGCGCCCTGGCTACAAAGTTACTTTGCAGTCAGGGCGTTTTTGTTTGCATTCAGGGCCTGTTAACACTCTCAGCGCCTTGCTTGAGAAATTTTTAGTGAACAGCAGGCCGGTTTGATCTGTGTAAACAGGCCCTAAGAGGATATAAGGCATGAAATTCGTCGACGAGGCGCGAATTACCGTTCAGGCGGGCAAGGGCGGCAATGGCTGTATGAGCTTCCGTCGCGAAAAATTCATCCCAAAAGGTGGTCCTGACGGTGGTGATGGTGGTGATGGTGGTTCCGTCTTCCTTGAAGGCGACGATTCCATGAACACCCTGATCGATTACCGTTATACGCGCCACTATCAGGCTGAAAACGGTAAGAACGGTTCCAGCCGAAATTGTACCGGCTATAAGGGCGCTGACCTCTATCTGAAAGTGCCGGTGGGCACGACGGCCATTGATGAAGATACCGGTGAAACGCTGGGTGATCTGACCGAACAGGGGCAGTTGCTGATGATTTCCCGTGGTGGTTTCCACGGGCTGGGCAATACCCGTTATAAATCCAGTACCAACCAGGCGCCGACTCAGACCAAGCCGGGTCAGCCGGGTGAATCCCGTAACATCAAGCTGGAGCTGAAAGTGCTCGCGGATGTCGGTTTGCTGGGTTTGCCGAATGCCGGTAAGTCGACCTTTATCCGTGCTGTTTCTGCTGCCACGCCGAAAGTCGCGGATTATCCGTTTACCACGCTGGTGCCGAATCTGGGTGTTGTCTCTGTCGAGGCGCACCGCAGCTTTGTGGTGGCGGACATTCCGGGTCTGATTCCGGGAGCCTCTGATGGTGCCGGTTTGGGGACGCGTTTCCTGAAACATCTGGTGCGTACCCATCTGTTGCTGCACGTCGTGGATATGGCTCCCTTTGATGATTCGGATCCGGCAGAAAACGTACAGGCCATCAGTAATGAGCTGGAGCAGTTTTCTCCTGGTCTGGCACGGCGGGATCGCTGGTTGGTGCTGAACAAGCTGGATCTGGTGCCGGAAGAAGAACGTGAAGCCCGCTGTCAGGATGTGATTGATCGTCTGCAGTGGCAAGGCCCGGTGTATCGTATTGCAGCCATTAATCGCGAAGGTACCTTCAAAATCAGCTGCGATATTATGGAATACATTGAACAGCGCCGTGAGCGCGCGCTGGAAGATGAAGAATTTGCCGAGCAGTTACAGGTTGAGCGTGCCCAAGTGGAAGCTGAAGCGCGTGAGCATATCGAGTATCTGCAGGAGCGTCGTCGCCAGCAGCGTGAGTTGCTGCGCGATGAAGATGACGATGACGATTACGACGTAGAAGTTGTCTACACCAACGAATAAACACCTAACAGTAACGCTCGAAAGAGCAGTCGCAGAGAGCAACAGGCAGAAAGCAATGACGGCTGTGGAGTGGCAGGAAACCCGGCAAAAACTGGCGCAACAGAAGCGCTGGGTCATCAAAATTGGCAGTGCACTGTTAACCAATGACGGTCGTGGCCTGAATCGTGAAGGCATGCAGAGCTGGGTTGACCAGATTGCCGCATTGCTGCAACAGGGGCATGAGGTTGTGCTGGTGTCATCCGGTTCGGTGGCAGAAGGTATGACCCGTCTGGGTTGGTCTAAGCGCCCGGACGAAGTGCATAAGTTGCAGGCCGCAGCGGCTGTCGGGCAGATGGGGCTGGTGCAGGCGTATGAAACGGCTTTTGCTGGCCATCAGCGCGCCACGGCGCAGATTCTGCTGACCCATGACGATCTCAGTGACCGTAAGCGTTATCTGAATGCCCGCAGTACACTGCGCACGCTGCTGAGTCTGGGTGTGGTGCCGGTTATTAATGAAAACGACACCGTGGTCACCGATGAAATCAAATTCGGCGATAACGATACCCTCGGCGCGCTGGTTGCCAATCTGGTGGAAGCCGATGTGTTGGTTATTCTGACTGATCAGCTGGGTTTGTTTACCGCCGATCCGCGCTCCAATCCCGATGCGCAGCTGATTGCTGAAGGCCGTGCCTCCGATCCGCAATATATGGCAATGGCCGGCGGCGGTGGTGTGCTGGGCCGTGGTGGCATGATTACCAAGATTCGTGCCGCCAAACTGGCAGCGCGTTCTGGTGCTGATACCGTGATTGTTGGTGGCCGGATTGATAACGTCATTACCCGTCTGCGGGCCGGTGAAGTGCTGGGCACTATGTTGCTGGCTGATAAAGAGCCGGTAGCGGCGCGTAAGCAGTGGATTGCCGGACATCTGCAGACACACGGTGAGCTGGTGCTCGATGCCGGTGCAGTTAAAGCACTGCGCGATGGTGGCCGCAGTTTGTTACCGATTGGTGTGGTGGCAACAACGGGCAGGTTTGAACGCGGTCAGGTTGTTGCCTGCAAAGATGAGCAGGGCAATCTGGTGGCCAAGGGTTTGGTGAATTACAACCAGTCTGACGCGCAGAAAATTGTGCGCACGCCAACGGCGCAGCTGGAGCAGGCGCTCGGTTATATTGCCGAGCCGGAGATTATTCACCGCGATAATCTGGTAGTCTTGTAACTTTGGCGCGGCGCTCAGGCTGCGCGTTAAACAAAAGTAAGAATAAGCAGAGGAATAACATGATCGAGGCCGTAAACGTAGCCGCTATTAACGTCAGTAACGACGCGCCTTTCACCCTGTTTGGCGGTATGAACGTACTGGAAAGCCGTGACCTGGCGATGCAGATTTGCGAGCACTACGTCAAAGTGACGGAAAAGCTTGGTATCCCTTATGTGTTCAAAGCGTCTTTCGATAAGGCTAATCGTTCCTCGATCAATTCCTACCGTGGTCCGGGCATGGATGAAGGTCTGAAGATTTTTGAAGAAATCAAAAAGACCTTTAATGTGCCGCTGATCACCGATGTACATGAACCTTATCAGGCCGCACCTGTGGCTGAAGTGGTGGATGTTATCCAGCTGCCTGCGTTTCTCGCACGTCAGACCGATCTGGTAGTGGCTATGGCCAAAACCGGCGCGGCCATCAATGTGAAGAAGCCGCAGTTCCTGGCGCCGCACGAAATGCGCCATATCATCAAAAAGTTTGCTGAAGCCGGCAACGAGCGCGTCATGTTATGTGAGCGTGGCTCAAGTTTTGGCTACAACAATCTGGTGGTGGATATGCTGGGTATGGACGATATGAAGACCATGGCGCCGGTTATTTTCGACGCCACGCACGCGTTGCAGCGTCCTGGTGGTCGTACCGATTCTGCCGACGGTCGCCGTCAGCAGGCGTTCCAGTTGGCACGTTCCGGTATGGCTCTGGGGATTGCGGGTCTGTTTCTTGAGGCGCATCCGAATCCGGCTGAAGCCAAGTGCGATGGCCCTTGTGCATTACCGCTGGATAAGCTGGAAGTGTATCTGGAACAGATGAAAGCCGTGGATTCGCTGGTGAAGTCTTTTGCAAAAGTGATCATCGACTGATCATTAAAGGAAGGGTTCTGCTTTTTAAGCGGTGCCCTTGTTGACACTGGGGCGGGATGTCTGGATAATCCCGGCCCTTAGATTTGATTGATAAACCAATTTTGAGGAGCCGACTGTGGCAAATTCCGCTGGTTCTCGTAAACGCGCCCGTCAGGCTATCAAACGTCGTGCTCGTACTGTAGCTCTGCGCTCAATGGTGCGTACTTACATTAAGAAAGTACACGCTGCTGTTGCGACTAACGACTATGACCAAGCCAACGCTGCGTTTACTAAGACTCAACCTTACATCGACAAAATGGTGAACAAGGGTATTCTTCACAAGAATACTGCTGGTCGCATCAAGAGTCGTTTGAATGCTAAGGTTTTCGCACTGAAAGGTTAATCTCTGATTAACATTCCGGTACGAACGAAAAACCCGCTTTTGCGGGTTTTTTTGTTTCTGTCGTTTGTCATCCGGATTTATTCACCGCCTGTCTTTATCGGCATGATTCCGGTAGCTGACTTTCCTGTATGGCTGCGTATGATACGCGCAGATAAAAGGAGATCGTCGTATGACGCAACAGCAAGACCCCGCTTCAGCCGATCAGAAACCGGCCAATAATAAAGGCCCGGGTCTGTTGCGCTCGTCGTCCATTGTCAGTCTGATGACCCTGCTCAGCCGGGTGTTGGGGCTGATCCGTGATGTGGTGGTGGCGCAGTATTTTGGCGCCCGTGCTGACGCCTTTTTTGTTGCGTTTAAAATCCCCAACTTTTTCCGCCGTTTGTTTGCCGAAGGTGCTTTCTCGGTTGCCTTTGTACCGGTGCTGAGCGAATACCGCCGCATGCGCCCACTGGAAGAAGTACAGTTACTGATTGCCCGCACCTCTGGGGTGCTGGGTCTGGCACTGCTGGCGGTCACTCTGCTGGCTCTGTTGTTTGCTGATTATCTGCCCTGGATTTTTGCGCCAGGCTTTCGCAGTGATCCGGAAAAGTTTGCCCTGACCGCCGATCTGCTGCGCATTACCTTCCCTTATTTGTTCTTCATTTCGCTGACGGCGTTTGCTTCCAGCGTGCTCAATGCGTATGGCCGTTTTGCGGTGCCGGCCTTTACTCCGGTATTGCTGAATCTGTGCATGATCTTCGCCACGCTGGTGATGACCGAGTGGTTTGTTGAACCGTTGTTCGCATTGGCCTGGGGGGTGTGTCTGGCGGGTCTGGTGCAGCTGGTGTTTCAGCTGCCGTTTGTGGCGCGGCTTGGCTTGCTGGTGCGCCCGCAGTATCAGCCAAAAGACGAAGGCGTTAAGCGCATTGGCCGTCTGATGGTGCCGGCGCTGTTTGGTGTATCGGTCAGTCAGATCAATCTGCTGCTGGATACGCTGCTGGCTTCTTTTCTGGAGAGTGGTTCGGTCAGCTGGCTGTACTATTCGGATCGTCTGAGCAATTTGCCGCTGGGAGTGTTTGCCATTGCTATCGGTGTGGTTATTTTACCGGCGCTGTCGGGTAAGCATGCGGCGGACGAGAAAGACAGTTTCTCGCGTACTCTCGACTGGGCAGTGCGCATGGTGTTTCTGATTGCTTTGCCCGCCTCACTGGCGTTGATACTGCTGGCAATGCCGTTGATGTCGACAATCTTCTTTCATGGTGAAGTGACGGCTTATGACGTCGGCAAAATGACTCTGAGTCTGCAGGCTTATGGTTCCGGTTTGCTGGCCTTTATGATGATCAAGGTGCTGGCACCGGGCTATTACGCCCGCCAGGACACTAAAACTCCGGTGAAAATCGGTGTTCAGGCCATGGTGGTGAATATGGTGCTGAATCTGATTCTGGTGTTTCCGTTTGCCCATGCCGGGCTGGCACTGGCGACCTCGTTGTCAGCGTATTTCAATGCCTACATGCTGTACCGTGGTTTGCGTCAGCAGGGTGTCTATTTGCCGCAGGCCGGGTGGTGGTCTTTTGCATTCAAGCTGTTGCTGGCCAACGGTGCTTTGCTGGGATTGATGTGGTGGCTGATGGGGCCGGCGCAAGCCTGGCTGGACTGGTCGCCTTCCTGGCGCGCAGGCTGGATGGCTTTGATTGTGGTTTCCGGCGTTCTGCTTTATTTCGCTTTACTGATTGCGGCCGGTCTGCGCCTGCGCCATCTGCGTGGTGAGGTGTTCTGAGATCGCCATCCGTGGCCAAATGGCTGTTACCTGAGCAGTCATTTGGCTATAATCCGGCCCTTTGTATTCGGCGGGTAGTGGTTGTTGATGCGCTTATTGCGTGGGCTTCATAACATTCCGGAAGACTTTAGCGGTTGTGCGGTTACGATCGGCAATTTCGATGGTCTGCATCTTGGGCATCAGGGCATTTTGCGGGCGCTGAAACGCGTTGCGCGTGAGCACTCGGTACCGACGCTGGTGATGCTGTTTGAACCTCAGCCAAAAGAGTTTTTTGCGCCTCAGGTGGCTCCGGCGCGATTGGCCAATCTGCGGGAAAAGCTGCAGGATCTGGCGTCGCAGGAAGTGGATTATGTGCTCTGCCTGCCCTTCAATCAGACGTTGCGCTCTATGCCGGCGGATGCCTTTATCCGCGATATTCTTATCTCTGCCCTGGGTGTTAAGCACCTGATTGTTGGCGATGATTTCCGCTTTGGTTGTGACCGTAGCGGCGATTATCAGGCACTGGCGGCAGCCGGGCAGGAACATGGCTTCCGTGTTCAGGATACCTCCACCTTTGAAGTGGATGGTGAACGGGTCAGCAGTACCCGCGTGCGCAGCGAACTTGCCGCCAATAATCTGGCCCGGGTCGCGCATTTGTTGGGGCATCCTTACCGTATGTCGGGCCGGGTTGCCTTTGGCCGACAACTGGGCCGTATGCTGGATACGCCGACGGCCAATGTGATGGTGCAGCGTACTAAGTTGCCTCTCAGTGGTGTGTTCGCCGTGTGTGCAATTGATGAAGGCAACGGTCAACCCTATCAGGGCGTTGCCAATTGTGGTGTTAAGCCCACCATCAGCGGAGAGCCTGAACCTTCGCTGGAAGTACACCTGCTGGATTTTCAGGGCGATCTCTACCACCGCCATTTAACGGTGGAGTTTTTACATAAAATCCGCGAAGAACAAAAATTTTCTGGTCTGGATGAACTTAAGCAGGCCATTGCGGCCGATAAAACAGCGGCCAGACAGTATTTTGCCGCTTTGCCCGATTCATCCCGATTTTAGAACCGAATTCAGACTTTCAGAAAAGTGACGCAGCTATGAACGATAAAGTGGAAAGCCAATACAAAGCGACGCTGAATTTGCCCGATACCGATTTCCCGATGCGCGGTAATCTGGCACAGCGTGAACCGGAAATGCTTGCCCGTTGGGAGCAGATTGGCCTGTACCAGAAAATTCGTGCCGCCCGTGCTGGTCGCGATCAGTTTATTCTGCATGATGGCCCGCCGTACGCGAATGGCAAAATTCACTTGGGTCATTCCATTAATAAAATCGTAAAAGATATTATCGTGAAGTCGCAGACACTCAGCGGTAAAGACTCGCCTTACGTGCCGGGTTGGGATTGTCACGGCCTGCCGATCGAATTAAAAGTGGAAGAAAAAGTCGGCAAAGTTGGTGAGAAAGTAACCGCTGCTGAATTCCGTAAACATTGTCGTGAATACGCAATGGAACAGGTAAATGGCCAGCGCGCCGATTTTAAACGCCTGATGATACTGGGTGATTGGGAAAATCCTTACCTGACCATGAATTTTGAATTCGAGGCGGACATCATCCGTACACTCGGAAAAATCATCGATAACGGCCACCTGCACAAAGGGTTTAAACCGGTTAACTGGTGTTCTGATTGTGGTTCTGCCTTAGCGGAAGCCGAAGTCGAATATCAGGATAAACAATCCATTGCCATCGACGTTAAATTCGCTTTTGCGGATAGCGCCGCATTATTAAAAGCCTTTGCCGCCGATGAATCTCTGGCAGCAAAAACGATCAGCATTGTTATCTGGACGACAACGCCATGGACGCTGCCAGCCAACGAAGCGGTGTCTGTACACCCGACGCTGGAATACTCGCTGGTATTGCTGAAAGAGCAGGATGAAATTCTGCTGCTGGCCGCTGATCTGGTGAACGATGCTATGCAACGTTATGGCATTGCCGCAGACGGTTTTGAGGTCGTTGCCACGGCGAAAGGTTCGGCTTTTGGCCAGCTCGACGGACATGCTGCTGCGCCATTTGTGGTACAGCACCCGTTTATGCCGGCGGCTGATGGCAGCGCGAAAATGGTGCCGGTGATTACCGGTGATCACGTGACAGCGGAGTCGGGGACCGGTTCTGTTCATACTGCACCGATGCACGGGGCGGATGACTTTGTAGTGTCCAAGCGCTTTGACGTGAAATCCGATGATATGCTGGTTGGAGGTAATGGTTGCTTTATCAGTACTCCTGCTCTTGATGCGCTGGAACTGAGTGGTTTAAGTACCGCCGATAAAGGCAATTTCCGCGTGCTGGGTCTGCTGGCGGAAAAAGGCGCACTGCTGAAAAAAGCGAAAATTACTCACAGCTATCCGCATTGCTGGCGTCATAAAACGCCGATTATTTTCCGCGCCACACCGCAGTGGTTTATCAGCATGAATCAGGCCGGATTGCTGGAAAAAGCCCTGCATGAAGTGAATGAAAATATCGAGTGGAAGCCAAGCTGGGGTCAGGCACGTATCGAAAGCATGATGACCGACCGACCAGACTGGTGTATCTCCCGTCAGCGCACCTGGGGTGTGCCGATTGCGTTATTCGTGCATAAAGATACCAGTGCTTTGCACCCGGATACTGCAGCATTAATTGAAAAAGTTGCCCAAAAAGTAGAAGAGCAAGGTATAGAGGCCTGGTTTGAGCTGGAAGCCGCTGAGCTGTTAGGAGCCGATGCGGAACAGTACGTAAAAGTAACCGATACGCTGGACGTATGGTTTGATTCCGGCGTGTCACACAGTGCTGTTCTGCGCCGTCGGGATGAATTAAAAGCGCCTGCGGAGCTTTACATGGAAGGCTCTGATCAACACCGTGGCTGGTTCCAGAGCTCCCTGCTGACCAGTGTAGCCGCGTACGGTGAAGCACCTTATAAAAGTGTGCTGACCCACGGTTTTACGGTCGACAGTAATGGCCACAAAATGTCCAAGTCACTGGGTAATACGATCGAGCCTGCCGAGGTTATCAAACAGTATGGCGGTGATATTCTGCGTTGGTGGGTTGGTGATGTCGACTATACCGGTGAGATCACAGTATCCCAGGATATTTTCAAGCGCAGTGCAGATTCATATCGCCGTGTGCGTAATACCTGTCGTTTCCTGCTGGCCAACATTAACGGCTTTAACCCCCAGACAGATATGGTTGCCGGTAATGAGCTGCTGCCGCTGGATGCCTGGATGGTCGATTACACCCGCCAGCTGCAGGAAAAAGTGATCGGCTTTTATCACAACTATGATTTTAAAGGCCTCACTAAAACACTGATGAATTTCTGTGTAACAGAGCTGGGTGGTTTTTATCTGGATGTGATTAAAGACCGTCAGTACACCTGCAAAGCCGATGGCTTGCCACGCCGCAGCGCACAAACGGCGCTGTACCATGTACTGGAAGCCATGAGCCGCTGGATTGCACCGATTCTGTCGTTTACTGCAGAAGAAATCTGGAGTTGCCTGGCCGGTGAACGTGAAGAATCCGTCATGCTGGCCGAGTGGTACAACGCCTTCCCGGATACCGGTTCCAGCGTGTTTGACGATGCTTTCTGGAGTAATTTAATTACCGCCAAAGAAGCCGTAAACGGCGTGCTGGAAAAAGCCCGCGCGGATAAATTAATCGGCGCAAGCCTGAGTGCTGAGGTTGAACTCTATGCTCAGCCTGAGCTGAAAACTCAGCTGGAGAAACTCGGTGATGAGCTGCGCTTCGTGTTGATTACTTCCGGCGTACAGCTGCTGGATTTCAATGCCGAAGCCGGTGTCGCAACTGAACTGGCCGGCCTGCGTGTGCAGGTTAAAGCATCGCAGCATGAAAAATGCGAACGCTGCTGGCACCACAGCGATGATATTGGTCAGAATGTTCAGCATCCGACGCTGTGCGGCCGTTGTGTCGAAAACGTGGAGGGCGATGGTGAAGTCCGTCGTTTTGCATAAATGCCGAATTCTCAGCAGTCTCGCTCAGCATTAATCTGGCTCTGGTTGGCACTGGCGGTATTCGTACTGGATATCGCCACCAAACAGCTGGCCGAGATGATGCTGACTTATGGTCGGCCGGTTTATCTGCTACCGGTACTGGATTTTACCCTGCTGTATAACCGTGGTGCAGCGTTCAGTTTTCTGGCCGATGAATCCGGTTGGCAGCGCTGGTTTTTTACCGCGGTATCGCTGGGGGTCAGCGCCATGTTGATTGTCTGGTTAAAGCGTTTGCCGCGCGCACAAGTCTGGATGCCGGTGGCGCTGGCGTTGATTTTAGGCGGTGCTTTGGGGAATTTATTTGATCGTCTGGTTTATGGTCATGTGATCGATTTTATTTCCGTGCATTGGGGTCGTTCGTATTTTCCTGCGTTTAATATCGCTGATTCCGCAATTACCGTCGGTGCAGTGATGATGGCATTGGATGTTGTGCGCGAAACCTGGCAGGAACGTCGTCAGGCTTCCTGAAATATTGTTTTTATTGAGTAGTTATTATGTCCGTCGGAATCATTGCAGCAGACAGTAAAATCACCATGCACTTTGCGTTGAAAATCGACGATGAACAGATTGTTGATTCAACCTTCGAACGCAGCCCGGTTAATTTTGTTTTGGGTGATGGCAATTTGCTGCCGGGTTTTGAAGAGTATTTACTGGGCCTGACAACCGGCGATCATAAAACCTTCAGCGTGCCACCGGAAAAAGCCTTTGGTCAGCCGAATCCGCAGAATACGCAGGAAATGAAGCGTAACAGCTTTCCGGTTGATATGCCGGTTGCTCCGGGCTTAATGGTCTCTTTTGCTGATGCTCAGGGGGCGGAATTACCGGGCCTGATCAGTGCAGTAGAAGGTGATTGGGTGACGGTGGATTTTAATCACCCGCTGGCGGGTAAAACCCTGCAGTTTGAAGTGCAGATTCTTGAGGTTCAGGATGCAGATTAAACTCGCAAACCCACGTGGCTTCTGCGCCGGTGTTGACCGTGCAATCGACATTGTGAACCGCGCGCTCGATTTGTTTGAACCACCGATTTATGTGCGCCATGAAGTGGTGCATAACAAATTTGTAGTGAATGGTCTGCGTGAACGTGGTGCCATTTTTGTCGATGAACTGGATGAAGTACCGGACAACAGCATCGTTATTTTTTCTGCTCATGGTGTGTCTCAGGCGGTACGTAAAACCGCAGAAGACCGCGGCTTGCGCGTATTTGATGCGACCTGTCCATTAGTTACCAAAGTACATCTGGAAGTCAGTCGCTATAGCGCCGATGGCAGTGAGTGCATTCTGATTGGCCATAAAGGCCATCCCGAAGTTGAAGGCACCATGGGGCAGTATGATTATGCTCAGGGTGGCCATATTTATCTGGTCGAAGACGAAGACGATGTGGCAGCACTGGAAGTGAATAATCCGGATATGCTGTCGTATGTTACGCAGACGACGCTATCCATGGATGACACTGCTCGGGTAATTGATGCGTTACGGGTGAAATTCCCCAATATTCAGGGACCGCGCAAGGACGACATCTGTTACGCCACGCAGAACCGCCAGGATGCCGTAAAAAACCTCGCCGCTGACTGTGATTTGTTATTGGTGGTCGGTTCACCGAACAGCTCGAACTCCAATCGCTTACGCGAGCTGGGCGAGCGTATGGGGGCCAAAGCTTACTTAATCGATAATGCCGCAGAAATTCAGCCGCAATGGCTGGACAATGTGAAAGCCGTTGGCATTACCGCAGGCGCATCAGCGCCGGAAGTCCTGGTACGGGAAGTGGTTAATAAGCTGGTTGCTCTGGGTGGAGAAGCCCCGCAGGAAATGCAGGGCCGTCCGGAAAATGTGGTGTTTTCGTTGCCGAAAGAGTTGCGGTTGAATTCGATTGATTAACAGATTCAGTCGTCTTAAGTGTTTCGATAAAAAACTTATACGCTAAGAGTGTGATTAGTTAACGCTGCTTCTCCTGGGGGGCAGTAACCACAGGTGTTGGATGGAAATTCTGCATTTTCGGTTCTCCACCTGTACCTGCAGCAAAAAAATTTACCAAGTGAATGTATCTGAACCCTGTACCCGTTGTTGCCGCCCAATGGTGTTGGTGATCAGGTCACCGTCTTGCGCTTGTGCGTTAAGGCCGGTAGCTACAAGCTCGACACACTGGGTTAATGGCAATTGGGCGCCTCCCTGACTGCATTGGCGTGCTGCGATGCTGTAATTTCCCTTGGGAGTGATGTATGGATCATTAATACCGAGCCGGGTTAAGTCTGTTGTATAGCTGACGTTATCACCGTAGAAACGTTCCTGAGCGTCCAAAATAGCCTGCATCGAGCTGATGCCATCGCCACGGTTACCTCTCTGTACATACTGACCATACCAGGGAATCGCAACGCTGCTTAAGATGGCAATAATAGCAACTACTACCATCAGCTCAACCAAGGTAAAACCTTTGTGTTTCATAGTGTCCTCATCTTGTTATTCGTTAGGCAAATAGACTGTGGTGGTCTGAATATGCCGTGCGATACGATCTGTGAATGTGAATGTCTGCAGGGGGTCAACAGAGATTGGATTGCTATCCAGTAAAATATAGCTACGCGTATCGAGATTGATTGTATTGTCGCTGAAGGCGCGTGTCAGTATCGCAATTCGTGCGGCTCTGACGGAGTCCCAATCTATCGGTAGAATGTCATTTAAGGCAACATAACGGCTAACATTAGTATTACGGTCAGGATCTTCGCCGGGGCGTATACCATAAAGAACTTGTAGCCCCTCAACGCCACTGGCAATGACCTGTGCGTTGGCAACAGGAATACCATTGAAGTAGGTGACACAGCGCAATACATCATCGTAAGCATCATTATTAGCGGTATTGGCAGAGACGAAGTTACGCTCTACCCAGTAAACATCGGTAAGAACATCGCCCTCTGCCCGAATTGCTGTCAGGTCAACTCCTGTGCAATCCATTGCGTCTTTCGCGCTACCACTTGCGGTAGTAAATGTGCGGCGAATAGCGAGGCGATCACTGGCTCTGTCGTTGGCTTCAAAAGTGCAATCAGCATTGTTGGCTGGCGGTAATGGAAACTCAGCTGCACACAGGTCAGCAAAAGGCTGTATACGAGCATCGATAATTCCCGGTACATAACCGGCACGGCGTGTTTCCGAGTGCAACCAGCTTAAAACAAAGCGCCCATTTTCCTGTGCTTGTGCAAGACCATCTGACTGCATCGCAGTACGGCTACTGGAAATCATAATGTTGATAATAAAATAGGTGACAATCATGCCAAGGACTGCTGCGATCATCAGTTCTACCAATGTCATACCACGTTGTTTTTTTATCATCATGGCTTGATATCTCTTTCGTAGGTCGCCCGTCTTACAGTGATCTTATCGGTTGTGGTGTAACTGCTTTTTCCGGATGCATCCACTGTTTTTTTACTGTCTCCTACCGCTGCATAAATAGTGTTGCCATTGGCATCTTGTCCGCCGGTGCGTACATCCCAGGATAAGTTCAGGTTAACACTGTTATCCGCATTGATTGTCACGATTAAAGAGGGGTTAGCAACAAAGTCTGCAGCACTCGAGCGTGTAGAGCTGCTGCTGGCAACATTGCTGCCAAATCCGCAGGCAACTTCCCAAAGATCGGATGCGGCTAATTGGTCATTGGTGCAGGCGGCGGCCTGTATTCTGGCATTACCATCATTGTAAGCAGAGCAAATAAGTGCCGGAGGGTTTGCACAACTTACTGCGGCCCCGCCAGTATCATAGCTGGCCAGTGCGATGTTGTTAGCACGGATGCGATTGGTCATATCTTCTAGCATCCAGGTTGCTTGTGAGCGGTTACCTGAATCCTGAGTTGAGCGGTTTGCTTGAAGTTGCAACGAGTTCAGGCCCAGTAAACCGATGGAGGTAATGGCAACTGTAACCATAACTTCAACCAGGTTTATACCTTGCTGTAGGCGACGGAAGATCATGAGCAGTTTGCCTCCTGTATCACGACCTGACCAATAAAGTTGATGCTGATGGTTCGCTCCTTGCGGCCTACACAACCGGGAACATCGATGTTAATTGTTCCGATGTTGTTTATTCCAGCATTGACTGCGCGTCCCTGAGCATCAAATCTTAACGGTAATGCCTGAGTAAAGGTTGATGTAATGACACCATTATCTGCAATAGGCCGGCCGACTTCTCCGCGTTGTCGCAGAATAGTAGCGCCTTGCTGTATGGTCCATCCAGTGCTCCAGTTGCCGTTCAAGGGCGCAACGGTCACCGTTGTCGCTTTGGTTATAGCATGGTTGCGGGCATAGGACAGATCAAGTTGCAGCTCCTGGGTCAGGCGGTCGGACTGTCGGTTCAGAATAAATGACTGCATTGAGGGTACGGCTGTTGTTAGTAGAATGGCTGCAATAGCAAGCACAACCATCAGTTCAACCAATGTCACCCCGTTTGTTCTTTTCATTATCAACCTCAACTGCAATAGCGGCAGGTAATGTTCGCATCAGAAAACCTCCTGTGCCAACCCCGTTGCAAGGCATTATGGCACAAGAGGTTAGCGCAATTATTGCTCCTGTTCACGCCAATAGGTTTTTCTCAGCGGATTGCCTAGGAGTTCAATCTTTTCTATTTCGGCACCGATTAATAATGACAGACTAGGATCTCCATCTCCGTCCTCTTTTAATGGAGGTTTTATTACTACTGGTTCCGAAACGATACCAGGCTGAACAAGATCTTTCTGTTCAATGGTGCGACGGTCTTCATAAGTTGGTTTGATTTTATACAACTTGGCTTTGCCGGTGTCTGCTTCACAGCCTGAGCGACTGGCAGGATCCACAGGCTGATAGGTTGTAAAGTAAATAGTATCGGCCAGAGTTACTGAGTTACTGAGCACTTTTTCACCGGTACCGGGAAGGTCATAATACAAGCCATTGTTTTTCAGCGTGTATGATGCGTTATCGTAATTGCTGTAATTGGCCAGATCCGCTTTTTTAAGTCCGGGATAGGATTCAGGAGCGCCATCAACTGCGTAGTCGTTAACAACGTAGAAGAAGTCATTAGCGTCTTCATTCAGTGGGTGAGCACGGTAACCAGATCCAAGGGCAATCTGATAGCGCCCTTTGCCTTCAACAGAAACAGTCTTACCTGTAGCAGCATCTGTTTGCCATACAACGCCGTATTCCGAATAGACAACATCCGGTGAGGTAAAGAAACGCACATTATTTGCCCGGCTGCTATCAGCCCCCAGATCAGCAATCAGACCACCCTGCGCAAAGCGGTTACTTGATGACGCGCCGGGTAAGAAATCAATGCGCCACAGGCGACCGCCTAAATCAGCAGCATATAGTATGTCGACATCACCATCGGAATCATCATCGACAGCGACAATATTGCCTACAATTCCGCTTTTCATACCAGTAAGGCGCAGGCTCGCCGCAGAGTCTGATGATGTGCTCCATAGTAAACTACCTGTTTTGGCATCAACCATATAAATGGCGTTACCTTGCTCATGAGTTGTGCGCACAGAGTAATTATCTTCTTTTGGATCATAACCACCACCGAAAATCAGAACTTTACGTTTATTACCGTCAGTCCAGGTAACATCAACGGGTGCCATACGTGACCAGGTTTGCCCGAGGCGCTCAAAGCCGCTGGTGGTATTCGGGTGGTCGCGCCCGTTGATCTGCCACAATACTTTTGGTGCATCACGGTTGCTTACATCAATAGCATAATAACTGCTGCCACCACGACGCATACCGATATACAGATAAGCTTTTTCGGAATTATTAATAATCTGGTCACGGTTGGTATCGTCATGCCAGACGGAAATCGGTCCGTCGAGACCGTATTTTTTAACTCCACCTCCCTGATAATAGGCGGTGACAACAGGGAGTAGCTCTTTAGGAATAAACGAAAAACGCTCTTTCGGCGAATCAGCGTTGGTATCAAAGGCATGCAGGTAGCCTGAGTTAGTGCCAATAAACAGCGTACTATCAGGAATTTTCTTACCGGACGAGTCAGTTGTCTGACCATAATTCAGCAACACTGGACGGCTGTGGAGTGGGTCTTCCATTGCGCGGCGCGGATTACTGGCGCTGCTGCCTTTGACGTCCAGGCCGCGGGCCCATTGAATCAGTTTTTTGTATTCCGAACCGCTTAAGCTGGTGCCCATCAGGGTTCTGTTCAGACTGGTATTGTCTTCATGTACCCGGTTATTGCTTGCACTCAGATTGTTGCCTGCAATATTGGTAACAACTTTACGGTCTAGCGGCAAACGACTGGCAATACCGCCTTTAACAACATTGTCACCGTCAGGAGCGTCCGCATCCTGCGTCCAGAAGCTTTGGGCGTTCTTATTAAAAAAACCTGTGCTAGGGTCAACTGCTGAATTCCCTTTACTGTCAACAATGGTGCCATCCGTCGTCATACGGAAGCGTTTCACGTTGCCAGACCAGCCAACAGCTTCATGCGGCTTGAATACTGAGTAATAAAGCTGATCCAGCTGTTCAAGGCTGTTAAACGCATTAACCGCCACGGCAGGCGCAGAAAAGGTCCCTGCGGAGCTGGATATGTCATCAAAAATTTTGGTCAGCGCGGTTTTTAACTTACTGTAATCGTCAGCCATTGCGGAGATGCCGCCGCCATGTGTTGCCGCATTAGCCAAAATGATTTGAGGTGCAGCATTATTTCCAAGAAAGCCGCCAACGCTGTGGAAATGAATCTGCTGTTTTCCTGGTAGGGAGGTGCTGTTGTCTGAGTTGTACATAGAATATGCCAATTCTTCCAGACAGCTATACGATTTACCGCTGCCGCTACCGCTATTGGTACTACAGGTTTTACTTAAGCCTGTACCTTGTAAGTCAGCATCAGAAAACTTGGAGATCAAGCCGCGTATACGGGTATCACTGGAGTTATCGTAGGTCGCATCACCATCCGTAAACAGCACGATGTGACTTTTTTGACATTGATCCGTTATTGGTGAAATATATTGTCCATTACTGTGTGTGTCAGAATGGCTGGCAAAAGCGATGGCTGTTTTATATTCATAGTAGCCATCTCTGCAGCTACCGTTGTTCCACCGTCTGGTGCATACCCATTCCCTAGTTTGATAACTGTATTTACCATAATCAACACTCTCGCCACGCAGAAACCGAAGTGCTTCATCAACGGTTTCTACGATTGGGGTCCATGTGCTTGGTACATAGCCATCAATTGTATTATTTATATTGGTACGATGAGCATCATCATCAATGCTCTTCATCGCTGTGCTGAGGTAGCCACCATTATTTTGATTTGAGGTCTTGTCATCAAACTCCATTAAAGCAAGGTTAATGCCGCTGATATCTTTAATCGTATCTTTAGCCGCACGTTTAACAATGGATAACCGTGATTCACCGCCGGCATCACTGTCCATACTGCCTGATGTGTCAAAAATAAAAATAACGTTCGGATTTACCCTGTTCGCGGTACCCAGATAGATTTCAGTGTCATCGGCAAGAGCAGAACTGCTCAGCAATCCAAAAGCAATAATTGAACTCCAGTAAATTTTCATACTCAGTTCTCCCCAGTTAATTCCACAGGTTCAGCACGCTCCAGTATCCCGCCAAAGATGACACTGGTTATCTTGTTTTCTGAATGATTTATGAATAAAGAGACGATGTCATAAGGGTTCTTAACATAGAGTTCAGTTGCCTGAGACAGACTGATCGCCGAGTTGCGGTCAAAAAATGTTGCATCGGCAGAGACTTTATACATTGTCTCCGGGCATTCATCACAGTCTTTGAATTTAACGGCCTGGCTTGAAAATGCGATCAGGTTACTTTTATTGACCTGATGTTCGATCACTTTCAAGCCACCATTTTCAGCAAATGCATTTTGCCCAATGAAAAGCAGAGCAACAGTAAATGAGATTTTCAGTAGTATTTTCATATCCAAGACCTTTGCAATTATTGCGGCGCCGGAGCCATATAAAAGAACCCCGCTTCCTGACGGGAGCGGGATTGGTTATTCACATCAATGCCTAATACATTGCTGGCAAAGTAGTAAGGCACAAGTGTACCTGCACTGGAGCCTGCATGTTGCTTCAGGGATTGCGGTGCATTGCCAGGCAACTGGAGTACACGAATATTATTGGTTGTTGCCTGCGTTCCGGCGTTTTGCGGAGGCTGTGGCAGCAGGTTGAAGCTGTATGGGTCCAGCTGCGCTGTACCGGCAGGATTACCGTTGGCAAGACTGGTGTTTTCAGCGTTGATCATGCCGCCAAGGATTGCATTGGCTGTATTACCATTGCGCAGACCGTCCAGAAGGGTATTCAGGTTACCCATGGTGTCATTAAAAATAGTTTGCTGATGCTGCATATTACCAATCATTCGTAACTGTAGCGTAGAGCGTTGCATCGCAACGACAGCGCCTATAGTAATCGCTGTGAGAATGACCAGACTGAATACGAGTGATGAGCCGCGTTGCTGTTGCGGCATCTTACCGTAGCTTGGCTTCAGGGTTTGAATCATGTGCTTCCCCAGAGTGTAATCTCAGCCTTTACGATACCCGGAAGTGAGTAAAAGACTAGGGTCCGCCGACCAAAGGTCGGACAATGCTTCCCGGCGGTCAGGTTGAAGGCTGTTTGTGACGGAATTCCGTTTCATTGGGGCGGACAAGGCACGTTTTTACCATTCGGTGTTTCTGGTAAGCCATCCTGGTTGTTATCGGTACCGGGTCTTACCCGACCATTGCGGGAAATAATAAAAGCCGCCCCAACGGGCAGGCTGCCATTGTGGCAATAACCGAGAGAGCCGGTATTCACGCCAGCAAAGCCGCGTTCATCAAAGCTGATGACACGACTATTAAAACTGCGCAACACGTTACGGTTATCATTGGCCGGTAGTGTAAATAGCTGCTGCTCTCCAGGATCCAGTACTCGATTGTTATTGGGATCGGTAAATACTGACAGTGTCTCGTTCCAGAGATTGCTGCAACGCAGGCTGGCATCAAGAGGGCACAGTGTTGTTCTGCTGGCCCGGAGTAGCGCCTGGCTTCTGGTAAAACTGATGATTTGATTAAGCTTGCCAATGTCTTGGCGTGCCTCAGTTCGGCTCAGAAAGCTGTTCATTGTTGGAAGTCCGACCGTAGCCAATAGCGTTACTATAGCTGTCGTAACCATCATCTCAATAAGAGTAAAACCGGAAGTAATTGGGCGAGAAAGCATCAGTATCTCCCTGATAGCAAAGCGATCATCCTGATCATTGCAATTCACTCTAATGCAACAGACATCCTTGTCACTCAGACCTGAGGCTGAAATTCTGTTTTACGTTTCAGTCTCAGGCTTGATTTCAGAGGTGTCTCCGGTTAGTCAATTTCCAGTTTCTTACAGCGGTAACGCAGCGCGCGGAAGCTGATACCGAGCTTTTCGGCGGCGGCGGTTTTGTTCCAGCGCGTGGCTTCCAGTGCCTGGGTGATGGCGCGGCGCTCAATGTTCTCGAGGTAGGCTTCTAGGTTGTTGGTTTCAATGCGTGGATTATTGTTGTCCGGCTCTTCGCTGATCGGTTTGCTCAGGCTCAGGTCACTGAGGCCGATGCTGTCACCTTCGGCAAGGGTGACGGCACGCTGCAGGATATTTTCCAGCTCACGTACGTTCCCCGGATAGTGGTAGGTCAGCAGTGCCTGTTGCGCGGCGTCTTCCAGAATAATTTCTGGCATGCCCCATTCCTGGGAGTATTTACGGATAAAATGCCGGATCAGCATGGGAATATCTTCCGCCCGGTCGGCCAGGCGCGGCACATTAATCTGAATGACGTTCAGGCGGAAATACAAGTCCTGGCGGAATTCTTCGGCCTTGACCAGTGCGCCGATATCTTTATGGCTGGCGCAGAGTATGCGCACGTCGACCGGTGTTTCGAATTCCGAGCCGACACTGCGTACGGCCTTTTCCTGAATGACGCGCAACAGTTTGGCCTGCATATCGAGTGGCAGCTCGGCGACTTCATCAAGGAACAGGGTGCCGCCATTGGCTGCGCGGAAAAACCCGGCCTTTTCGCTGCTGGCGCCGGTAAAGCTGCCTTTGGCATGACCGAAGAATTCGCTCTCCATTAAATCACGCGGAATCGCGCCGCAATTTACGGCGATAAATGGTTGTTCCATGCGCGCGCTTTGGTGATGAATTAAACGTGCTACCAGTTCTTTACCAGTGCCTGACTCGCCGTAAATAAATACCGGTGCCTGGGTGCGGGCCACTTTGAATATTTTTTCTTTCAGAGTGCGCATGCCATCTGACTGGCCAAGCAGGCCGTCGGCAGAAGGCAGGTTTTCAATATTGGCCGGCACTTTGGTGAGCTGCAGTGAGGCTTTTACCAGCTCGCGCAGGCGTTCGGTATCCAGCGGTTTGGCCACCACATCGAAGGCACCGGCTTTCAGCGCGTTGACGGCCAGTTCCATATTGCCGTAGGCGGTAATCATGGCGACCGGCATATCCGGGTGACGGGTATTGCACAGTTGAATCAGGTCGAGGCCATTGCCATCGGGCAATTTCATGTCCGTGATGCAGAAATGGTAGGGCCTTTCCTGCAATAACGTCAGGGCTTCGCTGACACTTCCTGCCTGATAACAATCGAGTTCCATGCGTTTCAGCGTCAGTGCAATCAGAGCACGGATATCGGGTTCGTCATCAATAATCAGGGCGGCAAATTTATTCATACAACAGGGTCCGTTCTGTGGCGCAATTGGCTCAGGAGGTTCGCATTATGATGCGGAAGCAGGTTCCGTTGGGTATTGGATGATACTGGATATAGGCCTGGTTTGCCTCGCACAGTTCGCGGCATAAATAGAGCCCCAGTCCGGTGCCATTATGTTCAGTGGTGTAAAAGGGTTCAAACAGGTGAGTGCGCTGTTCGGACGGAACGCCGCTACCATTATCGATAATATCCAGCTGAACCTGGCGTTCGTTCAGGGCTTGAGCAATCAGGGTCAGACGAGCATTATCCGGCGCTGATTTAAGTGCATAGCGCAAACCGTTGGCGCACAGGTTGTGCAGAATCTGTTGCAGGTGGTCGGGGTCAAACTGTACCAGCAGGCTGTCGTTGCAGTGCACGCTGAAATGAAAAGTCTGGCCATGGGTCAGGTTGCGGAACTGATCATGAAAGTGCTGTAACCAGGGTGCCAGGCGCAGGGTTTCGGCGACGGCTTTATTGCGCCTGGAAAGTTGCAGAATGTCTTCGATGGTGCGGTTAATACGCATGCAGTGTTGCTCAACAATCTGGGTCAGTTGTTGTTCACCTTCCTGCAGGTAAGGTGTTTCTGCCAGCAGTTGTGCAGCCTGACGTAGGGCACTGAGTGGGTTACGGATTTCATGCGCAATGGAGGCGGTCAGGCGGCCGAGGGAGGCCAGTTTAAATTGCTGTGCTTCGGCGGCAATGCGGGCCGCTTCTTCAACGTAAATCAGATAGTCGCCGGGTTCTGAAGCATTGAGCGCCACGCGGCGGAAAATCAGTTTTTCGTTGCGGACTTCAATCACCTGATCGGCTTCGGCCTGCAGCAGGGTTGGAGGCAGAGATGAGCCCTCGGCCAGGCTGAACCACTGTCGCGCCTGCTGGTTATAAAACAAAATACGGTCATGGGTATCGCAGGCAATCACTCCATTGGGTAAATCCAACAGTGCCTGCTGACTGAAACGCTGCAGGCGTTTGATGCGGGTTGCCTGATCAGAGGCCAGCGTCAGGGCGCTGTTCAGTCGCCGTGACAGTGTTTGCGTTAACCACGCCAGCGTAAAACAAAGAAAACCATACAACCCGGAGTTTACAATCTCCTGAGTGTTATAGCTGCCGGGCCAGATGTGCTGGGTATAGAACACCGCAATTGTGGTCCAGGCGGCGACGCCGTAGCCGAGCACGCCGGGGGCGAGCAGGTTGGACATCATCAGCGGAATCAGAATCAGGCTGGAAAAACCGGTATCCAGACCGCCGGAGGCGTGCATCAGCGCGGCCAGAATTGCAATTTCGATAAACACATAGCTGGTGGCTTGTTGCGGGTCCGGTTCGCGGTTGGCGATGGCAGCAAAAAGTGATGCCATGATCACGTAAACAGAAGAACCGATTAAAAATACGTGCGGCAGTTTGCCTCCAATAATGACGTTCTGCAGATCAACGGCATCGGTAATAATCAGCAGCAGAGCCAGAAACAGAGAGTAGTAGCTGTAAAAACGCAGCAGGCGGTTGCCACGAACAACCAATTCAGTGGATTTAAACCAACGTGCCACAGGGGCTCCTTAACCAGAAATATCGACCGCAAAACACAGGCCGGTGTGATGATGATTGCTTCGGCCCGGTAATTTTTCGACAATACGCGCAAATTCGTCAGGGTAACCCGAGAGTATGTCACAGTCACTTACCATCGCATTGGCACAGCACAACTTTCTGGTCGGAGATATTTCCGGCAATGGCCAGCGTATTGTTGAGGCTGCACAGCAGGCACAGCAGCAGGGTGCCCAGCTGGTGGTATTCAGCGAACTGGCGGTAACCGGTTACCCGCCGGAAGATTTATTACTGCGTCCTAGCCTGCAGCCACGTGTAGAAGAAGCACTGCAGCAGATTGCGGCTGCCAGCCATTACATCGCCATCGCGGTTGGCTTTCCGTGGCGGGAGCAGGGAAAACTCTATAACTGCGCCGCTGTCTGGTTTCAGGGCGAGTGCCTGGGGCGTTACGCCAAGCAGTGCCTGCCCAATTATCAGGTCTTTGATGAACAGCGTTATTTCAGCGCGGGTGATCAGCCCTGTGTTATTGATCTGCTTGGGCATCGTATCGGCCTGACCGTCTGCGAAGACGTCTGGCACGCCGGTCCGGTGGAACAAAGTGTGGCGGCGGGTGCCGGGTTGATTCTGAACCTGAACGCCTCGCCTTTTCATTTAGGTAAACATGGTGAACGCCTGACCCTGATGCAGCAGCATGCGCGCAGTCAGAATGTGGCTCTGCTGTATGTGAACCAAGTCGGCGCTCAGGACGAACTGGTCTTTGATGGTGGCTCGTTTGCGGTGGCCGCC
This sequence comes from Thalassolituus pacificus, assembly GCF_025318105.1. NCBI lineage: Bacteria > Pseudomonadati > Pseudomonadota > Gammaproteobacteria > Oceanospirillales > Oceanospirillaceae > Thalassolituus > Thalassolituus pacificus. Next base: position 332,970 of record NZ_JAOANI010000028.1, read on the forward strand.
GATGGTGAGCAAGTACTGCAAATGCCCTCTTTTGTTGAAGCCAACGCACTGGTGCAATGGCAGAGTGGCCGCCTGCAGGCATTGACCGATACCGACACTGATGAACCCTACAGCGAACTGGCCAGCCTGTATCAGGCTCTGGTGCTCGGGGTGCGCGATTATGTGAATAAAAACCGTTTCCAGGGGGTATTGCTCGGTTTGTCCGGCGGTATCGACTCCGCCCTCACACTGGCCATTGCGGTCGATGCTTTGGGTGCTGAGCGGGTACAGGCGGTAATGATGCCCTTTACTTACACCTCGGGCATGAGCAAAGAAGACGCGGCGGAGCAGGCCGAAACGATGGGGGTGCGTTACCAGTCGATCTCCATTGAGCCGATGTACCGTGAATTCATGACCGCGCTGTCGGCCGAGTTTGCCGGCCTGCCGGTGGATACCACAGAAGAAAACCTGCAGTCACGTTGCCGTGGTGTGCTGCTGATGGCGATGTCGAATAAAAGTGGATACATGGTGCTGACCACCGGCAATAAAAGCGAAATGGCGGTCGGTTATGCCACACTGTATGGCGATATGGCCGGTGGTTACGGCGCTTTAAAAGACGTCTACAAAACCAAGGTATTCGCCCTGGCGGAATACCGTAATTCAATCTCGCCAGTGATTCCGCAGCGCGTGATCGACCGTCCGCCATCGGCTGAACTGGCGCCGGATCAGAAAGACGAAGACAGCCTGCCGCCGTATCCGGTGCTGGATGCCATTCTTGAACGTTATATCGAACGTGATATGAGTGCCGAAGCCATCATCAGTGCCGGTTTTACCCGCGATGACGTGCTGCGTGTGTTGCGTCTGGTCGACGTTAATGAATACAAGCGCCGTCAGGCACCCATTGGTGTGCGCGTAACTCAGCGTGGTTTTGGCCGTGATCGCCGTTATCCGGTGACCAACGGTTGGAAGGCTGGAATTTAACCCACTAATAAGCCCGCAATCGCGGTAATGCTGTTCACTTAAGCAACCAGCCAGCGCTGACTGCATTTGAACAGCCTTTGCGGGGCAAGCCCCTGCGCCCCAACCCGGGAAACTTCTCCCCGGACCCCTGCTTTGCGCTTTCTGGCCCGTGATCCTTATTCACTCGGTTTTTACTGACCACGCGTATATCGGCCATCCATGGCCGGATACGCTTGTCTGGCATCCATGCCAGACAGATCGTAAAAATCATCGTTCATGGCGGCGGGCCCAGAGGCGCGGTTTATCCCAGACGCAACGTCGTTTTATCGAACAGCAATGTCCGTTCTGAAAAGCCGCTTAGCGGAATAATCAATGCGCCTGCAGGACGCCGGTTTGAATAATGCTGCGCCGGTACGTCCCGGCATGGATGCCGGGCGAGCGAATAGGGCCATGGATGGCCCATTATTCGCATTACCGAGATTGCAGGATTATTCAGAGCGGATTAAGTACTGCACAGCGCGAGGCTGGGGTCGGCCCGCCGGCAAGGGGATAAGTTCCCCTGTGAGGCATTGGGCGTTTCAAAATGATTTAAAACGTTAAGCGAACAGCATTACCGCAACCGCGGGCTTTTTTGTGCCTGTATGTCTGTTACTGGCTGCTCAGTCCAGCAAACCAAAACTGATGATGTTCCAGAACGAACGGCGGTCAACCATGGCCAGGCCGCTGTCTTTAAATTCACCGCCTTTCAATTGCGGGTGTTCAGGGTAGTTAAGTTTCAACAGCGCCAGCGCCTGGCCTGATTCTTTGTTCAGGCCCAGCAGGCGGTAGGCTTCTACCTGAATGGCCAGTGCGTCAGCCACGGACGGGGTTTTCTGGTAGTGCAGCAGCACATTTTCGCAGCGGTTGGCGGCGGCCAGGTAGGCGTGACGCTTCATATAGTATTGCGCCACTCCAATTTCGTGGGAGGCCATACGCTGTTGTAAATACACCATGCGTGCCCGTGCATCGGCGGTGTATGGGCTGTCAGGGAAGCGGGTCAGCAGGTCGGAGAAATGATTGAAGGCATCCTGCATCGGGGTTGGATCACGTTGGGCAATATTGCTTTCAAAATAACGTTCAGCAAAGGCGAACCCCATTTCATAGGTGGCCAGACCGCGCATGTAGTAGGCGTAATCAACCTGTTCATGCAGCGGGTGCAGGCGGATAAAACGTTCGGTGGTGGCCAGTACCGCTTCCAGGTCAGACATCATGTACTGAGCGTAAATCAGCTCCAGCTGCGCCTGTTCCGCGTAACGACCGAACGGGTAGCGTGATTCCAGCTGGCGCAGTTTTTCGGTGGCCGACAGGAAGTTATTGTTATCCAGTGACTCGCGGGCCTGCTCGTAGTACTCACGCTCAGTCAGTTCCTGAGGTTTGTCGGGATTTCCGGAGCAGGCGCAGAGTAGCAGGGTAAAAATAACCAACAGCGAACGGGAGTTCATGGAGTGCATTCCTGATTGTCGATATACTTGGCAATGTGCCGGTTTACGAATGTGCCGTATTAAAACACAGTCCCCGCATAGCCCCAACTGACAGCACACCTGCCAGCGGGATACAGCCGATCGTAGCGGCAGTCATACAGCTAATCTCAGAGAGTTTATGTCCAATCAGATTTCAAACAGGGTAGAAGTTCCCTTCACTATGGGAAACAAGCGTCTGGATCAGGTCGCTGCCCAGTTATTTCCCGACTATTCCCGTTCGCGCCTGCAGCAATGGATCAAAGATGGCCAGCTGACGGTTGACGGTAAGCCCTGGCGCGGCCGCGATAAGCTGACGGGCGGTGAAACCCTGATTCTGGAAGCCGAACTGGCGCCTGAAGGTAACTGGCAGGCGGAAGAGATCCCGCTCAACATCATTTATGAAGATGACCATATCATCGTCATTAACAAGCCCGCCGATCTGGTGGTTCACCCGGCTGCCGGTAACCAGGACGGTACGCTGCTGAATGGCTTGCTGCATCACTGTCCGCAACTGGAAAATATTCCCCGCGCCGGCATCGTGCACCGTCTGGATAAAGACACCACCGGTTTGATGGTGGTCGCTAAAACCCTGCAGGCGCAGAACAATCTGGTCGGTCAGTTGCAGGATCGCTCAATGGGGCGTGAGTACGAAGCGGTGGTGCAGGGCGTGATGACCGGCGGCGGCAAAGTTGACCAGCCGATTGGCCGTCATGGTACTCAGCGCACCAAAATGGCCGTCAATCCAATGGGCAAAGAAGCATTAACCCATTACCGCGTGCTGAAGAAATTCCCCACGCATACCTATATCCGTCTCAAGCTGGAGACCGGCCGTACACACCAGATCCGTGTGCACATGTCGCATATCGGCTATCCGCTGGTGGGAGATTCGACCTACGCAGCCCGCACCCGTCTGACCAAAGGTATTGGCCCGGAGCTGCGCGACACTTTGCTTCATTTTGGCCGCCAGGCTTTGCATGCGCGCAAGCTGGGTCTGATTCATCCGGATACCGACGAGTGGATGGAGTGGGAAGTGGATCTGCCACAGGACTTTATCCACCTGCTCGATGTACTTGAAGCCGATGCCGAACGCTGAGTCCGGCCTGCTGATACCCGACTGGCCGTTGCCGGCGGGTGTTGCTGCGGCGATCACTACCCGTCTGGGTGGTGTTTCTGTTTCTCCTTACGAACACAACAATCTGGCTCTGCACGTTGGCGATGATGCGTCTCTGGTGCGGCTTAACCGTAAGCGTTTGTGGCAGCAGCTACCGGGTGTGCAGGGCATTCAGTGGTTATCTCAGGTACACGGCACGACGGTGATCAGAGCCTGTGGCGAATCGGTGGTGCCCGAGGCTGATGCGCAGTTCAGCGACACCCCGGGGTTGGCCTGTGCCATTCTCACGGCCGATTGCTTGCCGGTGCTTTTTTGTGCTGCTGATGGCTCGCAGGTGGCGGCGGCCCATGCCGGTTGGCGCGGACTGGCGGCCGGGATTCTGCTGAACACGCTGGCGGCCTTCCCTGATCCTTCTCTGGTACGGGTGTATCTGGGACCAGCGATTGGCCCCGCCGCCTTCGAGGTAGGGCCGGAAGTACGACAGGCCTTTGCCTGGGCGCCGGATAGTTGCTTCCGTAGCGGTCGTGGTGATCGGCTGATGGCTGATATTTATGCGCTGGCGCGGCTGCAGTTATTGCGGGCGGGAGTGGGGGAGGTTGCCGGTGGTGGATTCTGTACCTGCAGCGATGAGCGCTTTTATTCCTATCGCCGTCAGAGCCAGACCGGCCGTATGGCCAGCCTGATCTGGATAAAGAGTTAACCCAGCCTTACTGATTACGGGTCTTGTTGGAAAACGTCATGTTGCAGTATTTAGCAATCTGCTCGTCTGCCAGTTTGATCTGCTGTGCCCGCTGATCATCAGAAAGTGGGCGGTATTCGCCGTCTTCCTGCTTGAAGCGGGTGCTGTAGTTGGTGCTCACCACTTCTTTGTGTTTCCGGGCTTTGGCACAGGCGGCCTCCGCTTCGGCTTTACTCACCCTTGGCTCATTGCTCTCACTGGCTTCTGTCGCCGTTTCTTTTTCGTTATCGGTGCTGATTTTATAGCCATCGACTTTGTCGGCGGGTTTACTCACCCGTACTTTATATTCTTCGGTATTGTTAGCGTTATTGGCAGGCGGCAGGTTGGAAAAATGGGTCTGACCATTTTCATCCACCCAGCGATACATTTTGTCGGCCTGAACCGTCAGGCTTGCACCAGCAAGCAGCAAAGCGAAAAAAACAGTAAAAAAACGCATAAAACACATCCGTTGTTAAATGGAAGAAGGATACCTGAGATCAGAGTCGGACATTATTAAAACCGTATGATTTGTCAAGGATTTAGCACGGTTTTTTGCTAGACAATAATACCGGGAATGCTAGAATTACCGCGCTTTTGTCAGCCGGCCTGCGCCTCCACCCAGTGCCCCGCTCGCTGACAATGACAGCCTCTGGTGCGGTTATCTCCGACCCAGTTTCAGACCCGGTGTCCTCGACCAGGCAACGGGATTCTGATGAGAAACTACAAGTTAATCATCCAGCCTGAGAGAGCCTGTTGTGTTTCCGGCTCTAAATCGCACAGTTAATTCAGTTACCCACGCTCCTTTTGGGGGCTTGTGAAAGAGGATAGTACGGTGGAATTACTTTCCGGCGGAGAAATGTTGGTTCGTGCACTGCATGAATCAGGCGTCGAATATATTTACGGTTACCCGGGCGGCTCACTGCTGCATGTCTATGATGCGCTGTATAAGCAGAGCGCGGTCAAGCACGTCCTGGTCCGTCACGAGCAGGCAGCTGCTCACATGGCTGATGGTTATGCCCGTGCGACCGGCAAACCTGGCGTCGTTATGGTCACCTCTGGTCCAGGTGCCACCAACACCATTACCGGTATTGCGACTGCGTATACCGATTCTATTCCTATGGTCGTTATTTCTGGTCAGGTCATGAGCTACCTGGTGGGTGATGATGCCTTTCAGGAAACGGACATGCTCGGCCTGTCGCGTCCGATTGTGAAGCACAGCTTTGCCGTACGTCGTCCTGAGGACATCCCGGAAATTGTTGCCAAGGCTTTCCATATCGCCAGCACTGGCCGTCCGGGTCCGGTGGTGATCGATATTCCGAAAGACATGACCATGCCGAACGAACGCTACGAATACGTGTACCCTAAAAAGGTCAAACTGCGTTCTTACACGCCGCCACAGCGTGGCCACTCCGGCCAGATCAAAAAGGCCGTTGAATTACTGCTGAAAGCCAAGCGTCCGGTTATTTATGCTGGCGGTGGTGTCATCATTGATGGCAGTTCCGACAAGCTGCGTGCGCTGGTTGATCGTATGGATTTCCCATGCACCAACACGCTGATGGGCCTGGGTTCTTATCCGGGTACCGGTGAGCGTTTTGTTGGCATGCTGGGTATGCACGGTACTTACGAAGCCAACATGGTTATGCACCACGCCGACGTGGTTCTGGCCATTGGTGCGCGCTTTGATGACCGCGTAACCAACGCCACCAGTAAATTCTGTCCGGATGCTAAGATCATTCATATTGATATTGATCCGTCATGCATTTCCAAAACCATCATCGTTGATGTACCGATCGTTGGCCCGGTTGGCAACGTATTGGACGAAATGATGGCGCTGCTGGATGAAAGCAACGAAGTGCCGGATGCCGAAGCCATTGCGTCGTGGTGGAAACAGATCAACGAATGGCGCCAGCGTCATGCCATGCGTTATGAGAAAAACGATTCGCAACTGATGAAGCCGCAGGAAGTGATCGAAGCCATCTGGGCGGCCACCAAGGGTGACGCTTACGTGACTTCTGACGTTGGTCAGCATCAGATGTTTGCCGCGCAGTACTACAAGTTCGATAAGCCGAACCGCTGGATCAACTCTGGTGGTCTGGGCACCATGGGCTTCGGTTTCCCGGCGGCCATGGGCGTTAAAATGAACTTCCCGGAAGAAATGGTGGTATGTGTTACCGGTGAAGGTTCGATTCAGATGAACATTCAGGAATTGTCGACCTGTCTGCAGTACGGCATCCCGGTAAAAATTCTGTGTCTGAACAACGGCTCACTGGGCATGGTTCGTCAGTGGCAGGACATGAACTACGAAGGTCGTCACTCCCACTCGTACATGGAGTCCCTGCCGGACTTCATCAAACTGGTGGAAGCCTATGGCCACGTGGGTATCCGCGTGACCGGCCGCGATGAGCTGCCACAGGCACTGGAAGACACCTTCAATAAATACAATGACCGTCTGGTCTTCCTCGACGTTGCCGTCGATCCGGAAGAACACGTGTATCCGATGCAGGTGCCGGCTGGCTCCATGCGCGATATGTGGCTGAGCAAGACGGAGCGGACCTGAACATGAGACACATTATTTCGATTCTGCTGGAAAACGAACCGGGTGCTTTGTCACGCGTTGTTGGTCTGTTCGCCCAGCGTGGTTACAACATTGAAACCCTGACAGTGGCGCCGACAGAAGACAACACCCTGTCACGCCTGACCATGACCACCAGCGGTGATGATCGTAAGATCGAACAGATCACCAAACAGCTGAACAAGCTGATCGAAGTGGTGAAACTGGTGGATCTGTCGGAAGGCCCGCACATTGAACGCGAGCTGATGCTGATCAAGGTAAAAGCGGTGGGTGCGCAGCGTGCGGAAATCAAACGTACTGCCGACATCTTCCGTGGTCAGATTGTGGATGTGTCTGCCAGCGTGTATACCATCCAGCTGACCGGAACCAGTGACAAACTGGAAGCCTTTATTGAGGCCATCGGTGCGGGCTGTGTGCTGGAAACGGTACGTACCGGTGTCTCCGGTATTTCCCGCGGCGAGAAAATTCTGAGCCTGTAAATCTGACTCCGTGTTTTTAGCCGATAAAAAACCCTCCGCCGGAGGGTTTTTTTATGCCCGTTATTTATGTCTCGATAAAGACTGCTCGTGTTGGCTCAGAGCGGCGGATTTTCCGGCTCAAGAAAGGCCAGTGACAGAAACGTGGCAAAGGCTCCGAGTACACACACCACCGCGGTACTGCCGCTGATCAGCATAATCAGCCCGGTAATAATCCAGCCGCTTTTCACCTGTTCCAGTCGTCGCCGGTACAGATCGGTCCGGGTCCAGTTCAGTTCCGGGTAATCCTGTGGCAGGCGGTAAATACGGCGGATAAATTCGATAACGCTGAATCGGTTCATGGGATGTTCCTCACTCGTCTTTATTCAGAGTAAAAGAACAGCGGCATTTTGCCTGCTAAACAGCGATTCTATCTATTGATGGCGGGAGTTATTCGTTCCGCATCTGACCTGCTTTGGTGCAGGTCAGTGCGTTTGTGGCAGTGTTGGTCGGGCAGCGTTCAGAACCGATAGACGGATTTAGTCATCACTTTTGATACTGCGCTCATCGCCAGCTTCACCGGCAGCGGAAATTTATGACCGCCGGCCTCAAGCGCAACCGTTGCGTGTTTAGCTTCGTCTTCCAGCATCTGCAGCAGCACGGCTTTACTCTTTTCATCCTGCACTGGCAGGCTGGTCATGTGCTGGCTCAGGTGTTTGCAGACCTGCTCTTCGGTGGCGGCGACAAAGCCCAGACTGACCTTGTCAGAAATCTTGCCAGCCAGAGCACCGATGCCAAAGGACAGACCATAGAACAGCGGATTCAGACGGCTGGTGTGGCTGCCCAGATCATTGATGCGATCTTCACACCACACCAGATGGTCAATTTCTTCACGCGCCGCCTCTTCCATGGCCGCCCGGACTTCCGGCAATTTGGCGGTTAGCGCCTGTCCCTGATACAGCGCCTGAGCACAGACTTCACCGGTATGATTGATGCGCATCAGACCAGCGGCATGTTTCTGCTCGGCTTCATTGAGCTCGTTATAGGCACGTTGTTGTGCCGGTGACGGGCGCTCTTCCTGAGCGGCACCGGGCACCAGGGTACGCAGCGCCTGATCGGCGTTTTGGATCAGTTTGTCAAACAGCGAGTAGCGACGGGAGTTGGCATTCATAACTCATACCTCCGGAATTTTCGTTATTTTACGGCATATCGGCGTCTGGCGCATGATGCATATCAAGTGGATTCCGGCCAGAGCGGAAGCCAGGGCCGGTTAAAGACGTGTTTGCAGGCTCTGAGCGTGCGGACAGCGCAGGGCAGACTGGTTAGAATCGTGCACAGAATAAGGAGACATCGATGCAGGATTTACACGACTTAAGCTTATTGCTCGACCGCCAGGTACCGCTGTTGTTGCTGGAATCACACGAAGAAGGCCGTGCGCTCGAGATGTTGACCCGGCTGGCCATTCGCCGTGGTCTGGCATTGCAGCAATGGACCCTGAGTGATGGTCTGCGCCGGTTGGGGTTTGGCGAAGATGTCGCCGCCGCCGACACCATCCAGCCGGCCGATGCGCTGCGTATTGTGCGTGAGCGTGAGCAGGGCGGGCTGTTTATTTTCTGCGATCTGCATCCGTTTCTGGAAGAGCCTCTGGTGGTACGTCTGTTGAAAGACATTGCTCTGCAGCACGAGCGCTATGGCAAAACGGTGGTGTTGCTCAGTCATCGGCTGCAGGCACCGCCGGAGCTGCAACGTCTGGCCGCCAGCTTCAGCCTGCAATTACCGGATGACAGCCAGCTGCTGGCGCTGGTGAAAGAAGAAGCCCTGCGTTATGCCAAACTCAGTGGCCGTAAAGTGCGCAGCGACAACGACAGTCTGCAGCAGCTGGTCGCCAATCTTAAGGGGCTGACGTTCTCCGATGCCCGCCGTTTAGTACGTGGTGCCATTGTCGACGACGGCGCTATTACACACGATGATGTGCCAACCGTCAGCCGCGCGAAAATGGCATTGCTGGATATGGATGGGGTCATGAGTTTTGAATATGACACCGCGCGCTTCAGTGATGTCGCCGGTCTGGAGGTGATGAAAACCTGGCTGGCACAACGTCAGAAAGCCTTTATGACCGCCGAACGCAAACTGCGGCCGCGCGGTTTACTGCTGTTCGGTGTGCAAGGCAGTGGTAAAAGTCTGGCGGCCAAAGCGGTGGCGGGTTCCTGGGGCTTGCCGCTGTTGCGCCTGGATTTCGGCACCCTGTACAACAAGTTTTTTGGCGAAACCGAACGAAACCTGCGCGAAGCGCTGAAGCTGGCCGAAACCATGTCGCCCTGTGTGGTGTGGATTGATGAAATTGAAAAAGGACTGGGGCAGGACAGCAACGACGCTGGCGTCAGTCAGCGTATTCTCGGCACACTGCTGACCTGGCTGGCAGAACATGATTCGCAGGTCTTTGTGGTCGCCACGGCCAACAATATTCATGCGCTGCCGCCGGAGTTGCTGCGCAAAGGCCGTCTGGATGAGCTGTTTTTTGTTGATTTGCCGAAAGTCGAAATCCGTGCTGAGATTCTGCGTCTGCACATGCACAAGCGCGGTCTGGACCCGCAACGGTTTGATCTGGCAGCGCTGGCTGAAGAAAGCGAAGGGTTTTCCGGTGCCGAGCTGGAGCAGGCGGTGGTATCGGCCTGGCATACGGCCAGCAGTGAACAGGCAGGCCCCGGTCTGAACACGGACACATTGCTGTATGAAATCCGCCGCACCCGGCCGCTGTCGGTGGTGATGGCTGAACCGATGCAGGCTTTGCGGCAATGGGCTGCCAGCCGTGCTGTGGCGGCAGACTGAGTTCTGTTATTTACTGCCGGCTGTTCAGGCCGCAGCGTTCAGACTGCAGTGCTAGGACGGCGAATCTTCGCCTTCTTCCTGCGGCTGATACTTCAGTGTCAGCAGTGCCTGACGCAGGCGCTCACCGCTGGCGGGTTTGGCCAGCAGGTTCTTAATGCCAACGGCTTCTGCATCTTTGCGCACTGTGCTGATGCTTAAGCCGGTGAGCATCAGGCGCGCCGGTTTATGACGGATGTCTTTGTCTGAACGGATGCGTTCAGCCAGCTGCAGACCATCCATAATCGGCATGTCATGATCAATAATGATGAAGTCATAAGGCTGGCCAATGCTGATCTGATTACGCAGCATGGCGAGTGCTTCCTTACCGCTGTAAGTACTGTCCGGGCGCATTCCCCAGCGTCTTACCTGTTTTTCAATCACATTGCGCAGTGACGCATTATCATCAACGATCAGGATACGCTGACCGATCAGACTGTCGTCCAGAGGTGAGGTTTCAGTGCTCGCAGCCTCGGCCTCCATCGGGAGATAGAGCGTCAGTGAAGCGCCCTGACTGGTCATGCTTTCCACTTCGAGGGTTGCTTTCATTTTTTGCAGTAAGTTGCGCGTTACCAGCAGGTTCCAGGATTTAGCGTTGTGGTTTTCCGCTAATGGCAGGTGGTGCTGCAGAATAGCAAAGGCGTTTTTCAGCTCGTCCTGTTTAACGATGGTGCTGCTCAGCTGAATCTGTACGCGCAGACCATTGCCCTGAGCGCTGTGGTAATGCGAAGCCTGCAGCGAGAGTTCACCGTACTCGGTATAGGCCAGCGCACGCGCCAGTACGTTGTGCAGCAGCGTCTGTAAACGGTTGCGGTCGCCGACAAAGTACTCTGGTAAGTCGTCGGTCATATCCAGCACCAGCTCAACCTGCTTACGACTGGCTTCTTGTTGGAAGTGGCTGATCGCCTGGTTCAGTAGCTGAACGGTACTGAATGAACGCTCTTCCAGTTCCAGCTGAGCGTTCTGGATACGGGCAAGGTCGGAAATTTCGTTGGCAACGTGCAGCAGATCGCGCCCGGCGAGGGCTATGGTGTCGGAGAAATCCCGCTGGTTGGCGCTGAGTGGCGTTTCCCCCAGCAGTTCCGTCATGCCGATTACACCATTAATGGGTGTACGCAGTTCATGGCTGATCTGCGACAGCAACGCCGGCGTCATGCGCAGTTCAGCTCCGCCCTGATTCTGCAGCGGGTGTTGCTGGCGCTTAATACTCATAATGGCCAGTACCAGGCTGGTGATGACAATAAAAGGCAGAATCACCGGTGCCCAGCTGGTGAACAGATCCAGCGACAACAGATTATGGCTGGTCAGAATGGCCAGCAAAACGCCAAATCCAACCAGCAGATGGCCCATCAGCAGCCAGCTCTGCGCCTGCGGGTGCTGAGAACGTCCGCGAAAAAGAATCAGAGCGAGAATAAATTCATTGGCGACGATCATGCAGGCGACCACCATCAATGTGGCTTCCTGTGCCAGCCATAGCGTGATTAACGCAACGGGCAGATGAAGGATGGCGATGAACAGCAACAGGCGGCGGTAAAGCAACGCACGGATTCCGCTCCAGCCCAGCGCCAGCGCTGCCAGAGTCTGGCAGGTGGCTGACGCTGCCAGCGACAGCTCACCGATTTTATCGGCAATGATGGGGCTGATATTCAGCAGCAGGGAAAACTGCCCCATCCATGCGGGCTGATAAATGATCATGGTGGCGCAATAGGCACTGCCTGCTGCGGCCAGCAGGATACGCTGGCTGCGCAGTACAAAAATAAACCAGGCCAGCGTTGCGAGAATCCAGCCAAGGCTCATGCCCTGCAGCATGAACAATCCCTGCTCATTATTGAGAAAGTGATCGAGGCTGAGCAGGGTGACATTGGTGCTCAACAGGCCATAGGAATGGATGCGCACCAGATAGCTGCGCGTGCTCTGTGCCGGAACCTTGAGTACCACAGGAAAGGCCTGCATAAACCCACCGCGCAGGCTGCGCGCCGGATCATCATGGCCAATATGGCGATACGTCTGAGCGTCGCTGATGTCATAGAAACTGAAATCGTCGATATCGCTGTCGGACAGGGTAAATACCACTTCCCGTTCCTGAGCGTAAGGATTATTCAGGCTGAAACGCAGCCAGTAGTTGGAGTCACTGATGCCAAACTTCAGTCGGCGGGCGTGGCTGGGGGTAAAGCGTAATTGTTGCTCTCGGCTGAGCATGGCGTTGATATCGAGGGTGCGGCCGGGGTCTTCGTAAACCGAAATATAGGGCGTGATCGGGTAATCAAACGAGGCATTGGGCAGCAGCACCGGACTACTTGCCCAGAGTGTCAGCGGCAGAAAAAACAAAAACAGCAGGGTGACAATCAGATGCTTACGTCCTCTGTACTGCCTCATCCCTGCTGTCTCCGTTAGTTTCTGCTTAGTTATCGGCCTGCTCGCGCGCAATGGCACGATAACCGATATCAGAGCGGCAGAACATGCCTTTCCAGCTGATCTGTTTGATCAGATCATAGGCCTGAGCCTGAGCTTCACTGACGCTGTTCCCCAATGCGGTTGCACAGAGTACACGGCCACCGGCGGTAACGGTGTTGCCATCGCTGTCCAGTTGGGTGCCGGCATGGAACACTTTACGATCGGCGCCGTCGTTGTCCGGCAGGCTGATGACATCACCTTTCGGGTAGTCAGCCGGATAACCGGCAGCGGCCAGTACCACGCCCAGCGATGGACGCGGATCCCACTGTGCCGTTTCATGATGCAGCTTGCCTTCCAGCGCCGCCAGACAATGGGCGACGATATCCGACTGCATGCGCAGCATGATTGGCTGGGTTTCCGGGTCGCCGAAACGGCAGTTGTATTCGATGACTTTCGGCGCACCAGACTCGTCAATCATCAGACCGGCGTAGAGGAAGCCGGTGTAATCGTTACCTTCTGCGGCCATGCCATTAACGGTTGGCATAATCACTTCGCGCATTACGCGGTCGTGGATTGCCTGCGTCACTACCGGGGCTGGTGAGTACGCACCCATGCCGCCGGTATTGGGGCCGGTATCTTTATCGCCGACGCGTTTGTGATCCTGACTGGTGGCCATTGGCAGCACGTTTTTGCCATCGACCATGACGATGAAAGACGCTTCTTCGCCGGCGAGGAATTCTTCGATCACCACGCGGCAGCCCGCATCACCAAAGGCGTTACCGGACAGCATGTCTTTGACCGCTTCTTCAGCCTGCTCCAGTGTTTCGGCGACGATCACGCCTTTACCGGCGGCCAGGCCATCGGCCTTAACCACGATAGGAGCACCTTTCTCACGCAGATAAGCCAGCGCCGGTTCAATCTCAGTGAAATTCTGGTAATCGGCAGTTGGAATCTGCTGACGCGCGAGAAAATCTTTGGTGAACGCTTTGGAGCCTTCCAGTTGAGCAGCGCCTTTGCGTGGGCCGAAAATTTTCAGACCGGCGGCTTCAAACTGATTGACGATGCCGCCAACCAGCGGAGCTTCCGGACCGACGATGGTCAGGCCGATGGCGTTGTTTTCAGCAAACTTCTGCAGACCATCAAAATCCATCACGTCGAGGGCGACGTTTTCCATACCGGCTTCACGCGCGGTACCGGCGTTGCCCGGCGCAACGAATACTTTCTCAACCAGAGGTGATTGCAGAGCTTTCCAGGCCAGGGCGTGTTCACGGCCGCCACTGCCAATTACTAGAACTTTCATTCTTACATTCCTTATTGTAGGAGCGGGCCATGCCCGCGATATTTCAATCAGGTCGCGGGCATGGCCCGCTCCTACGGATTCGCATTTCAGTGATAGCGCCCAGGAGCGACTTATTCGCGCCAGAAAGCGCAATAGCTTTCAGCAACACTCAGTGGCGGAAGTGACGCATTCCGGTAAACACCATTGCGATTCCGGCCGCATCAGCGGCGGCAATCACTTCTTCATCACGGATCGATCCACCCGGCTGGATAATGGCTTTAATGCCATTGGCCGCGGCGTTGTCGATACCGTCGCGGAACGGGAAGAAGGCATCGGATGCCATCACCGCACCTTCAACCACCAGACCGGCATGTTCGGCCTTAATCGCCGCGATGCGGGCTGAGTTTACACGGCTCATCTGACCGGCGCCTACGCCCACGGTCTGACGGTTTTTGGCGTAAACAATGGCGTTGGATTTAACGAACTTGGCGACTTTCCAGGCGAAAATCAGATCGTGCAGTTCGGCTTCGGTTGGCGCGCGCTTGGTCACGACTTTCAGTTCATCGGCGGAAATCATGCCGTTATCGCGATCCTGTACCAGCAGACCGCCATTGACGCGCTTGTAATCCAGACCGGCAGCCCGTTCAGCTGGCCATTGGCCACATTCGAGCAGGCGTACGTTTTGCTTGGCGGCCACCACGGCGGCGGCTTCGGCACTGACTTTCGGGGCGATGATGACTTCGACAAACTGGCGGTCAACGATGGCCTGGGCCGTTTCAGCATCCAGTTCGCGGTTAAAGGCGATGATGCCGCCAAAGGCCGATTCGCTGTCGGTGGCGTAAGCCAGGTCGTAGGCTTTGCGAATGCCGCCGTCTTCTTCAGGCACCACAGACACACCACAAGGATTGGCGTGTTTGACGATGACACAGGCTGGCTTAACGAAGGACTTCACACACTCCAGCGCAGCATCGGTGTCGGCCACGTTGTTGTAGGACAGTTCTTTGCCTTGCAGTTGCTTGGCGGTGGCGATTGAGGCTTCGGCCGGGTTGGCTTCAACATAGAAGGCCGCATTCTGATGCGGATTCTCGCCGTAACGCATGTCCTGCGCTTTGATGAACTGGCTGTTGAAGGTCTGCGGGAACGACAGACGGTTATCGGTGCTCAGGACTTCTGCGTTCTGGTCGATGGTGCCCAGATAGTTGGCGATCATACCGTCGTAGGCGGCGGTGTGTTCGAAGGCTTTCAGCGCCAGGCCAAAACGGGTTTTGTAGGTCAGACCGTTGTGCGCTTTCAGATCGTCCAGCACGTTGCTGTAATCCTTGCTGTTCACCACGATGCCGACATAGGCGTGGTTTTTCGCGGCAGAACGCACCATGGTCGGACCGCCGATATCGATGTTTTCAATCGCCAGCGCCAGATGACAGTCTTCTTTGGCAACGGTCGCGGCGAACGGGTACAGGTTAACCACCACCAGATCAATCGGGTTGATGCCATGTTCGCTCATGACGTCATCGTCCTGACCACGACGGCCGAGAACACCACCGTGAATTTTCGGATGCAGCGTTTTTACGCGGCCATCCATCATTTCCGGGAAACCGGTGTAATCGGAGACTTCAACCGCTGGAATCTGGTTATCCATCAGCAGTTTGTAAGTACCACCAGTAGACAGAATTTCTACACCGGCAGCGTGCAGGGCCTGGGCGAACTCGACGATTCCGGTTTTATCCGACACGCTGATCAGGGCCCGGCGTACTGGGGTGATGTCCGCTGGGATCTCGTTGGCAGGAATAAAGTTGCTCATATGGTCAGGTTTTCTATGTTTTAAAAAAGAAAAAGCGGCCACAAAGCCGCTGAGTATTTAGAGGTAGGGCTTAAAGCATGCCGTACTGTTTCAGTTTTTTACGCAGTGTGCCGCGGTTTAAACCAAGAACAACGGACGCTTTGGTCTGATTGTCGCGGGTATACTTCATGACGGTTTCCAGCAGTGGGGCTTCCACTTCGGACAGTACCATGTCGTAGATATCGACAACGGCCTGACCATCCAGGTGGTCAAAGTAGTTTTGCAGTGCTTTTTCCACACTGTCACGCAGGGTTTGTGTCGCTTCTAACGGGGTACGCAGATATTGCTGCAAGTCTGCTGAATCGGTCACTGTCTCAACCTTCCTTCTTTCGATTACTTCGCGGTTCAATGTATCGGTGTTCATGCTGCCAATTCCTTCTTCCGGATCGTATCCTTAAAAAACTGCCTCACCGCGTGTTGCTGCTCGGTGCTGCCTTCCAGCCGGTTAAAGCGGCTACGGAAATCGCCATCGCTGTTCTGATACTGGAGATACCAGCTCACGTGTTTGCGGGCGATCCGTACGCCCAGAAAATCGCCGTAAAATTCGTACAGCGCATCCAGGTGGCTTAATAAAATCTGTTCAACTTCCTGCAGTTGTGGGGCAGGGAGTTCTTCGCCGGTGGCCAGGTAGTGAGCCACTTCGCGGAAAATCCAGGGCTGGCCCTGGGCGGCGCGGCCAATCAATACGCCATCGGCACCGGTGTATTGCATGACCTCAAAGGCTTTGCGGGCGCTGGTGATGTCGCCGTTGGCAAAGACCGGAATTCCGACGCTCTGTTTGATGGCGCGGATGGTGTCGTACTCGACGGTATTTTTGTAGCCACAGGCCCGGGTGCGACCATGTACCGCCAGCGATACAATGCCGGCCTCTTCGGCGATACGTGCAATACGCTCGCCATTGCGGTTGTCCGGGTCCCAACCCGTCCGGATCTTGAGGCTGACCGGTACATCAACAGCACCGACCACGGCCTGTAATATGTCTTTCACCAAAGCTTCATCTTTCAGCAACGCTGAACCGGCAGCCTTATTACAGACTTTCTTGGCCGGGCAGCCCATATTGATGTCGATGATCTGGGCACCGTTGGTAACGTTAAATCGCGCGCCCTGAGCCATGATTTCAGGATCACCGCCCACGATCTGTACCGCGATTGGCTCGGGCTCGCCGGTGTGATCCAGGCGCAGCTGCGATTTACGCGTATGGCGCACATCCGGGCTGGATGACACCATTTCGCCGACCACCAGTCCGGCACCTAACTGGCGGCAGAGCTGACGGAACGGACGATCAGTTACCCCTGCCATTGGCGCCAGAACTACTGGATTGGGTAGTGTGTAAGGGCCAATCGAAGGCATGCGAAACCGCTGAGTTTTGATCAAAAAATGTGCTGTGAAAAAGTCGCGGTATGATACTCATAACCCCCTGCTGAATAAAGGGGGAGTTGGCTGCTTTTGTGTGAATAGTGTTAAAAATTCTGACGGCGGCCACTTGACCGCCAGGAATTATTGGTTGCTGACGATCTGTATGGCGTAGCTGACGGCTTCCGGGCCGGGATCGACAATTTCCAGTGCGATATGAATCGGTGCCTGGTTGGGCATATCACTCTGGCCGGCCAGCTCGCCGGACAGGTATTGTGCCGGGGTGAACTGGCGGCTGGCGACGACGTTGTCGTTCAGATCCCGGAATACCAGGGTCAGATCCGGGAACGGTTGTTCGTAGGCGGCTTTATTCAGCAGCAGGGTGTCGACCACCAGTGCCCGTTGTAAGTCGGGATGGGCACGTACCACCAGATGCTGGGTGGTCATTTCACGGATGTTCTGAATTTTCGGCAGACGGCAATCCATAACTCCGCAGATTTTTGCATAGTAAGGCCGCCATTGTGGCGTGCGCGCCCAATGATCAAATTGAAAATATAACGTCTGCGCAGCGGCGGCGAGCAGCATCAGAATGACACCACTGAACCATCCCCAGGGAAAACGGCGGCCACGGCGCTTTTTGGCCAGTTGCAGCGGTTCTTCCTGCAGGCCGGCAATGCTGTTGGTGGGCAGGTTAATTTCCATGGTTTCAGTCTGCAGACCATCATCACCCCCAAGGGTGAAGTCGTTACGGCCACGATGAGTGTCGTCATCGTCGTCCTCATCGAGGAAACCGTGAAAATCGTCTTCTTCCGGCGGCGGCAGGTCGAAGTTGAAGTCATCATTGCCACTCAGTTTGAGTTTGGCCGATGTGACCTTCTCTTCTTTCATCTGCCGGATGCTGTCATCGTCGTCATTCAGCAGGGCATTGGCCCAGGACTCGTCATCGTCGCTGGATTTTCCTTCTTCATCAAGGCTGAAATCGATGGTATCGCTGCTGGCATTGCGCAGGCTGAAAATAGAGTCATCCATTTCCAGCTCAATGCGTGGCTTGGGACGCTTCTGGTGATCGGGTGCGCGCAGATTGAAGTCGGTGAACGGATCGTCGGCCAGAGTTTCGGAAATCGGATCGTCATCCATATCATCATGAATCAGACCGGAGTCATCATCATCTTCAGGCTCCGGCTTGCTGACTGCGGGTTGGACAGGCGTTGCCGCCGGCTTAGCAGGGGCCGCGGGTCTGACTGCGGCCTGAGCCGGTGAGGCTGCGGTTTTCGCCGCTGCGGCCGCATTTTCCGGGATAATATGTTCGGCTGCTTTGAACACCTGCAGGCAGGAGCCGCAACGCACCATGCCACGGGCAGCATTCAGATGTTCATCGCGAACACGAAAGCTGGTCTGACAATGTGGGCAGCGGGTTACATGAACAGCCATGATCAGTCCTTATCGTTTAATCCCTGTAAGAATAACCCAATCACCCATTTGTTCCGCCGGGTTCATGATGAACCACTGATCATAACAGGCCGAGACTTCGTCTGCCTGTTCGGCCAACAGTCCGGACAATGCCAGTTTGCCGCCGCTGCGGGTCAGTTCAGCCATGTGCGGTGCGAGGCTCATTAAAGGTCCAGCGAGAATGTTGGCAACGGTCATATCGGCCTGAACTGCCGGCGTGGCTTCTGGCAGATAGATTTCGTACTGGCTGGCATCAATGCCATTGCGTTCGGCGTTATCGCCGGTGGCGGTCAGAGCCTGCGGGTCGATGTCGACACCAATCATATGTTTCGCACCGAGCAGCAGGGCCGCAATGCCCAGAATGCCGCTGCCACAACCGTAGTCGACCACCAGTTCGTTGCCCTCAACAGCACCGTCGAGGTATTTCAGACACAGCGCAGTCGTCGGATGAGTGCCGGTGCCGAAGGCCAGACCCGGATCAAGCATCAGATTAACGGCATCCGCTTGTGGCGGCTCACGCCAGCTTGGGCAGACCCAGAGGCGCTTTCCAAACGGCATCGGATGATAATCATCCATCCAGGCGCGGACCCAGTCTTTATCTTCAACCAGTTCAATTTTGTGCTCAGGCAGAGTGGTGCCACCTTCGGCAGCGTACATCAGGGCAATTTGCTCAAGCAGGGCGTCGCTGTCCTGATTGGCATCGAACAGGCCAATGATCTGAGTTTTATCCCAGATGGGCGTGGTGCCCAGTTCCGGCTCAAGAATCGGCTGGTCGGCGTCATCCTGCAAAGTGACAGACAAAGCACCCGCGGCCAGCAGAGCATTTTCTACAGCTTCAACATCGGCCTGAGTCGCGTGAATACGGATCTGAATCCAGGACATGTTATACGTTCTCCGCGCTTAAACGGCTGATCGCCGCCTGCAGCGCCAGGTCATAGCCTTGCACACCGAGTCCGGCGATCACTCCGACGGCAAGATCCGACAGGTAGGAGTGATGGCGGAAGCTCTCGCGTGCATGGACATTGGAAATATGAATTTCGATAAAAGGAATGGCAACACCCGCCAAGGCGTCACGCAGTGCCACGCTGGTATGGGTAAACGCCGCCGGGTTAATAATAATAAAGACGGTGCCATCGCCGCGGGCGGCATGAATACGGTTAATCAGCTCGTGTTCGGCGTTGCTTTGGAACTGTTCCAGAGTGAATCCGGCAGTCCGGGCGCTCTGGCTTAGCTGCTGTTCTATATCGGCCAGCGTGGTGTGGCCGTAAATATGCGGCTCACGGGTGCCCAGCAGATTCAGATTAGGCCCCTGCAATACCAGAATGCTCGCCATGATGATTACCCTGAAGATGAAGTCATGGGGTCGTCGACAGCTGACCTTGAGTGCAGGCCGGCCAATATGACCCGAAAGCCCGCGAGTTTGCCGAAAAAGCCGGCGAGCGTCCAGTTCTGGCGGGGTGAGTGGCGTTTTTTGCCGGATAGCGAAAAAACACCGGAGTATTCAGGGGGCTGTTCATGGTGCAATTCAGAGTGTGATTCAGAGTGCAGAGATACGGAAGGTTGGAGTTATTCACCCTCTCCGGCGAGTTGTACCTGATTGCGGCCATTGCGTTTAGCGCAATACAGCGCCTGGTCGCTGGCGGCAACCAGCTCGCTGATGCTCTGACCACTCCACTCCGCGACGCCGCAGGAGAAGGTTACTTTCAGTGACTGGCCATCGTGAATCAGATTGGCAAAGTTGAGGCGGATATCATCCATAATTTGCCGCGCCTGCTGGGCGGTGGCATCAAGCAGAATAATGGCAAACTCTTCGCCTCCATAGCGGCCGATAGGGTCGGATTTACGCAGACTCTGACGCAAAAACAACGACAGATTGCGGATGACCAGGTCGCCGACCGGGTGGCCATGACGGTCATTAACCTGCTTGAAATGATCAATATCGACCATAACAAAACTGATCGGCACATCGCTGTTGGTGCGCATGGCATCCTGCAGAGCACCCAGCAGGTGGGTGTGGTTAAGCAGGCCGGTGAGGCTGTCGCAGGCAATCAGGTTCTGTAATTGCCGGGCGCGGCTGACGCGGTTGCGCAGCGTCGTGAGCAGATGACCGGGATCGACAGGCTTGGTTAAAAAGTCATCGCCGCCTTCGGCCATCGCCGCCAGCTGGCGTTCGCGGTCTTCTTCACCGGAGAGGTAAATGATGGGCAGGTTGATGTATTCGCGTTGCTGGCGGATCACTTTGGCTAATTCCATACCGTTACAGCCTGGCATGTACATATCCATCAAAATCAGATCCGGAGTAAAACCACTGAGTACGTCGAGTACCAGCAGGGGATCGTTAGCGACCTGGGTCACCATGCCCGCTTTGTTCAGCACGTTTGCCGTGTGGGTTGCCTGAGCGCGGGAATCGTCGATGATCAGAATTTTGAACGGCACTTCCGGTGAACTGTCGAGCAGGTTCTCCAGATGACTGATAACAGACTGCACATCCATCTCTTCATAGATGCCCAGGCCGCCATTGCGCAACGTAGCAAGGCGTTGTTCCAGGGATGGCGGCGTATCGCGGTAGGTAAACAAAACCGGCAGCGGATTTTCACGGCTTCCTTGCAGGCTTTGCGCCAGCTCCAGGCCGAGTCCGGTACCGGCAAAGTCGAGATCAAGGACCACGGCTGCCGGGTGACGCCGCTCCAGTGCCTGGGCGAAATCGTGGGCAGTGCGCTGTAATTCCGGACGCAAACCAAAGTACTGCATTTGCTCGGCCATGGTCAGGGCATGATCGGTGTTGCTGAGTGCAATATAGACCGGCTTCTTTTCCGGAATCAGGGTATCGGCGGTTTTATCGTCGGTATGGCGTAACGCCGTTTTGCTGAGGGCAATAATGGTTTGGTTGAGGCTTTCCAGCTGCGCGCTGTCGGGACTGTGGCCGACAGCAATGTGTGCCAGGGTCGACAGTAACTGCCGGGCCAGTTTTTCATGCCGCGCCGCTTCAAAACGCTGGGCGAAACGTACCAGCTTTTCCACCGCCAGGGTGAAATCCATCATCCGCTCGGCGCTCCACTGCTGGGCTGGCAGCTGGCGCCAGAGGTCAATAACCTGACGAACCTGATTAATAACCCGGAAGGAAAAGTGTTGTTTTAACCGGGCTGCGGGGGTCAGGTTATCCGTCATCGTTGTTACTTCTTAGCTACAGATGATCTAAGAATAGCAGTTTCTGCTCCAGACTCATGTTGTCTGTCTATGCTTAACGGTAACAATATTTATCTGTTGGTTGCCTGTCTGCGCATGGATTTCTCCACTGCTGTGTTTCATTCCCGCCGTCAGCCGGGTTCCCCCTGGTGGCTGTTATGGCCGTTGACTGCCTTACTGTGCTGGAATCTGGCGGGGCAGGAGGCACTGTATGCGGATACTGAACGCTGGGTGCCGGAGGAACTGACGGGCAAAGCGAAGCAGCAATATGACGGCAAGGCAGCCGCACGTATTGATGCCTGGCGGCAGACGCTGCATGGTCTGGCGGATGCCAGTGAGGCTGACAAACTCAAAGGGGTGAATGCATTTTTTAACCGCGAATTACGCTTTGTCAGCGATGCCAAACACTGGGGAATGGATGACTATTGGGCAACGCCTTACGAAGCTCTGGGCAGTGATGGCGGTGACTGCGAAGATTATGTGATCGCCAAATATTATTCGTTGCGCCAGCTGGGCGTCGATACCAGTAAACTGCGCATCACTTACGTTAAGGCGATTCGTCTGAATCAGGCGCACATGGTGTTAACCTATTTTCCGACGCCGGATGCGGTGCCTCTGGTGCTGGATAATTTAATCGGCATTATTGCTCCGGCCAGCGAACGCAGTGATTTGTCGCCGGTTTACAGTTTTAATGGCGATGGTATGTGGCTGGAACGAATGAAAGGGCAGGGGATTCGTATGGGGAATCCGAATAAGCTCGATTTATGGACGGATCTGCGTGTCCGCATGAACCAACTGGGAATGGACTTATAACAATGACATTGCGACAACAATTCTCCCTGCTGACCAGTCTGTTAGTCATCATTCTGCTGGTGGGTAATCTGCTGGTGATGGTGATGAATGGCCGTGACTATTTTCAGCAACAGCTGAATGCCCGTGCTTACGATGCCGCCACGTCTCTGGCGTTGTCGATGTCGCAGGTGGCCGCCGATGATGAGGTTCAGCTGACGCGGTTGATGGATGTGTTGTTTGATCGCGGTTTTTTTGCCGTCATTGAATTGCAACGTATTGATAACGACCCAATTTACCGCCGCAGCCGTGACTCGGCGGGTGAGGCTGCAGCACCGCGCTGGTTTATGCAGTGGGTCGGACTGGAAATGATCGCGGCTGAAGCCGACGTTACCCGCCAATGGCAGCGTTTGGGTACGGTGCGGGTGATCAGCCATACCGATTTTGCATACCGTGATCTGTGGGCCATGGTGCGTGCCGAATTGATCTGGTTCTCCTGGGTGTTGGTAGTCACGCTGGTATTACTGCAGATATTGCTGAGCTGGCTGTTTCGCCCGCTGGCACGGGTTGAGCGTCAGGCGCTGGCCATTTGTGAGCGGCAATGGCAGGTGCAAACGGATATTCCACGCCCGCGGGAACTGCGGCGCATGGTGCTGGCGATGAATAAAATGGTGCAGAAGCTGCAAAGCATTTTCACCGAGCAATCGGCCATGACGGAGCAGCTGCGTGCAGAATCGTTTAACGATAACGTCAGTGGCCTGCTTAACCGCCGCGGTTTTGATCAGCGTCTGCAACACATTCTGGAGCGTGGCGAAGAACACAGCGGTGTGTTGATGTTAATGCAGTTGCAGAATCTGAGTGCGCTGAATCAGTCGCAGGGGCGACAAGTAGTGGATGATGTTCTGAACATGCTTGGCACCGAGTTGCAGCGTTGTTTGCAGGAGTTTCCAGCCGCTTTCAGTGGCCGCCGTTCCGGCAGCGATTTTGCGCTGTACATTCCCTGTGCTGATAAGGTGCAGGCCAATGAATTGCTGCAGCAAATGTTCAGCCAGCTGGCGACCAGCGTATTGTCGCGGCGTCAAGAGCTGGTCTTTCATCTTGGCGGTGTGTTTTTACAGGCCTTACAGGATGATCCGGTACAGGCATTGAGCTGCGCGGATGCTGCGTTACGCCAGGCACAAC
The DNA here is from genome assembly GCF_025318105.1 of Thalassolituus pacificus. Lineage (NCBI taxonomy): Bacteria > Pseudomonadati > Pseudomonadota > Gammaproteobacteria > Oceanospirillales > Oceanospirillaceae > Thalassolituus > Thalassolituus pacificus. The sequence goes on from NZ_JAOANI010000028.1 coordinate 356,601, forward strand.
GCGCACCGGAAGGGCGTGCGCAACTTTACCAGGCTGACAACGCGGCAACGGTGCAGGAGTGGACGGCGGGTCAGTGGCACGAATTATTGCTGGGGGTATTGGAAGTGAATGCCCTGCAATTACAGTTTTTACCGGTCATCAGTAACCGCAACCGGCGTTTGCTGCAGTTTGAGGTCTTCAGCCGTATTGTCTGGCAGGGTGAAACACTGTCAGCGGCGCGCTTTTGGCCAATGGTCGAGCAGCATCAGCTGGCAGCACGTTACGATGCCAGTATTGTTGCGCAGGTATTGGCTCAGTTGAAACAGCAAACCCTGATGTCCGGCGTGACTTATTGCATCAATATTTCGCCGGCTTCGGTGCTTGATGAGCCGTTCCATCAGCGTTTAACCGAGCTGTTCCGCGATGCGCCGCAGCTGGCGGCGCATATTGCGCTGGAAGTACCGGAGTCGTCCTTGAATGGCATTGAAACGGCACTGGCGCGTCTGGCCTTGCAGCTGAAACCTTTTGGTGTATCCCTGGGGGTTGATCAGGTCGGTACCGGCAGTATGGCGTTTGCTTATCTGCAACGTTTGCCACTCGATTACATCCGCATTGATGGCAGCTTTAACCGTGGTTTGCATCAGGCTCAGGATCATCGTTTTTTTATTCAGTCGATGGTGCAGATCGCCCACAATCTGGATTTATTGGTGCTCGGTGAAGGCATCGAAGAAGCCGATGATGTGGCCGTGCTGCGTCAGACCGGCGTTGATGGCATGAGCGGTTATTTCTTCAGTAAGCCTTTGCCCTCACTGGCGGAAGCGCATCAATGGCAGCTACCGGCAGATGATGCCTGATTGACTGCGACATTTTGCCTCTGTGCAGCGCAGGTTTGGCGCGTACAATGCGACTACTGTTGAGTGTCCGGAGAAATAACTATGCGTAATCCAGCGTCTGTCTTTTTATTGTTATTGGGGTTGGCTGCGTCCGGACTGGCGACAGCACAAGGGCTGGCTGCCAGTGATGCCTATGTGCGTGAGCCGATTCCCGGACGTTATATGAGCGCAGCCTTTATGACACTGAGCAATGCAACGGATCAGGATAAAATCCTGACGAGTGTCAGTGCTGACTGGGCTGGTATTATCGAAATTCATACCCATCTGCATGATAACGGCGTCATGCGCATGCGCCAGCTGGAGTCGTTAACCATTCCGGCCGGAGAAAGCGTCAGCCTGCAACCGGGTGGTCTGCATTTAATGCTGTTTAAACTGAAATTGCCGCTGGCAGATACGTTGCCAATGACGCTGTGTTTCAGTGATGGTGAGTGTCAGACGGTGAGTGCGGAATTGCGCAGCTTGAAATGATGCTTTTACTTATCGGCCTTCGCTGCACTAAAAAATAACGCGCCCTAAGGCGCGTTATTTTTTTCAACTGGCTCCCACTCGGGACTTGGGAACGAGAAACGCGGAGCTTCGTCTCATCTGGCTCCCACGCTCTGCGTGGTAGTTTTTGCTGACGCAGTTGCATTCCCACACGGAGCTTCGGTTGTCGGTGGTTGCCATTCTTTTAATAGCTTTAATACGTCACCGGCTTTGCGGCCTTGCATGGCACATGCGGTCATCATACCGGCCATTAAGGCTCCGCCCACGCCAGCGGTCATAACATCCGCGCCGGTCATGTAGAGGTTCTTAACCGGTGTTACCGGATGCAGAAACGGCTTTTTGAAGCGATCGACAAAGTGGTCCAGGCCGTAGATTTCACCGGCGCTGCTTTTCTGGAACCAGTCACTGGACAGTGGCGTGGATAATTCCTGAAAGACCAGTTTCTCGCGCAGTTGTGGCAGGCGTTCGTACAGTTTTTCCAGCAGACGCTCGCTGACCTTGGCTTTGATCTGGTCGTATTCTTCTCCGCGCTGATTCCAGGTGCTTCCGGCCCATTGGCTGAACCACTCATGCCTGGCCACCGTTACGATTTCGACGGTGGATTTACCTGGGAAACGGTTGTTCCAGTCGGGATCTTTGGCCGATGGAAACGAAATATATACAACCGGAAATTCCTGTTCAGGATCGTCGTAATAGCGTTGCAGGTTACCTTCGTGATCGGCGCTTGGGTAAATCCACAGGTTGGTTGTGCTTAAACCAAGCTCTTCGGCGGTGCCATCAAAACCGGCATAAATACAATAATGCGCGCTGGAGCGTTGTACTTGTTCAGCCCAGCGTTCGGTGCCCAGTTTTTTCCGCACTTCAGCGGGCAGTAAGCGTTGTGTGGTGTTCCAGAATCCGGCGTTACTGACCACGCGCTCAGCCGTCAGCTCGGTGCCATTGGCCAGGCGAACACCGCAGGCGCGGTTATTGCGCACGATGATTTCGTCGACATCGGCGTAGGTAAACACCTCACCGCCGGATTTTTGAATGGTCGGGATAATGGTGCGGGCAATGGCCGATGCACCGCCCACCGGATACGCGCCACCGGCAAGGTAATGCTTGGCGATTAAGGCATGCATAATAAAGGCGGCGTCGGTAGGTGTTTGGCCGTAATCCCCCCATTGGCCGGTCAGAACTGAAATTAATTGTTGGTTGCCGGTGAGATTTTCCAGCACTTCGCGGGTGGTCTGAAAAAAGGCTTTTGGCAGCAGTAGCGGCCGGATGAGATTGTAGGCGCGGGCCAGTAATGGTGGCATGGCCTGGCCGGCAAAAAAACGTGGCGTTTTACGGCTCATTTCACGGATCAGTTCGATGTAGCGGTCAATGGCCTGTCCTTCCTGCGGGAAGCGCTCTTTCAGCATGGCGGCGAAGTTTTCCCGTCCGGCAATAAAGCCGTATTCTTCTTTGCCAAGAATAATGCGGTCATATTCAGGTGCCATCTCAGCCCACTGCAAACGTCCCTCACTGACCACATCAAATACCCGGCGCAGGGTCGAGGGTTTGTGTACTTCACCGATGTAATGCACGCCCACATCCCATTCAAAGCCTTCACGGTCGTAGGCGTGGGTAAAGCCACCGGCGGTGTAGTGTTGTTCCATGACGGCGACTTTCTGGCCGAGCAATGACAGAAAAGCAGCGGTTGTCAGTCCGCCCATGCCTGAACCAATAACAATCACATCGTAGTGACTGTCTGCACGACTAGCACGGAAGCGGGTTCCGGTTCTTACTTTAACCTTGCTCATTGCTGCTCCTCCGGGATGGGGCGGGTGTTTTGTTATTGTTATTGCGATCTGGTTATGCAAAAAATTGCATATGATTATCAGATTATCCCGCCTGCATAGGCGATGCAAGCCCGGACGGGTAGAATGGCTGCAGAAATTAAGGAGAGAGCGAGTGTCGCTTAAACACGCCATTCTGGTGTTACTGGAAACCGAGCCGGGGTCGGGTTACGACCTGCTTAAACGCTTCCGTGAGCATATGGGTTATTTCTGGAATGCCAGTCATCAGCAGATATACCAGCAACTGAAGTGGATGCACGAAGCTGGCTGGCTGGAGGCGAGTACCGAGCCGCAACAGGGTAAGCCAGACCGCAAGGTGTACGAGCTGACACCACAGGGGCACGAAGCCTTGTTGGCCTGGCTGGCAGAAACCAGTAAGCCGGAAAAAATCAACGACAGCCTGTTGGTACGGCTGTATGGCGGACATTTGCGCGATACCGAAAATATTCGCGCAGAGATGGCGCATCACCGCACGCTGTATGAACAAAACCGCGCGGCGCTGTTGTCGATTGAGCAGCATTACCTGGCGTTGCCTAAAGCGGAACAGCAGCGTTATCGCTTTCCGTATCTGACGCTGCGGCGCGGCATCCTGTCGGTAGAGGCCTGGCTCGACTGGGCGGATGAAGTCGACGCTTTTCTGAATCACCCATAAATTGAAAAAGGAATAACAATGGCAGGTGCAAGTTTGTTAGCGCTGCTCGACGACATTGCCACGGTACTCGACGACGTTGCCGTCATGTCGAAAATGGCAGCGAAGAAAACCAGCGGTGTACTGGGCGATGATCTGGCGCTGAATGCTCAGCAGGTCTCCGGTATTCGTGCTGAACGTGAGTTGCCGGTAGTGTGGGCCGTGACCAAAGGCTCACTGAAAAATAAACTGATTCTGGTGCCAACGGCACTGTTGATCAGTGCGTTTGCGCCTTGGGCGGTAATAATTTTGCTGATGTTGGGTGGTGCTTACCTGTGCTTTGAAGGCGTTGAAAAACTGCTGCACAGTTTTTTGCATCGCAAGGAGGCGGAAGCCGGCAAACAGCAATTGCAGCAAGCGTTGCAAAGTAGCCCCGAAGATTTAATGGCGTTTGAGCAGGAAAAAATCAAAGGGGCAATCCGCACCGATTTTATTTTGTCGGCAGAGATTATTGTGATTACGCTGGGCTCGGTGGCACAGGCCAGTTTTACCACTCAGGTGCTGGTGGTTTCGGCCTTAGCACTGCTGTTTACCTTTGGTGTTTATGGATTGGTGGCAGCCATTGTGAAAATGGATGATGCCGGTCTGTATCTCAGCGAACGCGGTAACGGCCTATTACAGGCTATTGGTCGTGGGCTTTTAGTATTGGCGCCGTGGCTGATGAAAACATTATCCGTGGTCGGCACGCTGGCGATGTTTCTGGTGGGGGGCGGCATTCTGATGCATGGCGTGCCTCAGCTGGAACATCTGGCGCATTCGGCTTCGGGTTGGGCGATTCACAGCTGGGGCACAACGCTGCCATGGCTGGCGGATATCAGCAGCGCTTTGCTGCCGTTAGCCTTTAACCTGCTGGTCGGCGTATTGGCCGGAGCAGTGCTGGTGGGAGTGATGACGGTGTGGGAAAAACTGCGCGGCCATTAAGGCCGCCGGATCACACCATGCGGGATCAGTTGTAAGGCTTGTCCTGCTCCTGCTGCCATTCTTCTGACATCAGTACTTCATCGGCCGGTTTGCCGGGAATGGCATGACCTTCGCTGGCCCATTCGCCCAGGTCTATCAGCTTGCAGCGTTCGCAGCAGAACGGCCGGTATTTGTTTTCCGCAATCCATTCCACTTCTTTTTTACAGGTCGGGCAGTTTACTTTCATGGGGTTCTCGCAGGTTTGCTAATCGCATGTCAGTCAGCGCGCTATTGCTTGCTATTTTATTGTGAAGCTGCACGCAACAGGTAGCTGCTGTGCAGCAGTTCCAGTTGCTGGTGCAGCTCGGCCAGCCCCAGACTGTTATCGGCAATGTCATCGGCGCGTGAGCGGCGCTCAGCACGTGACATTTGTGCGGCAATAATGCGACGGATCTGATCGGCGTTATTCTGATCGCGTGATGTCGCCCGTGCAATCTGAATGTCTTCAGCGACATCAATCAGCAGCGTATGCTGTGTTAATAGTGCCTGGCCGGATTCGAATAACAACGGCGAAACCAGAATGGCATAAGCCGAAGTGGCTTGCTGTAACTGGCGGATAATGTTGTCGCGGATGCGCGGATGCGTCTGAGATTCCAGCCACTTACGTTCTTCTGGCTCGGCGAACACTTTCTCGCGTAGCCAGGCGCGGTTGAGGCTGTTATCCGCGAGCAGTGCCTGGTCACCAAAGCGATCTTTAATGGCCTGCCAGGCTGGTTGTCCCGGTTCAACGACTTCGCGGGCGACAATATCGGCGTCGACCACAGTAATACCTTTGCTGGCGAAGAAATCACTGGCGGCGGTTTTGCCACTGCCAATGCCGCCGGTTAAACCCAAAACCCACATCGCTGATTATTACCTGTCAGAAACGCCCAAGATACCATTCGGTGATGTCATTACCCCAGAGAGCGGCGATCCAGCCGGCGGTAGCCAGATAAGGGCCAAACGGAATCGGAACGTTTTTATCGCGCCCCAGTATCATAATGCCGGCAATACCGACGACAGCACCCACCACGGAAGACAGCAGAATAATCAGCGGCAAACTTTGCACACCCAGCCAGGCACCAAGCGCGGCCAGCAGCTTGAAATCGCCGTAACCCATCCCGTCTTTGCCGGTCACCAGCTTGAATATCCAGAACACACTCCACAGCGCCATATAGCCGGCTACGGCACCATACACGGCGCTTTCCAGATCGGTGAATAATCCCTGGCTGTTGACCAGCAGGCCCAGCCATAGCAGGCTCAGGGTCATGGTGTCGGGCAAAATCTGATGGTCGATATCAATCACCGACATGCTGATTAACAGCCAGGTGAACACCAGCATTGCCGCCAGTTGCCAGCCCCAGGGATACACCAGCAGCAATGCGGTGCTGAGTGCTGCCGTCGCGATTTCAACCGCCGGATAGCGCAGGCTAATACGGGTACCGCAGCCGGCACACTTACCGCGCAGCAAGACCCAGCTCAGCACAGGGATATTCTGCCAGGCTCTGACCGGAGCCTGACATTTGGGGCAGTGTGAGTCAGGCTTTAACAGGTTGAAGGGCTTACTCAGATCGTCAATGGCCGGATGCTTGGGCAGAGTGGTGTCCATTTCCAGACAATCCTGCTTCCAGCTGCGGAACATCATCACCGGAAAACGCAGGATAACCACGTTGAGGAAACTGCCGATGAGGAGGCTGAGCAGTGTTATCAATATGGCCAAAAAAAGGTCATTTTCGAGTAAAAAACTGTAAGTTGAATTGATCAAATGGCATCACCCATTTGGAAAATAGGCATATACATCGCAATAATCAGACCGCCAATTACCACACCTAAAAAAGCCATCACCATGGGTTCTAACATCGCCGTCATTCCATCAACAGCGTTATCAACCTCTTCTTCAAAGTAAGTTGCCGCTTTATCCAGCATAGCGTCCAGAGCGCCGGACTCCTCGCCGATACTGGTCATCTGTACCACCATATTGGGGAATACACCTGTTGAGCGCATTGCAAAGTGCATTTGTTGGCCAGAAGAAACTTCGTCGCGGATTTTTAGTACTGCTTCTTTGTATACGACGTTACCAACCGCCCCTGCAACCGACTCAAGGGCTTCAACAAGAGGAACACCTGCTGCAAAAGTAGTTGACAATACTCGTGCAAACCTTGCAACTGCTGCTTTACGAATTAAATCGCCAAAAACGGGAACCTTTAGAGTAAAACGCTCAAAACCATCACGAAATGCGGGAGAGCGTTTCATTGCTTGGCCAAATGAAATACCCAGAATGAGTAGAATGGCAAAAACTTGTATGTAGTATTCTTGTGCTGTATCAGACAAATAAACTACAAATTGTGTTGGTGCAGGTAATTCAGAACCAAAACTCTCAAACATGTCTTGGAATGTAGGAACAACCTTTATCAGCAAAATTAAAGTCACAACAAACGCAATTGCTAAAGTAACTAGGGGATACATTAGCGCCTTTTTGATTTTTTTACGGAGTAATTCCGTTTTTTCTTTGTAGATGGCGACTTTATCAAGCATCGTTTCTAGCGCACCAGCCTGCTCTCCGGATTCGACTAAATTACAGGTTAGGTTATCGAAATACTCCGGGTATTGTTTCAATGCCGACGCAAAGTCATTACCGGCAGAAACGGAGTCACGGATACCAAAAATCAGTTCTTTCATCGAAGGATTATCAATACCATCTGCAACGATATCGAATGACTGGACCAGTGGCACACCGGCTTTAATCATCGTCGCCATCTGACGGGTAAAGAACGTTATATCAGCCGATGTTATTTTTCTTTTCTTCGTCCCGCCTATTGTTAGTAATCCTTGGCTGCTTTTACGAACCTTGATCGGCGTTACACCTTGTTTGCGCAACAGGGCCTTTACCATCGCAGCGTTCTGACCCGTCATATCACCTTTGATGGTCTGACCGCGACGGTTAATCCCTTCCCAGGTAAAGGAGCTGTTTTTAACTTGCTTAGCCATAATGCAATATGTCCATACATGGGCAGTGCTAAGCACTGCCGTAAAACTTAGTCGGTGGTTACCCGGTTGGCTTCTTCCAGGCTGGTAACCCCTTGTGCAACCTTTTGCAGGGCCGATGTCCGTAAATCGTTAAAGCCTTCTTTACGGGCGGCATCTGAGATCTCAATCGAGTTGCCGCCCTCCATGATAATACGGGAGATGGCATCCGTTATTCTAACTACTTCATAAATACCGACGCGGCCTTTGTAACCGCCCTTGCATTGTTCACAGCCAACAGGCTTATAAATTTCGGCGCTTTGCAGTTGCTCCTCCGTTAATCCAGCCTCCAGAAGCAATTCTTTGGGTATTTCTGCGGGGGCTTTACAGTTTGAGCAGAGGCGGCGAGCCAGGCGCTGGGCAATGATCAGGCTGACCGATGTGGCAATATTGAATGATGGTACACCCATATTGGCCAGACGGGTGAGGGTTTCTGCGGCGCTATTGGTGTGTAGGGTGGAAAGCACTAAGTGACCGGTCTGTGCAGCTTTAATCGCAATGGAGGCAGTATCCAAGTCACGGATCTCACCGACCATCACCACATCCGGGTCCTGACGCAGGAAGGAACGCAGAGCGGCTGCAAAGTCGAGGCCGACGCGGGCGTTCACGTTTACCTGGTTAATACCTTCGAGGTTAATTTCCACCGGGTCTTCGGCGGTGGAAATATTCGTGCCTTCGACATTAAGAATATTCAGGCCGGTATATAACGATACGGTTTTACCGGAACCGGTGGGGCCGGTAACCAGAATCATCCCCTGAGGCTTGGCCAGAGCTTCCATGTACAAGGCTTTCTGGTCTGCTTCGTAACCGAGCATATCAATGCCCAGTTTGGCGGACGAGGGATCAAGAATACGCAGTACGATCTTTTCACCCCACAGGGTTGGCAGGGTATTTACCCGGAAATCAATGGCCTTTGTTTTGGACAGTTTCATCTTGATGCGCCCATCCTGCGGGACACGCCGTTCAGAAATATCCATCTGCGACATCACCTTTAAACGAGCAGCGATCTTACCGGCAAGGTTGACCGGCGGGCTGGCGACTTCATGCAACATGCCATCGGTACGGTAACGTACCCGGTAGCGCTTCTCATAGGGCTCAAAGTGAATATCAGATGCGCCACCTTTAATGGCATCGAGCAACATTTTGTTTACGAAACGTACAATAGGAGCATCGTCACCGGAAGAATCTTTCTCGGCTTCCTGAGCTTTTTCACGTGCATCCGGGTCTTCAAGGTCAACATCATCCAGCTCGCTGTCCAGTTCACCAAAACTGTTATCGTTGGCGGCCAGAAACTTATCAACGGCCTGCCCCAGCTTGTCTTCTTCTACCAGTACCGCTTCTACCGTCATACCGGTATTAAATTTGATTTCATCAATGGCCATCATGGCCGAGGGGTCACTCTGGGCAATAAACAGGCGCGTACCGCGCTGAAATAAAGGTAATACGCGGTGTTTTTCAATCAGATCCTTGCTGACCAGTTCTCTTGGGATTAATTCCAGATCAAAGGCAGCTAAATCAAGGACAGGCAAGCCAAATTCTTCTGACGCCAATAAGGCAATTGCGCGCGATTTAATGTAACCGGAGGCGACAGCAGCGGCGACAAAGCCAATTTTGTCTTGTTTGGCCTTGTTGACGATTTCCTGAGCCTGTTGGCTGTTGACGAGATTTTGTTCGACGATACGGCGTGGCAAGCCGGTTAGAACGGCCATAGAGACTTCCCCAAAGGCATTATGCTTTTTGCACCAGAACATACCAGAGGGTAGAAGAATCTACTAGTTCTGTTTGTTTACGCTAAAAACAAAAAAGCACCCCACTAGAGGGTGCTCTTAATTACTGCCGATTGGTTAATTAGCCAATTTTAGGCAGGAATTTCGCAGGAACTGTACTATTAGTTGCATCTACAGCAAAACGAACAGCGCCATTAGTATTCACGGTAACATCAATTACCAGTGTTTTACCCTGCATTTCAGGCTCAGAAGTCGGACCGGCACCTGTGCATGCAGTATCTGCAGTTTCGCCAGCACCATAAGTTGTCGCAGTGATAACCCCAGCAGTAGCTGATGAGTATGTGTAGGCAACATTTTTAACGTGGCCTAAGCAGTTAGCTACTTCACCGGTTGACCATTGAACAAGTTCAGTTGCACTGGTTGGCAGCTTTTGTTCGATAGCCGCATATTCGGCCAGAGCGAGCTGGAGAGGACGAACAGCACCAACCAGTTCAGGACCAGTTTGTGCACGGGTTGTATAGGTTTTGTATTGTGGGATGGCAACAGAAGCCAGAATGCCAATGATCGCAATAACGATCATCAATTCAATCAGGGTAAAACCTTTTTGAGCTTTCATAGAAAATTCTCCACTCTCGATTGAGATTTTAGTTATGGGCAATTCAAAGCGGGCTTTGAATTGCTGTGTCACATCAGGACAGTGCGAAGAGTGTGCCAAGCTTAGTTGGCCGCTGCAAGCCCTGATTCCGGGCTTTTATCACGTTTTTTGATCCATGTCCGGCGATAACCTGAACGCTGATTAATCAGATTGTCAGAGAGTGACAAATATTGTCACTCTCTGCATGTCAAAACAGAGTGTTGGCCTCTAAAGACCCTCTTCACACCAACCGCATCGACAGGTCAATCGCTTTGCAGTCTTTGGTCAGGGCACCGATGGAAATGTAATCCACACCGGTTTCGGCGTAGGCACGCAGGCTGGTATCGGTAATGCCGCCGGAGGCTTCCAGTTTTATCACTCCATTGGTACGGCCCTGACTTTTCTGTCTGGCATGGACAACGGCAACGCGCATTTGTTCAGGATTAAAGTTGTCGAGCATGATGATGTCGGCACCGGCGTCGATGGCTTCATCCAGTTGCTGCATGGTTTCCACTTCTACCTCAATCGGTTTGCCGGGGGCAATGTCGTGCGCCTGGCTGACTGCTGCGCGAATGCCACCGGCGGCCATGATGTGATTTTCCTTAATAAGGAAGGCATCGTACAGGCCAATGCGGTGGTTAAAGCAGCCACCGACGCTGACTGCGTACTTCTGTGCGATACGCAGACCAGGAATGGTTTTGCGGGTATCGAGCAACTTAACACCGGTACCGGTCACTTTGTCGGCATAGAAACGGCACAGGGTGGCTGTGCCGGACAGACTTTGCAGGAAGTTCAGGGCGCAGCGCTCGCCGGTCAGCAGCGAGCGGGCACTTCCCTGCAGTTCAAACAGCGTCTGGTTGGGCCGTACCCACTGGCCTTCAGATACACGCCAGATCACGCTGACAGCCGGATCAAGCTGGCGGAATACTTCATCTACCCAGGCGCGTCCGGCGATAATGGCGCGCTCACGGGAAATGATGCGCGCTTTGGCTTGCTGAGTGGCCGGGATCAGACGGGCGGTAATATCGCCGCTGCCCACATCTTCTTCCAGCGCACGGGCAACGATGGTGGCGATATCATTTTGATGCAGGCTCAGATCCATGGTTTAAGAAACTCTTTGTCAGCTTGAAGACGACCGGGCTCAGCAGTAACAGGGCAACCAGGTTGGGCAGCGCCATCATTGCGTTGAGGGTATCGGCAATCAGCCAGGCGACGTCGAGTTCACGCGTTGCACCGATCGGAATGGCCAAAACCCAGATGATCCGGAAAATGGGCACGGATTTTACACCGAACAGATACTCTGTGCATTTCTCTCCATAAAAAGACCAGCCGATAATGGTGGTGAAGGCAAAAATCGCCAGCCCCAGAGTCACGATATAGTTGCCGATGCCGGGTAAACCGAGGGCAAACGCCGCAGAAGTAAGGTTGGCACCACTTAAACCTTTACCGGCAACACACTCGGCAATTTCCGGCGGACACAGCTGCCAGGCGCCGGAAGCGACAATCACCAGACCGGTTATTGTGCAGATAATAATGGTGTCGATAAAAGTACCGAGCATGGCGATGCTGCCCTGACGTACCGGGCTGTCGGTTTGTGCGGCGGCATGAGCAATGGGCGCGCTGCCGAGGCCTGCTTCGTTAGAAAATACACCACGCGCTACACCAAAACGGATGGCAGCCCATACGGCAGCACCGGCAAAACCTCCCATGGCGGCGGTCGGGTTAAAGGCGTGGTGGAGGATCAGTTCGACGGCTTGCGGTACGCGGTCGGCGAAAACAACCAGCAATATCAGGCCGCCGAGAATGTAGGCAATCGCCATAAAAGGAACGAGCTTACCGGCCACTTCAGAAATACGGCGGATACCGCCCAGCAGGACCAGACCAACCAAAACGGCAATGGCTACGCCGGTCACCCACTCAGGAATACCAAAGCCACCATGCAGGGCGTCGGCTACGGAATTTGCCTGGACGCCATTACCAATACCGAAGCCCGCTAACATGCCGAAGAAAGCAAACAGCAGAGCCATCCAGCGGAATTTCGGGCCAAGGCCATTACGGATGTAGTACATCGGGCCGCCAACATACTGGCCTTTCTCATTGCGTTCGCGGTAATGAACGGCAAGCACGGCTTCGGCGTATTTGGTGGCCATACCGAGTAAGGCAATTAACCACATCCAGAACAGCGCACCTGGCCCGCCGGAAGCGATGGCGGTGGCGACCCCGGCAATGTTACCGGTACCAATGGTCGCCGAAAGCGACGTCATCAGTGCGTTAAAACCAGAGATTTCGCCCTGACCTTTACCTTCGCGGTTTACCCATAAATAGACGAAGCCGCGTTTAATGTTACGGATTGGATAAGCTTTCAGACCCAGGGTCAGATACAGGCCGGTGATGCTGATAAGAAGCAGCATCGGTGCTCCCCAGGCCCAGCCATTGATCGTCTTAATGAACTCCAGCATCCGCTTCTCTCTTTATGTCATGTTGTGTCAGCGGTCACTATAAAGGTTGTCGTCGGGGCTGCCAAACTGACGGCACCGTTAAAAACCGCTAAGGTGTCGACTTTGTTCAATGGTGTAGAAGCGCACAGAGGAAGGACACGAGCATGAAAGTGAGTGAAGGGCGTCTGGATATTGCCTGTTGGTGTCCTTCGCCTAACTTTGGCCCCCGCCCGCCCGGGCCTGATGGTGATATCACGCTGCTGGTTATTCACAATATCAGCCTGCCGCCAGGTCAGTTTGGTGGTGGTTATGTGCAGCAATTTTTTCAAAATAAACTCCCGGCTGATGCCCACCCATACTTTGCAGAAATCGCTGCCTTGCGGGTCTCCAGCCATCTGCTGATTGAACGCGACGGAGCCGTGACTCAGTTTGTGAATTTTAATGATCGGGCCTGGCATGCGGGACGCTCGGTTTATGAAGGCAGGGCAGACTGCAACGACTATTCTGTAGGTATTGAATTGGAAGGTACGGATACCGATGCTTACTGTGCGGTGCAGTATGAGGTTCTGGTCGATATTGTGCGTGCGTTGCAGGCAGAATATCCGGCCATTGGTCGCCGTATTACCGGGCACGAGCACATTGCGCCAGGCCGGAAAACCGATCCGGGTCCGGCTTTTGACTGGCAATATTTATTCCGCACCTTGGCTTTGTCTGACAATTGAGAGGCTGTTATGAAATTTCTGATCGTTTTTATTGCGCTGGTACTGCAATCGCAATTGCCGTTACCCCAGCGCAGTACCAGTAGCAGAACCTTTGCTCACTGGCTCAGCTTTTGGCTGCCTCGGGGATTTTTTCAGCGTTTTCCCCGGCATATCAAATATGCGTTGGTTGTGGTTATTCCGGCCATGCTGTTAGCGGCTGGTTTCTGGTATATCGAACATTTAGCCTGGGGATTAATCAGCTTCGCGCTGGAAATTCTGTTGCTGCTGTACGTTCTTTCGCACATCGGTATTGAACGGCACCTGCAGGAATACCGTGAAGATTTACAGCAGGGGGATACTCAGGGCGCTTATCACTGTGCGGAAAAATTTCTCGCTGTTCCCGAAGTCAGCGTGACGGAAGACACCGGGCAGATGAATGAGCAGGTCATTAAAGCGCTGTTGCATCGCTGGTTCGAATATTTTTTCCTGATGGTTTTCTGGTACATGATTGCTGATGTCGCCGGGGTTTTATTGGCCTGGTTCAGTGTGCAATATGCACGCGCCAGCGATTGTGATCAGAAAGCCTGGCGTTATCTGCATTGGCTGGAATGGATTCCGGTTCGTCTGTTAGGGCTTACTTACGGTTTGGCGGGTAACTTCATGCGCGCTTTACCGGTATGGCAAAGTTATTTATGGCAATTAAAGGCGAGTGGTGCCGATGTATTGTTTTCGGTCGCCAGCAGTGCATTATCCCATAATGGCGAACAGCGCCAGTGGCACAGTGTGGCCGATGATGGTGAAGCGGCGGCACGTGAACTGGATGAGTGGCATCAGCTGCATTTGCGCAGCGTCTCAATCTGGATGGTGATGATTGCCGCGGCCACGGTTGGCGGCTGGTTACTGTAAACGATGCTGCTGTCGTGATGACAGCGGGTTTATTGACGTGGGAGCGACTTTTAGTCGCGCTAACCGCGGGTCTTGCGACCACGATTTGCGGGCATGGCCCGCTCCTACAGTACGGCGTTTTTCATAAGTGCTGTTATTGCAAGGAGCTCCGGCGACGCGGTAATCCATCTGTGCAGAGATTGCTTCGTCGTTCCTCCTCGCAATGACGGTGGTGGTTGAGGTGTTTTCGCGGCTGAAAGCCACTCCCACATGGAAAGCCACTCCTACACTGAAAGCTACGCCCAAAGTGTGCGGTCAATTTCTTTTCCGCTCAGCCTTTAATAGCAATGCCCACCGGCAGATCTTCAAACCAGTTGAGGAATTCCTGCACATGAGGTGGCTGAAACAGCCGGCCATGTTGCGGTGCCATAATCTGGATATCCAGTTGTCGCGCACGACGAATCCAGTCCAGCTTCGCCTCGTTTGATGGCATCCAGCGCTGATGAAACTTACGCATTTTAGGAATATGGGTGCTCATGGTATCGACCCAAAGCGGAGCATCGGTAGACTCCATCGCCGCTCCCACATCGCCACTCATTAGTATTTTTGCTTTCGGATCGTAAACGTGAAAATTACCGGATGAGTGCAGATAGTGCGCGGGAATAAACTGCAGCTGAATACGACCAATATTGAGCGTCATGCCTTCGTCCGGAATGGCGCAGAATTCAATTTTCTCCATACCAAAATGACGGATAAAACTCTCCCATAACCAGGGCGAGTAAAGCTTGGCATTCGGTAAGGCCTGATCCCATAACCCCAGGGATGAAATAATGTCGGGGTCCTGATGCGAGGCAAACAGATGAGTAATGTGTTCAGCCGGTACAAATTTTAAGACCGCCGACAGCATCGGCGCGAATAATTCAATGCCGCCCGGATCAAGCAAAATAGCCTGATCGCCACTTTGCACCATGTATTGATTGGTATCGATAATCCCTTCGGCTTTTTGCGGATCGCGGGCGAACATAATCCAGCGGTGATCGCCGTCTTCGTACAGTGTGGTGGCCAGCATAGTGTTATTCCTTGTCCTGCGTATTGTCCGCCAGAGGGATCATGGAGTGTGTTTCTGCCGTTGTCCGAGCAGGCGTCTGGCCTGACTCAGATGGGCGCGGATTTTATCAGCGGTATCGGTGATATTTTGGGCGATCACTTCCAGCTGATTACGGAAGTCACCGGCTGAGGCAGCTTCTACTTTACTGGACGTGGCGATCAGGTTCGCGGTGCGGATGTGTTTGTCGCCTTCTTCCAGCTGCTGTTCTAACTCACGTAAACCACGGCTCAGGGTGTGTGACAGAGCCTCGCGTTGCTGGTAACAGCTTTGCATCGCGTGATGAAGCGAAGCGATGTTGTCGCTGTGCTGTGTTTCGATCCAATCAAACTTTTCTGCAGCGGTACTGGCACGCCAAAGCGCGACGGCGTTGTGCGAAAGATGTTCAGATACGCCATTGATGTATTGCGACTGGCGGATAATGTCGGACGCCAGCTCATCAATAAAATGCGTAATCGCCTTAAAACCTACCGTTTTCGAACCTGCGCGCACGGCTAATGCACGGGCATTTTTAGCGGTTAAGGCCAGCCCTTTGGCTTCCAGCATGGCCTGATGCAGTTCGGCGGCAATGCTGGCGGCGGTAACAAAAATCGGTGTCGCCATAAATCGGTTCGCTATTCAGTTCGCTGTGATAAGGGCTGCTTGGATGAGTGCAGGGTACGTCCAGTATAGATAGTTTTTGGCAGACCCTTGAGTTAAGGCATCGCGGTGGTTTTTGTCGCCAGTTCTGTACCGGCGGCATTGGTTTTCAACCAGCCACGCACCCGCCGCACAATCACATTGCTGTCATCGTAATTAAGGTCAAACGCAGGAACGGCAATTTGCTGGTATTGCTGTCGCTGTTTGTGGCGCATGGCGCCTGCGCGCTGTTGGTTGGCATAGGCCGGGCTGATGCTCTGCTCGCTGATCAGATCCAGCAAAGGCATATCCAGTTGCACCATTTGCTGATTGAGCGGCACCGGAGAGAGTGAATTATCAACCGCATCAATCAGAATCAGTGCCAGCCCCCGCTCCTGAGCTTTAGCCTGGTCTGGTGCAGTGCCGCCTGTGGCTGCGGCCTGTGGTTGCGACTGGCTGCGGGCCAGCAAAAAGTCGACCGCCCAGTTGGCGCTGTTACCGCAGGCGATCACCACAATATTCAACTGGCCGCGTTGATTAAGGTAACTGACGCCCTGGCGGATACGGGTCAGCATCTGTTCGCGGTATTCAGCATTGCGATCAACCGCCGGTGCTATCGGCGTGGCGGCTGCATTGGCGTTGGCAGGCAATGGTGGCAGTTCGCTCAGTCTTGGCAGGGCAGGCTCGGCCGCATTTAAAACGCTGTCCTGTTCTGCGCTGGCGTCGGCTTTTTCGATGGCCGCGATGTTGGCACTGTCAGCGGCGTCGGCTGCCGGAGTGGCTGGCACAGCATTGCCCGGTGCCGCATCCGCGGCTGTGGTTTCTGCTGTTGCTGGCGGACTGTCCGGCGTTGTGGTCATGCGGGCGCTGTATTCCGTTTCCGGAGTGCGTGCGGGGGGTTGTGCCGCAGGCAGCTCTGGCAGTTCAATGCTCAGTGTGGTCCAGCCATGAGCGGGCAGGGTTTCACGCAGGGGCGCGACGATTTCCGGCCAGTGGCTGTGCTGACCATTGTCATGCAGAATCAATACGCCGCCCTGAGGCTGGCCGCGGGTTTCGGTCAGCAGCAGACCATAAAATTCGCTTTCCGCCGCGACCAGACGAACCATTTCATACTGGCGGTTATTCAGTTGCAGATACTGCAGCAGACCCTCATGGCGGCTGGCGGCTACGTCGGGGATGACGCGCATTGACGTGTTCTGATCCGTTGCCTGCGTCTCTTCTCCGGCACTGCTGGCACCATCTCCGGTATTTTGCTCATCCGGCAAGGCGGCAGCGCCTGCCGGCACCGGGTTGCCGTCGGTAGTGGTATCGTTGGTCGTATCACCGTCAGCGGCATACAGGACGCTGCTGCACAGCAGAAGCAGTGCTGATAAGGCCTGGGGCAGGAATTGGCGATAAAAGAGCGTGGCCTGCATCGGCGGGCGATCCTTAAAAACGGGCGGTTAGCGGGTTTACAGCAAAAGCTGTTCCTGTTTTCAGGTTAGCCTCTGAGCGCGGATCTGTGGCGGTAGTGTTCGTTGCCTTCAGACCTTACAATGCGCGCTGAATTTCTATTTGCCGGAACCGCTGATGAAAGACTTCCTGATTGCTCCATCCATTTTATCTGCCGACTTTGCCCGCTTAGGGGAAGAAGTTGAAAATGTGCTGGCCGCCGGAGCCGACGTCGTACACTTCGATGTGATGGATAACCATTATGTGCCCAACCTGACCATCGGCCCGATGGTGTGTAAAGCACTGCGCAATCACGGTATTAAAGCACCGATTGATGTTCATCTTATGGTCAAACCGGTCGATCGTCTGATCGGTGATTTTATCGAAGCCGGTGCAACCTACATCACTTTCCACCCGGAAGCTTCCGAGCATATCGACCGTAGTCTGCAGCTGATCAAATCTGCTGGCTGTAAAGCTGGTCTGGTGTTTAACCCGGCGACACCATTGCATTACATGGATTATGTGATGGATAAGCTGGATGTGGTGTTGCTGATGTCGGTTAACCCGGGTTTCGGTGGCCAGTCATTTATCCCGACGACACTGGATAAACTGCGTGAGGCGCGCGCCAAAATTGATGCCTCCGGTCTGGATATCCGTCTGGAAATTGATGGTGGTGTTAAAACCGATAATATCCGCGAAATTACCGCCGCCGGTGCCGATATGTTTGTCGCCGGTTCGGCCATTTTTAATGCTCCTGATTACAAAACTGTGATCGACCAGATGCGCGCAGAAATCGCTGCAGCGGTGAAGTAATTGATGGGCTGGAACGCCGCGCTGAAGGCACACTTTGCACCGGCAGCCGGACCTCAGTTGTTGTTGCTGGATCTGGATGGCACGCTGATCGACAGCGTACCGGATTTAGCGGCCGCAGTGGATGCCATGCTGCTGGGTTTGCAGCGTATGCCTGCCGGTGAAGAAAAGGTCAGCCACTGGGTCGGTAACGGTGCCGATGTCTTAATTCGCCGGGCATTGTGTGCTGGGGATGAGCAGGCGGCGGTTGCGCTTGCAGCCGATGATGTGACGCCGGCACGGGCGTTATTTGATGCCGCCTATCTGCAGGCGTTGCATCATGCCACCGGCGCATATCCGGGTGTCAGTGAGTGGTTGCAGCGGGTGACAATACCGAAAGTTTTAATCACCAATAAACCGCGCTTATTTACGCTGCCATTACTGGCGTCTCTGGGCTGGAGCGATTATTTCGTGCAGATATTGTGCGGTGATGATCTGGCCGAGAAAAAACCATCGCCCATGCCTTTGTTACACGCCTGCCAGGCGCAGAATGTGACACCGCAACAGGCGCTGATGATCGGTGATTCACGCAACGATATTCAGGCGGCGAAAGCGGCCGGTATTGCCAGTGTCGCTGTGACTTACGGCTATAACCACGGTGAAGATATCGCTGCATCGAAACCGGACTGGACGGTGGAAAATCTGCTGCAGTTGTTGGCAGGCTGAGAGACAATCAACAGCCTGACAGACTGAAAACAGGCGCTGGTTTTTTGGCCACCGCCTGTTTTTGTCTTTTTCCTTGCCGGATCAAGCCGGTGATTTACAGGTATTTCTGCCAGAACATGGCTTTGCCCATGGCCGCATCCAGCTCGTAGCTGGCATAACCCAGTGAGCGGTAGGCATTTTGCGCGACGGTATTGCCTTCCAGTACTTCCAGCGTCAGTTTACAGCAGCCCAGTTCGCGGGCGATTTCTTCGGTTTTGTTCATGATGCGCTTGGACAAACCGCGTCCCTGAAATTTTTCCATCACGGCGACGTCATGCACGTTCAGTAACGGTTTGCAGGAGAAGGTGGAAAAACCTTCGATAGAAATCACCAGCCCGGCAGGTTCGTCATCAATAAACGCCAATACCACGTGTACGGTCGGGCGTTTGGCCAGTTCGGCAGCAAGATTACGGCGGGTAAACTCTGACAGCTCTTCACCGCCGCCCATAATGCCACTGGCATAGTGACTCAGCAGTTGAGTCATGGCGTTGGCGTGCAGGGGATTGTTCAGATCAGCAATAACGATTTGTTCAGATTGTTCAGACACAACACTATTCCGGTTTCTATAAAATTCTCAATAGCCTCTGACTTTACACTTCCTCCGGCGCACTGCCCACCCTGTGTGCGGTCATTTTTCCGCATATTCACACGGCTTATTCGAGGGGGCTGTACGGGCCTTTGCACTTATTCAGCGGCTGTTTAAGCGTTATTTATTTTTTTGCGTAGAGTGGCTCCCTTGCATTCTGGGTTGCCTGCTCCCATATAGCTTTTACCATCCGCCTTACTGTGCTGAGTCAAACTTTGCTGAGCCAGATTTTACCGGACAGAAACGGCGGCCAATTAAGCACTGACTTCGCGGAGTTGCCCGTGCCTTTGTTATTTATCTTTATTCTGGTGCCGATGATCGAGCTGGCCGTTCTGATCAAAGTTGGCTCCCAAATCGGTGTGTTGTGGACGTTGGCACTGATTTTTCTGACGGCGATTGTCGGCGTTACCCTGTTGCGCGCACAGGGCCTGGCCACGCTGATGCGTGCGGGGCAGCGTTTGCAGGAAGGCAGCCTGCCGGCACAGGAACTGGCAGAAGGTTTCTTACTGGCACTGGCTGGTGCCTTGTTAATTACCCCCGGATTTGTCACTGATGCGATTGGCTTTACCCTGTTACTGCCGGGTATACGCGGGCATTTTGCCGGCTCAGTCCTGAAGATGTTTAAGCCACAAATGATGGGCGGTATGGGCAATTTTGGCGGCGGACGTGGCCCGCGGGATGTGCACGGTGAAACAGAACAGCCGGGCCGCATTCACCCGAACCAGAGTCGTCCGACCATTATCGACGGCGAATATCGCCGCGAAGACTAATCACACGTCTGCTTTGCGCCTGAGAATACGAATTTTTTTAGTCGGGGGTGTTGAAAACACTGTTCGCCACCCCCAATAAGCGAACACAACAGTTTGGGGACGAGGGTGCTTCAGCGCCTGACCCCGGTTATCAGCAATCATTGCTTTAAACATTGGAGAAAACCTCAAATGAAAATCCGTCCTTTACACGATCGCGTCGTTGTTCGTCGCAAGGAAGAAGAGCAAACCACCGCTGGCGGAATCCTGCTGCCAGGTGCCGCGGCTGAAAAGCCAAGCCAGGGTGAAGTGCTTGCTGTCGGTACGGGTCGCATTTCCAACAATGGTGAAGTGCAGCCTATGTCGGTGAAGGTTGGCGATACCGTCGTATTCGGCAAGTACTCCGGTTCCAACACCATCAAAGTGGATGGTGAAGAACTGCTGATCCTGAACGAAAGCGAAATCTACGGTGTTCTCGAAGCGTAAGTGTTTCTGCTTCAACCGTTCGTATCGAAACTCACAGAATTGAAAGGAAATAGAAATGGCTGCTAAAGAAGTTAAGTTTGGCAATGACGCCCGCGTAAAAATGCTGGCTGGCGTTAACGTACTGGCTAACGCGGTAAAAGTCACTCTGGGCCCTAAAGGCCGTAACGTCGTGCTGGAAAAATCTTTCGGCGCTCCGACCATCACCAAAGACGGTGTATCCGTAGCGCGCGAAATCGAACTGGAAGACAAGTTCGAAAACATGGGCGCACAGATGGTTAAAGAAGTCGCGTCTCAGGCAAATGATCAGGCTGGTGACGGTACAACCACGGCAACCGTTCTGGCTCAGGCGATTGTTAACGAAGGCCTGAAAGCTGTTGCTGCTGGCATGAACCCAATGGATCTGAAGCGCGGTATCGACAAAGCCACTGCGGCCGTTGTTGAAGCGCTGAAAGCACAGGCTCAGCCATGCACCGATTCCAAAGCCATTGCTCAGGTTGGCACCATCTCCGCTAACTCTGACGAAACCGTTGGCACCATGATCGCAGAAGCGATGGCCAAAGTCGGTACCGAAGGCGTTATCACCGTTGAAGAAGGCAAAGGCCTGAACGACGAACTGGAAGTGGTTGAAGGCATGCAGTTTGATCGCGGCTTCCTGTCTCCATACTTCATCAACAACCAGGAAAAAATGGTTGCTGAACTGGAGCACCCGGTGATTCTGCTGGTCGACAAGAAAATCGACAACCTGCAGGAACTGATCCCGATTCTGGAAAACGTGGCTAAATCCGGCCGTCCGCTGCTGATCGTGGCTGAAGACGTTGAAGGTCAGGCGCTGGCAACTCTGGTTGTGAACAACCTGCGCGGTACGTTCAAAGTGGCTGCGGTTAAAGCGCCTGGTTTCGGCGACCGTCGTAAAGCCATGCTGCAGGATATCGCTGTTCTGACTGGTGCTCAGGTGATTTCAGAAGAAGTAGGTATGTCTCTGGAAACCACCACCATCGACATGCTGGGTACGGCTAAGAAAGTGGTTATCAGCAAAGAAAACACCGTCATTGTTGATGGCTCTGGTAACGAAGGCGACGTAAAAGGCCGTGTCGAACAGATCCGTGCCGAGATGGAAGCCTCCACCTCTGACTATGACAAAGAAAAACTGCAGGAACGTGTGGCTAAACTGGCTGGCGGCGTAGCCGTTATCAAAGTCGGCGCCGGTTCTGAAGTTGAAATGAAAGAGAAAAAAGACCGCGTAGACGATGCTCTGAACGCTACCCGCGCTGCGGTAGAAGAAGGCGTGGTCGCTGGTGGTGGTGTTGCTCTGGTTCGCGCCCTGACTCTGGTTGACGTGAAAGGCGACAACGAAGATCAGAACGTCGGTATCGCTCTGGCACTGCGTGCAATGGAAGCTCCGATCCGTCAGATCGCTGCCAACGCCGGTGCCGAAGGTTCCGTGGTGGTTGATAAAGTCAAAGCCGGCTCCGGTGCATTCGGCTTTAACGCCGCCAGCGGTGTATACGGCGACATGATCGAAATGGGTATTCTGGATCCTGCCAAAGTAACCCGTACTTCTCTGCAAGCGGCGGCTTCTGTTGCTGGTCTGATGATCACTACCGAAGCGATGGTTGCAGAAATCCCGAAAGAAACGCCAGCAATGCCAGATATGGGTGGCATGGGCGGAATGGGTGGCATGGGCGGCATGATGTAATCTGACGCCCGCCCGGCTGTCTGTAAGAACAGCGCCCACACCAAGGGCACTGCATAAAAACCGGCCTCATAAGGGCCGGTTTTTTTATGCCTGCGTAGTGGTGCCGGAGTGGTGTTTAATCTGCCCCGGCGGGTAGCCGATAACGCGTTTAAATGCCCGGGAAAATGCTGCTTCAGATTCGTAGCCGTAATCGTTGGCAAGGACTATCAGCGGTTCGCTGGCCTGTTGCAGGCGCTGGCAGGCGAGCTTCATGCGCCACTCTGTCAGATAATTCTTAACGCTGTTACCAAGGCGCTGTTTAAAGTGCGCCGAAAATCCGGAACGCGACATGCCGGC
The DNA here is from genome assembly GCF_025318105.1 of Thalassolituus pacificus. Lineage (NCBI taxonomy): Bacteria > Pseudomonadati > Pseudomonadota > Gammaproteobacteria > Oceanospirillales > Oceanospirillaceae > Thalassolituus > Thalassolituus pacificus. Next base: position 379,373 of record NZ_JAOANI010000028.1, read on the forward strand.
GATACGGGCGAGGGAATCGACCGTCCATTTTTCCTGTGGTTGCTGGTGGATAGCCCGCAGTGCTGCACCAATATGCCGATCGCGAATCGCCCCCAGCCAGCCTTCGCTGGCGTCAGGCGAGTGATTCATCCAGTGACGGATTAACTGGATCACCAGAATATCCCCCAGATGCGTAATGATGGTTTCGCCGCCGGGATGCAGCCGACTCGCTTCTTCGGCGATGAAATCCAGCGTACTGGTTAGCCATTGGTTGGTGGTCTGATCCGGTTTCTCCAGCATCACTACCGCGGGTAATTGCTGTATCAGTTGCTGCCCGGCCAACTGATCAAACCCCATAATGCCGCACATCAGACTGGTTTTTTCACCGTCACCTTCGATCCTGAGAACTTCATAGCGGTCGCTGACACGCTGTATGTCGCAGTCCAGCAGAGGGACCGGCTCAATATCGGTACGGCTGCTGACCAGGTGACCTGAGCCATGAGGTACCAGCACCAGCGAGCCTTTGTTCAATGCTACCGGCGCTTGCTCGTCAATGGTCAGCCAGCAGTGCCCGGCGGTGATGATGTGAAACATCATCTTGCCAGGCAGGACCGGCATCGACAGCGACCAGTCTCCGGCCAGTTCCGAGCGGCAATAGAGACTGCCTTCCAGTCGCAGGTGATGCAGCAGCTCGCCCAATGGATCGTTGGCTGCGGGAAATTGCGGGGCTTCAGCCATAGCTATCCTGATTCTGGACGAATGGTTAAGAATAATGGATTAATGATCATTAATCGTCCATTCGGATATCACCATACTGTGTTGTATGGGGCGCAGCAAGGCCCCCCATAACCAACAACGTGGATGGAGATTTGTAATGACAGCAACAACACTGATCGTCGGTGCGAATGGCAAAACAGGCTTGCGCGTAAGTCGTAAGCTGAGTGAGGCGGGGTATCCGGTACGGGCAGTCTCCCGATCCACCGTACCTGCGTTTGATTGGCATCAACCTGAAGACTGGGCTGCGGTGATGGATGGATGTGAACGGGCTTATGTATCTTTCCAGCCGGATCTGGCCATACCTGCTGCTGAAGAGGCTATTCGTCTGTTTATCGCTCAGGCCCGACAATCCGGTGTGAAGCACCTGGTGTTATTGTCCGGTCGCGGAGAAGACGGTGCCCGGCAGGCGGAGCAGCAGCTGATTAACAGTGGCCTGAGCTGGAATGTGGTGCGGGCCAGTTGGTTTGCGCAGAACTTCAGCGAGGGCTTTCTGGTAGATGGCATCCTCCGTGGTCAGCTCGCACTCCCCGCTGCCGATGTGCCGGAGCCCTTTATTGACGTGGACGATATTGCCGATGTGGCAGTCGCCTGTCTGACGCGTACGACGCTGCATAACCGGCTATTTGAAGTAACAGGACCGGAACTCTTAACCTTTGCCGAGTGTGTGCAGATGATTGCCAACACCCTACAACGCCCGCTGGATTTCACTGCTATCAGTGCCGAACAGTTTCTGCAGGGATTGGCTGAGCAAGGTATGCCGGATGATCTTCTGTGGTTGATGAATGAGTTGTTCACACAGGTTATGGATGGCCGTAACAGCCGGGTGGAACATGGTGTTGAACAGGCACTTGGCCGACCGGCAACGTCATTCAGTGATTACGTTAAAAAAACTGCTCAGGCCGGTAGCTGGAGTGTGGCATGAGCCCGGCAGCGGAGTTGATCCTGACGTTGACTCTGTGGGGGCTGACCCTCAGCGCTGGCGTTATGGCCGGGGTGTATTTTGCATTTTCTGCCTTTGTTATCACGTCACTGGATAAGCTGGCCGCCAGCAGCGCAGCAGCTGCAATGAACAGCATTAACCGCATAATCGTCAGGTCCGCCTTTATGCCATTGTTCTGGGGCTCGTCATTGCTGGCGGTAATGCTGATTGCGCTTGCCGGCTGGCATAGCACCGGAATGCTGGCCACCCTGACAGGTGCTGTTTACCTGGCGGGTATGCTGCTTGTGACAGCCCTGTTCAATGTGCCTTTGAATAACCGGCTGCGCGATTGCCGTGAGCAGGAATGCGCTGATGTCTGGTCCGTGTATACAAGGCGCTGGACCTTCTGGAATCATGTCCGCACGGCAGCATCGTTGCTGACCATGGTGATGTGTATCTGTCTGCTGAACATTATGTGAGGTTTATATGATTGCAAAAATACTGATCAGTCTGGGTGTGCTGGTTTATATGGTGTTAATTCCCTATCTGGAAATGAATGCTTCCCATGTATTTAATCCACAATGGCCGGGTCATGCCCGGCTACATGAAGTCTGGCAGCTGACCACCAATATCTCGCTTGGGCTGGTGGCGCTGTGGCTGACCTGGAAAGAAGAGCGCATTCAGATGGCAGGGGTCATTTCCATCTGCGTGATGGGCGGTGTATTGGTGGCTCATGTGACCGAAGGGTTTTATGACGGGACGCTACTGTCGGGGAATATCGCGAAAACCGTTCTGGGACTGGAATTGGCCGCTTTTATCGCTTTAGTGGTGGTGCTGCTGTCCATCGTTGCCATGGTTACAGAGCGCAACAGAGCATTGCGGTAACCGACGGTATGATGAAATTTCAGCCGTCGGCTTGAGTGATATCCACCGGTTCAGATTTCACGCTTGCTAGGGCCTGTCGACACTAAGTAAATCCGGCCTGCTGAGAGCCAGTTTTTCTCAGAACAAGGAGAGAGGAGTGATATTAACGGGTTAAATGAATGACAAACGACGAAGCTAATGAGGAAAACTGGCCTCAGCCCGAAGGGTTATAGCTAAAAATCCCTCATTCTGCGTTACTGTTCGCTCGCTTAACCCGTTAGGCCACACTCTCAGCGCCTTGCCTGAGAAATTTTTAGCCGATAACAGGTCTGTTTAATTGCCCTGGTCGTCTGTCCTCTAAACCCATCACTTGGTTTGTTACCTTCGGTTTACCAATGCTTGTGTGGTTTGATTATCCAATCCACGCCAAAGACACTGCATAAAAACCGGCCTCATAAGGGCCGGTTTTTTTATGCCTGCAGTTTGCGTTGTTCGTGTGGGAAAATGCACAATACTCTTATTGTTATATGTAATAACAACTTGATAGATCCGAAAATCCGTGCATCCTGTGTCAGTCATCGCTGAATTATTCAGTGCTGCCCTGATGAAAATATCACGAATTATTTTACAGGCATTCTGCCGTGCGGTTGCGGCGATGCGTTGTATTAAATATGGGTATAGGCCATAGAGCGGGGAGTTTCCGATGTTCGTACCAAGAAAAACAGAAAGCCAGCCTCACTGGACGGATCAGGACGGCATTAAGATATACACCATTACTGTTCATGATGCTGCCGTTGATCAGAGCCGCTTCAGCGAGCGTTTGAATACTGTAAAACAAGCGAAAGCTCTGCCATGGGCAGAGACTGCCGCATTTACTATTTTTCATGAAGGCGCAGGTTTTCTTTATTTGATTCTCGCCTGGTGGGGGAATGATAATGAATTATTCACCTCCGTTTCCGTACTGACAGAAGAAGGCTGGGTGGAAGATCCGGGCCGATTCTCTTTCTGTGTTTATGATCTTGAAGTGTTTTGGGCAGAAAGAAATATTTACATCGACACATTGTATTGCGCGACCCCAGATATTCAGAAATACCGTGAACAGCGTATGGGGGAAGAATGACTGACGGAGCCGGGATGAAGGTTGTTGTTATTACGGAACACGTTTCAGAATATACCGATCCTGTTTTTCTGAGAAAAGGTGAGCAGGTGACTCTTGGAGAAACGGATGATGAATATCCTAACTGGATATTTGCGACGAGTGTCTCAGGTACGCAGGGATGGGTGCCGCTGCAATATCTGGAGCAATCAGCCTGTAAAACCTCAGGCAATATGCTGTGTGATTATGATTCTCTGGAACTGAATACAAAATCCGGGGAAATATTAACGGTTCAGTTTGAACTGCATGACTGGTATCGGGTAACAAGAACTAACGCAGAGGTTGGCTGGGTTCCGGTGATGACGGTACAGTCTGTTCCGGTTGATGCTTGACTGCAGGCTCCTGCAGTTGCAGACGGGTAACAGGAGACAGCTAAAAGGAAACAGGCTTTTTACCGTTGTCAGTCACTGGCGTTGATATTGCAACTGCAATTGGCGTAACAGGTTTTCGAATGCGGTTAAATCGCTGTATTTTTCCGCCTCCGTAGCCGGATGTGTCAGAAATATTCCGCCACTCAGTGCAATCCCGCCTTCAATCATCAGGTTATCGTGCAGGTCAAACCGTTCAATACTTAAGCCATCTCGGTCGTGTAATTCAGACTGGCCATATTCCCCCTGGCCAAATAACGCAAAGGTACGTTCGCTGAAGGATGCCGGATCATTGCTGTAGCCGTGAATCACTTTGCCCAGACCGCGTGCGAGGCCTATTTCGTAAACCGTACCGACATCGGCGCTGGCTCCGCGAAAGGGCGTCAGATTGGCGATCACCAAGTCGGCATTGCGGATTAATTGTTCGTTGGCCGCACTGATGGCAAAGCCCAGTTCACGGGCGCTGCCGCTTGCTTGCACTTCGCCATCCAGTGGAAATAAGCCGTGGAAACCATAGTGCTTACATAACGCTTTTTTGCGGGCGCCAAGTTCACTGGCCTCCGGGCAGAACACTTCCGGCCCGGCAAGATAGATTTTACGCAGAGTGGGGGTGGCCATTGTCGTCATCCGTCAGCTTAGAAACAGAATGCCTAAACTAACGGAAATCCGGCGTTAACCAAAGGGTATAAGCGCATGGGAGGGGACTGTAGTTGAATAACGTGCTGTTCTTGTCGTTTAGTTGCTGTTGAGCTGCTGTTGTTGAATTGTTGTTATTTAAAGCGCATCGATAACTTCTGAATGGTCGGGCCGGTAACAAAGGCAATCACAAAGGCAGCAGGCCACGCCAGTACCCACGCATTAAACCAGCGCAGAAAAAATTCGTCGGTAAATCCGAGATTGAGAAAGGTAATCCAGCAGGTCATCAGCACCGATAACACAAAAGACATCATCAGGGTAAATGCAATGCGTTGTTTCATCGCTGGCTGCCTCGAAGGTAAACAGATTGGGCGGGAGATAAGGCGACGCAGATTACGCCTGGTCAGGCAGAAAAAGAAGTGCCGGCACAGGAACAGAATATCCCGGTGCCGGCAACAGCGCAGGCAGGGCTTACAGCAGGGTCAGATATTGCGGCTCAACATCCACCGCCAGATAAGCCAGGCCCAGTTTGTTCAGGTAATCCATGCGGTCACATTTGAACGGATCAATCTCGGCCAGGGTTTTACCGTTGTTTTCGTACAGTTCACGCAACCAGGCCAGATACAGATTACCCGGCTCCATTACCAGGGCAGCGCCACCGGCATCGGTTGTAACCAGTGCCTGTTGTTCCTGTGGCAGGTTCACCTCGAAGATCACCGCTTCTTCACCACCACCCAGATACAGGTTACGCGTATGGGTTTTCTGGCTGGCCCAGAAGTACGCCAGTTCTTTGCTTTGGGTTAAAAATAACGGGTCTTTCTGCTCGCTGGTATCGTGGCCGATGGTGCTCAGTGTTTTCAGCTGGCGCGCCATAATTTCAGCGTCGCCGGAACCTTTCAGGCCTTCGCTCTGAATCGCAGAAATCAGGCCGGAAGAGGTACCGTGATACCAGGTGCTAGAGGTCGCAATGCCGTTGTCAGACAGCAGCTGGGCAAGATCCTGAAACTGAGTGGGGGTGGTAAATTCTTTCATGTTCTGGGTTCCGGACTAAGGGCCGGCAGGTCTGGCCGGCTGTTAATCAATGGTCGTGTAAAAGCGGCCATTGTAGCAGGACTCTGGCCCCTTGTCTGAGCTGGTCGCTTCCCATCTGGGCGCCAATATCAGTCTTTACCCGGCGGCCATTGGGCAAAACCGTCAATGCCTTCCCAGCTCAGCCAGGGCTTGTCGTGTTCCTGCCAGATATGTGCCTGAGGTTGTACCCCCGGGTCTTCATCAAGGGTGGCAACACGCACAATCACCAGCGGCATCACCGGGCGTTCGGCCATTAAATGGCTGCCGCAGCGAGAACAGAACCAGCGGTTTTTACCCGGTGATGATTCATAGCAGCTGAGCTTGTCTTCACCGCTCAGCCAACGGAAGTGTTCACGCTTAACACCGGCCGTGGGTACAAACGCTGTGCCCTGGGCCTTGCGGCAGGTATCGCAGTGGCAATGCATAATCGGCATGGCCAGTTCGTCCGCTTCATAGTTTACCGCGCCACACAGGCAGCTTCCTTTCATGTTTCGTTCCTTCTATTTTTTCAGGCGGGAATAGACCAGCAAATACGCGACCGAACACAGCAACGAGGCGGCCGTGCCCCAGTGCAGGCCAAGCAGTGGATACAGATAGCTGACTGCCAGCGCATAAACCACTAATGCACCGATACCATCGGGGTAATGTTTGATGGTGGCGTTAAGCACACCGGCGCCGTAGCTGATGTGCAGGATCAGCATCAGCGGGAAAAAACTCACCGGAAAAGCCGCCAGCAAACCGGCGCGGGTCGGGCCAAGCAAATCGGCAAGACCGGTAATCAGCAGTATCGATGCTGTGGCAATACTGGCACGGAACAGCAGCGTCGCAGCCTTACCGGATAATAATTCGGCCAGCTTATTGGCCGGTGGCTGGCTGCGGTCAATCTGTTGCTCGGCAATATCTTTAAACAGTGTGCGGAATAAAAAGATGGCCGCAACCACCACCGCCAGACTCAGCCAGCGGTTGGCAGGCAATTGCTGCAGAATCACGCTGGCCGAAAAAAAGCAGGCAAATCCACTGAGCGTTGCCAGCGGTAACCACAGCAGACCGGGTTTGCGTTTGATTACCTGCCAGTAGCCAAAAGCCAGACAGATGGCGGAGGTTAGCCCGGAAAGGGTAAATACGGCGCTGTCGGCGGCAAATTGCGGGCTCTGCTGCCAGCCAAAAAAATACAGCGCAATGGCGGTGCCCAGGGGGAATCCAGCCAGCAACCCGGCATGGCGCGGGCTCATGCGTTCGGCCACTTTGGCCAGTAAAACCACCGTTAAAAACGTCACCAGAATCTTTGCAATTAACAGCACAACAACCTCGGTAGTCAGAATGGCGGGTACAGTGTCGGCAGGAGAATAAAAAAGTAGTTTAACAACAATGCGCAGTCAGGCGAATGAGTAGTTTTACCGCCGTATATTCTATGGCAGAGTCAGTACAGGAATAACAATAATCCAACAGGGAAGCGCGATGAAAGATTATCTCTACCTCGCCATTATTGCCGCACTCGGCTCTGCGCTGGTGTATCAGGTATTCAATCCGCCACAATGTCCTGTACAGCAGGAACTGAATACCGCAAAGGACGAGCTGCGCAATTGCCGCAACGAAAAAGACGACCTGACAACCGCCAATGCTCTGCTGAATAACCAGCGCACCCAGGCTGAAGCACAACGCGATGCGGCAAAGCGGCAGGCCGACCAGGCCGAAGGCAAGGTGGCCGGGCTGAACAACACCATCACCCAGCGTACGCGTGAACTGAATGAACAGATTGCCGCTTTTAATCGTTTAAAAACCGGGCGTGACCAACTGCTGGCTACCAATCAGCGGATCAGTGAGCGTCTGAGCTTATTAAAAACCCTGAAACAACAGGGCTCCGCGCGCAGCCAGCAGCAGCTGGATGAATTGCTGGCTGAAGACATCGACGGTTTTCTGGTATGGGAGGGCAGCCAATGAAACTGAGCCAGAGTCTGTTTGTTGTGGCGCTGCCGCTTTTCCTGCCGGGTTGCGTGATGCTGACCAGTACGCACAATCAGTTAATGGCGGCAGAAGCGTACCGGGTGAATGACCTGAAACATCAGTTGCAGCAGGTTAGCAGCGAGCGTGATCAGTTAAAGCTGGATCTGCAGAGCAGTGCCAGTCAGCTGCAGGAATGCAGCTCGGCATTGAGCGTATGCAACCGTGAACGTGCCGCGTTACAGGCGCAGCTGGAACAATGCAATAAGCGGCCGACCGGTCCGGTAGCAGTGGCCGATTGTAGTATTACCGATGTGCGCTTTGAAGCATTGGAAGACAATAAACCGCCGCAATGGCTGCGCGATTTTAACGTACCGGAAATCCGTATTAAGCCACAAAAAGATGGCACCAATGCACAGGGTGAAGCGCTGTATTACCTGTCGGCGGCGCAGCTGGAAGAACTGAATAGCGGCATTAAATTATTAATCCGTGCCAGTCGCGGCTGGCCGATCTGGTATCGCGAAGTGCTGGAGAGGCCAGTTAATCAGATGCCGAAGCCGCCATTACGGGGCAATTGACGGCCCTTCACTTAGCCGTTTGGTTAAGACATCTCTGAATTATTCAGAGGTGCCTTAATAACCCTGATGCTATTAAAGCCGCCTGCCGGGCGGCTTTTTTATTGCCCTGCACCTGGGCGCAAACAATCGCGCCTTCTTTTAATAAACATAAATCATCCGCCAGTTTTTTTGCGCTTTTTATATCCAGCCACTGGCCCAGCTGCTTACCCAGCATGCGGCAAAGCCGTGCTTTGTGTTGTGCACAGTGCTGGTGAACCGGATGAGCCGGATCGGTAAATTCGGCCGCGCTGTGCATAAAAAAGCAGCCGCGGAATTCCTGCAATTCGGCCACGCGGTTATGAAACCAGTCATCCAGGGCGGCAAACCAGTTCTGCACCAGCGCTTCTGCTGTCGCCGCGTGATGGATGCGGCTTTGCAGCCAACTGAAAAATACCTCATCACGATACGCCAGCACCGCCAGCACCAACTCGTCTTTGCTGGCGAAATGATGATACAGGGTTTTTTTTGCGATACCGGATTCCTGCAGAATCTGATTAATGCCAACGCCATGAATGCTGTCGCGGTAAAACAGGGTAAACGCGGTGTGAACAAGCTGCTGCTGTTTTGCGGGTGCTGATGCCGGGATTGTAGGGGTTGTCGTTGTGGATGTTGTCAGTGTCATGGCAAAGGCTCCGCTGAAAACCCGATATTGACAAAGGTATACCGAGTTGTCTACCTTATGGTTTCTGGTAGACAGGTTGGTCTACTTTTATGTTTAACCGTTCAAGCCGTATCACGGGAGAATTTATGTTTCATCTTTTACGCCACCCATCCATAACCTCGCTCAAGGCTGCATTACTGGCCGGCGCCGGGGCGATGCTCTGTATCAGTAGTCTGGCATTACTGCAGCACTGGCAGCACAGCCTGCTGATCATGGCGCCCTTTGGTGCCACCATGGTGATTCTGTTTGCCTTGCCCGACAGCCCGCTGGCACAGCCGCGCAATATTATCGGTGGCCACCTGCTGACCGCTCTGATCGGGCTGCTGGTTCTACAGTATCTGGATGTGAATCCACTGACTCTGGGGCTGGCGACCGGGCTTGGGGTTAGTCTGATGGTGCTGACCAATACTTTGCATCCACCGGCCGGCGCGAATCCATTGCTGGTTATGCTGACGGTTCCTGAGTGGGATTTTCTGCTGACTCCGGTGTTTAGCGGCACCTTATTGATCGTGCTGTTTGGTGTGATCTATCACCGTATGATCAACCGTCGTGTGTATCCGTTGCGCTGGTTTTAAGGCACCGCTGAATTATTCAGTGGTGCCTTAACCTGATAGCGGTCGGGGCCTTGCGGCCGCTATAATCCGCCGATGACTGATTTCAAGACTTCCCCCGAAATGACCATGCCAGAAAAAAAATTGCTGGTGATTGGCTATGTCTGGCCCGAGCCCAACTCCTCGGCGGCGGGCAGCCGTATGCTGCAGCTGATTCAGGCGCTGCAGCAGGATGGCTATGCCGTGCATTACGGCTCACCGGCTGAATACAGTGAACATGCCGCCGATTTACCGGCGCTGAATATTCAACCGCATAAACTGGTGCTGAACTGTTCATCGTTTGATGCGTTTATTCAGCAGCTGAAGCCCGATGCGGTGATGTTTGACCGTTTTATGATGGAAGAACAATTCGGCTGGCGGGTGGAAAAATATTGTCCGCAAGCGTTGCGTATTCTCGATACCGAAGACCTGCACTGTCTGCGTTATGCGCGCGCGGCCATGGTGAAGGCTAACCCAGAACAATCAGCTATTGATCCGCCTGCAGAATTTATGCACAGCGAGTTGGCGGTACGTGAAATTGCCGCCATTCTGCGTTGCGACCTGAGCCTGATGATTTCAGAGTTTGAAATGCACTGGCTGCAGTCACGGTTTAATGTGCCGGCCACTCAGTTGTTGTATCTGCCGTTTATGCAGGCTGAAAAAAACAGCGGACAGGTCGTGCCGGATTTTGCACAGCGTCAGCACTTCATCAGTATCGGTAACTTCCGCCATGAGCCTAACTGGGATGCTGTACGCTATTTAAAAGAATCTCTGTGGCCGGTCATTCGCCAGCAACTACCCCAGGCGGAGTTGCATATTTACGGTGCTTACCCGCCTCCCAAAGCCACCCAGCTGCATAATGCGCGGCAGGGATTTCTGGTGAAAGGCTGGGCTGATGATGCACAACAGGTGGTGCGCTCCGCGCGGGTGATGCTGGCGCCCTTACGCTTTGGGGCCGGATTAAAAGGCAAACTAATAGATGCGGCCGAATGCGGTACGCCAGCGGTGACCACCGCCATTGGTGCGGAAGGTATGTATGCTCCGGGCTCTGCAGCGGCACTGGTTGCCAATCGTGCAGAAGATTTTATTCAGCAGGCAGTGACGCTGTATCAGGATGAAATTCAGTGGCAGGGGTTACAGGCTAATGGCCTCAAGCTGATTAGTTCGCGTTTTTCTTTCCGTGAGCATGCGCCGCGTTTGCAGCAGCGTCTGGCCGCTATCGGTAAGGATATTCAGGCCCATCGTCAGCAGCATTTTTACGGCATGATGCTGCGTCATCACAGCTTAAAAAGTACGCAATATATGGCGCAGTGGATTGAAGCCAAAAACCGTATTCAATAAACCGGCTAACGCAGGCATAAAAAAAACCGGCCAGGCATAACGCCGGGCCGGTGATTTTTAACGCTTATGGCGACAGAATGCGTCGCTTATCCGCTGTTGCTCAGGGCGCAACGTTTACTGATTTAATACAGTAATTCGCAGCGTCCAGTGGCGGTAAAATATTATCGGTTAGGACGTCACGGAAATATTCGATTAAGGGGACGGCATAAGCAACATCCGATTCCTCAAACGCCGCCGGGTTGGCTGCACGCACATCGGCAAAGGTGTTGTAGCCGTCTTTACCCAGTGCGGTAAACGAGTTGGTGGCTACCGCGTAGGTGGCGTTCATATCAATCGTGCTCCACACGCCTGTGGCACGGTTGCGCACTTCAACATTATGAATACCGGTACCGGCAGGCGCACCCAGTGTCACGTCATAACGCAGATTGGATGAATAAGGGAAAGCACCGGTCGAACCAGAGATGCCCTGTGCATAATCCAGACCTTCGTTCAGCACTTTGACAATCTCAGCACCGCTCATATCGATGGTGACCACCGTATTGGAAAACGGCAGAATGGTATAGGCATCGGCCACGGTGAAATTACCGCTGGCCATTTCAGCCCGGACGCCACCGGCATTCTGAATCGCCACATCGGCTTTCGGCAAATACTGCATAAACGCATCGGCTACTACCTGCGCGGCGTAGCTGCCTGACGGTGTGTCACCATTATTAAAGGGTTGTGGAATACGGGTAAAAGGCATGGTGTTGGTCACTGTGCCCAGTGATGCATTTTTGAAGGTTTCCAGCTCTGTTTTATACGGAGCAAGAATATCTTCGATGCGGCTGTCCGGTGCTATTTCACGGATGGTTTTCAGATTCTGGATGGTATTTTTAATCTGAGTCTGCTGCTCTGCCGTTGCATCCACCCAGGCGTTACTGTCATTTTTGACCTGATAAGGCGCACCAACCAGTAATTCTAAATTACCGTCGATGGTGGTGATCTCACCTTGTTTATCAAAAGAGATATTCATACGGCCAAGGCCTTTGGCATATTCCCAGGCTTGCGCAATATAAACCGGTTTACCGGCCGGGTTCATAATTACGGTTGGATAGGCACCATGTACATCTACCCCCATGTTGCTGAGTTCACCGCTGGAATCGAGCACGTCATGGGTATCGCCGCCGATAATAACATCAACATCGGTCACGTTGCGGGCGAGAACCTGATCAAAATCGTAACCCAGGTGGCTCAGTACAATAATTTTGTTCACGCCTTTTTGCTGCAGCGTGCTGACGTGAGCTTTTACCGAAGCAATTTCTTCATCAAACTCAACGGCATCGGTAACCAGTGATGATTCACGGGTTTTCTCAACTTTTAATACGCCGAGAATTGCAACCAGTTCGCCATCGACTTCTTTAATAACGTAAGGCTGAATATCAGAGCCATACAAAGGGCTGCTGCTGGTTGGGTGAATATTACCGCTGATCACCGGAAACTCGGCCAGATCAATCAGTTCGGCCAGACGGCTTTCACCTTCATCAAATTCGTGGTTGCCCAGCTCGTAAGCATCCAGGCCAATGGCATTGAATACTTTAAAGTCCACTTCACCTTTAAACAGGCTGAAGTACAGTGTGCCGTTCAGCTCACCGCTGTTCAGTACCAGCGTATTGTCATCACGGTATTCGCTGATGGCACTGGCAATACGGGCAAAGCCACCCAGATTCAGACGAACATCATCAGCGGCGCTGGTGGCGGTGTTGTAGTTCAGTTTCAGGTCGTAGGTCTGGCCATCAAAATAAGAATGGTGATCGTTGGTGTGAAGGATGGTCAGATCGATGGCTTTAGCAGAGTCTTTTTTGTCATCGTCCTGACAACCGCTCAACAGGGTCACCAGACCCAAACTGCTGAGGGCAATAATACGGCTTAACGGTTTCATGGCAGATCTCACAGGGTTACTGTTGATTAATGTCTGTACAGGCGTGAGAGGCTAAGGGTCTGGCATGACGGTTTGGTGTCAGTTTTATGATCCTGATGTGTATTTTGTCATTTATTGTAAGGTTGGCCTTTGGCTGCTGTGCTGGCAGGGCATGGCCGATCCGGCCAACAACATGCCTATCGTTTCTTTTTTTCACCTGCTGCTGCCTGCTGCATCAGGCTACTATCGTGCATGCCGTGTCTGACCGGATAAGTACTGCCAGACAGCACAATAATAACAATTCAATACGCAGGCACTCCCATGATCCGATCGTTACTGTTCTCACTGATAGTCTTCACCGCTGGCGCACAGGTCGCGCAAGCAGCACAGGCAACAGCCGCAACCGAGGCCTGGCGGGCTAAGGCAATGAATCCGGCGTTATCGGAACATGAACGTATCGGTGCCATTAAAAAGCTTTACAGCGATACTCTGGTGGATGGCAATATTCCGCCACGTACGGTATGCGTCTGGGATATTCTTGGCCGCTCCGGGCCTATTTATGCCGCCGCCGTCGATCAGCAGGCACGGATGCTGGATATGGGCGTCACCATTAATATGGAGGCCTACACCAACGAAGGGGTGCTGGCCGATGACCTGAAAGCCGGTCAGTGCGATGCTGCTTTATTTACCGGTATCCGCGCGCGTTTATTTAATAAATTTACCGGCACCATCGATGCCATTGGTGCAATCCCGTCATCCAGGCATATGAATATGCTGATGAAAGTGCTGGTGAACCCGAAAAATGCACCGCGCATGGAAGAAGGTCAGTTTGTGGTGATGGGCTTTGCGCCAATGGGCGCGGCTTATATTTTCGTCAACGATAAGCAAATCAGCACCCTGGCCAAAGCAGCCGGTAAGCGGGTGGCGGTAATGGATTACGATCTGGTGCAGGCGGAAATGATTCTGCAGCTGGGCGCCAACCCGGTGCCGACCAGTGTGGTCAGCGCCGGCAGCAAGTTTAATAACCATGCCGTGGATGTTTTACCGGCACCGCTGGTGGCTTACAACATTATGGAGTTGTACCGTGGTATCGGCGATAAAGGCGGCATTGTGAATTATCCGTTCTCGCAATTAACGCTGCAGTTAATTGGCCGTAAAGATAAATTTCCGACTGAAATTGCCCAGCTGGTGCGTGAGAATTTTTACAGCCGCTTTGCCGCTATTGAAAAAGAAGTGGAACGCCAGACCGGTGATGTGCCGGAGAATCTGTGGATTCATATTTCAGCGGAAGATAAAGCCGAATATCAGCTGATGATGCAGCAGGCACGGATTGCTCTGCGTGATCGCGATTACTATGACGGCGATATGCTGACCCTGCAGCGCAAAATCCGCTGTAAGTTCGAGCCTTCGCATTCCGAGTGCGCGCAGCCGGTCGAGTAGTTTCTGCTGCCCGGAGGCTGCCTGAATCCGGGTAGTCTCTGGTTGTTCAGGGGTAAAAAGACGCTTGTTTACGGGCAAACAGATGGCAGCTCAGTGCTGTCTGACCGGACAGTGTTTTTTCTGTGCGGATTTCATCCTCCTCAATACTGAATCCAGTGAGCAGTGCGCGCAGCTCCGCAGGACGGCTGTGCCACATATCGATACCAAATCCGGACATAAACCTTACGCCATCAACATGGCAGAATTCAGCCAGATATAAGCAGCCTCCCGGTTTAAGCCATTGCCAGAGTTGCCGGATCAGCGTGCTGCGTTCCTGTTGGCAGGGGATGCAGGTTAAAACGGCACAGGCCAGAATGGCATCGAAGTGATCCGCCGGAAATTGAGCCAGTGGATCATCACTGTGTAACAGCTGCAGCTGTGGGAATTCCTCCCGGCCACGGCTGATCATTGCTGCGGATGCATCCACACCATAAAGATTGCAATAACCCGCCCGCTGCAGCTGTTCGGTAATACGGCCATAGCCACACCCCATATCGAGAATGCGCGCAGAATCCGCCAGCCCCTGCGAGAAACGTGGCAGATCAATGGCTAAACTGAAATCAATTGTCGGGGCTACGTCCTGCCAGAGGTCCATCAGTATTTCCTGTGTATGTATCTGTGTTCGTATCGCTGCATTTGTCTGTAGCGCCAGTTTGCGGCCTATGCGCCTGTCTGTTCATCTGCTAAGGTCGCGCCTTAAGTACGAACCCGGAAGAGAAAATCATGACCGATACCCCGCCTGCTACTCCATTTGCACCACGTAAAACCGACCATCTGCAGGGTGTTACGCTGGAAAATCTGCTCAACCAGCTGGTGGATCAGTACGGCTGGGCAACGCTCAGCGATCTGGTGCGTATCAACTGTTTCCGCTCCAACCCCAGCATCCGCTCCAGTCTTACCTTTCTGCGCCGCACGCCCTGGGCCAGAGCACAGGTGGAAGCGGTGTTTATTGGTTTTAAAGATGGACTTGAGGTCGAAGCCATCCGTGGCCGGTTAAAAACCATGGCCGCCGGTGATGGTTTAAGCAAAGCGGCGCAGAAACAAAAAAGCGCTGCCGCCAAACCCCGTAAACCCGGCGCCCCGGACCCCTGGAAAAAAGCCCGCAGCGAATAAATCCGGTTGGGCTGAATGCATCAGCCCATACTGACAATGGCTTTGCGGAAGCGTGCCAGGGCCACGCTGAAAAACACCGCACCAATGGCCAGCAGGATCAGCAGCAATGGCCACACACTCTCAATGCCTGCCCCGCGATAGAGAATATCCTGCGCCAGCGACACAAAATGGGTGGATGGCGACAGCTGCATAATCCAGCGCAGCGCATCGGGCATGCTTTCCTGCGGCGTGGTGCCGCCCGACAGCAGATACATAATCACCACCACCGGAATAATCAGCAGGCCGAACTGCGCCATTGAACGGGTCAGGGTGCCGAGCATAATGCCCAGTGAGGTCACCGAAAATAAATAGATTGCAGACGCCAGCGCAAACAATCCCACTGAGCCATGAATCGGCACCTCCAGCAGTTTATTCACGACCAGCCAAAGCGACAGCAGCGTTGCTATTAAAATCACCAGACCATTGGCCCAGATTTTCGCCAGCATAATTTCTGCTGGTGTTACCGGCATCACCAATAAATGCTCAATAGTGCCATGCTCGCGCTCACGGATCAGTGCGGCACCGGTCAGAATAATGCCGAGCATGGTCACACTGTTAATCACCTGCATCACCGAGTTAAACCAGGCCGAGCTGGAGTTCGGATTAAACAGCTTACGCACGCTGATGTTAACCGGCAGTTTGTCGGTAAAGTTGAGTGTTGGTGACAGCGCATGAATGGCCTCGGCGAGAATGATCTGCTGAATATACACCGCGCCATTACCGGCCTGAGTCATGGCGGAGGCGTCGACGTTTAATTGTACTTCCGGTTTTTTTCCCTGCAGCAGATCGCGCTCAAAGTTTGGTGGAAATACCAGTACAAACACAAACTCGCCCTGGTCCAACACCTCATTCATGCGCGAAGCATCAATCTTTACGGCGGGCTGAAATTCTGGTGCTAACAGGCTTGCCGTAATTTGCCGTGACAGCGGTGAGTTATCATCATCAACCACGGCGACCGACGCGTTTTTAACTTCAAAATTGACCCCGGTTGCGACGGTATAAACCGCCACCGAAAAAATATAAATAATCAGCAGTAATAACACCGGGTCGGCTTTCAGGCTGTATAACTCTTTAATGCCTAACTGAGCGATATTTTTCAGACGCATCATCAACGCTCCTGTTTGTTCAGGCCAAGCCAGGCCAGCAGAGTAAAGAGCAGTACAAAACCAGCCAATGCCAGATGGTTATGCCACAGCTGCGAAAAGGTCAGGGCTTTGGTAAAGCTGCCCATGCTGATCTGCTGAAACCAGGCGGAAGGAAAGCCCAGTCCCAGCCATTGGCTGGCACCGGTCAGCGACGATACCGGGGTTAATAAACCGGAGAAATTCACCGCCGGTAAAATGCTGAGCACCGCCGCCGCAAACAGCGCCGCAACCTGAGTACGGGTGAACGAAGAGATCACCATGCCAAAACCGGTCGTCCCCCACACATACAGCAATGCACCGCTGCTTAATGTCAGCAGTGAACCACGTACCGGCACCTGGAATAGCAACACGGCCATTAATAACAGGGTGATGTAACTTAAAAAAGCAATGGCAATATACGGTGCCTGTTTGCCGAGTAAGAATTCCAGCCGGGTAACCGGCGTTGAGCGGAAGTTGGCAATGGAGCCGGTTTCTTTTTCACGCACAATGCCAAGGGCGGTCATCATCGCCGGAATTAATGCCAGCATCAGCATCACCACGCCCGGTACAATGGCAAATACACTTTTAAATGCCTGATTAAAATGGAAGCGGGTGCTCACCGTCATCGGCATGCTCAACCCGGCAGCCTGAGGGCTGGAAGCCGCAATGGCCTGCAATTCCTGCAGCATCAGTCCATCAATATAACCGGCGCTGGTTTCGGCTTTAAACGGCATCGCGCCGTCGATCAGTACACCAATTTCCGGCTGCCAGCCGAGTAATAAATGGCGGCCAAAGTCCGGTGGGATTTCGACCAGCATACTCAGTTCTCCGCTGCGCAATTGTCGCATACCATCGGCAAAATCCAGCGGAGCGGGTTGCTCGTCAAAATAGCGCGATCCGGATAAACCTTCGAGTAATAAACGGCTTTCACGCGAGTGATCCTGGTCGATCACTGCGTATTTTAAGTTATCCACATCAAAAGAAATGCCGTAACCAAAGGTCAGCATTAACAGCAGCGGGCCGAACAAGGCAAACAACAGACGGATAGGATCGCGCTGAATTTCCAGCGTTTCGCGCCAGGCATAGGCCCACCAACGGCGCAGGCTGAAAATACGGCGTGGTGTTTTGGGTGATGTATGGCTTTCTGCCGCCGTTGGCAGCGCATTGGCTTTTTCAGCGCTTTTCTCGGTTCTTTTCTCCGTGCTTTTGTTATTCGTATTGGGGGCCGCTGACGGTTCTGGCGTATCGTTCAGACCGGCGGCTTCGCGCAGATAATCAACAAAGGCAATTTCCAGTGACGCACTGCCACGCTGCTGCGCCAGTTCGGCGGGTTTTCCCACCGCCAGTACTTTACCGGCGTGCATCAGCGAAATACGGTCGCAACGTTCAGCCTCGTTCATAAAGTGGGTGGAGATAAAAATGGTCACGCCCTGTTCGCGCGACAGGCGGATTAAATGACTCCAGAACTGATCACGCGCCACCGGGTCAACGCCGGAGGTTGGCTCATCCAGAATTAAAATATCCGGCTGATGCAACACCGCAACCGCCAGTTGCAGACGCTGACGGATGCCTAAAGGCAAACTTTCCGGCAGGCTGTTCTGTACTTCGGCAAGTCCGAACTCTTCCAGCACATGGGCAATACGCTCCGACCCTTGTTGTTCATCCAGTGCATAGAGTTTTGCGTGCAGTTCCAGGTTATGGCGCACACTGATTTCGCTGTACAGAGAAAAACTCTGCGACATATAGCCGACTTTTTTCCGCGTTTCCATATCATTGGCCTGCGGTAGCTGGCCGAATAAACGCGCTTCACCGGACGAGAAGGGCAGTAATCCCGTCAGCATTTTCATGGTGGTGGTTTTGCCACAGCCATTGGAACCTAAAAAGCCGAATATCTCGCCGCGCTGAATGCGGAAAGACACATCATTCACGGCAATAAAATCGCCAAAACGCCGGGTTAAATGGCGTGCTTCAATGGCCGGAGGGCCATCGTGCTGTACCGCAGGGGGCACCACCACCTCATGATGGCCGGCACGTTTTTCTTCTGGCAGCAGGGCAATAAAAGCCTTTTCCAGTGTGTCGCAGCCGGTTTTATCCAATAATTCCTGCGGTGACCCGGTGGCGATTACCTGGCCGTCATCCATGGCCGCCAGCCAGTCAAATTGCTGTGCTTCTTCCATATAGGCGGTGGCCACCAACACGCTCATCTGTGAGCGGTCGCGGCGGATATCCTGAATCAGCTGCCAGAATTGCATACGCGACAACGGATCAACCCCGGTGGTGGGTTCGTCCAGTACCAATAAATCCGGATCGTGAATTAATGCGCAGCACAGGCCGAGTTTTTGTTTCATACCGCCGGATAATTTACCCGCCGGACGCTCAAGAAAAGGCGCCAGCCCGGTGGCTTGGGTTAAGCGCTGAATACGACTGGTGCGCTCGGCTTTGTCCTGACCAAATAAATGCCCGAAAAAATCCAGATTTTCCGCCACGCTTAAGGTGGGGTAGAGATTTTTTCCCAGCCCCTGCGGCATATAGGCGATGCGCGGCAGGCTGGTATTACGGTGGCGGCGATTATTAATATCACCATCGAGTACCGTCAGTTGCCCTTGCTGCAGTTTGCAGACGCCGGTAATTAATGACAGCAGGGTCGATTTGCCAACGCCGTCAGGGCCGATAAAACCGGCCATTACCCCAGCAGGAATATCAATATCCAGCGGTGCCAGGGCTTGCGTTGTGCCATAGAGATGGCTGAGTTTTCGGGCGCTGACAATGTGGGTAAAGGCGGGCTTATCCATAGATGTATCCATGCCGGAATCCGTGCGTTGTTCTGTTGGCGTTCTGTGCAGCAGCGCTTTTTACAGCGCTGTGTGGAAAAGCATCAGCAGCGGTGCCGGGCAGATAATGTCTGCCACAGGCTCCGGTACTAAGGTAATTGCACGGTGAGATCAGCCGGCCATTCTTTACTGCTGTCGGTGCGCACATAGGCACTGCCGCGTACGCCGGTTTTGACTTTTTCTTCATGCAATTTCAGCAGTTGCGGATCAATGCTGAGCTTCACCCGGAACATCAGGTTATTGCGTTCTTCGCTGGTTTCTACCGACTTGGGAGTAAATTGCGCATCACCGGCAATAAACGAAACCCGCGCCGGCACCACATATTCCGGAATCGGATCAAGCACCAGCCGTGCCTCGTCGTTAATACCCAGTTTGCCGACCTGAGTGGCCGGTAAAAAAATGGTCATATACACATCGGAAACATCCAGCAAGGTAATCACCCGGCCTCCGGCAGCGAGCACTTCGCCCGGTTGTGCCAGCACATACTGCACACGCCCATTACGCGGGGCGTAAATTTGTGTGTCGTCGAGCAGGCTTTGTAATTCCTGCAGTCCGGCGCGTGCGGCTTCAATGCTGGCCTGGGTACGTTTTTCGGTGGCCTGCGCCAGACGCAGACCGGCGCTGGCGGATTCCTGCTGGCTTTCGGCCTGATCGAGTTTGTCCTGGGTCGCTACTTTTTGTTTAAACAGTGTCTGGGCACGTTTTAATTCTGAATTGGCCAGTTTTAATTGGCTCTGACGTTGCGCTACCGCCGCCGCGGCTTCTTCCGCTGCCAGTTGCGCCTGTGAAATCTGCGCTTCGGCTTCGCGTTTTTTCGCCAGCAGTTGTTGGTTGTCGATGCGTACCAGCAAATCACCAGCCGCGACCATCTGACCTTCGCTGACCAATACTTCGGCAACCCGTCCGGCGGTTTTAATGGCGACTTCCACCTGTTCGGCTTCTAACCGGCCGTTAGTTTCAACCACCCCGTCGGGCAGGGCAGAAGGATTAAACAGGGTCCAGGCCAGCGTACCGGCCGCAGCAACAAGAACAAGGCCGGCGGCGAGTAATTTTTTTGTATCCATGACAAAGACTCCGTAAAAACAAAACAAGGGTAGGCGGTTCAGGTTATGCGGTTCAGATTGTATTGAGCAGGCCCTAGGGCCTGTCGACACTAATGAAACAGGCCTGTTATTGGCTAAAAATATCTCAAACAAGGCGCTGAGAGTGTGGCCTAACGGGTTAAGCGAACGAACAGCAACGCAGGATGAGGGATTTTTAGCCATAACCCTTCGGGCTGAGGCCAGTTTTCCTCATTAACTTCGTCGTTCGTCATTCATTTAGCCCGCTAATATCACTCCTCTCTCCTTGTTCTGATAAAAACTGGCTCTCAGCAGGATCTATTCAATTAGTGTTGACAGGCCCTAGAGTACTCAATCCGGGCCACAAGGCTATTGATATTGCGCAAACATCTGCCGTGCAAGGTTTCACCAGCCAATCCGGCCATTGTCTGTCAGGCCAGTCTTTATGCGGTTTTGCTCTGTTTTTCTCAGAGGCGTTGCATTTTCAGGACAGAGTGTTCGGTTATCCGTGCTTCGTTGCCACGCTCAGGCGCGTGAAAAAGCGGGCGGACATACCGTGCAGAAAAATGCTGAGCAATACGGTAAGGACGGTGGTGGCAAACAATTCGGCATGAGCCGGATTGCTGTCGCTGAAGCCCAGCTGCTCGCTGACCAGCAGCAGATACAGAATGCTGGCAATACCGCGCGGGCCAAACCAGGCTAAAAAAATGCGCGCATTCAGCGGCAAGCCGGCTCCGGTTAGACTGATTAATACCGGAATCATACGGATAACGGTCAGGCTCAGCAGGGCATAAATCCAACTGTTGAGAGTAATATGCGGCAGAGCGTCGGGTACGAAAATCAGGCCGAACAAAAAAAACATGGTCAGGCTGAGTAATTGCCCTTCGGCTTCGCCAAATTCTTTCAGGCGTTGCAGCACCAGCGTGTGGTGTGATTGCAGAAACAACCCGGCCAGAAAAACCGCAATAAACCCGTTACCGCCCAGCACCTCCGCACCACTGTACGCCAGCAAGGCCAGAATGGGTGCCGATAAACGCTGAAACGGCGCTGTCATCCACTGACGTTTGGCGGCGGTTTCTGTCAATAAGCCGCCCACCCGGCCAGTGAGTACACCGCACAGAATGCCGATTAAAAATTGCTGACTGATAAACAATAACCAATGCAGATGATCGACTTCTGCGCTGGCACTGGAAGCCAGCATGGCCAGAACAAATAATAAAACCGGCAGGGCAATGCCATCATTCAGACCGCTTTCGACGGTGATGGAATGGCGCAATGATTCATCAATGTCTTTTTTATTAAAAATAGATTGCGCCAGAGCCGCATCGGTCGGGGTTAGCATAATGGCGAGCAGGGCTGCCAGTAACCAACCGCCGCCGAATAACGGATAAGCCAGCAATGTACCGGCAATCATGGTCAGCGGCAGACCAATAGCCAGCAGGCGGATGGGTAATACTTCAAATTTAACCAGGTGCGCGCGCTCAATCTGACTGGCATCAACAAATAAAATCAGCGCTAGGGTAAATTCTGCAAGCAGCATCAGGCCTTTGCCATCAATGTCGGCGGCAACCCAGTTAAGCGATACCGGCCCCAGTAAAATCCCCAGGGCGGTAAACATCATTGGCGCAGTCAGCGCGGCTTGTTCGGTTTTTCTGGAAAATAACGCGTAGGCAAAAACAACGGCGGCAATTAACAGAGCAAGTGGTTCGGCCAGCATGGAAAAATCCTTTGCGGTTATTCTTCCCAGATAATACGCAGGGGTTCGCCAAAATCATCGTAGATCACTTTTTTGCGCGGACGGCGATTTTTTTTCTCTGCGGCCGGTTTGCTGTGTTTACGGCCAGCTTCGCGCCGCTGATCGATGGTTTTTAAAACATCGCTCAGCGGTGTGCGTTCTTCTTTCGGCTTATCAAAGGCAAGGGAGTGATCGTTATAACGGCCATTCTGCAGCCCGGTTTCACCACAGGCCACCTCTTTTACTTCGCCACCCTGACGCAGAAAGTCATCGACTTCCTGATTCAGCTGATCGCGTAAATCGCGTTTGCTCGGGCGTTTATTCATAGGCTCGCTTTAGCGCACTGATGGTCGTACAAGGAGTCAGGACACGAACCTGACATGTCTGACACGGAGGTTTAGTATAAAGCATCGAATAACAATAAGAATCCCAATGACACGAATACCGCCGCTTTTCCTCCGTGCCCGTCTGCAGGCACAGGCCGCGCGCTTGCTCAGTCAGCCCGGTTTACTGGCCCTGCGCCACCGTGTGCGCGAAGGTCGAAGGCTGCTGGCCAATCGCCCGCATGAAATACAGGTCTTTTTGCGCATCGACGACCCTTACAGTTACCTGCTGGTACAGATACTGGCGGATTTTCAGCAGCATTATGGCGTCAGCGTACGCTGTTTTACCGTGCTGGAGCTGCAGGACGATATGTACCCCGAGCCTGCGCTGTGGCATAGCAATGCCTTTAAAGACGCCGGTTATCTGGCCGGGCTGTATGGGCTGGATTATCCATCGCAAGCGTTGCCGGATTCGCAACAACAGCGCCAGTTGCGCGCCATGCGCCGCTTGCAGGCCAGTGCGCAGCTGTTATTGCTGGAGCGTCGCGGCCAGCCCGACTGGCAGGCGGTAGAAAAGGTATTCCGCGCTTACTGGTACGACGATACACGCGTACTGGACGGCTATCCGCTGCTCAACCACGACCTGAACGAACATCTGCGCCGCAATGAACAACGCCTGCAGCAACTGGGGCATTACCTCAGCGCGACGCTGTATTACGAAGGCGAATGGTACTGGGGGCTGGATCGTCTCGATCATCTGCAACAGCGTCTGCGCGACCTGGGCCTGCAGCAGGCCGATAGCACCCTGATGGAATTTGACCGTACCTGGCGTGACTTCTGCTGCCATCCTGTTGCTGATATTCCGTCCGCAGAAAACCAGCCGCTGGTGCTGTATTTTTCCGCGCGCAGTCCTTACAGCCACCTGGGGCTGGAACAGATGCTGCAACTGGCACAGCACTACCGCCAGCCATTAATGATTAAACCGGTATTGCCCATGCTGATGCGCGGGCTGAAAGTACCGGCGCTGAAAAAATGGTACATCTTCGCCGACACCCAGCGCGAAGCACGCAAGCGCGGCATTGCGTACGGTTATGTCGCCGACCCGCTCGGTGCCGGGGTGGAGCGCTGCTACAGCCTGTTCGCCTGGGCGCAGCAGCAGGGCAAAGCCGCCGACTATTTACTGAGCTTTTCCCGCGCGGTTAACAGCGAAGGCGTACTGGCTGAAACCGACTCCGGCATGCGCTTTATCGTGCAGCGCGCCGGCCTTAACTGGCTTGACGCCAAAGCCATTCTGCAGCGTGATGACTGGCGTACACACTGGCAGGACTGGGCCGAAGCCAACCGCCAGGAAATGATCAGTTATGGGTTATGGGGCGTGCCCAGTATGCGTTATGGCGAGCTGGCGGTGTGGGGGCAGGACAGGATTTTTGTGATAGAGCGGGCGTTGAGGGATGCTGGGGCGGTTGAATAGCCGCTGCGCGGGCTGGCTACTAAGCCGAGCCAGGCATTGGCTTTAAATTAATCGCAAAAGCGAGTCCGCGCAGCGGCTGCCAGCATTGGCATTGATAAGAATACAAAGTGGCTGCCTAAACTTCGCCAGTGCAATAGCCGGTCGCCAGCCCAACCTTTTCCTGCTTTTTTTTGCCAAATTTCCTGCGCAATCTTGTCATGGTTTGCTCTGCCAAGCTGCGTCACACTGAACTCCGCTGTTTATTTATCGTATAGCCCGTTAACGGGGTTTCCAGTCAGGAAAATTAATAACAACTAATAACAAGAGGCATGTCATGGAATTTAATAATGTAGCCGCCATCGTCACCGGCGGCGCGTCAGGTTTGGGCGAAGGCACGGTACGCGCACTGGCCGCCGAAGGTTGCCGGGTAGCGATTTTCGATTTACAGGAAGAGCGTGGCGAAGCGCTGGCCAAAGAAGTCGGCGGTATTTTTGTGCGCTGCGATGTGTCGTCGGCCGAGAGTGCCGAGGCCGCTTTTAAAACCGCACGCGAAGCTCATGGCCTGTGTGGCATTGCCGTCAACTGTGCCGGTATTGCTCCGGCGGCAAAAATTGTTGGCCGCGAAGGGCCAATGGCGCTGGATGCTTTTAACCGCGTTATTCAGGTCAATCTGGTGGGTACCTTTAATATTATGCGTCTGGCCGCGGCCGAGATGATGGAACGCGAAGCCAATGCCGACGGCGAGCGCGGCATTATTATCTGCACCGCGTCGGTGGCGGCTTACGAAGGCCAGATTGGTCAGGCGGCTTACAGCGCGTCCAAAGGTGGTGTGGTGGCAATGACACTGCAGTCGGCACGTGAATTAGCGCGCAGCGGTATTCGCGTCAATACCATTGCCCCCGGCCTGTTTATGACACCGATGATGGCCGCTATGCCGCAGGAAGTGCAGGAAAGTCTGGCCGCGACACTGCCATTTCCGCAGCGCCTTGGTCGTCCGGAAGAATTCGGCATGATGGTGAATCAGATGGTTAAAAATCCGATTCTGAATGGCGAAGTTATCCGTCTGGATTGCGCTCTGCGCATGGGACCGAAGTGAGAACAGCATGAGCTTTATTAAAGAACCTCAGGAACGCGCACTGTTCCGCGATAACGTAGCGCGCCTGCTCGAAGCCGAAGTTGCTCCGCATTACGAGCAGTGGGAAAAAGACGGCATTGTTCCGGCACAAATCTGGCGCACTTTGGGTGAGTCGGGTTTGTTATGTGTCGATATGCCGGAAGAATTTGGCGGCTGCGGTGTACCGTTTGATTATTCCGTCGTGGTCGGTGCCGAGCTGGCGCGCATGGGTTTTGGCGCACTGGCGACTAATGTGATGGTGCATTCCGATATTGTTGCGCCGTACCTGCAGCATATCGGCAGCGAGCAGCAAAAACAGCAGTGGTTGCCGAAAATGGCCAGTGGTGAAATCGTGGGTGCCATCGCCATGACCGAACCCGGCGCGGGCAGCGATTTACAGGCCATGCGTGCGTCGGCCAAAAAGGACGGCGAGCATTATATTCTTAACGGTTCAAAAACCTTTATTACCAACGGCCAGCACGCCGGGCTGGTGATTGTGGCGGCGAAAACCGATCCGTCTGCCGGTGCCAAGGGCATCAGTTTATTTCTGGTCGACACGACGCTGCCAGGCTTCAGCCACGGCCGCAATATGGAAAAAATCGGTCAGCACTGTGGCGATACGTCAGAATTATTTTTCGACAATATCCGCCTGCCGGCATCGGCGTTACTGGGTGAAGAAGGTATGGGCTTTGTTTACCTGATGCGCGAATTACCCCGCGAGCGTCTGGTGATTGGTGCGCTGGCCTGTGCCGCCGCCCGTGGCGCACTGGATTTAACCGTTGCCTACACCACTGAGCGTGAATTATTCGGCCAGAAACTCAGCCAGCTGCAGAATACCCGTTTCCGCATCGCCGAAATGGAAACCGAATACCGCGTTAATCAGGCTTTTATTGACCAGTGTATTGGCCAATACAGCGCCGGTGAGCTGGATACTGCCACCGCCTCGATGGCGAAATACAGCGCCACCGAAATGCAGTTCCGCGTAGCTGATGGTTGCCTGCAATTATTTGGTGGTTATGGCTACACCTCGGAATATCCGATTTCCCGCGCCTTTACCGATGCCCGTGTGCAGCGTATTTACGGCGGTGCGTCAGAAATTATGAAAGAAGTGATTGCCCGTTCCCTGTTAGGCAAATAGCAGCCCAAACAGCAGCTGATAAAGCGGCAGCGCAGGACAGCAATTCAGACAAACCCGATATATAAACAAAAGCGACTGACTATCCGGCAATAATATTTACCCAGGGATCGTCAGCCGCGAAACATCCGGAGCAAACTATGCACAATAATGACGTCGTTATTTGTGGGGCAGCCCGTACCCCAATGGGCGGTATGCTGGGCGAATTAAGCAGTGTACCGTCACCGCAATTAGGCGCGGTGGCTATTTCCGCTGCGATAGAGCGTGCGGGCCTGAGCCCGGATGAGATTAACGAAGTGATTATGGGCTGTGTGTTACCAGCCGGACTGGGTCAGGCTCCGGCGCGTCAGGCGTCGCGTGCGGCGGGAATTCCCGACAGCTCTGGCTGCTCAACCGTTAATAAAATGTGCGGCTCCGGTATGCAGGCGATTATTCTGGCTCACGATCAGATTAAGGCGGGCAGCAATAACGTGATGATTGCCGGCGGTATGGAAAATATGAGTCAGGCACCGTATTTATTACCCAAAGCGCGTGCCGGTATGCGCATGGGGCACGGCCAGATTATAGACTCCATGTTTTTTGATGGCCTCGAAGATGCCTACGAAGGCGGCCTGATGGGCGTGTTTGCCCAGCGCAGCGCCGATGAATATGGCATCAGCCGCGAAGCCATGGATAACTTTGCTATCCGCTCACTTAACCAATCGCTGGCGGCGATTAAAAACGGCTATTTTGAACAGGAAATTGCTGCGGTATTGGTATCTGGTCGTAACGGCGATACCCTGATCGACGTTGATGAACAGCCGGGTAACGCCCGCCCGGAAAAAATCCCGACGCTGAAACCGGCGTTTAAAAAAGACGGCACCATAACCGCTGCCAACGCCAGCTCCATCAGCGATGGTGCTTCGGCGCTGGTACTGACCAGCAGCGCCTACGCGCAACAGAAAAACCTGCAACCACTGGCACGCATCGTTGCCCACGCAACCCATGCGCAATTACCGGCGGAATTTACCCTGGCGCCTATCGGTGCAATAAAAAAAGTACTGGAAAAATCTGGCTGGAACAGTGCCGAGGTGGATTTATTCGAGATTAACGAAGCCTTCGCAGTCGTCAGCCTGCTGGCGATTCAGGAACTGGGTCTGGATGAGAATAAAGTGAACGTTAATGGTGGTGCCTGCGCACTCGGGCATCCGATTGGTTCTTCCGGTTCACGTATCGTGGTTACCCTGATTAATGCACTGAAACAGCGTGGCCTGACAAAAGGCGTGGCCTCTCTCTGCATTGGTGGTGGCGAAGCCACGGCGGTGGCTATCGAAATTCTCTAGCGGTTCAGAAGGGCGTTGATTAAAAAGCCGCTGGCGGTGGGCCAGCGGCTTTTTTTGGGGTTGTAAGGTATGGGCTTTTTAAAAGTGGGGCAAGATCATCCTCCTCCAATGATGGTGGTTTTGCCAGTGTTATCGCGGCTGAAAGCCGCTCCCACAGGTCTCGGCTTTATCGCGGACAGAATTGATCGTAAGGCCGGGCGGCAGCTAACCCTTCGACAAGCTCAGGGCGAGCGGTATTTATTTAGACACGCTCTCTTGAGCTTGTCGAAAGGCTCGCTACTCAGGGCGAATGGTATTTATTTAGACACGTTCTCTTGAGCTTGTCGAAAGGCTCGCTGCTCAGAGCGAACGGTATTTATAAAGGCCCGTTCGCCCTGAGCGCGAAGCAGTCGAAGGGCCATCTCTCTTCGACGAGCCCCAACCAAGCCAGCGCCACGAAACACTCCAGTAATTCTGCTAATACTAAATTGCTTTGCAGGCCAGTTATTGATCCTGTTGCCGGTACGCCAGCGGGCTCACCCCGGTCCAGCCTTTAAACGCGCGTGAAAACGCTCCCGGTTCGGCAAAACCCAGCTGGCTGGATATTTCAGCAATGCTGAGATTTTGCCGGGTCAGCATCACCACGGCCTGATCGCGGCGCAGGTTATCTTTAATTTTCTGATAGGCGCTGCCTTCGGCTTTTAATTTGCGGCACAGGGTGTAGGAGGTCATGTGCAGTTGCTCGGCCACCCAGTCGAGGTTCGGCAGACTGCTGGTATCGCCGGCTTCAAGCAGGCGGCGCACCTGGGTGGTGATGCTGTCGTCTTCGTCGGTCCAGACAATCAGATCACGTGGTGAATTATTAATAAATTCATCCAGCTCGGCGGGTGTGCGCACCACCGGCATAGAAAGCAGGTTTTTACTGAAAAACAGGCTGTTGCGCTCGCGGCCAAAAAAACAGCGGGTGGGAAATACAAAACGGTATTCATCAAAATGCGGTGGCAGGGCGTGTGTGAATGTGGCCTGGCTGAGCACAATTTTACGGTCAATCAGCCAGCCGGTCAGGCGGTGCCAGACCAGTAATAACCATTCGACCAAAAAAGCATCGGGGTCGAGCTGCGGATTATGATGGGTCAGGCTCAGCTCGGCATCGTTACCATCGAGGTTCAGGCTGATTTCTATTTCGTCGGTAAATAAACGGTAACAGCGGATGCTTTCGCGCAGTACTTCTTCAAGATTATTGGCGTGTACCGCCAGTGAGCCCATAAGATGAAAATGCCCGACTTTACAGGGCGTGATGGTACGTCCCATAAACTCGTCATCCAGCGCTTTCCAGATCAGGCGGAACAGACGCACAAACTGGTCGGTAGGAATACGCGCCAGTGGCTCGCGGATCAGGTTGGGGTCAATATTCTTTGCCTGCAGCAGGGCCGAGCAATCGCCACTTTTCTGTTCCAGCCCGTACAGGGCGGCGCGGGCATAATGCGAAGAAAAGGTCAGGTTTTGCATAACAATATCGTCTGTCCTGCGTTGTTTTTACCAGTGTCTGGCCCGGGCGTCCGGACTGAGCGGCTGGCCTGGCATCAGTGGTTTGGCTGTGCGCAAAAGTTGTTAAGTTATCTGCTTAATCCTGTCATTCTGTTTGTCGCCTGCCTTGTCTTAGCATGGGTGAATCGCATGTCAGGGCCTGTCGACACTATTTAAACAGGCCCTGATAAACGCCCGCGCAGACAACCATGATGCGCACAACAAGAACAACAGGGTAAAGCACTATGCACACTATGAGCTACGACGCCTTCGTCAGCGGTTTTTCTGTCGATTCTCTCAAACAGCAGTTCTGTGCTGACTTCGACCAAGGTCTTAATGTTTGCACCGAAATCTGCGACCGCCATGCCGGAGATCCAACCCGGGTCGCCCTGCGTTATGAGCGCATTGATGGCTCAACCGGTGAAATAACCTTTGCCGAACTGCAGCAACGTGCAGCGCGCTTTGCCGGTTTTCTTAAAGCTCAGGGCATTGGCCCCGGCGACCGCGTGGCCTGTCTGCTGCCACGCACCCCGGCATTACTCATTTGTGTACTCGGTACTCTGAAAGCCGGTGCAGTATACCAGCCATTGTTTACCGCGTTTGGTTCCGGCGCTATCGAATACCGTCTTGAGCAGGCGCAAAGTAAGCTGATTATTACCAATCCGGAGCAATGGCCCAAGCTGGCCGATGTTAAAGGCTTGCCACCGAGCATGCTGGTCGCGGATTCCGCCGATGTTGTGGCGGGTAAGCCGGATTTTCTGTTCGAAGCCGAGCTGGCCAAACAATCAGACAGCTTTGAGCCGGTTTTAATTGGTGCCGATGATCCGATGCTGCAGATGTTTACCTCCGGCACCACCGGCAAAGCCAAAGGTCTGGTGGTTTCGGCGCGGGCATTAATGGCCTTTCATATGTATATGAAATACGCCGTGGGTTTGCGTGCTGACGATAAATTCTGGAACGTTGCCGATCCGGGCTGGGCCTATGGTTTGTATTACGGCATTGTGGCGCCGCTGCAGTTGGGTGCGACCATTCATTTTAACGAAGCCGGTTTTACCGCCGACAATACCTTTGAATTTTTACGTAAATACGCCATTACCAATCTGGCGGCGGCGCCAACGGCGTATCGTTTATTAAAAGCCAATGATGATTTATTAAAAAACTATCCGGAGATTAATCTGCGCGTAGCCAGCAGTGCCGGTGAACCGCTGAATCCGGAAATTGTCAGCTGGGCACAGCGTATGCTGAACTGCCGTGTGTGTGATCAGTATGGCCAGACCGAAACCGGTATGACCTCGGCGAATTTCCACGAGTTTGATCATATGCACCGTGATGCCAGTATGGGATATGAGATACCCGGCTATCGCCTGGTTGCGCTCGATCCTTATGGCAAAGAAGTGGCACCTGGCGAAACCGGCGAGCTGGCGGTGGATATGGATAACTCGCCGCTGTTCTTTTTTCAGGGGTATATGGGCGATGCAAAAAAACCTTATAAAGGTCAGTATTATCTGACAGGCGATGTGGTGGTCAGCAATGGCGACGGCTCACATTCTTACACCGGCCGCGACGACGATATTATTGCCTCCGCCGGTTACCGTATCGGCCCGGCCGAAGTTGAAAGTGCATTGCTCGAACATCCGGCAGTGATTGAAAGCGCGGTGGTGGGTAAACCCGACGCCGAGCGTGGTGCCATCGTTAAAGCCTATGTGGTGTTACGCCCGGAATATTTCAGTGATGAAGCGTTGGCAAAAGAATTACAGCAGCATGTGCGTAAATGCCTGTCGACCCATTCTTTCCCGCGTGAGATTGAATTTGTTGCTGAGCTGCCGAAAACCTCCAGCGGAAAAATTCAGCGTTTTATGTTGCGTAAGCAGGCGGAGGATGAGGCTAAACAAGCTGTTGTGGGGTGAGGGGTTTTACAAGCCGTTGCGCGGGCCAGCTTTTGTCCCGCATAGGCTTTTATTAAAAAAACAAAAGCTAACCCGCGCAGCGGCTATGACTCAGAGCACAATCCTTTCCAGAACCAACAAAGCGGCAGGCACTACTACGCAGAGCGTAGTAGCGAGCCGGCCCCCTCAAAGAGCCAGCTCACGCAGCGGCTACTATCACTTGCCCTGCTTTTTATCCGTAATATCACAGCCATTAATCGCACAGGCCTCACATCGCTGCTGGCCGGTGAGCCAGCCGGAAATCCGGTAACGGTTGCGCGCAAACCATAGGTAAACCTGATCGGCGAGTAAGCGGATAACCGGCCAGCGTAAGGGCGCAATCCAATAGCCCTTGCCGACCAGTTGCCAGGCGCGGTGAGTAACATCGAGGCCGCGTAACCATTCACCGTTATCCTGTATGGCCAGCAAGATGCTGCTGGCTTCTGCTTTATTAACCTGCGGCCAGTGTTCGCTGAAGTCATCGCGTTGGATATCGACCAGTTGCATATTCTGCGCACGATCAAGCCGGGTCAGGTGACGCATTTCGCGTACACAAAGCGGGCAGTGGCCATCGTAAAACAGAGTGAGTTTGGGCATAGGGTTCTCCGTTCTTCAGGGCTTAAGTTGAATCGATGTTAATGGAAAAGGGCTGTGGCTTCTGCTGTTTTTTGTCAGTAACAACCTGTACATACATGCGTCTGATACCGCCTGCGGGTGTTTTCTGTGGATGTGTCCGATAGACTCAACGTTCTTTGTGTTGTCAGGACGATAGAATCACTATGAAAGGAATGGCTCTTCTTATTATGCTGCCGCTGTGGGTATCGCAGGTGATGGCCGAATCCGGCTGTGTTTTCACGGCGTGGGATCAGTTTCAGGGTACGGCATTGTTGCATCACAGTGAGCAGAACGCTTATCTGTTTACCGCTAATGAGGTCAGGGTGGATGCCGATGGTGCGCCCAATGCCTATCACCCGGATGATGTCAGCCTGCACTGTACGCAGGGCGAAGGCTTTAAAGGACTGGATTGTCCGGCCAATGGGGGGTATCCAAAACACAGTTGGTGGCGTTCGGCCATTGTCGCTGACCCGGATAATCCGGCGCAGGCTTATGTGCAGCCAGAGGGCACTTTTAAAGGCTTTTTAGTTTCGCGTACATCCCTGCAGGATGAACAGAAAGCGGTGACTGATCCACAGCGTTATGTCGATTCCCGCTCTGTGCCGTATCTGGTATTTCCCGGTGATTTTTATAAAAAGAAAGGCACCGGAATATTAGGCGATTTTGGGTATGCGCTGAATCTGAGTAATGGGAAGTCGTCGCCTTTTATTATTGCGGATATTGGCCCGGCCAGAGCGACGCTGGGGGATATGTCGATTGCGCTCGCCAGTGCCTTGGGCGGCGATAACCCGAATCCAAGAACCGGTGCCGGTACGCCTTCCGGCACCGTGGTTTATATGATTTTTCCGCGCAGCAAAAAAACACCCGACTGGCCTCTTAGCCTGCAGACCATGAACGATACCGTTAATACTCTGCTGAACAGTGCCGGTGGTGACGTGATGTTAAAAACCTGTACTGGAAGCCTGCAATAAAAGCCTGAAGCAGAAGCGATTCTTTACTGCCGCGCCTTCAGCAATTGTGGATAACGCACCGGGTTATAACGGCTGCACAGCAGCAAGGCGGCAGCATAGATAATGGCCAGAGCCAGCCAGGCGGCACTGAAATTACCCAGCTGATCGCGCACACTTCCCATTATTAACGGCGTAATTGCCGCCAGACTGTAGCCGTAGCCCTGCACTTTGCCAATTAATGACCCTGCCTGTTGAGCATCCGGGTGATGATCCATAGTAACGATCATAATCATCGGAAATTGTCCGCCAATACCCAGCCCCAGCAGCGTCAGTGGGATAAGCACTATGGGCATTGATGCCAGGGTGAATACTGCAGATGGCAACGGCACTGCACCTGTCAGCGGAAAATACGCCAGCCAGATAAAACCACCGATGGATAATATCAGCACGCTGAATAATACCCGGCGGCGGTCGGGGCTGCCTGCAGCCAAGGCCGGAAAGAGTAATCCGGCAATCACTTCCACTGCGGTCAGATAACCCAGCATTAATCCGGATTCTGTGTTGCTGTAGCCAAGGTCAATAAGAAACGGCGGCAACCAGGCCAGAACGCACACATAACCTGCGGCTGCCATGCTGAAAGTCGCGACTAACGACATAAGACGGTAGCGGCTGAAGCTTTGCGCCGTTGTCTGTTCAGGTAATGGCTCAGAGGGTATTTCAGCCTCTGGTGCGGGCTGATTTTCCGCTGATGTTGCCGCAGGCTGAATTTGTGTCCGTGCTGTCCAGCGCATCCATGCCACTAACGCGACAACCGCCAGTACCGCCCAGAAGGCCAGAGCAGCGCGCCAGCTGGCCAGCCACTGTGCCAGAAAAGGAGTAAGGCCAGCCGCTAACGCCGCCCCCCCCATAATAGCGCTGACATAAAACCCCATAATTCTGGCACTGTCGCTGGCGAGTGACTTAACCACAATCGGCAGTGTTGCCTGAATAACGGCAATACCGGAGCCCGCCAGTAATGAAGTCAATAATAATAACGCGGCATTCAGGCTGCTGGCGTCGATCAGGCGCAACAGGTTGGCGAGCAGTAACAAGGCTAAAGCGCCCTGAATTAAGTGCGCCAGGCTGATATGGCGGCGTAGCCATAAGGTAACAAAGCAGCCAATACCCATCGCCAGTACCGGCAGCAGGGTCAGCCAGGCAACACCGCTGAAGCTCAGCCCGGTATCCTGTTGCAGCAGCGTTACAACCGGGCCGATGGCCGCCAGTGCCGGGCGCAGATTCAGGCCAACCAGAACGCAGATAATAATCAGGCTGAGCGCTGAGGTTTGTCGTGCTGGCGGCAGTATTCTGGGGATTGCGGGGGCCTGTACCGCGACAGTCTGAGCCGGGGATGTGACGGTCTGTGACATAAATAGTCTTCTCAATAATGGAACCGGCGGCTACCATAAAACCTCAACTTAACTTGAGGTCAAGCGTTATGCCGCAGCCGGTTGCCGCAGACAAAACCGCATTGAGCGTGGGTGAGATTGCCCGGCGCTGTGATATTCCGGTATCCACCGTGCATTTTTATGAAGCAGAAGGGCTGATCCGCAGCTGGCGTAATAATGCTAATCACCGCCGTTACAGCCGCCATGTATTGCGCCGTATTGCGGTGATTAAGGTGGCGCAGCGCACCGGCATCACCCTGCGCGAAATTAAACAGGCACTGGCAGTATTACCTGAAGACAGTGCACCGACCGCCGCACAATGGCAGGCCATGTCGCGTCAGTGGCAGGCGTTACTGCAACAGAAAATAGCTGACCTGAATTTATTACAGCAGCAGCTCGACAGCTGCATAGGTTGTGGTTGTTTATCGTTAGCTGATTGCCCGTTACGCAATCCGGGGGATTGCCGGGCGGAAGGCGGGACTTTTGAGCAGGGATAAGGTGAGCAGGGGGCAGGTGAGTTCGGGGCTTGGTCGTGGGTATGAAAAAAGAAAATATCCGCTCATCGTCCTGATCGTGATGAGCGGATATTGTTTAAGGCAGTTTAAATCTTAATGCGTTTATTTATTCGACTGGCTCCTGGTACCAGGTTTTTATGATATTAGAATCCTGAGGATCATCGAATATCGCTGAGCTTCCCCAGTTCTTGTTTATCCCTTGTACTTCATAGCGATACACTTTCTGCCACCAGGCAATACGGATCGGTGAGTCGTCAGTGCTTCCGGTCAGTTTCTGGGTGACCGTCGTGTGGCTGGCTATCTTTTGGGTATGGGTTGTTTCTTTGGATATTTCCGCACCGATGCTCAGAAAGCTGGCTTCCACACCCAGGCTGGCACTGACCTGCTCTGTAACCGATATCTCGTTTTCGACGCCAGCACTTACTTCTATGGTTCGGTCGATAGGACTTCCTTTAATGGCAGTGCCGGAATAGATCAGCTTGTAAAATGCACTCACTTTTAATGTTCTGTATTTGCTGTTGTTTAAATCAGGCAGGCGTTTGTGGCAGATTAAAACAGGCTGTGAATCCAGAAGATTATCGTTGATACTGGTCGGAGTAGGGCAGATAAGATGGCTTTCATCCCAATCCTGTTGCTGGAAATCCAGAACCGGAATGGTGATAGGTTTGTTGACACCATGTTCTTTTTCGGTGGCTGCGTTACTGTAGTTCGGAAAAACCCAGGAATCTTTTCCGGATCTTAAAACAACGACGCAGGGACGGTAAGCATCACTGTGCAGGCAGGAAATGGTAATGCTGGTAGGGGATACCAGATCCTCCACCATTACCGGAATTTCTTTTGCTGCGAACGGATCGGAATGAGGTGACGCAACACTGTTATTATCTTTAAGCCCACGGCAACTTAAAATTTCAAATGATGGGGAGGAAATCATCTTTCCCTTGGAATTCAGGCCGTGCAGGGTGAAATGTATTCTGTAATCAGTTCCGGAGTCGCCTTTCCCTGCGGTGGTCATTCGAACGTAAA
Source organism: Thalassolituus pacificus (assembly GCF_025318105.1). Lineage (NCBI taxonomy): Bacteria > Pseudomonadati > Pseudomonadota > Gammaproteobacteria > Oceanospirillales > Oceanospirillaceae > Thalassolituus > Thalassolituus pacificus. The sequence continues at coordinate 414,877 of NZ_JAOANI010000028.1, forward strand.
ATGCATGTTCCATACGCTGTCCTCTTGGTTTAGCTTCTGCTGAAGCGGAAGGCCAATGGTAGTGGAAAGCAGAATAATTATTTTACAGCTGATTTATATTGCAGAAAAAACAGCAATATTTATTAGAACACTGATCAGATGAAGCACAGGCGTAATATCATCCTTGATGATTTAGTACGAGGATGCTCCGGAATAACTGAGGGGAATGAGGTTGCCGCAGCCTCCGGAGCGGTGTCAGTTCAGTTCCGCTAATGCCCCGCTTTCATTTAATTGTCTTTCTTCGCGTTTGCGCCAGCGTTCGGCGCTGGTTTCGCTCAGATACTGACGACGCAGTTGGTAGCGTTGCTGCAGCTTATCGTCAGCATTGGCAGAGTCACCGGCTTCGTACAGGCTGATCAGGCGGTTAACGTGGTCAATGGCATCACTGCTGAGGACGCTTAACGGCTGACCATGTTGGCTGGCGAATTGTTGCTGCTGTTGTTCATACCAGGTCAGACGGTCTTTTAATGGCAGGTTTTTGGCCTGTGCTAAAAAATCCTGAAAGCGTTGATTAAAACGCATGCCATCGCGTTGGGCGCCGAAAACTTTATGGCTGATATTGGTACCGTAAAGTGCATCCTGGCTGGCCCAGTATTGTTCAAAAAATTGCAACGGATTATCGAAGTCACTCAGCGGTGAGCGTTGCTGAAACTGTTTCAGCGGCTGAGGATTTTCCTGGCTGATGGCGATAAAACGACTGGCCTGTTCCAGGGTTAAGCCCTGACTTTCCGCCAGTGATAACAGCAATTGCTGTTCACAGAGTTGCTGTATGTCGCTGTCGTCGGCGTTGCGTTCAAAGGCACGGCTGAGTTGCTGTTGGCAGCGTTGCTGCAAGCGTTGCAGCCCGGCTGCGGGGTCGGCTTGCCATTCGCTGTCGGTCCAGCGCAGGGTATTCAGGGCCTGTGTCAGTTGTTCGGCGCTTGCTTGTTGGGCACCGCGTAACAGGCTTTGGTGTAAGCGTTCGCGCAGCGAGGCCGGTGCTTCTGCCAGAGTGTGCCCGCTGGATGGGGTCTGAGCGGAAGTCGCCTGCTGGTCGTTGCTGGCAACGTTAGCAGCATCAGCGCTGACCTGAGTCAGTGGTGCGCGCCATTGTAGTAATAACAGCGTGAATCCGGCGGCGAGTGCTGCAAGCAGCACCCACCGGACGGTTTTTTTACGATGCATCGGGGTGGTCATTTACGATGATCATTTATGGCTGGCAGAAATCAATTTCGGTCAGGCTGCCGTAATGATCGCTGTGGGTGTAGTAAGCGAGGTAACGCTGACCATCCTGTCCACGCCATTCCGGTGCCCAGACACTGGTGTTTACGCGATTGACACCACAGCCGGTGGTTGGGGCGTCAATGTTCCAGTTGGCGGCGTCCAACACCAGTGTGTAGTCGAACCAGGCGTAGTCATCGGTGGCCAGGCCATTCGGGCCGGTGTCTTCACAGCAGGCGTCTTTCGGCCAGTAAGAATATTGCAGGCCATCGCGTACTTCGGTGCTTTGATTCCGGATTAATGCCATCTGATCCCACAGGCTGCTTTGGGTGACGTTTTGCACAGCCGCCGGGTTTTGCAGGTCGGTGTTAAAATCGCCACCGAGAATCACAGCGGCTGGTGGAAATTGTGCCGCGTTGGCATCGATTTTTTCTTTCATCCAGCTGATGGCTTCGTTCATCTGGCCACGGCGGGCGTTATCATCGCTGCTGTTGCCGCCAAAATGCTGGGCGCTGCCGTAAACCAGGTGGGTGTTAAATACATAAATATACTGGCCATTTTTTTCGACAATGGCCCCAATCACGCCTTTGCCTTTTACGCCATCAATACCGCTGGTGGCGTTGTATTTGTGGTAGCCCAGTTTTTTTGCATAACCGTGGCGTGAGAAAATCATCAGTCCCGGGCAGTCGGCTTCGATATCACTGCCGTTGCAATAGTTGCTGCCACCGCCGTAGGTGTCTTCAAAGCCGCGTGCGGCAAAATCATCCACCGGGCCGTCTTCGTACATATCGTCGTAGTCCCAGGCTTCCTGCAGCATAATAACGTCGGCACATTCAGTGACCTTGCCCAGTGACTGTTCCATTTCATCACCGAAGTCGTAAACAAAGCCCACATTATGGAAAATGTTGTAGGTGACGGCGGTAAAGTCGGCGCTGTTATCACAGGCCGGATTGGTTACCCAGGTGGTGGTGAAATTGGTATCAAAGTATTCCAGTTCGGATACCGCGTTGTACCACTGCACCGGGTGGGTGGAGTAGTTACTGTTCATGCTTGGAGTGGAAGAGCTGGCCTGAACCTGAGTGGTCAGCAGCGGGGTCAGCGCAAGCAGCGCTAAGGCAGCGACTTTCATGGAGTTATCCTTAATGGTGAGATTTTTATTGTCCGGTCGATTCTGCACGATGGAACCAGTTTGGCAATTCACTGGCACGCAATGCCGCAGTAATCAGGCATAATCAACACAGATTGGCCCGCAAGGTGGCAAATGGCGACAGGGCATTTGGCCTCATGAGCACAGCAATAACAGGACTGAACATGATGTATTCCGATGACAACACGATGAACGGCCGGTACAGCGCAGGTCTGCTGTTTCTGCTTCTGAGCCTGCTGTTCGTGCCAAGGGCGGCACAGGCCTGGCAACCGCAGGGTTATGCCGCACTGGCACTGGGGCTGAGTACCCAGAGTATTCCGGAAGAGCGTACCGATGATGGTGAGTCTGATACCCTGCTGACCGATCTGGTGTATGCCAGAGGTGGCATTGAATGGATTCCGGGCGTCAGCACCGGTCTGGGTTTATGGCTGTGGGGCGATAAAAACATTAACGAGAATGCAGAAGCCGCCCAGTTCGACGGTATCAGTGCTGGCTGGGATGTTACTCTGCGTTTACCACTGGCCAATGGCGTCGGCCCCTGGGTGCGTTATGGCCGCCATTGCTGGAGTACGGCGGTGAACGGTGTATTGGAACCCTGGTCAGACGATGGCTGTTCTTCCATGCGCAGTGCAGGCTTTAATTTTCCTCTGCCCAATCAGCACGACCTGGTGCTGTTCGCCGAATATTCCACCACTGAATTCAACGATATTGACGCTGACAGTATTATTGCCGGCGTACGCGCACATTTCTGAGTTTTCAGCGGCTTATGAGTTTATGCCGCTTTTTTGTCTGACGAGGGTTTTATGTTTGAATTGTCTGTAATGCAGCTGGCTTTGTCGGCGCTGGCCATTAGTTCAGCGGCGCTGGCTGCGGGCTGGTTTTATCAACGTGCTCAGGCACACAAAGAACAACAGCAGCGCCAGCAGGAGTTTGACCAACAGCAACAGCAATGGCTGCAGGCAGAACAACAGTGGCAGCAGAAAGAGCAGCAATATCAACAGCAAAACACCGAACTGAACCAGAGTTTAAATGTGCAGCAACAGAAGCTGGAGCAGGTTCAACAAGAACTGCAACAGCAAAGTGTTGCCCAGGCGCGTTGGCAGGAGCGCAGTGAGAATCTGCAGCAACAGGCCCAGCAGCTGGAACAGCAGCGTCAGGAGCAAAACCTGCAGCAACAGCAATTGCAACAGCAGTTAAATCAGCTGCAACAGCAATTGGCGACTGAGCAGGAAGCGCGGACACAGCAACAGCGCAGCGCGGAAGAAAAGTTAGTTTTGCTGGAACAGAATAAAGAACAGTTGCTGAAAGAGTTTGAACATCTGTCGAATAAAATTTTCGAGCAAAAGCAGCAACAGTTCGGTGAGCAGAGTCAGAAGGGTCTGAATTCATTATTAATGCCGTTTAAAGACCAGCTGGAAGGGCTGCGTAAAAAAGTCGACGACGTGTATGTGAATGACGTTAAAGACCGCACCGAGCTGAAAACCCAGATCGAAAACCTGCATAAACTGAACCAGCAGATTACCGCCGAAGCGCATGCATTAACCACGGCACTGCGTGGCGAGAAAAAAATGCAGGGCAACTGGGGAGAAATGGTACTGGAAACCGTACTCGACCGTTCCGGCCTGCGTAAGGGCGAGGAATACCAGCGCGAGCAGAGTCATCAGAATGATGACGGTAAAACCTATCGTCCGGATGTGATTATTAATTTACCGGAAAATAAACACATCATTGTCGACTCCAAAGTCTCGCTCAATGCCTATACCGATTATGTTAACGCTGAAACTGACATCGAACGTGATGCCGCCGCGCGACGTCATGTGGAGGCTATCCGTAACCATATCCGCAGTCTGAGCGACAAAGCGTATCAGCAATTAACGGGTCTTAACTCGCCGGATTTTGTCTTCTTGTTTATGCCGATTGAACCGGCCTTTATGCTGGCATTCCAGCAGGACGAAGCCTTGTTTAACGAAGCCTTTGAGCGCCGCATCGTGGTGGTAACACCCACGACGCTGCTGGCCACATTACGAACCGTTGCCAGTATCTGGGCCATTGAGCGGCGCAGTAAAAGTACCGAGAAACTGGCCGATCAGGCGGCTAAGGTGTATGACAAGCTGGTGATCGTGGTGGAGAAATTCGAAAAGGTCGGTAATCAATTGGAGACCGTGCAAAAAACCTACAGCGATGCCTGGAATTCAATGAAAAGCGGGCGCGGTAATTTGCTCAGCCAGAGTGAGAAGTTTTTACAGCTGGGCGTACGGGCGAAGAAAGAATTGTCGCGTGATTTATCGGAAGAAGCACTGGAGCAGGATGGTCAGTTACTGCTGGATGACGTATCTGAGTCTGATTGAATTTTTTACAGTCCGGAACAGGCAAAAAAAAGCACCGCAAAGCGGTGCTTTTTTATGTTTCACTATCAGAAAGCTACGGTAACGTTTACCCGGCCGCTGACAGTTGCGCCGCTGGTATCTACCAGGCTCAATACGTCGTACAGCTCGGTGGTGTCGCTGTCTTGCAGGCGAACAAACAGGTTGCTGTAAGTAATGAACATAGCATTATCCGCAGTGCCGCTGTTACTGCCATTGAACGATACCGGAGTTGTGCTGAAGTTTGGCTGCAGAGTCAGAGTCAGGCCGTCGGTAGACAGAGTAACAGTCACTTCGCTGCCCTGGCTGTTGCTGTCCAGCACCGCTGTGGTAGCGTTAGTCAGTGCTGCGCTGGCCAGTGATTCATTAACGATGCTGACCGGACGGCTCAGTTTCAGAATGAGTGAACCATTGCTGTTAATGGCGTTGTCGTCTTCGTTAGATGCTTGAGCAACGTACAGACCGTCGTTGGTGCCCGGTACGATATCGGCCATTGCTACGCGCTGGTGGATGATGTCGGTACCGATGTTCACGTTAACGGCAGCAGGTTGACCCAGTTCAATGCCTTTGTAGCTCATTGGCAGAATCTGTACCTGATAACGGCCACCCAGAACCAGAGCGTCACCGGAGAATACAGCGTTACCTTCAGCATCGGTTGTGGCAGTGATTGCACCCTGGAAGCCATTGTTCGGAGCAATCACATTAATGCTGTCGGCCGTCAGAGTGTTACCACCAGTGTTTGGTTGCAGCTGAACGGTTGCACCTTCAATCATTTCACCGTTGTAGGTAACGGTAACGGTCATATCTGCAGCGCTGACACCCAGTGGATACAGGTAAAAGTTACCCATGCGCCATGCGTTCTTATCCTGCAGACTGTTTGTATCAGCCATGAAGTCAACAGAAGCAACAACAGGCTGATAACCTGTTGCCGTGGCTTCCATGCGGAAGGTGACATTGTTCTCAGTCGAGGTCGGAATATCGCTGATGAAGTAATCGCCACCGTATTCTTTGTTCAATTTAGCGGTGCGGTATTTATCACCCTGAACCAGCATAACTTTGAGTGAATCGTTGCTGATGCGTGCGCCGGTAACAGCGTCAAATACTGTACCCTGCATGTGGGTGGTGATGTTGTGATAATTCTGCGGAACAGAAGCATCTTGATTTTCGTCGCCGCCACAGGCGATCAGTCCGGATGCCAGTAAGCTCAGGCCGGCGGTTTTCAGCATTGCATTCATGCGGATTCTCCATAGTGTTGTAAGAACGACAGAGAACCGGATGTCTGCCACTAAGTTTCTGGCAGTCTGATCTCCGACTTTCCCTGTCGAGTCCTTGAGGACTGCGGCACCATAAAGAGCAGAATCAGCGTCGTCAAAACAGGTTTTGCTGATTTTTATAAGTTTTTAACAGGTCTATCAGTAAATAGTATTAAGCGGCTGGGTATTATTGGACGTACGACTTTTGGCTGGCGTGAATGGCGTCCGGTGCTGGTCGCTCTGCTGTCCATCCGTTAGAATGCGCCCCCTGCACAAAATCTGGTCAGTTTTCCATGTCCGACTTCGATCAACAGCCCGATACTATTTTTAATACCCCGCAGCAGAAGGTTGCCAGTTTTACCTTCGACAGTGCTGTGGCGCGTGTCTTCCCGGATATGATCAAACGTTCGGTACCGGGCTACGCCGAAACCGTGGCGATGTCGGGCATTATTGCCGGCCGCTATGCGCAGCCGGGTTCCAACCTGTACGATCTGGGGTGTTCGCTGGGGGCGGTAACGCTGGCCATGCGTCATGGAATACAGGCGGCGGGTGAACGTGCTGCAGGCTGCCGTATTATTGGTCTGGATAATTCAGCATCAATGATTGAGCGCGCCGAGCACTATATTGCTCTGGATGAAGGTAACGTCGCGGTAGAAATGGTTTGTGCCGATATTCTGCAATATCCGCTGGACAATGCCTCGGTCACGGCGCTGAATTTTGTGCTGCAGTTTATTGCCCCTGAGCAGCGTCTGACCTTACTGAGCAGAATTGCCGCAGCGACGCTGCCAGGCGGAGCGCTGATTCTGTCGGAGAAAATCTGCTTCAGCACAGAAGAGCAGTTGCTGCAGGACGAACTGCACCTCGACTTTAAACGCGCCAATGGGTATTCCGATCTGGAAATTGCCCAGAAACGCAGCGCCATCGAAAACGTACTGATTCCGGAAAGCGAACAGGCGCATATTGAACGCCTTAAAGCGGCCGGTTTCCGTCAGGTGATACGCTGGTATCAGTGTTTTAATTTTGTTTCTTTTTTAGCGGTTAAGTAATGACAGAGCGTGAGGATATTCTGCACTGGTTTGATGATGTGCTGGCCTTTATGCAGGAAGGCAAACTGGCGCCCTGGGCGAAGGTTTTACCGCGCCAGCTGGAGCTGGTGCTGCAGGAAAAAGAACACGGCGATCAGCAGCGCTGGCTGGATGCGCTGCAGCAGTTACCCGCCATTGCGCAGATTAATGCCGACTTAAACCGCCATGATATTGCACTGAATAGCGACCTTATTACGGCTGCTCAGCAGGAACAATTACAGCAAGGCCTGGAAGGGTTAATGCCCTGGCGCAAAGGGCCGTTTCAGTTTTTTGGTACACTCATTGATACCGAATGGCGTTCCGACTGGAAGTGGGATCGGGTGGCTCCGCACCTCGCGCCATTGGATGGCCGCGTGGTGCTGGATGTTGGCTGTGGTTCCGGTTACCACATCTGGCGCATGCTGGGTGCCGGTGCTTACCGCGTGATTGGTATCGATCCGTCACGTTTATTCCTGATGCAGTTTCAGGCGTATAAACGCTATCTTCAGGCTACGGGGCACAGTGCCCGCGCCGATTTATTACCGCTGAAAATGGAAGACGTGCCGGGCAATTTAAAAGCCTTTGATACGGTGTTCTCCATGGGCGTGCTGTATCACCGCAAATCACCGATTGATCACCTGCAGGAATTAAAAGATGCCCTGCGCCCCGGTGGTGAGCTTGTGCTGGAAACCCTGGTGATTGATGGCGCGCTGGGTGAGGTATTAATGCCGGAAGACCGCTACGCCATGATGCGTAACGTGTGGTTTATTCCCAGCACGGAAACACTACTGCTCTGGTGTCGCCGTGTGGGCTTTAAAAATGCCCGGGTGGTGGATCTGAACCAGACCTCGCTGGATGAGCAGCGCACCACCGACTGGATGCACTTTAACTCGCTGGCCGATTTCCTCGATCCGCAAGACCGCAATAAAACCGCCGAAGGTTATCCGGCGCCATTGCGCGCGGTCATTATTGCTGAAGCCTGATCTTTACTGATTCAGAAATTAATAGTGTAATCAGCACAGCTTGTAAAAATCCCGGCAATGACCGGGATTTTTACATTTTGTACCGTCTTTCTGATGCCGGGCAGGGAATGCAGCGGTCATACAGAGACGAGCGCTTATTCTGCCCCATTTTGTCCGTGCAGTTCCTCAACTGCCGGCGTCACACCGATAAAAGGATTATTTATCATGTTATTGCTATTAAAAGACCTGTTCTGGCGCGACCAATACAGCGGCGAAAAGACCGGCGTTCTTGACGGACGCATTGATCGTGACCGCTATATGCTGGCGTTCTTTATTCTGTTCGCAATACAGGGCGCGTTACATGCCGGTAGTGCTTATGTCTTCCCGGATTCAGGTTATGCGTTTAGCGGTCCTCATTCCGACTACGTTGAGCTGATGTGGGTCTTTTTCTCCATCAATATTCTGGTTGATCCGCTGTGGCTGGTGCTGAGTGTCATTCTGGCCTGCCGTATGTTTGGTCGCTGGCTGATGGTTCCGGTTGGCTTGCTGAATTACGGCTTGCTGTCGCTGGTGCCTTATATGTCGAATATCAATATGAACAACTCGCCATCTGAAGTGATGATGTTCACCATGATGGGCATCAGTGCCGGCTGGCTGTTATTTCATATTTATGTGCTGTTCCGTCCGGCGCTGAGCGTCAGCCAGCCACGGCATCCGTTGCTGCGTATGAATCCGCGTTATGCGGCTGAAGAGCAGCTCAACAGTATTCAGTTTTTCTGGCGCTGTACTGTGCTGGGTGTGGTTGCTGCACTGTTGCTGATTGCCGGAGTCGTGGCACTGTTTGGTTACAGCAATGGTTATGGTTATTCGTCTTCACGTCAGGAGAAACTGCTGGTCTGGTTTGCTCTGGTACTGATTGTGACCGTGATCGTGGCGTTCTGGTTTCTGGTTCAGCGCCTGCGCAATATGGGCTGGAATCCACTGAAGACGGTATTGCTGGCCATACTGCTGCCCGGTTTATTCTTTGGTTTGCAGCTGTTTTTCTACTTCAACGATTACTACGAAAACCCGGTGTTGCTGGCTGTTTTCTTCCTGTTGCTGCCCTGGGTGCGACTGGCGCTGGCGGTTTTCAATGTGACTGTGATTGCCATGCCAGCGCCAGAAAGTGCCAGCCCGATTGGTGCTGATCTGGACGCCAGGGGTGACGCTGAAGAGCCGCAGCCGGTGGCCGGTTAATGACTCTGTTTCATAAAATTATCATGGATGAAACGCGCTGCGGGGTTGAAATGTCGGCCTTTCGGCGTAGTATTAAGCGCTATGAATACTGATTCCCGCGTACTGAACATGCTCTCTGCCCATGCTGCTTCTGCAGCAGGCAGCGCTGTATCTGCTGTTCAGAACGTTAAATATTGGTGGTTTGGTTATGGCTATTTTAGCCAGGAGCCGGGCCGCGCTTAATCTGCATCATGCAGTTAAGGCAGTCCGGTGAGAACCGACTGCCACCGGAAAACCCCGATTGGCAGTCCGCCTTTCGGGGTTTTTTGTTATTGGCTTTGCAGAATTTAAGGAATATGTCATGAAAGCTCAGTCCGCTGTTTGTTTGTTGCATCAGTACCGCCGATTTAGCGGCGGCCGCTATTGGCCGCACTTCTGATTCGCAGGAAATACGCTGACAAATACATTGAGGACTGCACCATGAACACACAAACAACAACCCAACATCCGGCAGAAGCACAGACAACGGCTCAGCAGACAAGCAGCAATGACCCGGCGGTACGGCCGTTGCGCACACCGCGCCAGCTCAAGGCTGATCTGCCGCTTAACGAAGCGCTGGCGTTACAGATTGATCAGCAGCGTCAGCAGATCCGCGATCTGCTCAATGGCAACGATGACCGTCTGCTGATCGTCACCGGTCCCTGTTCCATTCACGATGAAGCAGCGGTGCTGGATTACGGCCGCCGGCTGGCGGCTCTGAATGAACAGCTGAGCGACCGCCTGCTGATTGTATTGCGCGCCTACGTGGAAAAACCCCGTACCAGCATCGGCTGGAAAGGGCTGGCCTATGATCCGGAGCGTAACGGCAAAGGCGATATGGCGCTGGGGTTGGAACGCTCGCGCGGCATTATGCTGCAACTGGCAGAGCTGGGTTTACCGCTGGCCACCGAAGCACTGAATCCGCTGGTAATGCGCTACCTCGACGATCTGGTGAGCTGGACCGCCATCGGCGCACGCACCGCCGAATCGCAGACTCACCGTGAAATGGTCAGCCATCTGCCAATGCCGGTGGGCATTAAAAACAGCACCGATGGTTCGGCCGCTAATGCGGTGAATGCGATGATCTCTGCGCGTCACAGCCACCATACGCTGGGCGTGGATGTGGACGGTCAGATGGCGATGCTCGACACACCGGGAAACCCGGACACGCATCTGGTACTGCGCGGTGGCCGTGGCATTACCAATTACGATGCGCAATCGGTGGCGGATGCCTTGGCGGAGCTGGAAAAAGGCAACTGCCACGCCAAAGTGCTGGTGGATTGCAGCCACGATAATGCCTGTAAGCAGCACGAACGCCAGGTGGCGATTGCGCAGGAAGTGGTGGCTCAGCGGGCTGCCGGTAATCGCGGTATTTTGGGTTTAATGCTGGAAAGTTTCATTCAGGCCGGACGCCAGAATGACGATGGCACATTGCAGTACGGGCAATCGATTACCGACGCTTGTATTGGTTGGGAGGAAACGGAAACTCTGCTGCGCGCTTTGCACGCGCAACTGTGAGGCTGCAACTCAGTGTGCCGTCATTCGCTATAAAGTGACCCTTACCTGCCGTGGCGTTGCTGGGCGGAAAGGGTACACTTGAGGCTATCTGTTCATCCGCAAGGGGAGCCTCATGACTGAAACAACTTACATCCCGCCCAAAGTCTGGCAGTGGCAGGCGGGTAACGGCGGTAAATTCGCCAATATTAACCGTCCTGTTGCCGGGCCGACCCATGAAAAAGAACTGCCTGTTGGCCAGCATCCGCTGCAGCTGTATTCACTGGCCACGCCGAATGGTGTGAAAGTCAGCATCCTGCTGGAAGAGCTTCTGGCCGCCGGAATCAGCGGTGCAGAGTACGATGCCTGGCTGATTAATATCATGGAAGGCGATCAGTTTGGTTCCGGCTTTGTCGCCGTAAACCCTAATTCAAAAATCCCGGCGCTGATGGATCACAGTGTTAATCCGCCGCAGCGTTTGTTTGAATCGGGCTCCATCCTGATGTACCTGGCAGAAAAATTTAATGCCTTTATTCCATCGACTGCCGCCGGACGTGCCGAGTGTTTCAACTGGTTGTTCTGGCAGATGGGTAGCGCGCCGATTTTAGGCGGTGGCTTTGGTCATTTTTATGCCTACGCGCCAGAAAAATATCAGTATCCGATCGACCGTTACACCATGGAAATCAAGCGCCAGCTTGACGTGCTGAATCGCCATCTGGCCGATAACGAATTTATGTGCGGTGCAGAATACAGCATTGCCGATATGGCTATCTGGCCCTGGTATGGCTTGCTGGTTCAAGGTGGTTTATACGATGCCGCCGAGTTTATTGAAGCGCACACCTATACCCATGTTCTGCGCTGGGCCAATACCGTGTCTGCCCGTCCGGCTGTCGAACGTGGCCGTAAGGTCAACCGCACCTGGGGAGAGCCGCACGAGCAGTTGCATGAACGGCATGATGCCAGTGATTTTGAGCTTAAAACCGCAGATAAGCGATAAAGCAGACGCTGTTTTAAATAAAAAGGCCTGTCTGTAGCAGGCCTTTTTATTGCCGGTTTTTTATCAGCGATGCCTTACTTTTTGGCCGGCTGAGGCACATGATTGTACGCCTGCGTTCCCCACAGTGGCACGGTCGATAAACTGTGCTTAAAGCTGCCGGAGGTTTCTTTGGTGGCGTACGATAAATACATCAGCGTCTGACTTTCGGCGTCGTAAATACGGCGGATTTTCATGTTTTTAAAGAAAATGCTTTTTGATTTTTTAAACACCACATCACCGGATGGGCTTTTATCAATCTGCGCAATCATGGCGGCAGTAATTTCACCGGTCTGACGACAGGAAATGGAACTGTCACTGGGATCAGAGAAGCTCAGATTCGCTTCAATAGAAGCAACGTGGCAGGTAACGCCGGTTACTATCGGATCGGTCATAACGTTCAGTTTAATGTCCTTCAGGGTAAATATCCCCAGTGAAACATCACCCACTTCGTTATTGCCGCAGGCGCTGAGCAGGGTGGCCAGCGCCGCGATGAGCAGGGTATGAGTGCGTTGCTTCATGGTGTTCATCCGTAACGTGAAAGTGCGCAGTGTAGCATCCGCCCCCACCGTTTTGTTGTATCGCGGGTGCCGTATCGCAGACGCTGCATCACAGAGTTGCCTGCTATTGCGTCAGCGTTTTGCGCAGGCCGATATAACGCACCGTCAGTGCCAGTGCTCCGGCCAGATACAGTGCGGCCAGTGTCCATTTTAGGGTGGCGCTGATCCCGGCAATCATCACCCACGGATCGCTTGGCGTGCTCAGCATATTAAACCAGGGTTCGTGAATGGTATTTTCAACCACATCCAGCAATGACATCAGAATGGCGGGCCACAGCAACAGATTCCAGCGCGCGGACAATGCATTCAGATTAAACAGCCAGCTGGTCAGTGATAATGCCAGCAGACCGTACCACAGAGGGTGTGCATGATCGTAGGCAAAGTGCTGTTGCAGCGCGTTTAACTGTGCATCGCTGATGGTGTGCAGCAGCGCATTAAACGCATCCGCCTGATAGCAGAACTGAAAACGGAACAGTAAGGCTTCGGCACCGCCCTGTTGCAGGGTATGGGCGATCATACTTTGCGAAACGATGTAGATCACCGCCATGGCAATAACAATTAACGGATGAGCGAGCCAGCGGCGTACAGCATTCATGTGAACGATTCCCTGTTGATCAGCGGTTACTCAGCCTGCCACAGTTACTGTTTTTGTAAAACCTCTGTTTGCAGTGTGACCTTGGTCGCACTGACAGGCATAAAATAATCATTGGCATTGCAGCATCTGGCCGGGTGTTTCATCATACTGCCCGTTATTTATTCAGGGCCTGTTAAACCATATTTAGCAGGCCTGTTATCGGCTGAAAACTTTTCAGGCAAGTGCTGAGAGTGTGGCATAACGGATTAAGCAAACGAACGGCACCGCAGGGTAAGGGATTTTTAGCCGGCTGAGGCCAGTTTTCCATTAGCACGGTTGTTCGTTACCCATCTCGCCGCTGACATCACTTTTCTGTTCTTGTTCTGAGAAAAACTGATTCTCAGCAGGCCGGATTCAATTGGTGTTAACTGACCCAGGGACTTTGTATGACAGCTTCATCATCTAACGCCAGCACCACACGCGGGCAAACCAGCGATTCGTCAAAATCCGGCAAAAGCTGGGGCGTTGTAATCTTCGGTTTTATTTTCTTTGCTGTTGGCTTTGCGGTCGCTGCCTTTACGGCGGGCAATAACCTGATGCGATACTTTGAAAGTGAGAGCTGGGTTGCCGTACCGGCAACCATCAACAATCTGGAGCTGAACACTCACTACGGTGATGACAGTGTAACCTGGAGCGTTGAGGCCCTTTATCAATACGATTTCAACGGCCGCACTTATCAGAATGACCGTGTCGCCCTTGGCGGTGGCTCGGATAATATTGGTGATTTCTGGCCGTCTCTCTATGCGCGTCTGGACGCTGAACAAGAGAATGGTCAGGTGTATGCCTATGTGAATCCGGAGGATCCGCAGCGTGCTTATCTGGATCGCAGTTTGCGGCCGGAAATGTTGTTATTTGGCGGTATTTTCGGTGCCATCTTTATGCTGGTGGGCGGCGGCATTATGTACATGGGTTTGCGCACTAAAAACACCGCAGAAAATATAAACAGCGCCCGCAATGGGATCGCCAGCGATCAGCGTGGTAGCTATAAGATTTTATTGGCCTTCGGCATTATCTTTTTACTGGTTTCTTTACCGGCCATGTTACCGGTAATGGCCGCCCTGCAAGACGGCGAATGGGCCGGGTTGCTGGTACTGCTGTTCCCTCTGATCGGTAGTGGGGCCATATTTTTTGCGCTGCGTATGCGTAAACGCTACCTGCAGATTGGCCAGACGCTTTTTTATCCGGATCCTTTACCCGGCCAGGCCGGCGGACAGGTGGGCGGCTATTTTCACCTGGCCAGCGGTGAATGGGTGAAGCCCCCGCAGGTGCGTTTAACCTGTGTGCATATCTACAGCACCGGCAGTGGTAAAGAGAGCAAGACCCATCACGATGTGATCTGGCAGAACAAAGGCCGTGCATACTGTGAGCCGAATAACGGCGGTTTTGATGTGCATACGGTATTTGATGTACCCGCCGATTTGCCGGGCACCGGTTCCCAATCGGGTTATCGGGGCCGTATTCAATGGAATCTGCACTGCGAAGGTATTGTCAGCGTGGCGGCTTCAACGGCGCGAAATCCGCGGGTCGATAACAGCCGGGCAATGCGCGGCGATAACCGTCAGGATGTTGAGTTTGAGCGCAGCTGGAGTATTCCGGTCGCAAAAGGCCTGCAGGCATCGTCCTTTCAGATGCCGGCTGCCGATCAGGAAGCCTGGCATCAGCAGCAACGCGAAGACGCCCGTGAAAGTGCCGCCGAGCAGATCGGCATGGCAACCCAGGGAGAAACCCTGCACCTCGACAGCAAGAGCGGCCGTAGCAACGGTATGGCGCTGGGCATGGTGCTGTTTGGTGCGCTGTTCGATGGCGTGGGTATTTTTCTGCTGTATTTGGCATCTCAGGGTGAAGCCATGTTATGGCTGATGGGCTCGGTATTTTTGTTGGCCGGATTGTTGGTCACCTGGTTTGGTCTGTTCTGGCTTGGCCGCAGCCTGGAGGCCGATGTCACTCCGGGTGAGGTGCGTATGGTGCGGCGGCTGTTTGGACTGTCTTTGTACCAGCGCAGTGGCCGCATTACTTCGGTCAGCCAGTTGCATCTGGATGTTGGCTTAACCTCTACCGATCATCGTGGTATTCAGACGGAATATTTTACTTTGTGGGCTGAGGCCGACGGTAAAAAAATCAAGCTGGCCGAAGGCATTGAAGGACGGGAAGTGGCCGAAGCCCTGAAAGAGCAGGTGATGGCTGTTCTTACCCGTCAGTTGGATGCCGAACTGATATAAGCGGCAGTGATGTGTTATTGGTTTATGCTGAATAATACATAAGCAGACACCCGGAGCACGGGCAGGGAGGCGCAGATGCACTGGTTGGACAAAACGCACCATCAGTATCCGCGTTCGGCAGCGGTTCTGCAGTTTCATCTGAGTGTGGCCGTTGTGCTGGTAACACTCATAACCGCTGCCGTTGCCCTGGGTCTGCATTACTATTTCAGTCGCGCGCTGGTGCTGGATTCCGTCACCGCGCGTTACCAGCAAACCGCTGCCACCGCACGTGACTACCTCAGTAATCTTGACAGCAATGCCCTGCAAACCACCCGTGTATTGGCCCAATACCCACAGTTAGTTGAAGGACAATGGGTTAACCGCGCTACGCCAGCGTTATTTGCTGAAGTTATGCGTAATAACCCGGTGCTCTATGCCATTTATATTGGTTTCAGCAATGGTAATTTGTACGAACTGGTTAACCTGAACAGCAGTGACGCTGTTCGGCGTCAGCTAAAAGCGGCACCGGCAGACCGTTGGGCCGCCATCATCGTGACAGGCAGTGGAGAGCAACGCCGCCGCCGGTTTGAATTTTACGATGAACAGTTACAACCAACCTTTGTCCGTGAAGAACCCAGCGATTACAACGCCAGCCAGCGCCTTTGGTATACCAGCGCACAACATGGCAGCGTGAATAAAACCCCACCGTATTTATTCCAGCATTTACAGGCACCCGGACAAAGCTACAGCACCCAGCTGGATGGCGGCCAGGCTGTGCTGGCCGTCGATGTTGCTTTTTCTACCTTAAATGCGCATTTACGCAGCCAGCCGTTGAGCGTGGATGGTGAGATTTTTCTCTATCAGCAAAGCGGCGAAATCATTGCCAGTAATGCTGAAGCGCAGAATGAAGAGCGCTTACCGCAGACAGAACTTTTTGCCCTCAGCGATGAACAGGCACGCTATATAAACAGCCTTGGCCGTTTGCGTATATCTAACGAAACCGACTGGCCGCCAATCGACTTTGCGCTATCCGCCGAACCGCGCGGTTACAGCATTGATTTATTACGCGTTATCGCACAAATGACCGGCCTGAACATCGAATTTGTCAATGGTTACGCCTGGCCGGAACTAATGGAATTATTTCGCAGCGGAGAGTTGGAAATACTGCAACCGGTATTAAGCCGCCAGCAATTATCCGGCGCACTGACCCAGCCTTTTTTACAGTTACCCTATGCTGTTGTGCAGCGCCAGAACGATGTGGAAATCAACAGTTTGCAGCAACTGACAGGCAAAGTGCTGGCCATTCCCAGCGGCTGGACGGTCGCCAATATAATCCGCAGCAATTATCCGCAGATCAAACTGCTGGAGGTAAGCAACGCCCGTAGTGCACTGGAAGCGGTCAGCCAGGGTAAGGCCGATGCAACACTGGACATGGCCCTGACGCTGCAACTCACCGCTGACCAATATTTTATCGGCGGCCTGCGTTTTAACCGTCAGGTGCAGGGGCTGGAATTACTGCCACAAGGGCTGAAACTGTTAACACAGGAAAAACTGCAACCGCTGGCCGATATTCTGGATCAGGTTCTGGCCAGTATCCGCCCTGAAACCTGGCAATTTTTATATGATAAATGGCTGGCAGAAGAAACCGGAGTCACGGTGCCTGCGGTGGTGCCCTATCCGCAGTTAATCAGCATGGCGCAGCACAGTGCAACGCAAAACCGGCTGGAGCAAACCACCATAAACGGGCAGCCGTACTATATTTTTGCTTCGACCTTTGACCGCCGAAAAAGTCCGCGCGAGCATTTCGCCTTTGTTATTTCTGAACAACGGCTGTTTGCCAACAGCAGCCGCGAAGTGTGGCTATCGGTGCTGATTATTGCCGCACTGTGGCTGTTGCTGATGCCAGTGATTTTACTGGTGTTTGTGTTGCGGCCCTTGCGCGCCTTCAGCCGCAACGTAGCCGAGGAATTCGGCACTCAGGAGCCAGGCTGATTTCAGCAACCGATCCCCACGGTTATTACGCTGCGCTACATTTGCACACGGGGCTTTTCTGGACTCACCCTGCTAATTCCAGTACAGTCCGCCCCCTCTCAAAGGCCGGGTGGACATCTGTTGACCTGCCTTGTCGGGCTACAGCCCGGATGGACGCGACTGCTGACACCGCGCCATTTCTCCTTGCAATGTCAGCTCTCAGAGCAGATCACGCACTCATGACCCAATTTTCCGAACTCGGCCTGGCCGAATCCATCCTGAAAGCCGTTGCTGATCAGGGTTACACTACGCCATCTCCGGTACAGGCCCAGGCCATTCCCGCCGTATTGGCTGGCCGCGATGTTATGGCCGCCGCTCAGACCGGCACCGGTAAAACCGCCGGTTTTACCCTGCCTATGCTGCAAAAGCTGCAGCAGGGCGAACGCGCAGGCGCTAACCGTTGCCGTGCACTGGTGTTAACACCAACCCGCGAACTGGCCGCCCAGGTGGCTGAAAACGTCGCCGATTACAGCAAATATCTGAACATCCGCTCGGCGGTTGTATTTGGTGGCGTCAGTATTAATCCGCAAATGATTGCACTGCGTCGTGGCGTCGATGTGCTGGTGGCCTGTCCGGGTCGTTTACTCGACCTGTATCAGCAAAAAGCCATTCGTTTTGACGAAGTCGAATTTCTGGTACTGGACGAAGCCGACCGCATGCTCGACATGGGCTTTATTCACGACATCAAAAAAATCCTCGCACTGCTGCCGAAAAATCGTCAGACCCTGATGTTTTCTGCCACCTTCTCCAGCGAGATCCGCACCCTGGCCAAAGGCCTGGTGAACGATCCGGTAGAAATTGACGTCAGCCCGCGTAACAGCACCGCCCACACCGTTGAGCAGTGGCTGATTCCGGTCGATAAAAAACGCAAACCGGAAGTGCTCAGCCACCTGCTGAAACAACACGGCTGGAAACAGGTACTGGTATTTACCCGCACCAAACACGGTGCTAACCGCTTAACCACGCATCTACAGGATCGTGGGATTACCGCCGCCGCGATTCACGGCAATAAAAGCCAGGGCGCCCGTACCCGTGCGCTGGCCGAATTCAAAAGCGGCGATATTGCCGTGCTGGTGGCCACCGACATCGCGGCCCGTGGTCTGGATATCGAACAATTACCACACGTAATCAACTTCGAACTGCCCAACGTTGCCGCCGACTACGTACACCGTATTGGCCGTACCGGACGTGCCGGTGCCAGTGGTGAAGCCATTGCCCTGGTTTGCGCGGAAGAACTGGAAGACCTCGAAGGCATTGAAGGCTTAATCGGCAAAAGCATCGAGCGCCGCGTGCAGGAAGGTTTTGAACCCAATACCCCATTGCCGGTATCGCGCCCTAAATCGCCGCGTAAACCGAAAAAAGCCAAGCAACCTAAAGGCTTTAAAGACACCTTCGACCGCGAGCCACGCGCACCGCGTCCGGCCGGTAGTGGTCGTTCAAATGGAAACGGCGGCAATGCTGGCCGTTCCGGTTCTGGCTCTGGTCGTGCAGGTTCTGCTGCTGGTCAGAAACAAGGTGAGCAAAAGCAGGGTGAACAGCGCCGTTCATCCGGCAGCAGCGGTAATAACAATGGCGGTAACAGCCGCCCGGCAGGCAGCGCACCGCGCCGCTCACGCCGCCCGGCACAGGGATAACACCCGCGCCAATAGCGGCGCTGTTAACGCCGCCGCTTAAAACAAAAACGGGCCTCATCTGAGGCCCGTTTTTTTATGCTGATAATAAAGTAAAGAACCTTATTACCTATTCCTGCTTAACGATCAGTGCTATTAGCGTCTGTTTGCAAATTGCTTGCAGGCCTGAATGCTAACTCCGGATTGATCAGATAGGCAAAAATAAATCCGATACCGGCGGAGCCAAAAAACGACAGAATAGGAATGGCGCTGCTGTCTCCGTTTACGAACAGGTAATAGCCGAACCCGGAAATTCCGGTAAAGATTCCGAATGTAATCATGAAGAAAATCATATTGATATACCTGCCGATTTTTTGGTTGGTCGCAGGTGCTGGCAGCGGAATAATCTTACTGAAAAGAGCCAGTATAGCTGGAGCGAACAGACCGAAGAATACCCCAGGAAGAACTGGCGTATTCTCTGTGTGAAGGATAATGTTGCTGCTGAATATCGTGATTCCCTGAATCAGGCCTGCAACAGTCCCGGCAGCAAGACCAAGCCAGTCACTGGGTAAAAAACGGATCTTCATTGTTATACCTTTTATTTTAAGTGAGATAAGTCGTGAAGGGGTAGCTCTGTCTTTATTGCTATGAACCGGGGCTCGGAAGGTCGCGCATTAGGTGATCTGAATTCAGGTCTTTTACGGCAGAGGTTGCTGTAGTCGGGCAGTTAGTTCCTGATTGAGACGCAGAGTCTCAGTTACTCAGAGGCAGGCTCCGCAGAAAGGGTGCAATTTTCAGGATATTGCTGACATAACCACACTAAATATCTGATGAAGTAATACTTATAGATTCCATTGTCTGGCATGAAATCAATAATTGGCTGTGCAGTGTTTTCATATGTCCGGCTTATCCAGCGGTTATTTATCTCGAGTCTGAACCAGGCTGCGAGTAAGGGATAAGTGAGGAGCACGCTTATCGCTACGGCTAATATTCCTGCTGTTGCTTTCTGCTTTCCGGATATGGTCAAGGTTTATTGACTTTTCGTATGCTGTTCGCTGTAGAGCGTTTAAATACGTTCTCTGGTCTTTAATCTCTGATGATAAGAGTGTCCTGGAGGACCATGGTTGGTAACTTTTATACACCAGTGAGAGCAGCGAAAAATCCAATAATCAGAAGAGCGGATCCGGACAATAATAAGCGCCTGGCAATGATGGCCTTTTTGAAGTCAGACCTTCCACGCTTTTTGACTTCCAGGCTTTCAGAACTTTCATAGCCCTGATTCAGTACCCAGCTGAACATTCCCAGTGTTTTTCCAAGATCAATAAATGAAGATCCTGCCGGAGATCCCAGTTTCGTCCACTGCGCCTGATCCTGCTCTTTTAGTAACTGAGTAAGGCCCTCAAAATTAATTGAGAGTACTCCGGCAATAAGAAAAAAAGATCCGATTAAAATGAATAACATATCATTGTCCTCTGATTTCTTTCATGGTTGCTTACCCCGGCTTACTCCAGGCACGCTGCCGCCCATCCTTATGTACGCAGACAGGAATAGCGTGGCTTTATCGTTCGGGATTGTTAGCAGGGAGGGCGGTTGTTCTCGGTCGTTCTGACTGTGTTGTATTAACGATCTGGCGGCATCCCTGCTGTGCTCCGAGAGTACTGAAGTTCAGACTTTGATTCAATAATTGATAGAGATGGTTACAAGTGGCAATAGACGACAGGGGGCACTATGTCTGGCGCTTAGGTTAGTTCAGGTGCCACTCAACTGGACCAGGCATAGAATAGATTATAGAAACCACTCTGCGTATCGGTAATACCTGAGATGGGGGGGACGAACTGCACACCTTTACGCAAACCGCCAAGATATTAATCCACCAGGTTAATCCCCAGACTCTCCAGCAGGTTTAATGCCTCATAGCGGCTGAAGGTGGCCTTGCTCAGATTATTATCCAGAACATCGATATTAAAATTAACCGACTCACTCAGGTCTGCACCGCTTAAATTGGTGCGGCCAAACAGGCTGTGGGTAAAGTCGCAGTAGGTGAGGCGGGCGTTGTTCAGCTGGGTTTCGCGCAGATCAACATCGTGTGCTTTGCATTCTTCCATAACCACTTCATGCAGGTTCAGTCCGAGGAAGGAGGAGTCGTTCAGTATGCACTGGTAAAACTTCAGTTCAGGGTGAAACTGGTAGCTGGACCATTGGGCACGGGTCCAGTCGATGCCAACCATTTTGCACTCGCGGAAGGTTGTTTCGGCAAAACGGCTTTGCGGAATTTTAATCAGGCTCAGATTGCAGCGGCTAAAGCGGCAGTTAATAAACTTACAGCCTTTAAATACGCTGTGGGATAAATCGCAGTCGCTGAATTCGCATTCTTCAAACTCGGTATTGTTGATCTGGCTGTCGGTGATATCGAATTTAGTGAAGTGTTCTTCAAAATACTGGCTGGCGCTGGTCAGGCTGGTCACGGCATTCTCCGCTGTTATTTTTCAGAATGGTAAAGCAGAAATGGTCTTTCTGCACGGTTACGGTTGTGAATACGCTGTTGCAGACAATGCGACTTTTGTTTTGCTTTACGGGCTTGTGATTGCAGTAAAAATCGGAGCAAAGCGGGAATGTATGCCGGCAGGTTATTCAGACGGTTTATTAACATCGACCAATAGCCAGGCGGCGTAGGCGATCAGGATGGTAGGGAAATACAGTATGCGCGAATACCAGTAACCGGAGTCTTCACCGAAAAAGGTATAGGCGGGTACAACGGTGAGCATCGCGGTAACAAAGGCGATGTAGATAAAGCGTGGTGCATGCCAGCGCAGGCTGGTCATTGGGTATTTATCATAGCTGAACGCCCAGCGCGCCCACAGCCGTGAGCTGGCATAAACAAAGACCCCGAAGGCCAGCAACCAGAGCCAGTCGCTGGCGCTGAGTTCACTGAGCTGGCAATCGGGCAGGCAGCTGAGCATTAAAAGAATTCACGCAGGGAGTTCTGGTAAGTCTGGGTTAACACCTCTTCAACACTCAGGCCTTTTACGCCGGCAATTTTTTCGGCAATAAAAGGCAGGTATTGCGGAGCATTTTCCATACCGCGAAACGGAATCGGCGTGAGGAAAGGTGCGTCGGTTTCCAGTAATAAGTTGCTCAGCGGTGTGGCGGCGACCACTTCGCGTACATTGTCGGCTTTATTAAAGGTAACGATGCCGTTAATACCGAGACAAAAGCCCAGTTCAACGGCCAGCTCTGCCAGTTCCATACCGGAGGTAAAGCTGTGCACCACGCCTTTGCGTTTCATCTGCGGGGCGTATTCACGCAGGATGGCCATGGTGTCTTCGTCGGCTTCACGGGTATGAATAACAACGGGTAATCCGCATTCCACCGCCAGTTGCAGCTGGCGGGCAAATACCTGACGCTGCACAGTACGGTCACAGTGGTCGTAATAATAATCGAGACCAATTTCGCCCACCGCGACCACTTTTTCGTGGATGGCGTGGGTGCGGATATAACCTTCCGCGGCATCATTAAACAATGCGGCTTCATGTGGATGTACGCCCAGGGTGGCGTACAGGTCAGCGTGGGCTTCGGCCAGTGCCAGCGCTTTGGGCATATTGTCCGGCTCAACGCTGATGGTCATAAAGCGTTCGACACCAATGGCACGGGCGGCACTGAGAATATCGTCGGCACTGCCTTCTTTCAGGTAATCGAGGTGAAAGTGGGTTTCGATAATCGGCAGGCCATAGGTGGGGATATCACGACGTTTTTTACTCATAACAGCTCTTTAACTCATAACGGCAACAGGTACGGCAGCGGGTGTAATGCCTGCCGGAGTGCAAAAAACAGCCATTATAACGCGTGAAAAGAGGAATTTCTGTGTTTGTGGGAAAGCGCTGTCGGCAGAAGGCGGGGAGAGCGATGGTTGAGTCGTTATCAGAGAGCGCTCAGTCCGGACGGCCGGATGAGCGCTCTCAGGTTCTTTAATTAAACAAACGACGCAGTTGTTCGCCGACTTCGGATTTGGCGTTGTTCATTAATGGCGAACCATGGGCGGCGAGCAGATGTTCGAAATCGAGATTCATCAGGCGGTTAAAATCGCCTTCCAGGGTTTTGCCTTTTGGGGTTACCCGTTTCAGCCACGGCTTGCCGATATTCAGCCCTGGTTTAAAACCCATAACGCGCAATGCCAGACGGCTGAACAGGCTGGTGTAATTCCAGTTATCCAGGTATTGCAGCGAGTCGGTGGTGAGCAGGCATTTGTGCTTGGTTAACAGCAAAGCCGCTTCCGGGTATTGGGCGTTGTCGAAAATAAACAACTCGGCATGAGGGAAGGGCATGTCCAGGCCGGTCTTCAGATGCACATTCGCACGCGGCGCTTTGTAGGTGCTCTGGCCAGGCTGACACCAGAAACGCGCCTGATATTTGTCGACGTAGTACTGATCATCCAGGCCATGAAAATCGCCGAGGCGGAACACATGGGTCACACGGCCCAGCTTTTCCAGTTTGCGCTCTTCGGTTTCGTTGAGGCGTACCGGGTTGATCAGGGTTAACTCATGACGATTGCGGATAATCACCATATTGCGGTTCATGCTCATGCCCGGGCCGACGCGGATGCTGCCCTGCACCCAGAAAATATCCCAGAACAGTTGTTCGATTTTTCCATGAGGATAAGCCGGGGCGTAGGTCTGGTTCTGCTGTGCTGCTGTGGTTGGCAGTTCTGAATTCAGAGTGGCAGTCATAAGGTTCTTCCTGCTTACGTGTGTTCGTGAAAATGATCGGCACAGACAACGGCCGTAAGGAGATATTAACGGGAATTCACGGTAAAAAATTACACGACGTGACAATTTTTGTCACATTGAGTTGAAAGTGTGACGAATTTTGTCAGGTTGTTGGGCTCAGTAGGTCAGGATGAGGATCTGTGTTGGTTTTTGTCCTGTCAGGACACGACAGGGTGTAAAAACCATAACCCGGAGTTGGGATGAACAGCGCTGGTAAGGAAAGAGCGTGGATGGAATAACGGGTAGGGGAACGCCAACATGGCTGGCACCAAAACGCGCAGGCGGGCTGCGCTTTTGGCTGTGCCGGGCGGATTACTGACCGGTTTTTTTACCACTCATCGGCGCATAAATGGCCTGAATGGCTTGCATATCGGCGTCGATATCGCCTGTGGTGTGGAACACACCGGCAATGCCGCCGGCTTTATTCGGATAATCAAGGAAGCCCATCAAGACCGGCACGCCGGCGTTGTGAGCAATATGATAAAAGCCGGTTTTCCAATAGGTAACCTTGGCGCGGGTGCCTTCCGGCGGCACGATCAGGAACAGCTGCTCGTTGCTGTTAATAGCATCAACCGAAGCCTGCACCATGTTGTTGGCTTTGGAACGATCCACCGGAATGCCGCCCATCCACATCATCAGGCCACGAAAAGGCGGTTTGAAGATCTGCTCTTTCCCCATCCAATAAATTTTGGCGCGCAGCACAAAGGCAATCATCAGCATAAAGGGCAGATCCCAGTTGCTGGTATGCGGTGCTGCAATCATCACGCACTTTTTTAAATCGGGCGGAATGCTGCCCACGCTTTTCCAGCCGGCCAGCTTCAGAAAGGCGATGGAGCCCCAGCGCAGCAGGGTTTTCAGAATGGGGGTATCGAACATAGTGCGGTGCATAGAGGCCCTTTTCGGTTGTAAGAGTCTGGATGGCTGGCAGCGGAATCCGGTCGCCCGGAAAGACCCGCGCAGAGCTGTGCAGAGTGATTCAGAGGTGCCCTGATATGGGTGCCGTAGGTGATCCCGACCCGGAAAATGCGGCAATAATATAGCAATGAAAAACCGCTGCCAGTGCTTTACATCAAGCCGACAGAGCTTTACATACGCCCGGCAGAATCGTCACCGGGCGGCATTAAGAGGGGGGGGGGTAGCAGTCATCGACCGCCAGCGGGAGTCAGCTGCTCTGCATGTCCATATACATCAGCTCCCAGGTGTGGCCATCCGGATCTTCAAAGGACAGGCCATACATAGGTCCCTGATCCTGTCCCGGCCGGGCAATGCGTCCGCCGTTGTCTTCGGCCGCCTGACCGATGGTATCGACTTCGGTGCGGCTGCTGCAGCTCAGGCATAACAACACTTCGCTGCTGCTGTGGGCATCGCACAGGTTTTTGGAGGTGAACTGCGAATAGAATTCCGGCTTCAGCAGCATGGCGAAGATGTTGTCGGCGATAACCACGCAGACAGCCACTTCATTACTGAATTGCTCGTTAATGCTGAAACCCAGGGCGGTAAAAAAACGGCGCGAACGCTCAATGTCGCTGACGGCGAGATTCACAAAAATCTGACGGCTCATGACTGTGCTCTTGTTATGGATGAGAGCGCTATTGTTAGCAGATTTTTGCGGCAGAAAAAATCCACAACCGGAATCGTTTTTCTGGCTAGCGGCCGCTGCAGATGCAGAACGGCCGCGTGAGGCTGTTTAAGCCAGGGCTTTGGCGCTGGCCGTTAAACGCATGGCCTGATCGGCGGCGTTGGCCAGTTCTTGCCCTTTCAGCAGAAAATGGCGGGCATAGTAGTTTTTATGCTCGTCGTGCTCGTGGAAGTTGTGCGGAGTCAGTACGGCAGTCAGTACCGGTACTTCGGTTTCCAGCTGTACCTGCATCAGGCCGTTACACACCGCGGCGGCAACGAAGTCGTGGCGGTAAATACCGCCGTCAACCACCAGAGCGCTGGCGGCAATGGCGCTGTAGCGTCCGCTCTTGGCCAGCAGTTTGGCCTGCAGGGGAATTTCGTAGGCGCCGGGAGCGGCAATCACATCAATATTACTGATGTCGTAACCACGACTGGCGAGTTCGTCTTTAAAACCATCCAGACACTTGAGCACGATGTCGGTGTGCCAGGAAGCGTGAATAAAGGCGATGCGTTTTTGCTGAGGATTAAAAGTGTTCATTGGCTCTGATTCTTCGGTTAATGCTGATTAGAATCAGGGCGAACGGGCAGACAAAAGCACGGACAGAGGCGGGCCTCTGTGCTGTCTGACACGCTCTCTCTTATCCGGACTATACCGTCGGCTCCGGAGTTACACCGGATCTGCTGACCTTGCTGGCAGTTAAACCGCCGGCAAGCGCTCGCGGGCTTCAGGGTTAATAAACGCTGTTACCGCCGGTGGGGAATTTCACCCCGCCCCGAGAACGATGCGCTCTCAGCAGGCTGAGACCGCGGCGGCAATATAGGGAGTTTGGCGGGAAGAGTCAAAGGCAGCGGGTGCAACGCATTGTTGCGCCGGATGCCTGACTGCACCGGATACTTAGCTGCGCCGGTGCGGTTTTTACGGCACCAGAACAGGCAGGCCGGGCATCAGCTCAGGGCTTCGTCCGGCAGTAAGTCCTGCAGCTGTTCGATACCTTCGACCACATCATCGGGCTGATGGAAGTAGGCCACGTGGTACATGGCTTCACCTTCCTGCACCAGCGGGATATTGGTTTTGCCGATAATAATGCCTTCATAGCGTGAGCGGACTTCATCGAGCACGATGCCGTACGGGTCGCGGATGGTGGCGAGTAATTCCTGCTTCTGTACGCGGTCACCGAGTTCTTTATGGTGCTGCACAAAGCCACTGTCGGTAGCGC
This sequence comes from Thalassolituus pacificus, assembly GCF_025318105.1. Classification (NCBI taxonomy): domain Bacteria; kingdom Pseudomonadati; phylum Pseudomonadota; class Gammaproteobacteria; order Oceanospirillales; family Oceanospirillaceae; genus Thalassolituus; species Thalassolituus pacificus. Next base: position 441,319 of record NZ_JAOANI010000028.1, read on the forward strand.
GTTCCCAGGCACTGGTGCGTGCCGTGACCGGCTCCAGCACATGGGATTTTTTCGCCCGGCTGCGCGGCAGCATGCCAAGGTGGCGCATGACATTAACGGTGCCGCGTTCACCGGCACGGATGCACAGCTCGTCGTAACGCAGGGCTTCGCCGGCTTCGTACAGCAGAATACGCACACCGTGGTCGGCGGCGGCTTCACGCAGCGAGCCATCGCGCAGGTTGGAATTCAGCAGTACCGGAACACCAAAGGCGCTGGCCATGGCGGCGGTTTCTTCATCGTCGAGGTTGGCGCGGATCTGCGGCAGGTTCGAGCGGTGAATAGCACCGGTATGAAAGTCGATGCCGTAATCGCATTTGCTGACGATTTCTTCGAGAAACATATTGGCCATACGCGCCGCCAGCGAGCCTTTTTTACTGCCAGGGAATGAGCGGTTTAAATCGCGGCGGTCGGGCAGGTAACGGCTGTGGTTGATCACGCCATACACGTTGACGATGGGCACGGCAATTAAAGTGCCGCGCAAACTGTTGAGTTTGCGTGAATTGATCAGGCGCTGAATAATTTCGATGCCGTTCAGCTCGTCACCATGAATGGCTGCGCTGATAAATAAGGTCGGGCCGGGGCGTTTGCCGCGTTTAACAAACACCGGCATGGAGACGGAGTTGTCTGTGTACAGGCGCCCAACGGGTAATTCGACTTTCTGGCTTTCGCCGGGAGCAATGCTGATCCCGGCAATTTCAATACTACGCTTTGGCATGCTTTCCCTAATAACCTTGATTAACCCTGACCACGGGTTTTTGTACTGCCGCTGGCGGATTTTTCCAGAAACTGGAAAACCATGCCGGCAACGTCTTTACCGGTAGCGCTTTCAATACCTTCCAGACCGGGAGAGGAGTTGACTTCCATCACCACCGGACCGTTGTTGGAACGCAGAATGTCTACGCCACACATGTTCAGGCCCATGGCTTTGGCAGCGTCGATGGCGGTTTTACGTTCCGCCGCCGATAACCGTACGATTTCGGCACTGCCACCACGGTGCAGGTTGGAGCGGAATTCACCTTCGGCAGCCTGGCGCTTCATGGCGGCGACGACTTTGCCGCCAACCACTAAACAGCGGATATCGGCACCGCCGGCTTCTTTAATAAATTCCTGCACCAGAATGTTGGCGTTCAGACCCATAAAGGCTTCGATGATGCTTTCTGCCGCTTTTTTGGTATCAGCCAGCACCACGCCGATGCCCTGTGTACCTTCCAGCAACTTTATCACCAGCGGCGCGCCGCCGACGTTTTTGATCAGGTCTTCAACGTTATCCGGGCGGTGGGCAAAACCGGTACGCGGCAGGCCGATGCCCTTGCGTGACAGCAATTGCAGCGAGCGCAGTTTGTCGCGCGAGCGGCTGATGGCGACCGATTCGTTAATGGAGTAAGTGCCCATCATTTCAAACTGACGCACCACCGCCGTACCGTAAAAGGTAACCGAGGCACCAATGCGCGGAATCACCGCATCGTACTGTGGCAGGGCGCCACCTTTATAACGCACCGTCGGTTTGTTACTGGTGATGTCCATGTAGCAGTGCAGGGTGTCGATGATATCGACCTCATGCCCACGCTGCTCCCCCGCTTCTTTCAGACGACGGGTCGAATAAAGATTGGGATTACGGGAAAGAATGGCGATGCGCATAGCGGAGTCCGGAGGCTGAAAATAAAGCGCTTAGTCTGCGCCGCCGGATGGCAAATGTCATCATAGGCAGAAAAAGATAGTTGCCCCGGAGCAGAGGCAGGCGCTGGGCATTGCCTCTGCCTCAGTTACGGTAAATAGTCTCGATCAGGTGGTAGCCAAAACGGGTTTTAACCGGCCCCTGAACTTTCAGTAATGGCCCTTTGAACACCACATCGTCAAAGGCTTTGACCATTTCACCTTTATTGAACTCACCCAGGCTGCCGCCGTTTTTCTTACTCGGGCATTGTGAGTGTTGTTTTGCCAGCTTGCTGAAGTCGGCTCCTTTGTCGAGCAATTGCTTCAGTTTGTCGGCTTCTTCTTTGGTTTTTACCAGAATATGGCGGGCACAGGCGCGGGGCATACTTACCTCGGATTCAGTCTATCAGGCCAATCTGACCATTCGGTTAAATTTTGCGTCGCGCAGGATCAGGTGCTGTGCGAAAATTGCGCCCGTTATTGTACCCGAAAGACAGAATGAGGCATGCATGAGCGTACATGAGATCCGCCACCCCCTGGTGCAGCATAAAATTGGTTTGATGCGATCCAAATCAATGAGCACCCGCACCTTCCGCCAACTGGCGGCTGAAGTCGGCAACCTGCTGACCTACGAAGCAACCAAAGATATGGAATTGGAAACCTACACCCTGGATGGCTGGTGTGGTCCGGTTGAAGCGGAGCGGATTCGCGGCAAAAAAATCACCGTAGTACCGATTCTGCGCGCCGGTCTGGGCATGCTGGACGGCGTGCTGGAGCTGGTGCCAAGTGCCAAGATCAGCGTTGTTGGTTTATACCGCGATGAAGAAACCCTGGAGCCGGTGAGCTACTTCGACAAACTGGCCGGTGACATCGACCAGCGTATGTCATTGATTGTTGATCCGATGCTGGCGACTGGCGGTTCGATGGTGGCAACCATCGACCTGTTAAAGCAGGCCGGTTGTACCAGTATTCGTGCGCTGGTGCTGGTGGCCGCACCGGAAGGTATTAAAAAGGTTCAGGATGCGCACCCGGATGTGGATATTTATACCGCATCGGTGGACAGCCATCTGAATGAGCAGGGGTACATTATCCCTGGCTTGGGCGATGCCGGTGACAAGATCTTCGGCACGAAATAATTAAAATCAGGGGAGTTTCTATGCGGGACAATACAGAAGATCTGTATCGCGGCTGGCGTATGCTGCTGGCGGGCATGCAAATGCTGTTTGTGGCCTTCGGCGCACTGGTGCTGGTGCCGCTGATTACTGGCCTCGATCCGAGTGTGGCGCTGTTTACCGCCGGTATCGGTACGCTGATTTTTCAGTTCACCACCAAGCGTTCAGTACCGGTATTTCTGGCGTCATCTTTTGCCTTTATTGCGCCGATTCTGTTCAGCGTACAGACCTGGGGAATGGCGGCGACCATGGGTGCGCTGTTCTGTGCCGGATTGGTATACGTTGCCTTGTCGGCTGTGGTTGCTGTCCGTGGTCCTGGCTTCCTGCATCGTTTACTGCCGCCGGTGGTTACCGGTCCGATCATTATGGTGATTGGTCTGGGCTTAGCTCCTATCGCGGTGAATATGGCGATGGGTAAAGCCGGTGATGCGTCGGCGGAACTGTTCCCCTATGCCGATGCTATGTGGGTATCGATGCCTGCCCTTATTACCACGTTGCTGGTGGCCACTCTGGCGAAAGGTATTTTCCGTCTGGTGCCGATTCTGGCGGGTGTGGCGGTGGGTTACACCATTGCGGCGTTTACTGGTATGGTCGATCTGACTGCCGTGGATGCCAGCCCATGGGTTAAGTTACCGCAGTTTGTGACGCCGGAATTTCAGCTCGCGGCCATTCTGTTCATGATTCCGGTGGCGATTGCTCCGGCGATTGAACACGTAGGTGATGTACTGGCGATCGGCAGTGTGACCGGTAAAAACTACGTCCAGAAACCAGGCCTGCACCGCACTTTGCTGGGCGATGGTTTAGCCACTTCTGCGGCGTCTTTGTTTGGTGGGCCGCCAAATACTACCTACTCCGAAGTCACCGGTGCGGTGATGCTGACCAAAGCCTTTAACCCGGTCGTCATGACCTGGGCGGCGGTGTTTGCCATTGTGCTGGCATTCGTGGCCAAGTTTGGTGTGCTGCTGCAGACCATTCCGACGCCGGTGATGGGCGGTATTATGATTCTGCTGTTCGGCTCTATTGCCGGTGTTGGCATGAACATCCTGATCAAAGCCAAAGTCGATATGAGCGCGCAGCGCAATCTGGTGATTGTGGCGACCACGCTGGTATTCGGTATTGGTGGTATGGCAATCGGCTCTTCCGAGTTCCACCTGCAGGGCGTCAGCCTGTGTGGTGTGGTGGCGATTGTGCTGAACCTGCTGTTGCCGCATGAAAAAGCCGACGCTGAAGACCTGCATGAAGAGCAGGAAATTGTGGAAGATATTCTGGAACACAGTAAATAAGCTGTCGTTTCTTTTTATCTGCATTATCCGCAGAAAAATGGCCGCATATGCGGCCATTTTTTATGGGCTGTGTTCAGGGCATACAGCTGCGTTATTGCAGGGTGCGGATGGTCGGGCGGAAGGTATACGACGCTGGTAATTCATCCGGCACTCTGGGGTAGGGGTTAGCGGCCAGTGCGGCTTTGATCGCCCAGTCGTCCATTACCGGATCACCGCTGGAGCGGATAACCCGCACGTTGGTGGCGACCTGGCGGTAACTTAAGGTCAGCTCCAGCCTTACACTGCCGGTAAATTGTGCCGGTGCAATTACCCGTTCGCGCAGGTGCGCGAGCAGTTTCTGCTGATAGCTGCGCTCCAGCGGATCGGCTGATAAATCTTCTTTTTCAGTGACCAGTCCGCTTTGTTTCTGGCTCGGTTGTTGCGCTGTCTGTGCGGTTGACTGCTGCGTTGGTTGTGGTGCGGATTGCGGCTCAGGTACTGGCTTCTGGGGTTGTTGTTTGGCGGTTTCTGTTTTTGCCTGAGGCTGCTTCTGACTCTGCTCCGGAGCCGCGTTGTGTTTAACAGCTTCGCTTTGGCTTTGAGTCACTTCCTGAGTCGGGACTGTCTGAACCTGAGCTTTCGGCACCTGAGCTGGCGATTCATCTTGCAAGGTCCGGGCGCTTATTTGTGGCTGGCGCAGTTCGGCATTAATTACGGGTTGCGTCTGTGCCGGTGTCAGCCGAACAGAGAAAGGCGCCGACAGCAGCAGGGCATGCAGCAACAACGAGATAGCCACAGCCAGCAGCAAACGCTGGTAGTGTCTCCGCTTCGGTACCGGGAGTTTGCTAAAAAACCCTTCTGCCACAATCACTTACCTACGTTATAGCCAATTACTATGGCATTGATTGGGAAAACTTATCGAGACCTTTATTCTCCGCTGGCGGCGGTATGCTTAGCCGGGAGCGCGTTGTATGATACTCGCTCTTTATACTCTGGCTGTGCCGCTGGCATTGTCAGGATAATACCGATAATTTTCAGAACTCACAGGGAGTAACAAACATGAGCGTACTGGTAGGTAAAAAAGCACCCGACTTTACCGTTCCGGCTGTATTGGGCAACGGCACCATCGTTGATTCATACAACTTCGCAGAAGCAACCAAAGGCAAATACGCTCTTGTGTTCTTCTATCCACTGGATTTCACCTTCGTATGTCCGTCTGAGCTGATCGCTCTGGACCACCGTATGGCTAAGTTTGAAGAACTGGGTGTTGAAGTGATTTCTGTATCCATCGATTCTCACTTCACTCACAACGCATGGCGTAACACACCGGTCGCCAAAGGCGGTATCGGTGAAGTTAAGTACACCATGGCAGCTGACGTTGACCACGGTATCTGTAAAGCCTACGACGTAGAAACTGCCGGTGGCGTTGCACTGCGTGGCGCTTTCCTGATCGATAAAGAGGGCCTGGTACGTGCGGCCAACATCAACGACCTGCCACTGGGCCGTAACATTGATGAGCTGGTACGTCTGGTTGAAGCTCTGCAATTCCACGAAGCGCACGGCGAAGTTTGCCCGGCTGGCTGGAACAAAGGCGACAAAGGTATGGACGCATCTCCTGAAGGTGTTGCCAAGTACCTGGCAGAAGAAGCCGGCAAACTGTAAGCGCTACGCCTCTTCGCTGTAAATAAAAAAACCGCCGCAGTTTCCTGCGGCGGTTTTTTTTATGCTCCTACAGTGGTTACGGCGAACCGCAACCACTGACCGGATCAGCGGTCTTCGTAACGCTGATGCTTGAAGAAAATGCCGGAATCGCCAAAAGCGGAGGCGGCGAATTCAGACGTCAGCACAATTTCACCCACTTTCACCGCGTTGTTACGGCGGTCGGCGGCATAGCGCGCAGCAATGCTGCTGAAAATGGAATTGCGGATGTCTTTATCCGTGGCGTACACATCGTACAGCTTGGTGCCGGCCGGCAGGCTCAGCAGGTCAGTACGGAAATCGTGTGCCGCGGTGCTGAAGCGGTTTTTCACGTCAGCCGCCGGTACGAAGTAGATCTGGGTCGGTGACTTGGCATTCGCAGCCGCGCTACCGTCAGAGTTTACTTCGGCCATGGCGTTCACCATCAGTTGCGTCGGCTTGGTGGTGACCAGCGAGAACAGAATGGTGCTGCCCAGAGTGTCGTTGGCTTCCGGACGCACATATTGTGACAGCTCGTTGGCAAACAGGTTGTAGTTGTTGCCCTGGCCGGTCAGAGTGTACAGCGCAGCAACGTTTTCAGACGGCTTGCCATCGATAAAGGTTTTCCATGCCAGACCTGGCTGGACGCCACGTTTGGCCGGATCACCGGTTACCGACATGCGCAGCAGACCACATTCGTTACCTTTGAACACACCGGTATACGGATGGTTGGCGGTGGCATTAAAGGCTACTTTGGCCACCGCACCGTGCGGATGGATCGGCTTGGTATGGCCAACCGGAGCAACGTCGCCAACGTAGCGGACTTTGTCCCACAGAATGCGGCTGATCATAGCGCCGGTGTCTACATCCGGAATCGCCGGCAGTTCGCCTTCGGCATAGGTCGTGCGCTTCACACCGTTGGTCCACAGCAGATCCTGCTTGGCACAGGCATCCCACTGATCGTAGTCAGCCGGAATGTTCAGACCCCAGGGTTTGAAGGCGTTATCGACGCCCACCAGAGAGGTGTTCAGTTGCGGGAAGTGACGGTTCAGCACGTCCACCATGGTGTTGTTTTCTACCCAGTCATAACCTTCCTGAGTGTAAACTTCCGGGGTGTAGTGCGAGGTGAAGAAGCGGTCCGCAATGATACGGCGGGAGGCGTTCATGATGAAAATCTGGAACGCGGTTTCGCCGAAGGCAAAGCCTTCCGGACGTACAGTTTCCGCCATCATGCCGACCAGGGTGTCGATCATTTCAATGTCGTTGTTATACACGCGCTTCAGGTTGGCCAGAGCTTCCGGATCTTTGGTCAGATCTTCAAACCTGGTGATCGGGTTCAGGCCAATCTGACGACGGAATTCGTTGTAACGCGGTACGCCACGCTCACGGTCACGGATAACGTCGATGGCGGCGATGTCCATTTTACCCACGATCGGCAGGTCCAGATTACGCAGGAATTCCGGGTTGTTGTTCAGCACCAGAGCGCCCGGGTTGGTGATACCGAAGGAGTACCACAGACGGTCAGAGCCTTCACTGTCCAGCATGTCTTCGGCGGCGCCGTCACGGGTTTCTTCCAGGGCAACGCTCTTGTCGACGACGTTAGAACCGATGTCGTAAATATCGATATTGTCACGCATCAGCGGGTGCATACGGTAAACCGAGACGAATTCTTCGGTCAGGGTAAACGGAACACCGGCGTTGTCAGACTTACGCGCACCAGCCAGACCGGTAATCGCCCATTCCAGGAAGTCGCCTTGTTCCATGGCTTCCGCCAGTTTCGGGTCAACACCCAGGATGCGGCGGATCCAGGAATCTTTTTTGGCCAGATCTTCATAGATCTTGTCCAGTTCGGCGCCGTACTTGTCACGCTTGTTGGCGTCACCAGCCAGACCCCACCAGTTGGCGTACATGGCACGCTCGGTAACCGGGTTGGCAATGATGGCCGGCGTCCATTCAACGGTGTGAATTTTCGCCATCAGGGCGGAGTTGACCAGACGGGCTTTGTCGTACAGCCACTGATCATCTTTATCCGGGTAGCTGGCCGCCAGTGTTTGAGCAATAGCGTTGTGCTCTTTTACGAACAGCTGGTGCAGCATGCTCAGACCGACCCACCAGTTATCCACAAAACCGGTTTTCGGCAGACCAGAGAAGAATTCACGCGGCAGGGTGCCATCGGCATTCACGGTCAGACGACCGCCCTGGAATTCACGGATGCTGTTGGAGGTTTCCAGATCACTGCCGTAAATCTGCGAGCCATCCCACCAGTGGGTAACATGGTTCTGATAGCTGTCCGGCAAGTGTGCTTCAGAGGCGATGCGGGTGGTATCCGGTTGGGTACGACGCACTTTCAGAGTACCGGAACCCATGCTGTCGCCGGCCGGCAGCGGCACTTCAATCGGGTTTTCGGCGCTGTTTTCGCCATGGAAGAACCAGTCGTGGGTCATGAACTGAATCCAGCTGGCAGCAATGAAGTTAACCGAGGTGGCCGGTTTGAAATCATCGCCACGGGACAGCAGTACGTTACTGACTTCACGCGGGTTCGGAGTTAACAGGGTGTCGGCTTCCGTTTCGCCCTGAGCGGCGGACAGTTCAACGTTACGGCCGAAACGACGCATAACCGAACCTTCCGACGGGTTTTCCAGAATGTTACAGGTACCGTTTTCGGTACGGGCATTCAGGCTGCGTTCATCACAGTTGATGTCGGCGTTGTATTCATCCCAGCGTTCGAAATCAAACAGGTTGTTTTTAAATAACTCCTGCCGTTCAACGGCGAGGGTAATGAGTCCGGCAAAAATCCCTAATGTGCCGAACTTGACCAGCGCGGGCCAGGTAACCCAGATACTGTTCATAGGTTGGTCTCCGTGAGTTTGTTATTTTTGTAGTTTCTGCGTGACTGCCGGGTAAACCGACAGGCAGGGCAGTGAAGCACGGAGGGTTGAAAGCGGCCTTGTAAGGCTAAGTAAAGAGGCGTCAGGTTGGCATGCATGGTTACATTATGTAGTTTTATGTTAGGCTTTTTTTCTGGCGTGGCGCATATAGTCTGTTATTTCTGGGTTAATATCTGCCATTGTTCAAATATGGTACGTTGGTTTTAAAATATAGTTTGCTAAGTTTGCAGGCGACGGTTGGGCACAACCCCTATGAGTGCTCTGTATGACGGCTGCTTACTGCTTTCCGGCAAAGCCTGCTGGTCTACGCTTAGATTCTGGTTATCGGCAAATAGCGGAGCTTTGTATGCGTTGGCTGTTAGCACTTGGTTTGCTGGTCCTGATGTCATCGCTTAAGGCGCAGGAGTTGCCGCAGGCGGATGATCGTCCGCTGCTGCGCTGGATTACCATGCCTTATCCGCCGCTGCATATCAGCGACGGCCCCATGGCGGGTAAAGGTATTGTCGATGAATATCTGGGGGCGGTTACAGCCTCTTTGAGTGGCTACCGGCATGTGCGTGAAGAGATGACCCCGGCCCGTGCCTGGCAGCTGATCCGTGTCGGCGAAAATATCTGTCATCCGGGGGCGCTGTATACGCCGGAGCGGGCCAAATATACGCTGTTCAGTGATTCACCGGCGTTGTTTCCATCGCTGGCATTTATGGTGCGGCTGGAAGATTACAAGGCGTTGTTTGCGCCGCAGATGACCATTGCAGCAGCAGATATGCTGGCGCGGACCAATTTGCGCTTGGGGCTGGTAGCTGACCGTTCCTATTATGTGTTTCTCGATAATCTGCTGAGTGCCGGCGATGTGTATCAGCGCGTGACGGTGCTCTCCAGTCTGCATGGGCCGCTGAGCCTGTACCGCATGCTGCAGTCGGGACGTATCGATTACATCATCGAATATCCCTGGATTAACCGCTATATGGTCGACACGATTCAGGCACCGGAGGCGCATGAGTTGGTGGCCCTGTCGATCCGCGAGTTACCACAGTTTGCCAAAGGCTATGTTGCCTGTCCGAAAACCCTCTGGGGAGAGCGGGTGATTATGGCGGTAAACCGCTGGGTAGCTGAGCAGAAAAATACCGAAACCAACCGTCAGCGTATGGCGGTTTGGCTCGACCGAAATACGCTGCCGCGTTATATGCGGGCTTATGAAGAGATGATTGCGCCGGTGACCCGGCCCTGAAGAGCGTCTGATCTGACGCTGAGGTGCGCAGGTTAATCGCTGCGGTTATTCACTACGGTTAAGTACCCGCGCCTGGTAACCGGCCTCTGTCAGAATGTAGGCGGCGGCTTCTGCCCGGCCTTCACCGGCGATGACATACACAAAGGCTTTGGATAATTCATTCAGACGGCTGCGCAGCTGTGCCAGTGGTATGGTTGTTGCGCGGTGAATCGGGCTGGCCGCGACTTCCTGTGGCAGGCGCACATCGAGCACCACGGTGCCGGTGTCACCTTCATCGATCAGGGCGCTGAGCTGGTTTTCGCTGACGTATTCAACCACTGGCGTTTTCAGCAGGGTGTCGAAGTCTTCTTTGGTTAATACCATTAACACGCCGTTACTGCTCATGGTAATGCTGGCATTACGCGGCAGATTACTGACCAGTGCGTCTTCACCAAACAGATCTCCGCTGCCAAGAGCGGCGAGGGTTTCCTGTTTGTTATTTACTTTACGGCTGACAATGGCCTTGCCGCTTTTGATCACATAGCACTCGTGGCCTTCTTCGCCCTCGTGGATGATTTCTTCACCGAGTGACACTTCGCGTTCGTTAAAACGGGCCAGCAGCTTCTGGATATTGGCCGGTGGTACACGGTAAAACAGATCGGAAGTGAGCAGGCTTTCCAGCCAGTCGTGTTCAGTGTCTTCTTCCTGATCATAGGCCTGGCGTAACTCCGACCAGGTGGTGATCAGCTCCAGATACTGACGCTTGATGGCAAATAACTGGCAGGGCGATTGTGTGATGGCCGCATGGCGGTGAATCGGATGGCTGGCATCCAGGGCGAGAAAGTTTTCATCATCGTCGCCTTTAATCTGGGTAATGCGGAACTGGTCATCGGCCAGGTCGACCGTTCCTTCAAGCAGAAAGTGACATTCGTCGTCTTCTTCACCACGTTTGAACAGAATCTTTTTATCGGCCAGCGAATAGGCACGGAAATGTGGCAACAGCTCGCTGACAGCATGGGCAGACAGCTCATCAAAAGGAATAAAGCGCTGAATCTGCTCTGTTGTAAGGGCCGTATCCGGCGCGCTTGCAGATGGATTGATGGAATCTTCCATGGTGTTTCTGGCCTGACCAATGACGAATGAAATAACACACGATGAATGTATTTTTGCACACTATCACAAAGCCTGCCGTTTTTTGCTGTGCCTGTTATTCACAATTTCAGGCCCGGCGGCCAATGCAGACACTATACGCCCGGCCATCAGGCAGCTTGTGGTGCGCATGAATTCAGTCTGAGAGAAGTCTCCCCCGAATCAATAAGGAACCGTCCGCGCCTGAGGCAGTCCCAGACAGACATGTTTATGACGATGTCACGGGACCGACCGATGCAGCCATCTTTGACCGGCGAACAAAAACACACGGCAGACTCTCTGCTTCATCAATACAAAACCGGCGTAGCGTTATTATTCTCCGGGGTTTTTCATCTGCTGGCTTTGCTGCTGGTGGGACTGTCTTTCTCTACCTTCTTTAATGGTTTATTCAGCAGCGACGGCGATATGGTCACACTGGTGATTAAAGCCATTAATACGCTGGTGATCGCGCTGGCAATGTATGAGCTGGGGTTGGGGGTTGGTAAGGAATACGCGGCGGAAGAAGCCGGGGAGAATATCTTCCAGAATATCCGCCGCACTATTACCCGCTTTGTGGGCACCGTGTGCATTGCTCTGGTGCTGGAAGCGCTGATTATGATTATTAAATACAGCCAGCTGGATCTGGCCGGTAACCTCTATTATCCGGTGGCGATTCTGCTGGCCTGCGCCTTTTTATTGCTGGCACTGGGGGCATTTCTGGCGCTGACACGCCAGGTTTGTGACATCGTGAATTAGTTTCTCGACTCTGCCCCCGGCTCTTTTTTACGGGCCTGGCTTTGCGATACGCCGGCGGTCAGGGCAAAGCGCATGGCATCTTCAAACGACCAGTCGAGCATGGTGAGACGCGAACGCGGTACAAACAAGGTGTAACCGCCAACCATGTAGCTCATGGGCAGATACACCGCGACCAGTTCTTCCTGATCGCCGGCCTTCTGAACCGCGGGTGGAATTTTACCGGCGGTAATAAAGCCCAGCAGTTGTGCATCGCCGGGCATGCTGACCAGTACCACTTGCTGATTGTGCTGCTTTTCCTGATCAAACATGGCAGCAAAATCTTTCACCGCACCGTACAGTGTTTTGATCAGCGGAAAACGCAGCAGGGCATCTTCCACGTACTGGTAGAGCCAGCTGACCGGGTTGAACTGAAATAATAAGCCGACGGACAGCAGCGCCAGCAGCATCAGCAGCAGACCCATACCGGGGAAAATGCTGGGAATATGCAGGCTGGCCAGCAGGCTCAGGCCCAGACCATTCAGCCACATCAGCGCCGACCACAGCAGCCAGACTGTGACCAATAAAGGCAGCACCACCATTGAGCCTTTGATCAGGGGTTGCAGCAGGTAGCGTCTCATAAAATCTCCGTCAGGATTTGGGTGGTTGTTGCTGTTGCAGCAGCGCTTTCAGTTCGCGGATTTCTGCCGCCAGATCGTCGAGGGTGGCTTTGCCATCGGCAGCATCCTGATCGGCTTTTTCCTGCGCATGCTCATCTTCCAGTACGTTTACCACAATACCGATGACCATATTAAGAAAGGCGAAGGTGGTGAGGAAAATAAAGCTCAGGTAGAAAATCCACGACAGTGGGTAAACCGCCATGGTTTCGTACATGACATCGGTCCAGTCTTCGAACGTCATCACCCGGAACAGCGTCAGCATGGAAATAGAAATGTCGCCCCATAGTACATCGTTGATGGGTTCAAAGAAGGTGGTGCCGATGGCGGCGTAGATGTAATAAATAATAAACATCAGCAGCAGTACATATCCGAGCTGCGGCAGGGCGCGCAACAGGGAATTCAGCAGCATGCGCAGTTCCGGAATGATGGAAACCATCCGCAGTACGCGGAAAATGCGCACCAGACGGCCAATCAGGGCCATGTCGCTGTGATCGACCGGAATCAGGCTGATTACCACCACCAGGGTGTCGAACAGGTTCCAGCCATTATGGAAAAAGCGTTTTTTGTCGGGGGCGGCAAGAAAACGAATGACGATTTCAACAAGAAAAATAACGGTGATGCCGGTATCCAGCCAGTTCAGCACAAGCATGAACGGATCAGGAATACTGTACGTTTTGGCACCGATCAGAAGGGCAGAGAAAATAATGATGGCAACAACAAACAGCTCGAACGCTTTGTTGTCACGGACGGCTTGTGAGGCGGCCTGTAATTGCTGAATATTCATGGTCTGGATTGAGGTCTGATGACTGGCGGTGATGGGACGACGCGAAGTCTGTCACAGCCACCGAACTTCGCCAAGATGGGCTGACGCAACTATACACTGCGCCAGCCTCAGGAATGGCGTGTTGATCAGGCGCGGGAGATAAAGCGGTTCTCGGCGGTGTTGATCTTCACGGTTTCGCCCTGTTCCAGATATTCCGGTACCTGAATTACCAGACCGGTGGCAAAGCGTGCCGGTTTGGTGCGCGCACTGGCGCTGCCGCCTTTAATGCCCGGGCTGGTTTCGGTTACGGTCATTTCAACGGAGGATGGCAGTTCGATAGCGATCAGCTGACCATCGACTAACAGCCCCATGGTGCCTTTCAGTGATTCGCTGATGTAGAGCGCATCGGTATCCAGTGTGTCGGCATCAATCGGGTACTGGTCGAAGCTCTCTTCGTCCATAAAGTAGTAGGTATCTTCTTCACGGTAGGAAAACACGATCTGGCGGCGCAGCAGTTCAATGGCCTGCAGCTGCTCGTCACCCTTAAAGCTTTCTTCCAGCTTCTGGCGGCCGGGCACCGTTTGAAAACGGATTTTGTACAGCGTGGCACCGCCACGGGAGTGGGGGTTCTGCACTTCGATATTTTTGATCAGACAGGTCTGATTCTTGAATTCGACGACGCCGCCTTTTTTCAGTTCGTTTGCTTTTGGCATGCAGGAGTCCTTGTGACGGTGCTTGCGCGGTGATGTAAAGGAGGGCGATGTTACCGCCTTGGCTGTTCCGGCTGAAGATTTTTTTGTCTGCTGGCCACAGAATTCTGAGCCGGAAGGACTGGTTTACGGCAGCGGATTTGGCCATCATGAGCGCGCTGGTATATGTGCTGCACAGAATGATTAGTTAGTGATCACTTCTTATAGCTAAATTATATAAATCGCATTGTAAGTGAGTACTAACCTCAGAAGTTACTTTAACTTCGTGATGCAGGCTCACAGTGTTGTTTAATATTTGCCCTCCACATTTCCCCACATTGCTGTGAAGCCTTTCTAAGTCCTTGTGACACAAAGCAAAAATGCAGATATCCACACCCCGATGTGGCTTGCAAAAGGCTATTTGCCTTCCTATAGTGTCGTAAAGTGGAAAATAGTGGGTAATAGTGGGATTTTACTGAAGTTAGTGATCACCTACTTCAGCGAGTCATTCACACCCAAACCAACAGGAAGGGCGCATGTTTCGGGGGCTACACACGATCAATCTGGATGCTAAAGGGCGTCTGGCGATCCCGACCAAATATCGGGAAACGCTGGCCGAGCTCTGTGGCGCCCGTTTGGTGGCCACCATTGATACTGAAGAACGCTGCCTCCTGATTTACCCCGTAAACGAATGGGAACTGATTCAGGCCAAAATCGAGGCTCTGCCCAGCTTTAACCCGGTTGCCCGCCGCATTCAGCGCTTATTGATTGGTCATGCTACCGATCTGGAGCTGGACAGCGCCGGCCGTATCCTGCTGCCGCAGCCGCTGCGCGAATATGCGTCGCTGGAAAAAGAAAGCGTGCTGATGGGGCAAGGCAAAAAGCTGGAGCTGTGGAGTAAGTCGCAGTGGGAAAACCGCCGTGATGAATACCTTGATATGGTCAGTCAGCCCGAACAATTACCCGAAGAACTACAGAGTCTGTCGTTATGAACCTGAGTGATTTTGCTCACACCACCGTACTGCTGCAGGAGACGGTCGACGGCTGCCTGAATGACCCGGCGGGTATTTATGTCGACGGTACCTTTGGTCGTGGTGGCCACAGTCGTTTGCTGCTCAGCAAGCTGGCGCCGGAAGGCCGTCTGATTGGTTTCGATAAAGATCCGCTGGCGATTAACACCGGTAAAGAATTGGAGCAGGAAGACAGCCGTTTTCAGATTGTGCAGGCCAGCTTCGCTGATATGAAAGCGGAACTGAAGGCGCTGGGCATTGATCAGGTTAACGGCATTTTGCTGGATCTGGGTGTGTCTTCGCCACAGCTTGATGATGCTGAGCGCGGCTTCAGTTTTATGAAAGACGGCCCGTTAGATATGCGCATGAACCCGGATGCTGGTCTGAGTGCCGCGGAGTGGTGTGCGCAGACTTCCGAAGAAGAAATCGCCCGTGTATTAAAAGAATACGGTGAGGAGCGTTTTGCCAAGCGTATGGCGCGCGCCATCATTAACGCCCGTGCAGACGCGCCGATTACCCGCACCCGCGAGTTGGCAGAGTTAATTAAAGAAGCCAATCCGGCCTGGGAAAAACATAAGCATCCGGCAACCCGTGCCTTTCAGGCGATCCGCATTGCGGTGAATAACGAGCTGGGTGATCTGGAAAAAGTGCTGGCCGAAAGTGTGGATCTGTTATTACCGCATGGTCGCCTTGCCGTTATCAGCTTCCACTCACTGGAAGACCGTATGGTGAAGCGTTTTATCCGCGCCCAGGAAAAAGGCCGCGAATTACCACCAGGTATTCCGGTGCCGGAAAGCATGCTGGGTCGCACCATGAAAAAAATGGGTAAAGCGATCATGCCGGGCAATGACGAAGTGCGTATAAATGCCCGTGCCCGCAGTGCGGTGTTGCGGGTAGCCGAGCGGCTGGCGTGAAAGCAGGAGCGGCGTTGCTGTGGGCTGTGGTGTTGATCTCAGCGTTGGCGCAGGTTGGTGTTGTTCATGGGCACCGGACGTTGCTGCAGGAGTGGCAGCAGGAAGACGCGCTGCGGGTGCAATTGCTGCAGGAACATACGCGTTTGTTGCTGGAAAAAAGTACATTAACCGCGCACGGCCGGGTCGATCAGCAGGCGCGTAAACAATTAAATATGACAGAGCCAGGCAAGGTGCAGGTGCTTTCACAATGAATGCGCAACCGAACCAACAGACTACATTAAGCGGCATCACCCGCTGGCGTTTTACGCTGGTGCTGGCGGTGTTTGGCTGTCTGCTGGGTGCGGTTCTGGTTCGTCTGGTGATGCTGCATACCGTTGATCAGCCTTTCCTGTTTGAGCAGGGTGAAAAACGTACGGTGCGCGAAGAAGTACAGCCGGCCATGCGCGGCATGATTACCGACCGCTATGGCAAACCGCTGGCGGTCAGTACGCCGGTGGTTACGCTGTGGCTTAATCCGCAACAGGTGAATGTGCAACAACTCCCTGCGGTGGCCGCTGATCTCGGCCTGAGCCGCAAAGAGCTGACGCGCAAAGTAGAACGGGCGGCCACTCAAGGTCGCTCTTTTTTATATCTCAAACGTCAGGTTCAGCCGGAATTGGCGCAGCAGGTATTAAAACGCCGTATTGCCGGTATTTATGGTGATGATGATTTCCGCCGTTTTTATCCGGCCGCCGAAATTACAGCGCACACCGTAGGTATTGTTGATATTGATGGCAAAGGTCAGGAAGGCCTGGAGTTAGCTTTTGACGATTTTCTGCAAGGCAGCGAAGGATCGCGTCAGGTAGTCAAAGATTTGTACGGCAATGTCATCAAGCAATTAAAAGTGAATGCTGTGCCTCAGCCCGGTGGTGATCTGGCTTTGACGCTGGATCTGCGCTTGCAATATCTGGCCTATCGTGAATTAAAAGCCGCAGTTTCTCAGCATCATGCCAAATCCGGTAGCGCTGTGTTGGTGGATGCACGCAGCGGCGATGTGCTGGCGTTAGTGAATCAGCCCTCTTATAACCCGAATAACCGCGCCAGTTTACGTGCCGAAAATATGCGTAACCGCGCTATCGCTGATCTGATTGAACCAGGTTCAACCATCAAACCCTTTACGGTCGCGGCAGCGTTAAGTTCTGGTCGTTATTTTCCCAACAGCGAAATCAATACAGCGCCGGGCTTTGTCCGGGTAAAAAATAAAACCATCCGCGATCATCGCAATTATGGCGTGCTGGATATTACCGGTGTGATTACCAAATCCAGCAATGTCGGCGTCACCTTCCTGGCTCATCAGTTGGGTGCAGAAAATATCTGGGATTTTTTCAGTAAAGCCGGTATTGGTCAGGCGACGGTGCTCGGTTTTCCGGGGGAAGCGGTAGGCAGCTTGCCTTATCCGGAGCAGATGGATGCCCTGCGTCTGGCAACGGTTTCTTATGGTTATGGTTTGTCGGTATCGCCTCTGCAGCTGGCGCATGCTTATACCAGTTTTACCCAGGGCGGCTGTCGCAATCCGGTGCGTTTATTAATGAATAATCAGCCGCAGACGAAGTGCCAGCGGGTCATGCCGGAGAAAGTTGCACGTCAGGTTCTGGATATGCTGGAAACGGTAACCTCGAAACAGGGAACCGGCAGTCGTGCCCGCGTTGCCGGTTATCGTGTGGGTGGTAAAACCGGTACAGCACACAAGGTTGGTCAGCAGGGGTATGAAGATTCTGAATACACTGCTGTATTTTCCGGTATCGCGCCGATTTCTTCTCCGGATCTGGTGTTGGTTGTGGTGATTGATTCGCCACAGGGCAAAGAATATTACGGTGGTGAAGTGGCTGCACCGGTGTTCTCACGCATTATGCAGCAAGCCCTGCGTTTACGTCAGGTTGCGCCGGATGATGGCAGTGTACCAACCTTGCAGATGGCAGGAGGTCCGGCATGAAATTAAGCCAGATGGTCATGCCTGAGCTGTTTATTCCACCCGAGTGGGATCGTGAATTTGCACAGATCGCGGTCGACAGCCGTGATGTGCAGCCAGGTGATGTTTTTATTGCCCGTCGCGGTTTAAAGAGTCATGGCGAAGAACACATAGCCGCCGCAATTGAACAGGGCGCGGTTGCTGTGCTGGCTGAAGGTGAGCTCGGATTCCGCTGTGAGCAAAGCCCGCATTTTCCGGCAGTACCGGTATTTTTCAGCAGCGATATCGCGGCCTGCTTAACGGTTTGGTTGCATCGTCGTTATGCGTCCGTCGCCGATATGAAACTGGTGGCGGTTACCGGCACCAATGGCAAAAGTTCTGTGACGCAATATATGGCACAGCTGGCCGGATTTTGTGCTGTTCCTTGTGGAGTATTGGGCACCTTAGGTAATGGGGTATGGCCTGATTTACAGACCAGCCGCAACACCACGGCTGATTTGTCGGTTATTTTGCGTAATTTGCAGAGTATGCAGGAGCGTGGCGTTAATACTGCGGCATTGGAAGTGTCTTCTCATGGACTGACTCAGCAGCGTGTTGCCGGATTGAACTTCTGTGTCGCGGTACTGACCAACCTCACCCAGGATCACCTCGACTATCACGGCAGCATGGCAGATTACTTTGCCGCTAAACGCCAGTTGTTTGTCGGTCATGATATTCAGGCAGCATTAATTAATATTGATGACGATTACGGCCGTCGCCTGGCAGCCGATACTGCCATTAATACCGACGTGATGACTTATGGTGCCAGCGATCAGGCCAGCGTGCGTTACTCCGCAGTGAAAATGCAGGCGCGTGGTATGCAGGCATGGCTGGATACTCCATGGGGAAGCGGTCTGCTGGTGCTGCCATTAATCGGTGAATTTAATCTGGCGAATGCGACAGCTGCGATTGCTGCGCTGGCGCTGCAGGGCTTTGATTTTGTACAGCTGTTACAGGCAGCGCAGAAACTCGAACCAGTGGCGGGGCGCATGGAGCTTTATGTTAAAGATAATGCGCCATTAGCGGTGGTTGATTTCGCCCATACACCGGATGCTTTGCTGAATGTCTTGCAGGCACTTAAGCCCTGGAATAAAAAAATTACCGCTGTATTTGGTTGCGGTGGCGATCGTGATCGCAGTAAGCGGCCGTTGATGGCTCAAGTCGCAGCGGCGCATGCCGATATCGTCTGGCTGACGGACGATAACCCGCGCAGTGAAGATCCTCAGCAAATTTTTGCCGATGCACTTAATACTGAAAATACCAGCGACTTTTATTGTGAACATGATCGTAGCCGTGCCATTGCTCAGGCGCTGGATATGACGGCTGCCGATGGCATTGTTGTGATTGCCGGAAAAGGCCATGAAAATTATCAGGAAGTTCAGGGCGTGAAATTACCCTACAGCGATGCCGCTGTACTGTCGCAGCTGGGATACCGCAAAGCCGGACAATTACTGAGCGGAGATGAACATGCTGAGTAATGTGTCGCTGTTGCAGCTGCTGAATATTGTCCATGGGCAGCTTCAGTTAACAATTGAAACGCAAGGTGCAGACAATGTGCCTGATGTCGTGATCCGTGGCGTCAGTACCGACAGTCGTAAAATCAGCGCTGGTGATTTGTATGTGCCATTAAGCGGTGAGCGTTTTAATGGTCATCATTTTATTACTCAGGCGGCTGAACAGGGCGCTGTTGCGGCACTGATTGATCAGGATGTCGATGCCGGTCTGGCTGCTCGTTTACCTTTGATCCGGGTAACGGATTGTCTGATTGCGCTTGGGCAGATTGCCGGTTGGAACCGCAGTCAGTTTCATGGGCCTGTCGTTGCGGTAACCGGCAGTGCCGGCAAAACCAGCGTGAAACAATTAATGAGCAGTGTGCTGGCGCAGCGTTACTGTACCTGGATGACCCAGGGCAACCTGAATAATCATATTGGTGCTCCGCTGACGTTGCTGGCTCTGGCACCGGAGCATGAAGCCGCGGTGATTGAACTGGGTGCCAGTGGTGCCGGAGAAATTGCTTACACCGCACAATGGGTGAAACCTCAGGTTGGCATTATTACCAATGCGGCTGAGGCCCATCTTGAAGGATTTGGCAGTCTGAATGGTGTTGTGCAAACCAAAGGTGAGTTACTCGACTTTATTCAGCCTGGTGGTTATGCGGTATTAAATGCCGACGATGATTTTTATGGCGTATGGGCAGAACGTTCGGCGGCGGTTAAACAACTCAGTTTTGGCTTTTCTGCTGCCGCGGATGTGCGTGCCAGTTCATTACAGTGCGATCTGGAGGGCAGTCATTTTGTCCTGCATCTGGATGGTGAAGCCGATACCGTGCGCCTGCCGTTACTGGGTGAGCATAATGTCCGTAATGCGCTGGCAGTGACGGCGGCCGCTTATGCACTGGGCTTGAGTGCAGCCGAGATTATTCAGGGATTGCAGCAGGCGACAACGGTATCTGGTCGCTTGCACTGGCTGGAAGGACAATCCGGTCAGCGGATTTTGAATGACGCTTATAACGCCAACCCCGCCTCAGTAAAAGCGGCCATTAATGTGTTAAAACACGCGCCGCGCAGCTGGCTGGTTTTAGGTGACATGGCGGAGCTGGGCGAGAATGAGTTAGGCGCTCATGCGGATATTGGCCGTTATGCCCATGACCAGGGAATACAACATTTATTGGCGACGGGCGAACGCAGCCGCAAAACAACGGAAGCTTTTGGTGCCGGAGCGCACTGGTTCGCAACCAAACAAGAATTGGTGCGGTATTTACAACAACAGACCGGTAATCAGGATGTCATTCTGGTTAAAGGGTCGCGCAGTGCCGGTATGGATCAGGTGGTCCAGGCGTTGCAAATGAACACAGAGGAAGACTGATCATGTTGCTATGGCTGGGAGACTGGTTAGCGCAGTATTACTCCGGATTTGGGGTGGTTAATTATTTAACGCTGCGCGCGATTCTGGCAGTCATTACTGCTTTGATGGTGTCATTGCTCCTTGGGCCTCTGGTGATCCGCAAATTGCGTGAATACCAGATTGGTCAGGCAATCCGTGAATTGGGTCCTAAATCGCATTTAAGTAAAGCCGGTACGCCGACCATGGGCGGCGTATTAATTTTGCTGTCCATTGCGGTCAGCACGTTGCTCTGGGGAAATCTGGAGAACCGCTTTGTCTGGGTTGTACTGCTTGTAACTCTGGTATTTGGTGCCATTGGTTGGGTGGATGATTACCGCAAAGTGGTGGAGAAAAATTCCCGCGGTTTGCCCGGACGCTGGAAGTATTTCTGGCAGTCTGTGTTTGCCTTAATCGCCGCCGCTTATCTTTTTTACAGCGCGCAGAGCCCACAGGAAACGCAGCTGGTTGTTCCGTTTCTGAAAGATGTTATGCCGCAGCTGGGCCTGCTGTTTATTCTGCTGACGTACTTCGTCATCGTAGGTTCAAGTAATGCGGTAAACCTGACTGACGGTCTTGATGGTCTGGCCATTATGCCGACGGTTATGGTCGGTGGTGCTTTAGGTATCTGTGCGTACCTCGCCGGTAACGTCAATTTTGCCAACTACCTGCACATTCCTTATATCGCCGGTGCCGGTGAGTTGGTGGTTTTTTGTGCCGCTATTGTCGGCGCCGGTATTGGCTTTCTGTGGTTCAACACCTATCCGGCTCAGGTTTTTATGGGCGATGTTGGTTCGCTGGCTCTGGGTGCGGCATTAGGTGTGGTTGCAGTGATTGTTCGTCAGGAAATCGTGCTCTTTATTATGGGCGGCATCTTTGTGGCAGAAACGGTTTCTGTGATCCTGCAGGTTGCCTCTTTTAAAATGACCGGCAAGCGTATTTTCCGTATGGCTCCGCTGCATCATCACTATGAATTAAAAGGCTGGCCGGAGCCGCGGGTTATTGTTCGTTTCTGGATCATCACCATTATTCTGGTGCTGATCGGTTTAGCCACGCTGAAGATTCGCTGAGGAATCTGAATTTATGTCGCATTTGATTTCCACAGATTACAAACGACTGATCGTCGGTCTTGGCATGACCGGGCTCTCTGCTGCCCGTTATTGTCAGCATCGCGGCTGGGCGTTTGATTTGTGTGACAGCCGCGATACGCCTCCCGGCCTGGATGCTGTGCGCGCAGAATTTCCGCAAGCAGAAATCTACAGTGGTGAATTACAGGCAGATATTCTTAGTCAGTACGATGAATTAGTCGTCAGCCCGGGTATTGCTATATCTCACCCGGCGATTGCTGCAGCCCGTCAGGCTGGTGCCCGTATTGCCGGTGATATCCAGCTGTTTGCGGATGTTTGTGATAAACCGTTGATTGCTATTACGGGCTCTAACGGAAAAAGCACCGTAACTACCTTGGTTGGAGAATTACTGACCGCGTCCGGTAAACGGTGCGCTGTTGGTGGCAATATTGGTGTACCGGCACTGAACCTTCTTGTGGATGGTGCTGAAACCGATATTTATGTCTTGGAACTGTCCAGCTTCCAATTGGAAACGACTGAAAACCTGGCGGCTTCAGCAGCGGTTGTGCTCAATATGAGCGAAGACCATATGGACCGTTATCAGGGCATGGCGGATTACCATCAGGCCAAACACCGTATTTTTCAGCAGTGCCGTGGCGTTGTGGTGAATCGTGACGATGCGCTGAGCCAGCCGCTGGTCTCCGATAAAATGCCGCGTCTGAGTTTTGGTCTGAATAAAGCGGATATCGGCCAGTTTGGCCTTGAGAGAATCGATGGCGAAAGCTGGATCACGTTTGGCACTGAAAAAATCATCGCTGCCAGCGAGCTGAAAATTAAAGGCCAGCATAATCTGGCAAATGTGATGGCGGCGCTGGCGCTGATTCAATTAGTGGGCGTAGACATAACAACGGTATTACCGGCATTGCGTGCCTTTACCGGTCTGGATCATCGTTGCCAATGGTTGGGTAATAAAGCCGGTGTTGATTTTTACAACGATTCTAAAGGAACTAACGTCGGTTCTACCCTGGCTGCACTTTATGGTCTGGGGCCGGAAATTAACGGAAAAATCTGGCTGCTGGCTGGCGGTGAAGGAAAAGGGCAGGATTTCAGTCCACTGGCTTCTGCCTGCGAACAATTTGCGGCAGAAGTTCTGACCTTTGGTGCCGATGCCACAGTGATAGCCACTGCTGTTGCTGGCGTTTGTCCGGTATCACAGCATGTAACTCTGAATGACGCTTTTGCCCGTGCCTGCTCTATAGCAGCTGCCGGTGACGTTATTTTGCTGTCTCCGGCCTGTGCCAGCTTCGATCAGTTCAAACATTATGTAGCGCGCGGAGAATATTTCAGCGCATTGGTTGCGACGGCGATGAGTAAGGAGGCGACGCTGTGAATATTGATCGCTTCCTGTGGCAAAGCCAGCAACGTATGTTTTACCCATGGCTGGCATTAATGTGCCTCGGTTGGTTGATGGTTGCTTCGGCATCCACCGGTATTGCCGAGTTTTATACCGGCAATGCTGCGTATTTTGCCGTTCGTCATGCGGTATACCTGCTGCTGGGTATCGTTGTTGTGTATGCCATCAGTCAGATTCCCCTTATGTGGTGGAGTAAGGTTGATGTGGTTTTTCTGCTGCTGGCGATTGCCGGTCTGGTATTGGTATTTGTGCCCGGTATTGGCCATGAAGTGAACGGCAGTCAGCGCTGGTTGAATTTGGGCATTATTAAAATTCAGGCTTCCGAGTTGGCAAAACTTGCCGCTGTATTTTATGTCGCTGGTTATCTGGTGCGTCGCCAGGATGAAGTGAAGCAGCAATGGTCCGGCTTCCTGAAGCCGCTGGGTATTCTGGCGGGGATGGTTTTCCTGCTGTTACTGGAGCCCGATTTTGGTGCAGTTGTGGTGTTAATGGGAGCCGTACTGATTCAGTTGTTTTTGGGGGGCGTGAAGGCCGGCCAATTTTTCCTGTTATTAATTGCCACTCTGATTATCAGCGTGGTAGTGCTGACTTCTGAGAGCTACCGGGTTGAGCGTTTGATGGCTTATCTCGATCCCTGGGCGCCGGAGCATGTGTATGGAACCGGCTATCAGTTAACTCAATCACTGATTGCCTTCGGCCGTGGTGATTGGTTCGGTGTTGGTCTGGGCGAAAGTGTACAGAAACTGTTTTATCTGCCGGAAGCACATACCGATTTCGTTTTTGCTATCTGGGCGGAAGAAACCGGTCTGATGGGTGGTATTGCCGCACTGACGTTATTGGCGGTTGTTATTGCACAAATCTGGCGGGTTTCGTGGAATGCGCAACTTAAAGGGCAGTTATATGGCGCTTATGTGGCGATTGGTATCGCTTCGTTATTAGGTCTGCAGGCCGTGATTAATTTAGGCGTTAATATTGGTTTATTGCCGACCAAAGGCCTGACTCTGCCATTCTTCAGTTATGGCGGCAGCAGTTTGTTGGTGTGTTGTGTGATGGTTGGCATCGTTATGCGCATTGCCCATGAAAGCGAACAGGCATCTGACGCGGATACCGATGTCGCAGATAATAATGGAGGTGCTGTATGAGCCGGGCATCTTCACGCAATGTGTTATTGATGGCGGGCGGAACCGGCGGCCATGTATTTCCGGCGTTAGCGGTTGCTGAGCAATTACAGCAGGAAGGCTTCACCATTCATTGGCTGGGAACGGCATCCGGTATCGAAAAAGATCTGGTGCCTGCCAACGGTTATCCACTGCATTGCATTAATATCGGCGGCCTGCGTGGCAAAGGAAAGCTGGGATTGCTGACGGCTCCTTTCCGTATTATTAAGGCCATCTGGCAGGCGCGGAATATTGTTAAACAGGTAAAACCCGTCGCCGCGTTGGGCTTTGGTGGTTATGCCACTGGCCCGGGTGGTGTCGCCGCACGGTTAAGCGGCGTGCCATTGTTAATTCATGAACAAAATGCCTTTGCCGGTATGACTAATCGTTTATTAAGCCGTATCAGTCAATGTGTGATGCAGGCATTTCCGGGGGCGTTACCCGGAGCATTGACGACCGGCAATCCGGTGCGTGAAAGTGTGTTGAATTTGCCAGCACCGGCGACACGTATTAACACTGCTGCCCCCTTAAAAGTACTGGTTATCGGCGGTAGCATGGGAGCAGTCGCTCTTAACCGTACCGTGCTTGCGGCCATGCAATTGTTGCCTCAGGGCGTGCGCCCGCAATTACGTCATCAGGTGGGTAAGAATAATCTGGCAGAAATGCAGGCGGCTTATCAGCAGGCCGGTGTTCAGGCTGAAGTGAACGCTTTTATTGATGATATGGCTGCTGCTTACGGCGATGCTGATTTACTGATTTGCCGGGCTGGTGCATTAACCGTATCGGAAGTTGCGGCTGCCGGCTGCGCCGCCATTTTTGTTCCTTTTCCTTTTGCTGTCGATGATCACCAGACCGCGAATGCTGGCTATATGGTGAATGCCGGTGCCGCGTTAATTTGCCAACAGCATGAATTAACTGCGGAGTGGCTGGCCGCGCAGTGGCAACACTTTTCGCAACATAAAACATTATTACTGGAGATGGCTGACAAGGCGCGCAGCCAGGCCATCACCAATGCAACCGCTCAGGTTGTCGAACAGATTAAGAGGTTTGCCCGTGACTGATAAAACCAATACACCGTTGAATCATCTGATACCGGAAATGCGCCGCATCCGCTGCATGCATTTTGTCGGCATTGGTGGTGCCGGTATGTGTGGCATTGCCGAAGTATTGTTGAATCAGGGCTATCAGATTTCCGGCTCGGATTTACGTCAGTCTGCCGTGACCGAACGACTGCAGGCTCTGGGGGCCACTATTTTTATTGGTCACCAGGAAAGCAATGTTGAACATGCCGATGTGCTGGTGGTATCAACCGCGATTGATCACGAAAATCCGGAAATCCGCGCCGCACTGGAGGCCCGTATTCCGGTTGTTCGCCGCGCTGAAATGTTGGCCGAATTAATGCGCTTCCGTCACGGTATTGCCGTGGCCGGAACTCATGGTAAAACCACGACCACCAGTATGGTAACGTCTGTACTGGCAGAAGCCGGTCTGGATCCGACCTTTGTTATTGGCGGAAAATTAAACAGTGCCGGTACCAATGCCCGTCTGGGAGCCAGCCGTTATTTAGTCGCTGAAGCTGATGAGAGTGATGCCTCTTTCCTGCATTTGCAGCCGATGGTGTCTATTGTCACCAATATCGACGCCGATCATATGGCAACTTATGGCGGCGATTTCGAACAGCTGAAAAATACCTTTATCGAGTTTTTACATAACCTGCCTTTTTATGGTCTGGCTGTGGTCTGTATTGATGACGATGTGGTGCGTGAATTATTACCGCGCATCAGCCGTCAGACCGTGACCTACGGTTTTGCTGAAGACGCTGATTATCGTGCAACCGATTTGCATCAGGATGGTTTGTTTACCCATTTTACGGTGCAGCGTCCGTCTGGCCGTTCACCGTTAAAGATCAGCCTGCGTATGCCCGGTAAACATAATGTATTAAATGCAATGGCGGCTATTGCTGTGGCGGATGATGAAGGTGTGGCAGATGCTGCCATCGTGGCTTCATTAGAAAAATTTGCCGGTGTTGGCCGACGCTTTACGGTATGTGGTGAATTTCCACTGGGTGATGGCGATGTGATGCTGGTTGATGACTACGGTCATCACCCGCGCGAGCTCGAAGTTACGCTGGATGCGATCCGTAACGGCTTTCCTGAGCGCCGTTTGGTGATGGTATTTCAGCCACACCGTTACAGCCGTACCCGTGATCTGTACGAAGATTTTACCCGCGTATTATCCGGCGCCGATGTGCTGTTGTTAATGGATGTATACCCTGCGGGAGAAAAACCCATTGCCGGTGCTGACGGACGGTCGCTGTGTGGCAGCATTCGTCAGCGCGGCATGGTTGATCCTATTTTTATTGAGCGTGATGAATCATTAGAAGCTCCACTCAAAAGTGTCTTAAAACCCGGTGACTTGTTGTTGACTCAGGGCGCAGGGGATATCGGTAATCTGGCCGTGACATTAACGCAGCAGTTACCGGCATGGTTAGCAGAGGTAAAAGTATGAACGTTGCCGCTTTAGGAAAAATTGCGGTGCTGATGGGAGGCACATCGGCCGAGCGTGCTGTATCGCTGAAAAGCGGACAGGCCGTTTATTCTGCCTTGCAGCAAAGCGGTGCAGATGTTGTTGCTATTGATATCCAGGCACATGCCATTGAACAGTTAACCGGCGCAGATTTTGACGTAGCGTTTATTGCGTTGCACGGACGTGGCGGTGAAGACGGCACCATTCAGGGCGTGCTCGAGTGGTTGGACAAACCTTATACCGGCAGTGGTGTTATGGCCTCTGCTTTGGCAATGGATAAATGGCGCACGAAATTAATCTGGCAGGCGGCTGGATTGCCAACCCCTAAAGCCTTTCTGCTGAATGCCGACAGTGACTGGTCTTATTTGATTGACGAGCTGAATACAGACGCAATTGTTAAACCGGCGCGCGAAGGTTCCAGTATTGGCATGCGCAAGGTACACACCGCTGACGAGTTGCGCGACAGCTTCAAATTTGCCTGCGAATACGATGGTTTGGTATTGGCGGAATCCTGGGTACAGGGCGCCGAGTTCACCGTCGCGATTGTTGATGGAAAAGCGTTACCGGCAATCCAGTTGAAAACCAGCCATGCATTTTATGACTACGACGCCAAATATCAGGCAAATGACACTCAGTACTTATTACCCTGTGGTTTGCCCGCAGATAAGGAAATGGAATTACAACAGTTGGCACTGAAGGCGTTTGACGTGATCGGTGGTCAGGGTTGGGGGCGTATTGATGTGATGCAGGATCAGAATGGACAGTTCTGGTTGCTGGAAGCCAATACCAGTCCGGGCATGACAGATCATAGCTTAGTGCCAATGGCGGCGGCGGCCATCGGTATGACCTTCCCGCAGTTAGTCATTAATTTATTGATTGAAGCCAGAGGCAGAAATCGTGGCTAAAAAAGCAGCCCCGCGCGGCGCGACACCTTTAGTCGTGAAGCAGCCAAAACAATGGAACGTAACGATGCCGGTAATTGCCTGGCAATGGTTACTGCTGCCTTGTTTATTGGCAGGACTGCTGGCCGGTATGCGCTGGGGTTATCACAGCTGGCCGATTACCAATGTTGATGTAAAGGGTCGCCTGTCTGTCTGGAACGCGGAAGATATTGTCGGAAAAATTGTTTGGGTAAAAAACGAAAGTTTTTTCTCGCTGGATCTGCAGAGTGTGTATGAACAACTGGCTGGGCTGCCATTGATTATGCAGGTTACGGTGCGTAAGCGTTGGCCCAATACGCTTGAACTGACGTTGTATGAGGATGTGCCGATGGCCATCTGGAATGGCGACCAGTTATTGAGTGCTAATGGCCGGTTAAGCGAAATTCCGGCACATTTGGATGCCAGTAATTTGGCGCGGATTAATGGTGATCGCAATTATGCCGAAGCGGCCGTAAGACACTTTCGCCGCATTCAGCAATCGCTGGTTCATCTTAATGTCGGTATTAATCGTTTGACCGTTTCGGCTGTGGGTGCTGTGGATGTGGAATTAAGTAATGGTTGGCAGGTACGTTTTGGGCGCCAGTATTTTGAAGAGCGTGTGCAACGCCTGGAATTATTGATAGCGCAACTGCCAATGACGGCGGTTGCGAGTGTGGATTTACGCTATGGAAAAGGCGCCGCAATTGGCTGGCGCCCAGTGCAGGAGATGGGATGATGAGTCAGGTACAACAAAAAAATATGCTGGTTGGCCTGGATATTGGCACCTCTAAAATTGTGGCGATTGTCGGAGAATTAGGCGCAGACGGTAACATCGAAGTGGTTGGTCTGGGTTCGCACCCGAGTCGCGGTCTTAAAAAAGGCGTTGTGGTCAATATTGAATCTACCGTGCAGTCGATCCGGCGTGCTGTAGAAGAAGCGGAATTAATGGCTGGTTGTACCATCCATTCGGTTTATGCCGGTATTGCGGGCAGTCACATTCATTCCATGAATTCGCACGGCATTGTTGCTGTGCGTGATCGGGAAGTGACGCCAATGGATGTTGATCGTGTTATTGATGCCGCACAGGCTGTTGCTATTCCGCAGGATCAGCGCATTCTGCATGTTCTGCCGCAGGAATATGTCGTCGATAACCAGGAAGGTATTAAAGAACCGGTGGGCATGTCGGGTGTGCGTCTTGAAGCAAAAGTACATCTGGTTACCGGTGCGGTAAATGCGGTGCAGAATATTGAGCGTTGTGTTCAGCGTTGTGGGCTGCAAACCGATGCCATTATTCTTGAGCAGTTGGCATCCAGCTACGCGGTATTAACTGATGATGAACGCGAGTTAGGCGTTTGTCTGGTCGATATTGGTGGTGGCACAACGGATATTGCCATTTTTACTGAAGGTGCTATCCGTCATACGGCCGTTATTCCGATTGCCGGTGATCAGGTAACCAATGATATTGCCATGGCGTTGCGTACGCCGACCCAGCATGCCGAAAAAATCAAAATTAAATATGCCTGTGCTCTGACTCAGTTAGCCAAAGCGGATGAAACGATTAAGGTTCCGAGTGTTGGTGAGCGTCCGCCGCGGGATCTGTCCCGTCAGGCTTTGGCAGAAGTGGTTGAACCACGTTATGACGAATTATTCACCTTAATTCAGGCCGAGCTGCGCCGCAGTGGGTTTGAAGATATGGTTGCAGCAGGCATCGTCCTGACGGGTGGTACAGCGAAGATGGAAGGGGTGGTTGATCTGGCGGAAGAAATTTTCCATATGCCGGTTCGGTTGGCCAAACCTTACGGTGTATCAGGACTGACTGACGTGATTAATAACCCGATTTATTCGACGTCTGTGGGCTTGTTGTTGTATGCGGCAAAACAACACAGGAATAAAACAAATAATAACCGCAATGAAGATCATCCGGATGGCTTTTATTCCAGAATAAAAGATTGGATTAAAGTCAACTTTTAAGATTAAATATTATCAGCGCGCTAAGGAGATAACGCTATGTCTCAGCAAAGAGAAGGGGATATGTTCGAACTGGCAGATGATTTACAACAGTCGGCTGTTATTAAAGTCGTCGGTGTTGGTGGTGGCGGTGGCAATGCTGTCCAGCATATGGTTGCTGGCAACATTGAAGGTGTTGACTTTATTTGTGCAAACACCGATTCACAGGCACTGCGTAATGTGAGTTCCCGCTCCATTATTCAACTGGGTAACGGTCTGACCAAAGGATTGGGTGCAGGCGCGAATCCGGAAGTGGGCCGTCAGGCTGCTCTGGAAGATCGTGAACGTATCGCCGAAGCACTGAAAGGTGCTGATATGGTATTTATTACTGCCGGTATGGGTGGTGGTACGGGTACTGGTGGGGCGCCCGTTGTTGCTGAGGTGGCTAAAGAATTAGGTATTCTCACTGTGGCAGTGGTTACCAAGCCTTTCCCATTTGAAGGCAAGAAACGCATGTTGATTGCTGACCAGGGGCTTAAGCAACTGGCTGAGCATGTTGACTCGTTGATTACTATTCCAAACGAGAAACTGCTTTCTGTGTTGGGAAAAAATACCTCCTTGCTGGATGCCTTTAAAGAAGCAAATAACGTGCTTCAGGGTGCCGTGCAGGGGATTGCCGACCTGATTACCCGTCCGGGTATGATCAACGTCGACTTTGCCGACGTACGTACAGTGATGTCTGAAATGGGTCAGGCGATGATGGGTACTGGTGTTGCCAGTGGTGAAAACCGCGCACGTGAAGCGGCAGAACGCGCGATTGGCAGTCCACTGCTGGAAGATGTCGATCTTCAGGGCGCACGCGGTATTCTGGTTAATGTCACCGCGGGCTTTGATTTGTCACTGGGTGAGTTCAGCGAAGTGGGGAGTGTTATTGAGGAGTTTGCCTCAGAACATGCAACCGTTGTTGTTGGCACCGTGATTGATCCTGATCTGTCTGATGAGTTGCGTGTAACTGTGGTCGCTACCGGTCTCGGTCGCCGCGATGTGGTTGAGGAACCAAAGCCAACCAAAGTGGTCGATAACACCGTCAGTGCACGTAAGGCGGATGGTACAACCGATTATAGTCAGTTGGATCAGCCAACCGTTAAACGTCAGGCAGGAAATGCCGCAAAGCAGCTCGATGTCGCAGATCGTCCAGATATGGATTATCTTGATATTCCTGCATTTTTGCGTCGTCAGGCTGATTAAAGAATGCGCACTAGCGCATTCTTCATTTGTTGCTATAATGCCGGACTAGTCTTTTTGTATGAAATTTGCTCAGTAATGGCAGGATTGTTCAGATGATTCCACAACGAACGTTAAAAAACGCTATCCGGGCAACGGGTGTTGGCCTCCATTCAGGTGAGAAGGTGTATCTCACGCTGAAACCGGCACCTGTTGACACTGGTATCGTATTCCGACGTGTCGATCTTGATCCGGTTGTGGATATTCCCGCTCACGCCCTGAATGTTGGGGAAACCACGCTTTCTACCACGCTGGTTAAAGAGCATGCACGGGTCGACACGGTTGAGCATTTACTGTCAGCAATGGCAGGCTTGGGTATTGATAATGCCATCGTTGAGCTGAGCGCCCAGGAAGTACCTATCATGGACGGCAGTTCAGGTCCGTTCGTATTCCTGGTGCAGTCTGCGGGCATTGCAGAACAGAATGCTGCAAAGCGTTTCATTCGTATCAAACGCCGGGTTGAAGTGCGCGAGGGCGATAAAATCGCTTCATTTGTGCCTTATGATGGCTTTAAAGTCAGCTTTGAAATTGACTTCGACCATCCGGTGTTTAAGCAAAGTGTACAGAAAGCGAGCCTGGATTTTTCCTCTACTTCTTACGTAAAAGAAGTGAGCCGTGCCCGTACCTTTGGCTTTACCAAAGATCTTGAGTACATGCGCTCCAAAAATCTGGCGCTGGGCGGTAGCGTCAAAAACGCTATCGTTGTTGATGAGTACCGTGTACTGAATGAAGATGGTCTGCGTTACGACGATGAGTTCGTAAAACACAAGATTCTGGATGCTGTCGGCGATCTCTATCTGCTGGGACACAGCCTGATTGGCGAGTTTATCGGCTATAAATCGGGTCATGGCCTGAACAATAAACTGCTGCGTGAACTGCTGTTGCAGGAAGATGCGTGGGAGTTTGTCGAATTTGCTGAAGAAAGCTCACCGATTTCTTACATGCGCCCGGCAGCCGCTGGTTAACTTATTGAAACAGTAATACGTTTGAGTATCCTCATACAAAGGCCATAATTAAGTTATGGCCTTTGTTTTGTTGGTGGCTGATGATTCGCAGAAGCGGATCAGGCAGGCAGGACGTCAGCGCCAAAGAGTTTGCGCAGCCGATTAGGAATTTAATAGCTAACTATGAATATCATTATTGTTGGCCGTCGCCACGGTGAATCGAGAACTTACACACTGAGCGCATCTGCGCGCACGGTGATGTTTGGTTTTCTGTTTGCCTTACCCTTTGCTATGGGAGTCGCCGGATACTGGCTGGCTGAGCGTCTGGCTGATGAAGGTATTCTGGATCTGAATGCTGCCAAAGCCTGGGAACGTGACCTCAATATGCAGCGTCAGGAGCTGCAGCAGATCCGTAAGCAAACGGATCAGGAGCTCGAAGCCCTGACTCTGCGTCTGGCAGAGCTGCAGGCCAAGTTATTACGCCTCGATGCACTCGGCGAGCGTTTGGTTGATGTCTCTGATCTCAACTCCGAAGAATTCGACTTCAGCATGCAGCCTGCAGTGGGTGGCCCGGGTACTCTGGGCGAAGCTTATCAGGTGCCTGAAATCAATGAAGTTCTGAACGAACTGGCAGAACGCATCGACAGTCGCGAGCAGCAGCTCGAAGTGCTTGATGATCTGATGTCGGCCAACAAGCTCAGTGCTGATACCTTTGTTGCCGGTCGTCCGATTACCAAAGGCTGGATGTCATCCCGTTATGGCAAGCGCACCGATCCGTTTACCGGCCGTCTGGCATGGCATGGTGGTGTTGATTTTGCCGGCAAGATGGGTGCCGATATTGTCGCAGTGGCATCAGGTGTTGTTACCTGGTCGGGCCCGCGTTATGGCTATGGCAATCTGGTTGAAGTGAATCACGGCAATGGCTACAAAACCCGCTATGCCCATTGTAAAGAGCTGAATGTAGCCCTTGGCGATGTTGTGCGTAAAGGCGATGTGGTTGCATTAATGGGCAGCACCGGACGTTCGACCGGTCCCCACGTTCACTTTGAAGTTTACAAAAATGGTCGCACCGTCGACCCTGCGGCGTATATTCACCGCACGCCTCAGTAATCTTTCTATCTAAACACGCTTGTCATCATTCTGGGTTATAAGTAGCCTTTAGCACTTTGGCCCAGCGCCGTATATTGTTCTCCGGATAATGATAATTCCATGATTGGTAATCTCTTTAGTAAAGTATTTGGCAGTAAAAACAGCCGTGAACTCAAGCGCATGGGCAAATTGGTCTCCCAGATCAGTGCCTTTGAAGACTCTGTAAAATCCCTTTCTGATGAACAACTCAAAGCGAAAACCGCCGAGTTTCGTCAGCGCTTAAATGACGGGGCCTCTCTCGATTCTTTATTACCGGAAGCCTTTGCCGTCTGTCGTGAAGCAAGTCACCGTGTCATGGGCATGCGCCATTTTGACGTGCAGATGATCGGTGGTATCACTCTGCACGAAGGCCGCATTGCGGAGATGCGTACCGGTGAAGGTAAAACACTGGTTGCAACCTTGCCGACGTATCTGAACGCACTGACTGGTAAAAGTGTGCATGTCGTTACGGTGAACGACTATCTGGCACGCCGTGATGCTGAGTGGATGCGTCCACTGTATGAATTCCTTGGTATGAGCGTCGGCATCGTTGTGCCGGGGCAGAATCCGCTGGAAAAACGCGAGCAGTACAAAGCAGATATCGTATACGGCACCAACAATGAATTCGGCTTTGATTACCTGCGTGACAATATGGCCTTTTCATTGGCTGACAAAGCTCAGCGCGAACTCTATTTCGCCATTGTCGATGAAGTGGACTCCATTCTGATCGATGAAGCCCGTACCCCGCTGATTATTTCCGGTCCGGCCGAAGACAGCTCTGAGCTGTATCGCAAGATTAACAAGCTGATTCCTAAGCTGGAGCGTGGTCAGGCCGCGGATGACGGTGCGGAAGCCGCTTCAGGTCATTACTTTGTTGATGAAAAACAGCGCTCGATTGAAATGACTGAAGAAGGTCATGAGTTTGTCGAAGAGCTGCTGACCAGTGAAGGTATTTTGAAAGAAGGCGAAAGTCTGTATTCAGCAGGCAACCTTAACCTGCTGCATCACGTGCATTCTGCACTCAAAGCGCATGCGGTTTATCAGAAAAACGTCGATTACATCGTGCAGGGTGGCCAGGTCGTCATCGTTGACGAACATACCGGTCGTACCATGCCGGGTCGTCGCTGGAGTGAGGGTCTGCATCAGGCGGTTGAAGCAAAAGAAGGCGTTAATATTCAGAATGAAAGCCAGACTCTGGCTTCGACCACCTTCCAGAACTATTTCCGTTTGTATGACAAGCTGGCCGGTATGACCGGTACCGCAGATACGGAAGCCTTCGAGTTTCATCAGATTTACGGCCTTGATGTGGTGGTTATTCCAACCAATAAAGCCGTTCGCCGGATCGACTATAACGACGTTATTTACGCGACGCAGAAAGAAAAATTCGACGCCGTTATTGAAGAAATCCGTGAAGTTACTGCACAGGGCCGACCGGTTCTTGTAGGTACCGCGTCGATTGAATCATCAGAATACATTTCGCATCTGCTGACTCAGGCGAAAGTCGCTCACAATGTACTGAACGCCAAAGAAAACGCGCGTGAAGCACAGATTATTGCCGAAGCCGGTAGCCCGGGCGCAGTCACCATTGCCACCAACATGGCCGGTCGTGGTACCGACATTATGTTGGGTGGTAACTGGGAGGCGGAAGTTGCTGCGCTGGAAAATCCGACGGACAGCCAGATTGCCACGATTAAAGCCGACTGGCAGAAGCGTCATGACGCCGTACTGGAAGCCGGTGGCTTGCATATTATCGGGACCGAGCGTCATGAATCGCGCCGTATCGATAACCAGCTGCGTGGTCGTTCAGGTCGTCAGGGGGATGCCGGTTCTACCCGTTTCTTCCTGTCGCTGGAAGACAACCTGATGCGTATTTTTATGTCTGAGCGGATGCGCAGCATGATGCAGGCGTTGGGTATGAAAGACGGTGAATCCATCGAACATAAGATGGTGACCAATGCGGTAGAAAAGGCACAACGTAAAGTTGAAGGCCGTAACTTCGATATCCGTAAACAACTGCTCGAATACGATGATGTGGCCAACGATCAGCGTCGTGTGGTGTACAACCAGCGTAACGACGTAATGGCGATGGAAGACATTTCGGAAATCATCACCAATATCCGTAAAGACGTTGTGAACGAGGCCATTGATAGTTACATCGCCCCGCAAAGTCTGGAAGAGCAGTGGGATATCGCCGGTCTTGAACGTCACCTGAAGGCCGAGTTCGATGTCGAACTGCCGATTCAGCAGTGGCTGGACAACGAAGATAAACTGTACGAAGAAACACTGCGTGAGCGCATTCTGGATGCTATCCAGCAAGCCTACGAAGAAAAAGAAGCCACGGTGGGTGCAGAACCTATCCGCATGTTTGAGAAGCAGGTCATGCTGCAGATTCTCGACAACCTGTGGAAAGAGCATCTGGCAACCATGGATCACCTGCGTCAGGGTATTCACCTGCGCGGTTATGGGCAGAAAAATCCGAAGCAGGAATATAAGCGTGAGTCGTTTGGCCTATTCCAGGAGCTGCTGCGTAATATCAAACACGAAACCATCCGCATTCTGTCTCACGTTAAAGTGCGCCAGGAAGAAGAGGTGCGGGAAATGGAAGAGCAGCGCCGCGCTGCGGTTGAGGCACAGGCCCAACGGGCTCAGTATCAGCATGAAGCGGCCGAGTCTATGTCTGGTGGTCAGCCTGAAACTGACAGTGGTGATGACCAGACTCAGCCATTTGTGCGCGATGAAAAGAAAGTGGGCCGTAACGAGCCTTGCCCGTGCGGTTCAGGTAAAAAATACAAACATTGTCACGGCACCTTGTCGTAAAAGTCGTAAGGCGTAGCAAAAAATGGCAGTTAATTTCACAGTTTTTGAAGACTTTAAAGCAGTAGACGGTGTTCGTCTGGGGGTGGCTCAGGCGCATGTGCGTTATGCCAACCGCGACGATATGGTTGTGATTGAACTGGCTGAAGGCTCAACGGTGGCAGGCGTATTCACCACCAACGCTTTTTGCGCTGCGCCAGTGCAGATCTGTAAAACCCATCTGGCCGACACCGCGCCGCGTTATCTGCTGATCAATACCGGCAATGCGAATGCCGGTACGGGTCCGCAGGGTTATGCCAATGCGGTCCGCAGTTGTGAAATGCTGGCAACAGCGACCGCCGTTCAGCCTGCGCAAATTTTGCCATTTTCGACCGGTGTCATCGGTGAGCCGCTGAATATGGCGGCGTTTGAACGTGGTATTCCGGCGGCGCTGGACAATCTAAGTGCTGATAACTGGGCCCGTGCAGCGAAAGGCATCATGACTACCGATACGCTGCCAAAAGGCTACAGCACGCAGTTTGAGGTGAACGGTAAAACCGTCACCATCACCGGCATGTCCAAAGGTGCCGGCATGATTATGCCGAATATGGCCACGATGCTGGGCTATATCGCGACTGACGCGGGTATATCGCAGGCATTGCTGCAATCCTGGTGTAAAGAACTGGCCGATTGCTCGTTTAACCGCATCACGATTGATGGCGATACCTCGACCAACGACTCCTGCATGCTGATGGCCACCGGGCGTTCTGGTGTGCAAATCAACGACGTTGCCAGCCCGGAAGCACAACTGGTCTTTGCCAAACTGAAAGAAGCCTTTCAGATTCTGGCGCAGGCCATCGTGCGTGACGGTGAAGGTGCGACCAAGTTTGTCACCATCGAAGTCGGTGGAGCGGCAAGCCAGAAAGAAGCGCTGGATGTGGCCTATACCGTGGCGCATTCACCGCTGGTTAAAACGGCGATGTTTGCTTCCGATGCTAACTGGGGTCGTATTCTGGCGGCGGTTGGCCGTTCCGGTGTGCAGAACTTTGATTTGGAAAAAGTGCAGATCTTTATCGACGGCGTCCAGATTGTGGAAAACGGTGGCCGTTGTGAGGCTTATACCGAAGCCGCCGGTGCCGCTGTTTTTGCTCTGACTGAATTCCGTGTCCGTATTGAACTGGGGCGGGGTGATTTCAGAGAAGAGCTCTGGACCTGCGACTTCTCGCATGAGTACGTAACCATCAACGCTAACTATCGTTCCTGATGAAAAGCGTACATGTTGCCGTGGCGGTCGTGGTCGTTAATGACCGCGACATCCTGATTGCCCGCCGCCCGGATGACAAGCATCAGGGCGGGTTGTGGGAATTTCCCGGTGGAAAAGTGGAGGCCGGTGAAAGCGTAACAGCGGCACTGGTGCGCGAGCTGGATGAAGAAGTTGCACTGAGTGTGACGGAGCAGTCGATGTCACCGCTGCTGCAGATTCCTTTCGATTATCCGGATAAAAGCGTGCTGCTCGATGTGTACTGGGTTGAGGCGGACATGAATTCAGCTCTGCTGGCTCACGGCGCTGAAGGTCAGGAAGTGCGCTGGCTGGCGTTTAATCGCTTATCGGAGTTCGAGTTTCCGGCGGCTAATCAGCCCATTCTCGATGCCGTTCTCGCGCGGCTTTCCTGAGAGACATTTCCTGAGTTATCTTGCCTGAATGATGCTACCCGATTATTTCCCTCTGAATGTCCAGGCTGTCTTTATGACTGACCCAGTGACAGAAATGGCCACAGGGTCAGGCCAAGAACCAGAAGTACCGCAATCAGCGTCATGACCAGCTCAGCCGGTTGTTCCAGCCAGCGTTTGAGCATCCCCTGAGTTTCGCCTGCCTGTTGTTGCTGCTCGTATTCACTGCGTACGCGTTGCAGGCGCTGTTGCTGGTAGTCGTCCAGCAAGGCACGGGCTGATTCGTAATCTTCATTCTGCCGCAGCCAGATGGCGGCTACGGAAATACGCCAGCGGCCTTCGTTGGTTTCATAGAATTCCACCCCGGCATCGTGCAGTAAGGCGCGGACTTCTTCCGCTTCGTCTTCATTAACGCCATTCAGGCGAAACAGCAGCTTGGCCATATCGATCTTCAGTTCAGAAATTCCGGCCTATTGTAACCAAAGTCTCGGGATAACTTCTGGCTAAATCAGGTAACGGAGAGACATAAAAAAGCCGCCATACCCGGAGGTGGCGGCTGAAGCTCTGAGAGTGTGCACTTCTCAAATTGGATAATCCAATGCTAGTTCAGGTTCCGCTCAGGCGCAAGGTAAGATCCACGGCCAAGGTCTGGCCACCGACTATTGCGCCAACGCACGATTTTCGCCAGACTGAGACAGTCGGCCCCGGCTGGCGTATGAATTACTCACCACCTGATAAGTATAATAATGAGCAAAACCTTACCGGATCAGATTGCTGATCTGTTGATCTCCCTTATTTTTACCGGCGATCTGCAAGCAGGCGAAAAGCTTCCGCCAGAGCGTCAGCTGGCCGAATTTCTTGATGTTGACCGTACTTCTCTGCGCATGGCTTTGCGCACACTGGGACGCATGAACGCTGTGCGCAGCGTGCAGGGTTCAGGGATACGCGTTGGTGATGTACGTCGCGATATGGGGCTGGATTTTCTCGATAACCTCTACCGCATACCTGAGTTGGAGTTGGGGGGCGAGCTGTTGCTGGCCGGACTCGAACTGTTTAACCGGGCCATTCCCACCGCCATCCGTCTTGCGCTGGAAAAACGAGAACGCAGTGGCGGCGCGCCCGAAGATGCAACGATTCCGGCGTTGGTGCAGCGGATGTATCAGGGTTTGAATGATGGCATGGCGATGGCGGATCTGGCGGATCTGGAAGTGTCGATGATTGATACCATTATGACGGCCACCGGCAATCTGGTACTGCAGGCCTCATCAACCAGCTCACGCCGTATCCGCAGTTTGCTGACGAAGAAATTATTTGAACAGATTGATGTGCGCGCTCATATGGATCATCAGGTGCAGATGCTGATGCGCACCCAGCAGGGGGATTATCAGCTGGATGAGCTTATTCAGCAGTATCAGCAGTACATCGATACGCTGACCCAGCCACTGCGCGCACATCTGAACAACATTCCGGAACAGCCGCGGCTGCTGCGCTCACCGCTCCATAACGGGCGCAATATCATCAGTCTGCGCAGCCTTACGGATTCTGCCTGAACGGCGCAGCCACAGGGCAGCTGCGACAATCAGCAGGCTCAGGACGTACAGAGGCCACAGTTCCCAGATCATGTAAGGCGTTTTACCCTGACGCATCTCGGCGTTCCCGCTCAGGGTTGCCCGCTGCTCGTAGGGCAGGCGCGACAACATCCGGCCTTTGTTATCCACCAGTGCGGTAATGCCGGTGTTCGTAGCGCGTAACAGGTAGCGGCCAGTTTCCAATGCGCGCATTTGCGCCAGCGCCATATGCTGTTTCGGTCCCAGAGAATCGCCAAACCAGGCATCGTTGCTGACGGTAATCAGAAAATCCGCCCGCTGTGCCATGCGGCTGACCAGTTGCGGGTAAGCGATTTCGTAGCAGATATAGGGTGCTACCAGGTAAAGCTCTTCCCCTTCGGCGGAATGCTTACCGACTTTCAGCAGTGGCTGATTGGCAGGCCCATGCAGGAAGCTGGACATATCCAGGTCAAAAAACGGAATCAGTCCGCGGATCAGCGCCTGCAGGGGAACATATTCACCGAACGGCACCAGATTCTGTTTGTGGTAGATGCCTTCGCCATTACCAAAGGCGATCACACTGTTATGGAACTGGCCGGCCAGCTCGTGGCCACGGGGATAACGGTAAGGAATCCCGGTAATGACCGTGGTGCCGGTCTGTTGAGCCTCGATTGCCATATCATCCATATACGGCTGGAACTGATCGAGCAGCAGCGTCATTGCGGTTTCGGGCCACAAAATCAAATCGCTGTCCCAGTGCTGACTGGTCTGTTGAAAATAGGCATTAATGGTTGGGCTGATCCACTCACGTTGCCATTTCTGATCCTGGGGGATATTGCCCTGTACCGCACTGACTTTCAGTTCACCGGTTTTATGCGTCCAGTCCTGTTGCTGCAGTAACAGTCCCGCAGGCCACAGTAACAGTACGGCAAGAAGCGCTGGCTGGCGTGTCTGCCAGAAGCGGTAGAGGGCGGTCACTGTTACAACGCAGATAAACGACAGTCCATAGCTGCCAAATACCGGTGCCCAGCCTGATATCCAGGTGCTGAGATGAGCATCGCCGGCAAACAGCCAGGGGAAACCGGTCATAAACCAGCTGCGGAACCATTCGTGCAGGAACCAGAACACCGGAATGGTGAGCCAGGCCAGAGTTTGGCCGATAAAACGCTGGCGCAGGGCAAACCAGAGGCCGGGGAAGGTCGCCAGGAAGGCCGCGAAAAGACCGATCATCAGCACGGCCAGAACCGCAGGAGTGCCGCCGTGATCGTGCATGCTGACGTAAATCCAGGAAATACCGACGGAAAACTTGCCCAGACTGAACCACCATGCGCAGGCAAAGGCTGAGCGGGCAGTATCGGTGCGCAACAGAAAATGCACGAACACCGCAATACTTAACAGGCCAAGCGGCCACCAGAACAGTGGCGCCAATGCCAGGGGAAACAGCGCACCCGCCAATAGTAATAACGCCCGCGCAGCCCAGCCCGTCATAGCTTTACCCGAAATAGTCAAAATGAGGTTGAATACGCCGGTTTAGCCGGCGTCGATGATGGGCGTTACTTCCAGCAGATTGATCTGACGGCTGGTGCCGTTCACCACTTTGAATTGCCACTGTTCAATGCGGATGCTTTCGTTGCATTCCGGTACCCGGCCAAAGTGGTGTACCACAATGCCGCCAATGGTATCGAACTCATCATCGGGAAAACGCGCACTGAAGTGTTCGTTAAAGTCGTCCACCGGAGTCAGTGCCTTGACCATGGTGATACCGTCTTCCACTTCTTTAATCATGCTGTCTTCTTCATCGAAGTCGTGTTCGTCTTCGATATCGCCAACAATCTGTTCGAGCACGTCTTCAATGGTGACCAGACCTGCAACCCCACCGAATTCGTCCACCACAATGGCCATGTGATTGCGGGTTGCGCGGAACTCGCGCAGCAACACATTCAGGCGTTTGCTTTCCGGAACGAAGGTGGTGGGTCGTAACACCTCTTTCAGACGGAATTCTTCACGATTTTCGTTAAGGATTAATGGCAGAAGGTCTTTGGCCAGCATAATGCCCAGGACTTCGTCCTGACCTTCGCCCATCACCGGAAAACGCGAGTGCGCAGATTCGATAATCTGCGGCAGATAATCTTTAAGCGCATCGTTGACGTTAATCGAGGTCATTTGCGAGCGCGGAATCATAATGTCCCGCACCTGCATTTCTGATACCTGCAGGGCACCTTCGAGGATATTGAGGGTTTCGTTATCGACAATGCTGCGTTCGGCCGCTTCGCGCACAATAACTTTGATGTCCTGACGGCTTTGCGGGTCGTCGGAGAATAAATCAGTCAGTCTTTCCAGCCAGCTACGATGCTGGCCCGATCGGTCTTCGCTCATGGTGCCTCATCTGGATAAGGATCAGAGAATCCCAGTCCGGCCATTATCTGGCGTTCCAGGTCTTCCATAACATCTGCTTCGTCGTCCTTTATATGGTCGTACCCCAGCAAATGCAAGCAGCCGTGCACCACCATATGAGCCCAGTGAGCTTCGGCGGGTTTGTTCTGTTCAATACTTTCCTGCTGCACCACCTGGGCGCAGACGATCAGATCACCCAATAATTCGATGGGCACCTGAGGAGGAGCCTCAAACGGGAAGGACAGTACATTGGTCGGTTTATCCTTACCGCGGTATTCACTGTTCAGCTCCTGGCTCTCGTCTTCCGCCACCAGGCGGATGGTCAGTTCAGGTTCGGCAAAGTCTGTGCGGCCGCTCAGGGCGGCGCTTGCCCAGTGATGCAATTGTTCTTCGCTGGGCAGAAAGGCGCTGAAGCCTTCGAGCTCGTCGGCGATCTGCACATCGAGTAACAGATTCATACAGCATCCTCATCGTTACGCTGTGCACTCAAACGGGCGGCTTTGCGTTCGTCTTCGGCTTGTTTTTCTTTCTCATCAAAACGATCGTAAGCATCAACGATGCGCTGTACCAGCGGGTGGCGTACCACATCGGCGTTGGTAAAGCGGGTAACACCAATCCCCGGAACACCATCGAGCACTTCCAGGCCATGCTTCAGGCCGGAATAAACGCCGCGTGGCAGGTCGACCTGAGTTACGTCACCGGTGATAACGGCTTTGGAGCCAAAACCGACACGGGTGAGGAACATTTTCATCTGTTCTTTGGTGGTGTTCTGCGATTCGTCGAGAATCACAAACGAGTGGCTGAGCGTGCGGCCACGCATATACGCCAGTGGCGCAATTTCAATCACGCTGCGCTCCAGCAGGCGGGCAACCTGCTCAAAGCCCAGCATTTCGTACAGCGCGTCATACAGCGGGCGCAGATACGGATCGATTTTCTGTGCCAGGTCGCCAGGCAGGAAGCCCAGCTTCTCACCGGCTTCCACCGCCGGACGCACCAGCAGAATGCGTTTCACTTCATCGCGCTGCAGGGCTTCAACGGCGGCGGCAACAGCGAGAAAGGTTTTACCGGTACCGGCCGGGCCGACACCAAAGTTGATGTCGAACTCACGCACCCGCTGCAGATAGTCGAGCTGGTGTGGCCCACGCGGTTTAATAATGGCCTGCGGCGTTTTGATGATACGGCTGTCGTAATCGGATTTTGCCTTGCGCCCGGCGGCCTGTTCGCTGCCATCTTCCTGCAGCAACAGATGAATCAGGTCCGGTGTGATCGGCGTACCGTTGGCGGTTTCGCGATACAGGCGCTGAATCAGTAAGGCCGCGCGCTGCGCCAGCTTGACCTTGCCTTCAATGGTGAACTTATTGCCGCGGTTGTAGATTTCCAGCTCAAAGTGGTCGGCAATCTGTTCAATATGACTGTCAACGTGTCCGCACAGGTTAGCGAGACGCTGAGCGTCATCGGGTTCCAGAGCAAAGCTGGTGCTGTGGCGGTTTGGTGTGGCTGCTTCAGCCTCTGCAGACTGGACAGGCTCAATGGATTCTGGTTGCTCAGTATCTTTGCGGGTCAATGAGGACTCTCTCTGTGGGGCTTTTGGTTATGCGGCACCGGCGGGGCGGGCCGCATAAATCACGAATGAGGTTAGTAGGCTAACTCCGGATTGAGCAGGATGCCACGCAAACTGTTGGGGTAAGCATCTTCGATGCTGACTTTAACAAACTTGCCGATCAGGCTGTGATCGTCGGCTTTGAAGTTCACCACACGGTTGTTCTCCGTGCGGCCCTGCAATTCGCCCGGATCTTTACGCGATACGCCGGTAACCAGAATGGTTTCTTCACGGCCTACCATGCGGCGGCTGATCTGTTGCGCATGCTGCACAATGCGCGCCTGCAGAATCTGCAGACGTTGCTTCTTCAGCTCTTCCGGCGTGTCGTCTTCCAGATTGGCGGCCGGTGTTCCCGGACGTGGGCTGTAGATGAAGCTGAATGAGGTGTCGAAGCCGATGTGGTTGATCAGGTTCATGGTGTCTTCGAAATCTTCGGCGGTTTCACCCGGAAAACCAATAATAAAGTCGGAAGAAATCGAAATGTCCGGGCGCAGCGCTTTGATGCGTTCAATTTTGTCGATGTACATATCGATTTCATGACCGCGCTTCATGGCCGCCAGAATGCGGTTGGAACCGCTCTGTACCGGCAGGTGCAGGTGGCTGACCAGTTCCGGCACTTCGGCATAGACCTGAATCAGGCTGTCGCTGAATTCCAGCGGGTGCGAGGTGGTAAAGCGGATACGGTCGATGCCGTCGATATCGGCCACCAGAGTAATCAGCTCGGCCAGATCGGCCCAATCACCTGATTGAGAGGCGCCATCGCTGGTTTCACCGCGGTAAGCGTTGACGTTCTGGCCCAGCAGGTTCACTTCACGCACACCCTGGTCAGCCAGTGACTGAACTTCTTTCAGAACATCGGCCAGCGGACGGCTGACTTCTTCACCACGGGTGTAAGGCACCACGCAGAAAGTGCAGTATTTGGAACAGCCTTCCATGATGGAAACAAAAGCAGAGCAGCCTTCGACTTTGGGCGCCGGCAGGAAATCGAATTTTTCGATTTCCGGGAAGGTAACGTCCACCACCTGAATGGCATTGCTGGCCTTGTTCACCATATCCGGCAGACGGTGCAGGGTCTGCGGACCGAACACCATATCCACGAACGGAGCGCGCTTGATGATGGCATCGCCTTCCTGTGAGGCCACGCAACCGCCGACGCCGATTTTCAGATCCGGATTCTTGGTTTTCAGGCCTTTCCAGCGGCCCAGTTCATGGAACACTTTTTCCTGGGCTTTTTCGCGGATCGAGCAGGTATTCAGCAGGATAACATCCGCCTCTTCCGGGTTATCGGTCAGCTCCATCTTATGACTTTCGCCCAGCATGTCGGCCATGCGTGATGAGTCGTACTCATTCATCTGGCAACCGTGGGTCTTGATGTACAGCTTTTTTACCTGGTCAGTCATGAGGGAGTTTCCGGCCTCGTCAGCGGTTTATACAAAAGGGGCAACATTATACTGTCCCTGCTCAGTTAGTCACCAGTATCCGTCGGCTGTCTG
This sequence comes from Thalassolituus pacificus, assembly GCF_025318105.1. NCBI lineage: Bacteria > Pseudomonadati > Pseudomonadota > Gammaproteobacteria > Oceanospirillales > Oceanospirillaceae > Thalassolituus > Thalassolituus pacificus. The sequence goes on from NZ_JAOANI010000028.1 coordinate 485,885, forward strand.
CATCCTGTCTTGCTTGCTCGTGTTACAATTGCCTTCTTTTTCTTTGTCCGGTGCTTAAACCGGCATTCAGGTCGACAAGCAGGCATCATGAGCAGTAAAGAAAAGCAGGAACCTACCTACCGGATTGTCTATCAGCAACAGGGTGATGTTGTTGAGATTTATGCCCGCTATATCTATCAGAGTGATTTGCACGGTTTTATCGAAGTCGAGCAGCTGCTGTTTGGCGAGCGCTCATCGCTGGTGGTTGATCCCGATGCAGAAAAACTGAAGCTGACCTTTGCGGATGTGAAACGCACCTTTATACCGATGCATGCCATCGTGCGCATTGATGAGGTAGAAAAAGAAGGCAGCCCGAAAATCAGCAAAGGCGAGGGCTCTAATATTTCACATTTTCCAACCCGTTTTCTGCCGCCGCGCGACGAAGACGAGTAAAATCTGAGCGGTAAAAGAGCACAAAAAAGCCCGGAGTACCGGGCATTTTTATGTTTAAACCGCAGGTTTAACGGTTACGCATCAGGGCTTCGATAGAAGCCGCGTATTCACCGGCCTGGTCACTCAGTGGCTGATGACGGATATCGTCATGTTTGAGCGCCACGCTGATACGGTACAGCCAGCGTTCCATACGCAGGGCAATGGCTTCGGCGTCATCTTTGCTGGCATCCAGAATTTCGTTGCTCAGGTTGGTGATGACTTCGGCGTGTTGAGCCGCTTTGGTCGCAGCAACCGTGGCCTTGGCGATGGCACCTTTGGCCCGCGGAGTTTTGCTGATTAAGGCCTGAGCCTGCAGCAAGGCCTTCTGCGCAGTATCCCAGCTGATCGGGGCAACAGAAGCACCGCCTTTGTTTTTAATGCGTTCCAGGTGGTCTTTGACCGGCTGCAGTTGGATGTATTCGATGGTGGCGACTTCGACACGATGCATTTCTGCTAACAGCAGTTTCTGGCCGGCATCGACTTTGATGGTCTGGTGGTCTTCCATCAGATCAATCAGTTTTACCAGTTCTTCCTCAACGGCCTGGTAGTCGGCGGGGAAGTATTGGTCGGACTTGATGTCTTTTAATACCTCACGGTGATCCAATGTCGGCTTCAGCTGTTTGAGAATGTCTTTTTTAACATTCAGGCCGGCCTCGACGGTTTTCAATGAGGTCATGGCTACCGTCTTCACGACGCCGTCAGGCTCGCCACTGGTCAGCATTTCCTGAGCTTCCAGCAGTTGCTTCTGAGCCTGTTCGAGGTGACGTGGTGCGTAGAAGCGCAGGTTCTCACTTTTACCCAGTTCAATTTTGGATTGTGCGTGCTGAATCGTACGGGAAGCGGATTCATCTGCCATGGCTGCATCGCGCTTGGCATCCAGGCTGATGGCATCGAAGTTGGCAATAGGCGTTGCACAGCCGGACAGCAGTAACAAACCGCAGCCGGTGATCAGGGTGCGGGTAAACAGTGAATGCATGGTAATTCCCCGGGGTTCTGTCAGTGTTTGTTATTAGACCCTGATGTTAACACCATTTTTCACGCTGATTGAACGTTTACGGCGCAACCTGCCTCAAACTGTCATAACAGGATTTGTCGTCACTGCCCGGAGTTATTGTCATTCAGCGTCTTGTCACTGCCATGCAGCCCTGCTATATAAACGGTATAGCCAAGCATAAGGGAGGTCCGTCAGACTTATTGCCACGCAGGCTCCATCTAATCATGGTGAATACGGAGTAATCCCTATGAATGCAGAAATGCAACCCTTGTTTTGGCGTATCAGTGATCAGGACAAAAGCGGTTTCGAAGCCGTCAGCCTGTTAATGCCAGCCGGAACCACCGGCGAAGATCCGGCAGAATTTCCCACCGAAGTCAGTTTCCGTTCAAATCGCAGCAGCCATGACCCCGTTGATCTGCGCTGGTCAGAGGAAGATTCCGATCTGTTTATGAGTCTGCTTGATCGCCTGATGGAGCCGGAAGAAGAGGGGGATATTGAAGTCGATATCAGCGACGGCGTGATTCAGGGGATTGTGCAGCTGGTGGCGCTGGCGCGTTTCAAGACACCCTGGCCTACCGACGAACTGGTGGGCGATGACATTATAACCGAGCGGGAAGAGCTGGAAGTCGGTGATTTGGTCGCGCTCAATACCAAATATGGTTTTGCGCTGGCAATCATTGTCGGACTGGATTCTATCGATGCGACCTGTGTATTACTGGACGCACTGATGGATAACGACCAACTGCTGATTCCGGATCACAGTCTGTTGATGGTTAACCGCCTGTGCGTTTTACCGGCTTCGTTTGCTGAAGCTGATCTGGGCGAGGACGCCATCATTCATTGAGATGGCCCGCCCAGAACTGCGTAACTCAGGCATTCTGGCGCTGAGTTGCGCGGTTACGTTTCTGCGTCAGGGTCAGATCGGTCAGCATGGAATAAAAATCACTGCCACTGTTGCGTACGGAAGGTGTCATTGCTGCGTTGGCTGGCATTGATACCGTGGATTCTGACGCCTGAGGTAAGCTGTTCGACATGGTATGTCTCCTTAGTTAGATTTGAATCAACGAGAGTGAACGTTCATTCAGGTTCTGGCGTTTAAAAAAAGGCCTTGTGGGCCTGTTTTGTGATTCCGCCTGTTACGCTTTAATGGCGTCCCAGCACAGATTCAGCAAATCATCGGGTTGTACCGCCTGCGGAAACATCTGCGGTGACAACTGCAGTTTCTTGGCCATCATGGTCAGACTGCCGAAGGTCATGGTGGTTAAAACCGCATCGGGCAGATTCTTAATCATCTGCTGCTGCTTACCGTCGGTCAGTAGCATGGTCAGCGCTTTATTCATCGGTTTCAGCGCCTCTTCACGCTGCAGCTCACTGATGGCAGGTGAGGCCGACAGTTGTTCCATTAACGCGCGGTCTCGGGGCTTCTCCAGCATGTAGCGGTAAAAATTGCCCCAGAAACTATAAAATCTGAGTTTAACACCTGCACTTTCGTCATAGCCGTTCATACAGTGGCTGGCCATCACTTCCGTAAGGTGCAGAAATAACTGCTGTACCAGTTCTTCTTTCGTCTCAAAATAACGGTAAATGGTACCAGCACCACAGCAGGCATGCTTTGCGACCATCGCCATTGGGCAGGAATGTAACCCTTGCTCTGCGATCAGGTCGGCGGTGGCTTCCAGGATTTGCTGGCGTTTATCCATGTTTCTTCGTGTATCGGACTGAACGTTCATTCTGTTCCTCTTTTGCCCCGCAGACAAGCCAGATTTGTTTCACTGATGCACCAGTCTGTTGTGATCATGTTTCTGATTCCGTTTCAGCGTGTGGCTGTTCTGGCGGAACACGGTACAGAGCCATATTGGCAAGTGCGGCGCTGCTGAGCATAACGAGCATCATGGGCAGCGGTGTGCCGTTATGCAGCTGTGCCCAGATCAGGCCAAACACAGCGCCGCTGCAGAATACGGTCACGCCGGTTAAGGCCGTGGCTGTTGCGCTGATATCGCGGAAATAATGCAGGATGGTGGCTGTTGCGTTCGCTGAAATCAGTCCTAAAGAGCCAACGAACAGCATCATCAGAGGTAATACCAGCGACAGCGATGCGTCTTGTGGGTGCGTGATAAACAACTGCACCAGCAATACCGCGCTGCTCAGTTGCAGTGCCAGGCCTGCACGTAAAATATGCCGGCTGTCAAAGCGGCGAAGCAGCAACATGTTCAGCCGGTTCATCGACATCATCATCAGAACGTTGGCACCGAAAAGCCAGGGGAAGCGCTCTGCGCTTTGCTCAAAGTAATCGAGGTAAAGGTAGGGTGACGCCGTGATAAAAACGAACATCCCGGTGGATGCCAGAGCCTGCGCCAGAATAAAGCGCCGTGCTCGGACGTGTTTGATTACCCGCAGGTAGTCGCGTACCGGAAGCCGCTGCTGGCGTTTATGCGCCGGATGGCTTTCTTCCAGTTGCCATACCAGAATGATCAGGACGAGGGCAGCATAAACGGACAGCATGATGAAAATAGTCCGCCAGCCGGCAAAGCTCAGTGTCAGCGCTCCGAGCATCGGTGCGACCAGCGGTGCGACCATCATAATCATAGAAACCAATGACAGCGTTTTGGCCACGTCGGCACCCTGAAAACGGTCGCGTACGATCGCACTGGAGTTGACCGTCGCTAAGCCGCCACCAACGGCCTGGATAAAGCGAAGTGCGAGCAATGTGGACAGCGATGTTGTAACGATCAGTGCTGCGCTGCTCAGGGCAAAAATAATCAGGCCGATAATAATCAGCGGGCGTCTGCCGTAACGGTCCGACAACGGGCCACCACTGAGTTGCCCCAGTGCAAACCCCAGCAGATAGGTGCTGACGGATAATTCGACCAAATGAATGCTGGTCTCAAGGTCACCCGCCATTGCTTCCATTGCAGGCAGGTACATATCAATGGCTAGTGGTGACAGTGCTGTCAATAGAGCCAGCAGCAGCGGTAGCGGCAGTGTTCGTGCGGGCATAGTAGTACCGGATAGGGGCTGCCGGGCAGGGGCTCAGCAAAGAGGTGTGTCAGATGAAATCTGCAGAATGTGTATTCTAGACGTTATACAGTGCGGGCGGTGAGTGCTGGCTGTGGAACGCATTGTTCAGTGTGTACTGTCACGGCAACGCCAGGCGTTTCCGGAGAAGAGTCAGGGCCTTCAGTGAAGGCCCTGTTCGGGGTCATAAAGTGGGAGATAATCGGGCTGACAACCAGCCTGATTAACCGACCTTTTTTATGCTCACTGCCGATGCTTGCTTTAAGGCCTCAGACGTTAAAGCGGAAGTGCACAACATCGCCGTCTTTCACGATGTATTCTTTGCCTTCTAAGCGCCATTTACCGGCTTCTTTAGCACCGGCTTCACCTTTGTAGGTAATGAAGTCAGCATAGCTGATGACTTCTGCGCGAATAAAGCCACGTTCAAAGTCGGTGTGAATGGCGGCGGCTGCACGCGGGGCGGTATCACCAATCTTAATGGTCCAGGCACGCACTTCTTTCACACCGGCGGTGAAGTAGGTCTGCAGGCCCAGCAACTCGTAACCGGAACGGATGACGCGATCGAGGCCCGGTTCTTCCATACCGATTTCCTGCAGGAATTCGAGTTTGTCTTCATCGTCCAGCTCGGAAATTTCGGCTTCGATCTTGTTGCAGACCACCACAACAGAGGCGCCTTCGGATTCCGCGATTTGGCGTACAACATCCAGGTGCGGATTGTTTTCAAACCCGTCTTCCGCCACGTTGGCGATATACATGGTCGGTTTGATGGTGAGCAAATGGAAGATGCGTGCCAGTTTGCGTTCGTCGTCGTTCAGCTCCAGCATGCGTGCGGTTTTACCCTGCTCGAAGTGTGGAATCAGGCGTTCCAGCAGAGCTTTCTGCGCCACGGCGTCTTTATCGCCGCCTTTGGCAATACGGGTGATGCGCTGCAGCTGTTTTTCACAGGATTCGAGATCGGCGAGTACCAGTTCAGTATTAATGATGTCAATATCATCGGCCGGGCTGACGCGGTTGGCCACATGGATAACGTTATCGTCTTCAAAGCAACGAACCACGTGGGCAATGGCATCAGTTTCACGGATATTGGCCAGAAACTGGTTGCCCAGGCCTTCACCTTTGGAAGCACCAGCAACCAGGCCTGCGATGTCCACAAATTCCATCGACGTTGGTACTACGCGCTCAGGCTTCACAATTTCGGCCAGTTCGTCGAGGCGTTTGTCAGGCATGGCAACCACACCGGAGTTGGGTTCAATCGTACAGAACGGGAAGTTCTCGGCGGCAATGCCGGATTTGGTCAGCGCATTGAACAGTGTGGATTTGCCGACGTTGGGTAAACCAACGATACCGCATTTAAAGCCCATAAAAATATCCTGTGATCCGTACTGCTGTCGCAACAGCGTTAAAATTTGGCGGGTATTTTACCCTTTAAATGAATGAAGTCGATTCATGGCTTTGGCCAGGTTGCCGCTGATGGCATCCGGCAGTACGCGCAACGCTTCATCAATGGCGGCATCAATGGCCTGCTGATCGCTTTTGCTGGCCCGGCCCAACACATGGCCGGTGACCTGAGATTTATCGCCGGGATGACCAATGCCAATGCGCAGACGATGAAAGTTCTGGTTGTTGCCAAGCTTGCTGATGATGTCGCGTAAGCCGTTCTGGCCACCATGACCACCGCCAAATTTGAATTTGGCCGTACCCGCTGGCAGGTCCAGTTCATCGTGAACCACCAGAATCTGTTCTGGTTTCAGCTTATAGAAATTCGCCAGTGCCTGTACGGCCTGTCCGCTGAGGTTCATAAACGTTGTGGGAATTAACAGCCAGCATTCCTGTCCGCCCAGGCGTCCTTTACCGGCACGACCTGAAAACTTTTTTTCCGGACTGAGGCTGATGCGTTCGCTTTGCGCCAGGCGTTCAACCAGCCAGGCACCAGCATTATGGCGGGTGTGTTCGTATTCGGCACCGGGATTACCCAAGCCTACGATTAATTGAATAGAGTCAGACATGATGTCGATATCCAGACGATAAAGAATCACCAATAAAAAAGCGGGGACCAGCCCCGCTTTTTTGCTACAACAACCGGAATTACTCGGCGGCTGCTTCTTCTTCGCTGTCGCCGCCTTTAGGAGCGATAACAGTAACAACCGAAGTGTCGTGCTCTGGGCCATGGGACAGAGCCAGTGACTCAACGCCTTTTGGCAGCTTCAGATCAGACAGGTGAACAACTGAACCGGCTTCAACGTTGGCCAGATCAACTTCGATGAACTCTGGCAGATCGCCAGCGTTACAGATGATGTCCAGGCTGGTCAGCTGGTGAGCAATTTTGCCACCGCCAGTCTTCACGCCTACACAGCTTTCTTCGTTCAGGAAGTGCAGAGGTACGTGAGCTTTGATTTTGGTGGTTTTGCTTACGCGCAGGAAGTCAGCGTGCCAGATCATCGCTTTGGATGGGTGACGCTGCAGATCTTTCAGAACAACCTGTTCGGTTTTTTCGCCGATGGTCAGGGTGATCACGCTGCTGTAGAACGCTTCGTTTTCCAGTACTTTGTTCAGCTCGTTAGCTTTCAGAACGATCGCTTGTGGCTTGCGGTCGTTACCACCGGCTTTACCACCGTAAACGATGGCTGGTACGGCGTTTTCGCGACGCAGGCGGCGGCTCGCACCTTTCCCCGCATCTTCGCGAAGTTCAGCTGACAGATTAAATTCTGACATGGGTATTTCCTCATGGTTTTGACATAAAAAGCCGTTTGAGCTTGCGACCAGCTCAAACGGCCTGAAAAATCGTTTATTGTGCTGCTATTGCGGCTTAACGAAACATCGCACTGATGGATTCTTCGTTATTCACACGGCGTACAGCTTCAGCCAGCAAACCAGCAATGGTCAGTTGGCGGATGCGGCCGATTGACTTGGCGGCTTCAGACAGCGGGATGGTGTCGGTAACTACCAACTCATCCAGCTCAGCACTTGCCAGACGCTCAACAGCGGGCCCGGATAGTACAGGATGTGTACAGTAGGCGACAACTTTTTTCGCACCAAACTCTTTCAGAGCTTTGGCTGCGTGGCACAGAGTGCCGGCGGTATCGACCATGTCATCGACCAGTACACAGGTACGGCCAGAAACATCACCGATAATATGCATAACTTCAGAAACGTTGGCTTTCGGGCGACGTTTGTCGATGATTGCGAGGTCAACATTCAGCTGTTTGGCGATTGCGCGGGCACGAACAACACCGCCGATGTCCGGAGACACAACAATCAGATCTTCGTAAGCCTGACGCTCAAGATCGTCAATCAGTACCGGCGAGCCGTAGACGTTATCAACAGGAACATCAAAGAAGCCCTGGATCTGGTCGGCGTGCAGATCAACCGTCAGTACGCGGTCGATGCCAGCGGTGGACATCATGTCGGCGACAGCGCGGGCACTGATAGGCACACGGGCTGAGCGTGGACGACGATCCTGGCGGGCATAACCGAAGTAAGGAACAACCGCAGTAATACGGCTTGCAGAAGCGCGACGCAGACCGTCGGCCATCAGCAGAATTTCCATCAGATTATCATTGGTCGGTGCGCAGGTCGGCTGGATGATGAACACATCTTTACCGCGCACGTTCTCATTGATTTCGATGGTAATTTCACCATCACTGAATTTGCCAACAGTGGCTTCGCCAAGGGGAATATCAAGACGCTCAACAACGAGCTTTGCCAGTTCCGGGTTAGCGTTACCGGTAAAAACCATCAACTTAGACACGGTTGTCCCCTTTGATGCAATTATTCAATAATGGAAGGAAAGAGAATTGGCTGAGGTGGCAGGACTCGAACCTGCGAATGACGGGATCAAAACCCGTTGCCTTACCACTTGGCGACACCCCAACAACTTTTAAGACGGTCTGAATAATACCTTATGTGCAGGTGATTGGTTAACACCCTTAGCCACAAAGGCTACATACTCAGCCGGTAACTGCTCAGAAACACTGATGGCTTCTGCTTCAGAACCGAAGCTTGAAAATATGCAAGCTCCAGTGCCCGTCATCTTAGCAAGATTAAATTTATTTAGCAAATTCAATGTGTTACCAACTTCTGGATACAGCATCGAAACGATTGCCTGGCAGTCATTTCTGCCCCCTTGCTTCAGCGCGGTGCGAATATTAATGGGGTCCGTATCCCTTGTCAAACCCTTATGTGAAAAAATTTTTCCTGTATTAACATGGACTTGCGGGCACACCACCAGATACCAGGGTTCGGCAAGCTCTGGCACCGGGGTAAGTATCTCCCCCACACCTTCGGCAAAGGCGGCTTCACCCCGCACAAACACTGGCACATCGGCTCCAAGGCTCAGGCCAAGGGTGGCCAGTTCGTCGAGAGAGAGTTGCAGATTCCACAGTTGATTCAGTGCCAGCAGGGTGGTGGCTGCATCAGAACTTCCACCGCCAAGACCGCCCCCCATGGGCAGTTTTTTATCCAGGCGGATATCGGCACCCAGTGTTTTTTCAGATTTTTTTTGCAACAGACGGGCGGCGCGGATGATGAGATTGTCTTCGAAGCTGACACCTTCAATGGCAGGAGTCAGTGTCAGCTCGCCATCGTTGCGCAACCGGAAGTGCAGGTCGTCGCCATGGTCGATAAATTGAAACAGGGTCTGCAGGTTGTGATAACCGTCATCACGACGGCCGGTGATGTGCAGCATCAGATTCAGTTTGGCGGGGGCTGGTACACTCAGCCAGTTGCCGCCGGCAGGCAGTTCAGCCATTAACAGTCCACTCTTTAATCGAAAATACAAAACGGAAATCGTGGCCTGATATTTTAATCAGGCCGGGCAGCCAGTAATCACCATGTTGCTGGTAGCGTGAGTAGCGGATATCCCAGCCGTGTTGTTGCAGGCGGTTTAGCAGGCCGTTCTCGTCATATTCGCTGCTGGCGCTGGCATTAGGGCTGGGCTGGCCTTTAACCCAATAGCGGATATCGGTCACCGGGAAATTCCAGCCCATGTGGGCCAGCATCAGTTGCTCGGGGGTGCGCGCCCGTTGTGGTTTGTCCCAGCCGGGTAAGGTGAGCTCAGCCTGGCGTGCATTGCCTTGCAGGCGCGAAGCGCCGGAACCAAACGGTCCGGAGATAAACAGGTCGTAACGCTGTTTGTCCTGTTCCCAGGTTAAATAGCCGGTAACGCTGTCGTCCGGAGATGTAACCGATAGTTTGCCCCGCACCTGCCACTGCTGCAGGTTATTGAGGCTGCTTTGCAGGCCTTGTTTGCCACCTTCGGGCTGTGGCAGCAGGCTACTGCAACCGCTGAGCAGGCTCAGCAGAAGCAGTGTGGTCAACGTGGTTTTGATGGTCATGGCGGGCTTATCAGTGTTGGCTGAGAGTTTCCGGATCAATATCCAGGCGCTGCAGGGTGCGCAGAATAATCTCACTGTCCGGGGTTTGTTCCAGTCCTTGCTGCCAGATATGGCGGGCTTCATTCTGATCACCACTGAGCCATAACAGTTCACCGTAATGGGCGGCAATTTCGTGGTCTTTCATCATGTCGAAAGCCTTTTTCAGCAGTGGGCGCGCCTGTTCCAGGTTCCCCATGCGGAAGTAGATCCAGCCCAGGCTGTCGATAACCGCCGGATTATCCGGGGTCAGTTCCAGGGCGCGTTCGATTAACGGCAGTGCTTCGGCCCAGCGATCGGTGCGGTCGGCGAGGGTGTAGCCCAGAGCGTTCAGCGCTTCGGCGTGGTCCGGTCTGAGGCGGATAACTGTGCGCAGATCCTGTTCCAGTTTATTCAGGTCGCCGAGACGTTCAGCCAGCATGGCGCGGGTGTAAAGAAGATTGAGATCTTCCGGTGCCACGATCAGAGCCTGGCTGATGAGTACCATGGCGTCTTCCGGTTGTCCGGCAGCCGATAGCAGGTCGACTTCTATGCGTACCAGTTCGCTGGACTGTTGAGGGAAGTCGCCGCGCAGGTCATTCAGATAGCTGCGTGCCGCATCAATGCCCTGGGTTTCATTCAGCAGATAAGACGCTTTAAGGTGGGCTGCAAGAAACTCGCGGCCACTGTTCACCTGCGCATATTGCTCAATCGCTGTGTCGAAATCTTCTTCCTCCTGGGCAATTTTACCCAGGTAGAAATGCGCTTCGTCGGTATGCGCTTGGCTCGCTAACAGTTGATACAAGTGCTCTCGCGCCTGTTCACGCTGGCCAAGTTCTTCTTCCAGCAGAGCGAGGGACAGCAGAATGGCAGAATCTTCCGGGAAGTTTTTGTGCAGCGCGGCAAACGCATCGCGGGCGCTGTCCATTTTTTGCTGCTCCAGCAGAATGCGGGCGCGCAGAACCTGGACGCCTTTGTGCTCGGGGTAGTCGTCATGAACATCTTCGAGCCAGTCAATGGCGTCATCAGAGCGCTGCAGCAGCACCAGAATGCGGGCTTTCTGCAGGGCGGCACTTAAGTACGCCGGATTGCGCTGCAGGGCTTCTTCGATGTGCTTCAGTGCTTCCGGATACAAGCGCAGATGCTGTTCCATAATCCCGCGGGCATACCAGACCGAAGGGTTTTCCGGGTATTTGTTGGTCAGAAGCTGAAACTGCGACAGCAATACCTGTTGTTGTTCCATCGGCAGCTGACCGGCATTGGCGGCCAGGTAGTCAAACTGACTGACGCCTGCCAGATCCTGCAAAATTTCCAGCTCTTTCAGTGCCTGGCTGAACTGACCTTGCTCCATCAGCAGTTGCGCAGCGGCCTGATGGGCGGCGGGATTTTCAGGTTCTTCTTCCAGCCAGATCGAAACGGCTTCGGCTGCGTGAGAGTCGCTGCCAACGTATTGGGCAATGCGTGCGGCGCGTTCGGCAATGGCCGGGTCGCGGGTCGTACGTGCCTGATCCATATAGTTGTAGAGCGAAATATCAAAGCGCTGGCGCTGTCCAGCCATTTCCGCAACCAGCAGGGAATACAGTGTTGCAGCCGGAATCGGGCGATATACCGGCTCGGCCAGGGTGTCTGTTGGTGAGCGGGTTTGATAATGAATATTTTGCTGGGATTGATTATCCGCCGGTGCCGTTTGCTGCACCTGTGGTGAGGCTGATTGGCCGAAACTGGCACACCCCGGGAGGACGATGACGGCCGAAAACAGCGGCGCCAGCCACAGACCCGTGCGCAACACAGCAGACAAAGATGGGCGGTCAGACGGGGTACGGCGGGACTCGCGGATGTAAAAAAACATATAAAGAGAAGACCTGATGATTCGGATGCCAATAGGAGATAGCGCATGCTATTTAGGGTCAGATAGCGATTTAAGTCAAAGATTTCAGCGGCAAAGCCGCGGCCAGATGTTTATAATCCCCGCTTTTGCACAGCCGCCACCTGTTGTGATGCGCAGATGTACTGAGAAGTTGCAGTACTGACTGACGTATTCCGGCAGGTCAGGCACTCTGCCGGCGACAATGGTTGCCGGTACAGGTTGAAAGCGGGAGCAGCGTCAGTCGACATGGGTATTTGGGCACTGGGGATTAACCATAAAACAGCACCGGTTGCTGTGCGTGAACGTGTAGCCTTCGATCCGGCGTCGATGTCGGACGTGTTGAGCGAAGTGCAGGCGCTGGATCCGGTGTCTGAGGTAGTGATCCTGTCGACCTGCAACCGCACCGAAATATATTGCTCAGCCGATGAGTTGCATGAAGACGTTATCGTCGACTGGCTGGCCCGTCATCATGACATTGACCGCCGCGACCTTGATTCCGCGCTCTACTGCCTGACCAGTGAGCAGGCCGTACAACACACCATGCGCGTTGCCAGTGGTCTGGATTCACTGGTGCTGGGCGAGCCGCAGATTCTCGGTCAAATGAAATCCGCTTTTGCGGTCGCGCAGGAAGCCGGTACCGTAGGCTCCGAACTCGGCCGCTTGTTCCGCCAGACCTTTTCCATTGCCAAACGCGTACGTACCGACACGGCTATCGGCGAGAACCCGGTGTCGGTCGCCTTTGCGGCGGTGCGTATGGCGCAGCATATTTTTGCCGATATGGCCAACAGCCGTGCGCTGCTGATTGGTGCCGGGGAAACCATCGAACTGGTTGCCCGTCATCTGTATCAGGCCGGAGTGCGCGACATTATTGTCGCCAACCGCACCCTGGCGCGGGCGCAGAATCTGGCGCAGGAGTTTCATGCCGAAGCGGTGCTGTTGGAAGATATTCCCAATGTACTGTCCCGCGCCGATATCGTGATTTCCTCCACCGCCAGTCCGTTGCCGATTCTGGGCAAGGGCATGGTGGAAAAAGCGCTGAAAAAGCGCCGCCATAAACCGATGTTTATGGTCGATATTGCGGTGCCGCGCGATATTGAAGAAGAAGTCGGCGAGCTGTCGGATGTCTACCTCTACTCGGTGGATGATCTGCGCAGCATCATCGAAGAAAACGTGCGTTCGCGTGAAGACGCTGCGCGTCAGGCCGAAGAGCTGATTCTCTCCGGCGTCGACCATTTTATGCGCGAGCTGAAAGCGCTGGATGCGGTGCAGACCCTCACCGACCTGCGCAGCAGCATTGATGTGCTGCGTGAAGAACAGCTCAGCAAAGCGCTGAAACAACTTGAAAACGGTGCCGATGCGGAAAAAGTGTTGCGCCAGTTTGCCCATACCTTCAGTAATAAGGTGCTGCACGCACCAACCACTGCGCTGCGCAAAGCTGGTGCTGAAGGCCGTCTGGAAGTGCTCGACTGGACCCGCGAACTGTTCAGCCTGAACAGCCATCCGGCGCCATCCTCCTCTGCTGATACCGAATAAACCATGAAAAGCTCGATTCTTAATAAACTCGAACACCTGCGCGATCGTTATGAAGAGGTCGGACACCTGTTGTCTGAGCCGGATGCCGCCAACGACCAGGACCGTTTCCGCAAGCTGTCGAAGGAATACGCCGATCTCGAAGTGATTGCCCAGACCTACAGCGATTATGAGCAGGCCGGCGCCGATCTGGCCGAAGCCAAAGCGCTGGCCGCCGACCCCGATCCGGACATGCGCGCCATGGGGGAGGAAGAAGAGCAGGCCGCCAGCGAACGCCTTGAGCAGCTGGCCGCTGAGCTGGAAATTCTGCTGTTACCGAAAGATCCGGACGACAGCCGCAACGTAATGGTCGAAATCCGTGCCGGTACCGGCGGTGACGAAGCCGCGATTTTTGCCGGTGATCTGTACCGTATGTACACCCGCTTTGCTGAAACGCTGGGCTGGCGCACCGAATTAATGAGCGCCAGCGAAGGCGAGCATGGCGGTTTTAAAGAGGTGATTACCCGCATCTCTGGCACCGATGTGTATTCGCGGCTGAAGTTTGAATCCGGCGTTCATCGTGTGCAGCGCGTCCCGGAAACAGAAAGCCAGGGTCGTATTCATACCTCCGCCTGCACTGTGGCAGTGATGCCTGAAGTCGACAGCGAAGAAGAGATCGACATCAACAAGAACGATCTGCGCATCGACACCTTCCGCGCCTCCGGGGCCGGTGGTCAGCACATTAACAAAACCGACTCGGCTATTCGTGTAACGCACTTACCCACCGGTCTGGTGGTGGAGTGTCAGGACGAGCGTTCGCAGCATAAAAACCGCGCTAAGGCGCTGGCGGTATTGGCCACGCGTCTGCGTGATGCGCAGCGTCAGGCGGCCCATGCCGAACAGGCGGCGACGCGTAAAAGTCTGGTCGGCTCCGGCGATCGTTCTGAACGTATCCGCACCTATAACTATCCGCAGGGGCGGGTTACCGATCACCGCATCAACCTGACGCTGTATAAGCTTGATGAAATTGTGCAGGGCGATCTGACCCCGGTGATTGAGCCGTTAATCCGCGAGCATCAGGCAAACCTGCTGGCTGAGATGGCAGGCGGCTGATGATTTCTGGTCCGGTGTCTGTGCTGAGCATTGAAACCTGGTTAGCAGAAGCGCGGACGCAGCTGGAAGCCGGCTCTGACAGTGCCCGTCTGGATGCCGAATTGCTGCTCGCCCATGTACTGCAGCAGAGCCGTACCTGGCTTTACACCTGGTCTGACCGGTTATTGAGCGCAGAGCAGCAACAGGCGGCGGATGCCTTACTGGCGCGGCGGCTGGCCGGTGAGCCGGTGGCCTATCTGCTGGGCGAACGGGATTTCTGGTCGCTCAGCCTGAATGTGAACCCATCAACCTTAATTCCGCGGCCCGATACCGAAACTCTGGTGGAGTGGGCGCTGGAATTACCCTTGCCGGCCAACAGCCGGGTGCTCGATTTAGGTACAGGCACTGGGGCGATTGCCTTGGCGCTGGCCTCTGAACAACCTTCGTGGCAGGTATCCGGTGTTGATTTTAATGCCGATGCGGTGGCGCTGGCGCAGGCGAATGCGGCTCGTAATCAGCTTGCGCGTGTCAGTTTTATGCAGTCGGACTGGTACAGCGCCGTCAGCGGCGATTTCGATCTGATCGTCAGCAATCCCCCTTATATCGATGAAGACGATGAGCACCTCGCGCAGGGTGATGTGCGCTTTGAACCACGCTCGGCGCTGGTGGCTGATAACCATGGCCTGAGTGATCTGGCGCTGATTATTGACCGTGCGCCGGGTTTCTTGCGCGCCAATGGCTGGCTGTTGCTGGAGCACGGTTATCAGCAGGCCGATGCGGTGTGTGAGTTATTGCGCGCCCGCGGTTTTGCTGAGGTAAGCAATCGCCGCGACCTCGGTGGCCAGCCACGCATCAGTGGTGGCCGCTGGCCGCAGCAGGTGATGGGATAAATGATGAACGATCAGCAGTTACTGCGTTACTCGCGCCATCTTCTGTTACCGCAGCTGGATATTGACGGGCAGCAGGCGCTGCTCGATGCCCATGTGATGATTATCGGTCTCGGCGGTCTTGGCTGCCCGGTGCTGCAGTATCTGGCGGCCAGCGGTGTTGGTCGGCTCAGTCTGGTCGACGATGATCGTGTTGAACTGTCGAATCTGCAGCGTCAGACCGCTCACGGTAGTGCTGATATCGGCCTGCTGAAAGTCGAATCTGCTGCTGCTGAAGTGCAGCGGTTAAACCCGGATGTGCAAGTAGTTACTCACGCTGTGCGGGCCAATGCTGACTGGCTGATGGCGCAGTTGTCCGCTGTGGGTGATGCGCAGGAAGAGCAGGTAAAAGTGGATCTGGTCATCGACTGCAGTGATAACAGCAAGGTGCGCTATGACCTCAATCGCGCCTGTATCGCGCACTCGGTGCCCTGGGTGTCGGGTGCTGCGGTTGGGCTGAATGGTCAGATAACGCTGTTTGATCCACGTCAGACGGATGCCCCCTGTTATCGCTGTCTCTATCCCAGCCTGGATAATCAGCAGCTCAGCTGTGCCGAAAGCGGGGTTTTGTCACCGCTGGTCGGGATTATCGGCGCCATGCAGGCGCTGGAAGCACTGAAAGTGTTGGCGGGCATCGGCGAAAGCCTGAGTGGCCGCCTGCTGACCTTCGATGCTTTGCAGGGCGAGTGGCGGCGCTGGGGCATCAGCCGCAATCCTTCCTGCTCCGACTGCCAGAACTGACGCTTCCGTCCGACAAATCTGTCATCCTGTGTTTTTTTGTATTGCTTTCTGCGCTGGTCGCTACCAGAGACAGCGGTTGAAATTCTCTGTGAATTCAATCGCTTTGCGCAATTAATTCTACTTTATGCTTATGTAGTAATATTTGGCCTCTGTTTTGCTCCTTATCTGTCACTTCGACAATAACAAGCATGAGGCAGACTATGGCCAGAGTTATCGTATTAGGTGCCGGTACCGGTGGTATGGCAGGCGCGTATGAAATCCGCGAAATCCTGAACAAGGAGCATCAGGTTACGGTCATCAACGAACGGGAAGACTTCCAGTTTGTTCCCTCCAACCCCTGGATTGCGGTTGGCTGGCGCGAGCGGCCGGAAATCAGTTTTCCTATCCGCCAGTATCTGGAAAAGAAAGGCATTGAGTTTATTGCCTCGGCCGTGATTACCATTGATCCGAAAACAAACCAGCTGACGTTAGCCAATGGCGATGTAGAAGCCTATGACTATCTGGTGATCTGCACCGGCCCGAAACTGAACTTTGCCGCAGTTGAGGGCGCTGGCCCTCATGGCGGTTTTACCCAATCGGTGTGTTCACTGGATCATGCCGAAACCTGTTATGACAATGTTAAAGCCATGATTTCCGAACCGGGCGCGGCGATTGTTGGTGCCATGCCGGGTGCTTCCTGTTTTGGTCCTGCTTATGAGTACGCCTTTATTCTTGATAAAGAACTGCGTAACAAAAAAGTCCGTGACCGTATTCCTATGACCTATGTGACCAGTGAGCCTTACATTGGCCATCTGGGCTTGGGCGGTGTGGGGGATTCCAAATCGATGCTGGAAAGCGAGTTGCGTAACCGTCACATCAAGTGGATCACCAATGCCAAGGTGACCAAAGTGGCTGACGGCATGATGTATGTCGATGAGATGAACGACGATGGTTCGCTGAAAAAACAGCACGAGTTGCCGTTTAAGCATTCCATGATGTTGCCATCGTTTGCCGGGGTTGATCCGGTGGCAGCGGTGGAAGGTCTGGTGAACCCGAAAGGTTTTGTCATCATCGATGAATTCCAGCGCAACCCAACCTACAAAAATATTTTCTCAGCGGGTGTGTGTGTTGCCATTCCACCGGTAGAAGAAACGCCGGTTCCGACCGGTACGCCGAAAACCGGTTATATGATCGAATCCATGATGACTGCGATTGCGCATAATCTGGCGGCTGACCTGGATGGCAAAGGTGAAGCCAATGCCCGTGGAACCTGGAATGCAATCTGTCTGGCGGATATGGGAGACACCGGAGCCGCTTTTGTCGCCATTCCGCAGATTCCGCCACGTAACGTTACCTGGTTCAAAAAAGGTAAGTGGGTGCATCTGGCGAAAATTGCTTTTGAAAAATATTTCATTCGTAAAATGAAAACCGGCTCCAGTGAACCGATTTATGAAAAATACACATTAAAAGCACTGGGTATCAACCGTCTAAAGGATGAGTAAGCAAACAATAACCCAGGGCACCTCTGAATCATGCGGTGCCCGCAGGGCGTTGGCTGCAAAGCGCTTTGACGGTGTGTTGTCGATTTTATAAAGCACTCGCCATTCACTTCAATCGACGCCTTGTCAAAAGCACTCTGCAGCACTCACGCGTAGCGGCGCAGAATTATTCACAGTTGCCTCAGATTAAACTCATTAATTTTGGGGGGCTCAGAGAATTAAATAAATAGTGTCTCTGTTATATAGCGATCTGGCTTATATTGACCAGATCGCTAACACACTCCTGTTAATATCTGTACATCCAAAAGTATAGTTTTGAATATACGTCTTTTGATTTAGTAAATATTCTTTATATTAATATGGACTTATATCCTGCACTGCGTTGATTTCCGCTGCTCTGTAGATCATGCTGCCGTTATATCAAGGAAATCGGACGAGATTCAGGCTATGGATACGGCACTACGGCAACGCAATGTTCAGGCAACATTATTGTCAGAAGATCACAATTCTGAGCAAATATTTTTATATCATCCTTCGTTATTAGCCTCTCTTAATCAGCAATTACGAACCTCACTGACATCTGTCAGTAGCGAGTCAGAAAAAAACTGGCCTGAGCGTATAAGTAATGTCTTATTAAATAGTGTTAGCCATGTCGTCAGTAATTCTTCTGATATTAATTTATTTCAGCAATGTTTTCAGGAGCTTACAGGTTTTTATTGTTCTCTGGATATTCCTGCCCCCTTACGCCAGCGACAATTTATTAATAATAATGGCTTAGTTATGTCGCCGGACTATGCGATCCGTACGGTATTGGACAGTGCCCGTGTCGGAACTTTCTGGCAGGCGCTGAGCAGTATTTTACCGCAGTACGCCGAGCGTGAGTGTCATCTGGTATATCCGGCCTGTGGCCCCTTTGCACCACTGTTGTTGCCGGTTTTGCATTATTTGCGTGAACAGCAACTATTGCCGGAAAATTTGCAGGTCACATTAATCGACATTCATCCGGCAGCGATTCAAAGCCTGGCCGCGCTGGTTGAAAGTTTGCAGCTTCAGGAGATGGTAAAGGTTCTGCATCAGGATGCCTGTGACTACCAGGCAGAGAATGGCAGTGTTGATATTTTGCTGGTGGAAGCCATGCAGCACGGTCTTAGCCGTGAAGGGCACCTGAATATTTGCCAGCATTTTGCTCCGCTACTGGCTGAAGATGCCTTGTTATTACCGGAAAAAATCAGCATCCGCGCAGTGCTGACACAGGCAGATGATGAATTCCCGGCCAAACCACGGGCGGCGGGCGAAAGAAATACTCAGCGTGTTGATATTGGTCCTGTGCTGGAGTTGAGCCGCGAAAGTCTGCGGCAGCTGGATCTTGTCCGTCTGAATGATGGCAGCGAGCTTATCCGCTGTCAGCAGGTTCAGGTGCCCGCCGATTTAGATACGACCATTGAACATATTCTGCTGCTCACTACCGAGATGCAGGTTTATCAGGATCTTTCTGTCACAGAGTACGCTTCTGGTATCACCCATCCGTTGCCGGATCTGAGTGTCTGCATTGGTTTTGAACCACATAATCCACAGCCTGGTGATTTACTGATAAAACCGGGCGACAGCATTCTTTTTTATTACCGCAAACAAGGACTTCCCGGTTTTCTGCCGGTGTATGTGGAGCCTGCATGAAACTGATTATTGCCACTCAAACCAGTCTGGCATTGCCACTCATTCAGGATCTTTATGCCCGTCAGCAATTGGCGGCGGTATGGCTGTACGATGTAACCGGAGAAGACAGCCGGCAGCTGGCAGCACAGTGCGCGATGCTGGGTATCGGGGTTCAGGTTATGGATCCGGAAAAGCCCGAAGCGTTACTTCAGCATCAGAGCGTACAGCAGGCTGATGCCATCGTTTCCTGCTATTTATCCTTTTTATTTCCACCGGCGATGGTGCAGGCTCTGCAAGGTAAACTTCTTAATATTCACGCCAGTGATTTACCACAATGGCGTGGTGCTGATCCGCTCTTCTGGCAGATTGGTGAAGGCGCTGAGAGTGGTTGTCTTACGCTGCATCAGATTGCTGAACAGGCCGATACCGGTGATATTCTTTATCAACAAATGTTCAATATTCATCCGTACGATACTCACCAGAGTCTGAATATTTCTTTGTCGCAATACATGCCATTGTTTATCGGCCAGTGGCTGTCTGCCGGCGGAATGGATTGTAAACCGCAGCCTCAGCGTAAATTTCAGAGTGAAGATAAACCAGCTCCACGCCCTGATATCAACTCTACCGGTATTAACTGGCAGCAGCAGGGGAGCCTCGACATTTTTCATCTTACCCGTGCCTGTAACCCACAGTTGGGTGGCGCGGCTTTCAGTTTTAATCAGGATGTTCTTTACCTACTGGAGGCTACTCCGGTTGAGCATCCACGTTATGGATTAGCCGCAGGAACTATTGTACACATCGGTGAACCGGAAGGTTTATTGGTAGCTTGTCATGATGGCGTTTTGCGTCTGGATATTATTTATCTTGCCGCTGGTATTTTCAGCGGGTTGCGTTTTGCTGAGCGTTATCAGCTTCAGGTCGGACAAAGCTTTGATAGTTATCCAATAACAAAACGGGAGAAGCTGGATGGAAGGAACAATAGCCAATATAACGAACTTTGCCGGTAATTTTGCCCCCAGAAACTGGTCTTTCTGCCAAGGGCAATTACTGGCGATCAGCCAATATGATGCTCTGTTTTCACTGCTTGGCACGAGCTACGGTGGTGATGGGCGAACAAGTTTTGCCTTGCCAAACCTGGCTGGTCGGACATCCATGGGAACCGGGCATGGCTCGGGTTTAAGTGATCGCATAATCGGTGCTCAAACAGGGGCTGAGAAAGTGAGTCTGACCAGCGCGAATATGCCGGCACATAATCACGCAGTGTTAGTCAATCACGCGGGACATGTTGGACTTCCGGTTAACACCTCAGTAGGGGATGCGGATGAAGTGAGTCCGGGCAGTGGTGTTCTGACTAACAGTGGCTCAGATGTTTATGCCAGTTCAGCGACCTCATCGGCTGTCTATTCCGGTAGTCCGCTGGCTGTCTATGGCCTTGAAGTGGTTGTCGCTAATACAGGGGAAAGCATCGGCTTTAATAATATGCAACCCTCTCTGGCGCTACCCGCCATTATTTGTATGTTTGGCATTTACCCATCCAGAAGCTAATCAAGGAGAATAAAAATGGAAGGAACAATTGGAACCGTTACTCAGTTCGGCGCTAACTGGGCACCGCGTACCTGGTCGCTTTGTGCGGGCCAGTTAATTGCTATTTCAAGCAACACGGCACTATTTTCAATAATTGGCACCATATACGGCGGTGATGGCCGGACGACTTTTGCTTTACCGGATCTGCGCGGTCGTTGTGCGTTGGGTACCGGTGCCGGTCCAGGCCTGACTCCTCGTGCAGCTGGGCAGCACTTTGGTACCGAAACAGTAACTCTTACCAGTCTTAATCTGCCGGCTCACAACCATGCCGTCATTACGCAGAATGCTGGCCATGTCGCTGTTCCGGTTAATACGGCAACCGGCGAAGCCGATGAGCCCAGCCCGGGAGCAGGAGTGCTGGCTAACAGCGGATCAGACAGTTATGCTAGCGGCTCAACAGCGGAAGCCATGTATTCTGGCAGTCCGCTGGCGGTATCCGGCTTACAGCTGGAAACGGGCCTGATGGGTGGCAGTCAGCCGTTTAATAATATGCAACCATCGCTGGCAATCAGTTACATCATTTGTACTCTGGGAGTATTCCCTTCGCGTAGCTGATAAATAGCGGGCCGGCTTGCCGGTCCGTTCCTTTCTGTGTGAAAGGAAATTATAAATAATCAATGGGGATTGGTATGAAGCGATTTTTATTTTTACTTTTTTTTATTCCGTTAGTTGCTTCAGCCGCAACCCAGAATAGCTCGATCGACTCTCCGGGCGATGTAGCAATTCTGGCATACAACGGTTACGACGTCAGTCCTTCTGTTGTTTATAACGATGGTTTAACTTTTCTATTAGTTGATGATTGCCCGAATGGAACAACTCTGACCATTACAGATGAAGAGTGGGATGGTGCCGCCTTTTCAACGCCAACCGGCGAAGGCAATTTAACCTGGACAAATAATACCGGCAGTACGCTTGCCAGAGGGACGGTAATTAAAATTACCAATGCCTCTGATGATCCGAGTACTTCTGGTATCGCAGTCAACACCGGTAGTATTGCTGAAAGCGATACCGGTTTTAATATGATCGATGGTGATCAGCTTTATATCTATACCGGAACCCGGGCAGCACCTGGCGTTTTTCTGGCTTTTTATGGTGACGAAAGCACTCTTGGTAATGGAGATACAGCAACTATTTTAGGTACTTCTCTTGTTAGCGGGCAAACTGCGCAGCTGAATATATTACAAGGCTATTACAATGGTCCTGCATCTTGTAACTCAACACTGTCAGACTGTTTATCCCAGATTTATAATACTTCGAACTGGTCATTTACCGATAACCCCAGTTATCCCGGCAATCTGCCGGATACTTTTACCGGTTCGGTATTTGTTATCAATAACGCTCCAACCGCTGCAAATTTTACTGCGAGCCCGATTTATCAGGGAACGCCTTATGCTTTTTCAACGGCGAATTTTTCCTACTCTGACACTGATGGTGATCCTTTAGATCATGTTCGTATCGTCACGGTTCCTGGGCAGGGTAGTCTGTGGGTCGATAGCGATAGCAGTGGAACAATCAACGGTGGCGAATCTGCGCTGACAAATGGATCGCAGGTCAGCAAAGCCAATCTTGATGCCGGTTATCTTAAATATCTGAACACGACAGGTTCATCTTCCAGTTTCATTTTTGATGTTAATGATGGAACGGCCTACAGTGCGGGTTCTTATACCGCTACGCTGACGGTGACTGCTTATCCGACCATTACTCTGTCAGCCAGCAGTACCAATCCATTGGAATCTGTCGGCAGTGTTAATGTAACCGCAACGGCCAGCCATTCTTTTAATCAGGATATTACGGTTAATCTGACGTATTCAGGAAGCGCAACGGATGGCGCTGATTATACTTCCGTGAGCAGCCTGATTATTACAACAGGTAATACCACTAAAAGTTCGGCGCTGGCAATCGCAGATGATGTTCTTGAAGAAGCAACCGAAACCATCATTATTGATATATCCACTGTGAGTAACGGCACTGAATCCGGTACACAACAGCAGACGGTATCCATCACTGACAATGATCAGGTTTACCCAACCGTTGTTATATCCGGAGCCAGTGGCAGCATTAATGCCCCATTTACCGCAACGTTTACGTTCAGCGAAGCGGTGATCGGTATTACCGATAACAGCTACATCAGCGTCACTAATGCTTCTGTGAGTGCGTTTAATGCTGTCAGTGCTTCAGTATATACCGCGTTAATTACGCCGACTGCAGACGGCGCAGTAACGGTCGATGTTGCTGGTGCTGTTGCCCAGGATGCTGCGGGTAATAACAACACGGCAGCAACTCAGCTGGCGATTACTTATGATGCTACTGCACCGACGGTGGTTATCAGTGGTGCCAGCGGCAGCATTAATGCCCCATTTACCGCAACTTTTACGTTCAGCGAAGCGGTGATCGGTATTACCGATAACAGCTACATTAGCGTTACTAATGCTTCTGTGAGTGCGTTTAATGCTGCCAGTGCTTCAGTATATACCGCGTTAATTACGCCAACTGCAGACGGCGCAGTAACGGTCGATGTTGCTGGTGCTGTTGCCCAGGATGCTGCGGGTAATAACAACACGGCTGCAACTCAGCTGGCGATTACTTATGATGCTACTGCACCGACGGTGGTTATCAGTGGTGCCAGCGGCAGCATTAATGCCCCATTTACCGCAACTTTTACGTTCAGCGAAGCGGTGATCGGTATTACCGATAACAGCTACATTAGCGTTACTAATGCTTCTGTGAGTGCGTTTAATGCTGCCAGTGCTTCAGTATATACCGCGTTAATTACGCCAACTGCAGACGGCGCAGTAACGGTCGATGTTGCTGGTGCTGTTGCCCAGGATGCTGCGGGTAATAACAACACGGCAGCAACTCAGCTGGCGGTTACTTATGATGCTACGGCTCCGACGGTCGTTGTCAGTGGTGCCAGTGGTACTATCGGCGCAGGCTTTACCGCCACCTTTACTTTCAGCGAAAACGTTACGGGTTTTATCGTGGGTGGTATTACGCTGACCAATGCCAGTGGCAGTAATTTCCAGGCGGTCAGTGGTTCGGTATATACCCTGGACATTACGCCATCAGCGTTCGGTTTAGTCACCGTCAGTGTGGCAGCGAATAAAGCCAGCGATGCTGCCGGAAATAACAATACTGCAGGTAGCCTGTCGGTGGATTATCAGAATATCAATACCGATGGATCGGTCACGATTTCCGGCCTGGCTGTAGAAAGTCTGACTTTGTTATCACAAGTGAACGATGCTGATGGTATTGACGATGCGACACTGACTTATCAATGGCGTAGTGGTGCGACTGCGGTAGGCAACAGTTCGTCTTATACCGTTGCAGCTGCCGATGTCGGTCAGCAGATTACTGTGCAAGTCACCTATACCGATAATCTCGGGCGCAATGAGAATCGCACCTCAGCAGCCACGGCTACGGTGATCAGCTTGCAGCAATATTCCCTGAATACTATTTCTGGCTCAGCGGGTGGTGTTGCTGCGGACGATCTGACACTGACACAGTATCGTCAGGCAGGACTGACCCAACCAGGTGATGACGATTTCAACCGTGTACTGCCTATTCTGAACAGCGCTATCGGCCGCTCTCAGGGAGCCGATACCGATACCCTGATTGAACTGGAAGCACTGGTAGCCCTGATTATGGAAGCGCAGGACGATGACGGTGATGGTCTGCCGAACAGCCTTGAAGGGGATGTAACGATTGACCGTGATCGCGATGGCATTATCGACCGTGAAGATACCGACAGCGATCAGGATGGTCTGTCTGATCGGGTTGAGCTGGGCTTAGTACTTACCGACAGTGATGACGATGGCATTATCGATTTCTTTGATGCCGATGCCGATCAGGATGGCAATATCGATGATGGCCGTACCGACGATAACCTCGACGGTGCGGAAGACAGTCTGATGACCATTGAAGGTTATCGTGCGGCCAACGCTCTGGCAGATGCCGACAGTGACGGACTGCTGAACAGCCAGGATCTGGATTCCGATAACGATGGTATCGGCGATCTGATCGAAAACGGTTTGGCTGATGTTGATGGCAATCTGATGGTCGATGATGACCGCATTGAACTTGATGACAGTAACGACCTGATCGACGATAACAACGACGGTATCTTTAACTTCCTGCAGTTAAGCAGCAATAATATTCAGACCGATTTCTCACTCAGTGGTTTGCCGAAGCTGCTGGACGTTGATAAAGATGGCCGTATCGATAACACCGTGGATATGGATCGTGATGGTCTGATGGATATTATCGACAATGCGGTCGGTGCCTTCGGTTCTCTGCCCGATATTGATGGTGATGGTATCCCGAACCATCTGGATGAAGATGATGACGGCGACGGTATTCCGGATGTGGTTGAAAATCCGCAAATGGGCTTCTTTACCGGTAAGGATGCCGATGCCGATGGTATTGATGATGGCGTCGACTACGACGTAAATGGCGATACCTTCGGCACCGACAGTAACGGCAATGGCGTACGTGATGACCGCGAGATGCCGGATTATGATAATGACGGCATCGCCGATCATCTGGACCCGGATTCTGACAATGACAACATCATTGATGGTGAAGACCCATCCATTAATACCGGTGACGATGTCACCACAGCCACCGGTGCTTTCGGCCCATGGATGCTGTTGCTGGTATTGATACTGGGTATGGCCGGGCGCTTATCAGGACGGTTGTCTGGAGGTGCGCGTGCATTGCTGCTGGCGGGGTTGCTCTGGGTGCCGCTGTCACAGGCGAACAGCGCATCTGCGACGGATGAGTTTTCCGCAGACAAGGTGCACTGGCTGCTGGCCTGGGGAGCTGGTTACAGCTGGCTTAATCCGGAGGTTCATAGTAGTAACAAAGTCACCGATGACGGCGGACTGGCAGGACATTTTGCTGTGGGTGTGCAACTGAATCATGCCTGGCAGGTACGTTATGAATACGGTATTCCGGGGACCGCTGAGGTGAACAGTGCACCGATTGAATACACAACCCACAGTTTGCAGGCGCAATACCGTATGCCACTTTATGGTCAGTGGAGCTGGATGCTGGGTGCCGGGTACGCACATATTGAAGCCGATGTGGCGTCGGGTTTTAACACCCGGCTGGAGAGTAAAGGTCAGCTGAGCCTGCAGGCCGGGGCCAGCTACCCGTTAGCCAACAACATCCGTGTTGGCGTACAGGCAACCCGTTATTCCGGTGATGTGCAGACACTGATGGTGGATTTCAGTCATCTGATTCCCTGATCACGGCATAGACATCCGCGATAAAAAACGGCCCGGACATGAGAATGTCCGGGCCGTTTTTTATGCGCAGCGTTTGTCGCAGCCAGAATGCTGTGTCCGGTTATTCTTCGCCGAACAGCGAGCAGTCGATCAGATCACACAGGCAGTGAATCACCAGCAGATGCACTTCCTGAATGCGCGCCGTGACATTAGCGGGCACCCGCACTTCCACGTCGTCACGGGTAATGAGTGAGGCCATGTGGCCACCGTCTTTACCGGTTAAGGCAACTACGGTCATATCCCGTTCGTGGGCCGCCTGAATGGCCTGCACCACGTTGGCGGAGTTACCGCTGGTGGAAATCGCCAGCAGTACGTCACCGGCATTCCCCAGAGCACGGATCTGCTTGGAGAAAATCTCGTTATAGCTGTAATCGTTGGCAATGGACGTCACGGTTGAGGAGTCGGTGGTCAGGGCAATGGCCGGCAGACTCGGACGCTCGCGCTCAAAGCGATTCAGCAGCTCAGAAGAAAAGTGCTGCGCATCGCCGGCGGAGCCGCCATTACCACAGGTTAGGATTTTTCCACCGCCGAGCAGGGCGTTAACCATGATCTGCGCTGCGCGCTCAATAAAGGGCGGCAGCTCTTCTGCTGCGTGGGTTTTGGTTTCGATACTGGCGCCAAAATGGCCGATGATCCGATCCTGCACAATAACGCTCCGGGAGTAACAGATGGGCCATCATAAATGAGCCATGAGACAAAACCAAATAACAGTGATTCTCAGAGAAATAATGTATCCAGTAGCGGATGAAGCCAGTGGCTGAAAACGGCCACCTGAGTGCAGAGTAGCGCAACCAACAACAGCCAGCCGTCGGCACTGCTTTGGCTGGCTGGCCGCTGTAACTCGTCTGTGCGCTGTTCTGATGTTGATTGAGCAGCTGATTGAGCGGCATCCGCATTGGCTTGCAGTCGCTGCATAACGGCGGTGATTTCATCGGCCTGATAACCCTGACTGGCGGCATAAGCATCGCATAATTGTTCGCAGGCAAGATCGTACTGAGCGCGCAATGCGCGGCGTGCCGTTGGCAGCCAGAGCACGGTCAGCCATTGCAGCAAGACTTTGCGCAAATTATCGCGCCGTATGACATGGCAGTATTCATGCTGCAGCACCAGCGACAACTCGCGGTGGTTCAGCTGCTGCTGCAAGGCGCTGGAAATATACACTCTGGGTCGCCATAACCCGGCACACCAGGCCAGCAGTAAAGGAGAGTGGATCAAACGGAAATCCGGAGTGTGGGGTGCATCGCTTAACGTGTGGCGAGCATCACCGCACGGGTCGCCTGCTGTCGAAAACAGATCAACGGTTGCCAGTCGCTTGCGACCCCGTTGCAGTTGCCGGTTCAGCAGCAGCACGGTAATAAGCAGGAGTGCGCTGATTGCCGCCGCCAGGATAGCTCCCGTCAGCGACGCAGAGCTGACATCCGGCACATGCGGTCCGCAGACATCACCATGGCAATGGGCGCTTTGCAACGCGCCTGCCAGCTCAGGATTCATCAACAGGAACACAACCCAAAACGTCACCACCCAGGGCAGTAAGGCATACAGCATCAGCACACGGGTGTGCTGCTGTGGCGTTACCGTACGCACGGTTTTTTGCAACAGCGGCCATAACAGGGCCGCCAGCAATGACGAGGCACTCAAACTCAGTGCGCTGGCTAATGCAATATCGGCCAGTTCAGGAATCATGACTTCCGCCATTCGTGCTGTTGATCTCTGCGTTTGCGGTCGTGCTGTCCGGCTCATCGCTGAGCGCCTGATGCAGACGGTTGCCCATGGCCGGGGCAACATCGGCTAAATAATCCATAAAGCCCGACACCATCGGCGCCATATCTCCGGCACTGAGATCGGCGGCGATATCGTGCAGCAGGTTGCTGATCAGATCGGTTTTATGCATGACCGCGGTATAAAAAAATGCCCGGCTTTCTTTGTGGCGCTGCAGCAGATCTTTGCGATGCAGGCGTTCGAGTGTGCTTTGTACCGTGCTGAGGGTGATGTCTTCCAGCAAAAAAGAATGCACCTGCTGGGCTGATAACGATCCCTGTTGCCAGAGCACTTCCAGAATGGCCAGTTCGCGTTTGCCCAGCGAAGGGGTGCGTGGCCGGACACCGGGCAGCTTCAGCCAGCGGGTTAAATCGGCTGCTCGTGTCATAAGGAAAATTTTATCCCTAACACCGAGCTGTTATCGGTATTGGTCAGTGCTGATAAGTTGCTGTTCATACGATGATATTTTCATTAATAAAGACCCGGCAGGCAATCATGCATCGCTGTCGGGCTGGCAGTTAAACGGACATTGAGGATAAAGATGAATATGCAGCCTGTAGGCCTTTTATTGCTGGGGTTACCTGTGCTTGCGCTGGCCCAGCAGACACCACTTGCGGACAACGCAGGGGCCGTTGAAATTAACGGTGCAGCCAAACTGGATAACCAGATCGTGACCGCCAGAGAAAAACTGCTGGGTGAGGCGATGTCGGCATCGCAGGGCTATGTCAGCGGTGAAGAAATTAACAGCCGGCCGTTGTTGCGCACCGGCGAAGTGCTGGAACTTGTGCCCGGCTTAGTCGTCACCCAGCACAGCGGCAGCGGTAAAGCGAACCAGTATTTTCTGCGCGGCTTTAATCTCGATCACGGCACCGATTTCGCCACCTTTGTTGATGGTATGCCGGTCAATATGCGCACCCACGGCCACGGTCAGGGTTATACCGATCTTAATTTTATTATTCCGGAAAGCATTGGCTCGCTGAGTTATCAGAAGGGCAGTTACTACGCCGATGTCGGTGATTTCAGTGGTGCGGGCAGCGCGTCTGTGCAAACGGCTGATGCGTTTGCACAGGGGCTGGCGCAGCTGAGTCTGGGCGAAGATCAGTATCGCCGTGCGGTGCTGCTCGACAGTCTGAGCAATGCCCAGGGCGACTGGTTGTATGCGCTGGAGCGCAATGCCTACGATGGCCCCTGGAGTGATATTCGCGAAGATCTGGATAAAACCAGTGTGCTGCTCAAGCATCGCCGTACATTGGCTGGCGGCAAGCTGAGCCTGTCCTTTATGGGCTACGACAACCAGTGGAACAGCGCCGACCAGATTCCGCAGCGTGCGGTCGACAGCGGCCTGATCGACGAGCTGGGTTCGCTGAACGACAGCGTGGGCGGCCAATCCAGCCGCTACAGCCTGAATGCCATCTGGCAACGCGACGGTATTCAGGCTTCTGCTTATGCCATCCGTTACGACATGAACCTGTGGTCGGACTTCACCTATTTTCTCGACGATACCGTCAATGGCGACCAATTTGAACAGGTTGATGATCGCTGGATTTACGGTGGTCAGCTCAGCTATCTCTGGCACTCAGAGATAGCCGGTCTGGCGATGAGCAACCGTATCGGCGCCGACCTGCGCTATGACGATATTGGCGAAGTCGGTCTGTATCACAGTAAAGAACGTCAGCGTATCGGAACTGTCCGCAGTGACCGTGTAGGCGAACTCAGCACCGGTCTCTACGCCGAAAACACCCTGTACTGGAATGAACGCGTGCGTACCGTGCTGGGCGTGCGCTACGACCACTACCGCTTTGATGTGCAAAGCCGGGTTAGCAGCAACAAAAACGGCGTCGATCTGAGTGCCAACAGCGGTAAGGCCAGCGATGACAATATTGCGTTAAAAGGCAGCGTGATTGTGGCCCTGAACCGCGACTGGGAAAGCTATTTGGCGGCGGGGCAGGGACTGCACTCGAACGATGCCCGTGGCACCACCATTCAGGTTGATCCGGCCGATGGCAGTGCCGTGGAGGCGGTTGATCCGCTGGTGGATTCAATGGGCTATGAGGTCGGTGTGCGCGGTGTTATGGCCGGGCGTCTGAGCACTTCTCTGGCGCTGTGGCAGCTGGATCTCGACAGCGAACTGCTGTTTGTCGGTGATGCCGGTAATACCGAAGCCAGCCGTGCCTCACGGCGCAAAGGGCTGGAAATGACGCTCTATTATCAGCTGAACGAGCGCTGGAATATGGATCTGGAATACGCCTGGACCAAGGCAGAATTACGCGGCAATTCGGCCGACGGTAATGAGATTCCCGGTGCGGTTAAAAATGTAGTGCAGGCGGGTATCAGCAGCCAGCGCGGTGAAGGCTGGTTTGGCAGTCTGCGCCTGCGCTATTTTGGTGAGCGGCCGCTGGTGGAAGATGGTTCGGTCACCTCCGATCCGACCACGGTGGTGAACCTGCGCAGCGGCTACAGCCTGAACAGCTGGGTATTCAGTGCCGATGTACTTAACCTGTTCGACAGCCGCGATCACGATATTGATTACTGGTACGCCTCGCGTTTGCCGGGTGAAAGCAGCGAGCAGGAGGATATTCATTACCATGTGATCGAACCGCGCACTGTGCGTCTGGCGGCGGCGTATCAGTTCTGATACGGCACTGTTTCTGCGAGCGAGCGATCAGCCAAACACATTCTGCAGCCATTCAAACTGCACCGGCTGGCCGCTGCCCGACATCACGTCAAAGCGGCAGTCGGGCGGTGCAGCGCCGTAATGTTTCTGCAGATAATGTTGGGCGGTTTTGAGTAAACGCTGTTGCTTGTGGTGGGTAATGCTTTCAGCGCCGCTGCCGTGGGTGTGGTTGGCGCGATAACGCACCTCAACAAACACCAGCACGTTACCGTGGCGCATAATCAGGTCGATTTCACCGCCGCGGATGGTGTAATTGCGGGTAACGGCTTTCAGCCCCTGACGCTTAAGGAAGTGTTCGGCGGCCTGTTCAATCTCAGCGCCTTTTGTGCGTGTTGCAGGCTTTTCTGCAGCACGGGTTTCAGCGGCAGAGGAATTCTCTGCCGTTTGTTCTGAATCCTGCGGGTTTTTGTCTTTGCGGGTAAACCACATGGCATCCTTGCCCCGTGAATTGTGCGGTGTGAGTACTCAGCGTCTGGCTAAACGCTGCGGCCGGCCAGAGCGGAACTGGGTACATTCGGTACGGCGGTGAATGCGGCGCTCGTGATCCAGCGCCAGCGCGCCGGTACTGCCAAACATCTGGCTGTGCGGGAATACTTCCAGCTGTTTTAACCGTGGCAGCAGGCGGAAAGCATCCACGCCCATGGCGTATAAGCGGGCATAGCCGCCCTGACCATTCGGCATCACTTTTTCTACGGTGCGGTACAGCTCGCTGCTTTCCAGCAGCCAGGGCACATCACAGAACTGCACGCCATTCAGGTCGCGGTCTTTGGTTGGATTCGGTTCGCCGGAATACACATGCGAGGTGGCGTACACCGGCAGATCACCGGCAAAGTTAAACGCCAGCGTTGGCTTGATCTGGCGGGCCTGCTGCGGCAGGGCAACCATAAATACCCAATCGACATCCTGACGGCGGCGTGGCTCAAATTCGGTGCTCTGGCGCAACAGACGGCGCATGGTCTGATAGCGCTTCTGGCTGTCGTCGACGTTCAGCAGCGCTTTGATTTCCGGGTTGTAGTCCTGGCGGTTCGGGTAAAAACGCTGTTCGCCGATTTCACCGCCCAGCTCCAGCCAGCGCTGTTCAAAGGCGGCATAAATACGCTCGCCCCAGTTACCCTTGGGCACCATCACCAGTGCGCGGCGCAGGCCATCGGTCCAGGCTTTTTCGGCAATCTGTACCGCTTCGTCTTCGGCGGCCAGGCCGTATTGGTACAGGTTGGCCGGGGTGGTTTCGGCTTCGGCACGATCACCGTAATTCAGGGCCAGCGTTGGCAGTGGCAGGGTTTCACGCTGTTGCAGCGCCTGCACCTGCATTTTGTTGATCGGCCCGATCACCCACTGCGCACCATCGAGTTGTGCCTGAGCGTAGGCAACGTCGATGTCGCCGTATTTCTGGCTGTCGTACAGGTGTACTTGCGGAATGGCGTAGCCTTTATCGAGGGATTCGTAATAGGCGGCCATAAAACCATCGCGGATGGCGCCGCCGGTTTTTTCCAGTGGACCGGATAACGGCAGCAGGAGTGCAACACTGTGCGGACGGTTAGCCGCCAGATCAGCCAGCAGCGCCAGACCGCCGGGTAATTGTTTGGCGGCAGGGTGAGCCGGATTTTGTTCGCGCCACGTCGTTACCGCCGCCAGATGTTCGTCCAGTGTCAGGCGGGAGTTACGCGAAATAGCCGCCAGCCGCAGCCAGTCACCAAACTGGGTAGCCGGGGTTTTTTCTGCCCATTCAAGCAGCTCGACTTCCGGCATGGCCATTAAATCCTGCCAGATTTGCTCATGATTCTGCTCGCGTTGCTCCGGGTTTAACGCGCCGGATAAAAAATCGCGCTCGCGCGCGGCGGCCAGATATTCGCCATTGCTTTCGTACCAGCGCGCTTTTAACAGGCTGGCGCGCAGTTCCTGCTCTGGCGTGGCGTAATCCATGCGCTGGCTCAGCTGGCTCAGATATTCACCGGCAATCTCCGGTTCGTTGCTGCCCAGATGCAGTTGCGCCGACAGCAGCAGGAACTCCACCTGTTCTTGCGGAGTGAGCACGCGCTCGTGCAGCAGTTGCAATTGCAGCGCAGCATTGCCAAACTCGCCGTCGTCGAGTTCGCCGCGAATCTGCTGCATTAATACTGAATTACTCTGACGACTGCTTTCGGTAAGGCTGCTGCCTTCCAGTCCGGTTTGTCCCGGTGTGGTTGAACAGCCGCTTAAACCCAGACCCGCGCTGACAACCAGCAGCGATAATCCGCGTAACCAACGATCAGGTAAGTTTCCCCGCATGACTTCAGATCCCAGAATGCAGGTCGGCACGTTTTACGTCGTGGCGACACCCATTGGTAATTTGGCTGACCTCACCGAGCGTGCAAAGCAGGTGCTGACCAGCGTTGATGTAATTGCCTGCGAGGATACCAGACATACCGCAAAATTACTCCAGCACCTCGGCCTGCGAAAGCCGCTGTTATCGGTGCACGAACACAACGAACGCGAGCGCGTAGAACAGATTGCCCGCCACCTGGAACAGGGCCAGAGCATGGCGCTGGTATCCGATGCCGGTACGCCATTAATTTCCGATCCGGGATATCCTTTGGTGCAGGCGCTGCGCGCGCGCGGGCTGAATGTCAGCCCGATTCCCGGCGTCAGCGCCATTATTACCGCCCTGAGCGCGGCTGGCCTGCCGACTGACCGTTTTACCTTTGAAGGTTTCCTGCCGCATAAAAGCGGTGCCAAACGCGAAAAATTACTGGCTCAGGAACAGGAAGCACGCACCCTGGTGTACTACGAATCCAAACACCGGATTCTCGATACCCTGGAAGTCATGGCCGAGGTTTTTGGCGCAGAACGTCAAGCCTGTGTTGCACGCGAATTAACCAAAACCTTCGAGACTTTTTATCACGGCACATTGCCAGGCATTCTCAGCCAGCTGCAGGCGGATGCCGACCAGCAGAAGGGTGAGTTCGTGGTGATGATCGCCGGCAACCCCGATCCGGCCCCGGCCAGCGAAGTCGACAGCAACAAATTGTTCCGCCTGCTGCTGGCCGAACTGCCACCGAAAAAAGCCGCGGCCATTATCGCCGACCTGACCGGCGAGAATAAAAAAGAGCTGTACCAGAAAGCACTGGAGATGCAGGGGAAGGTTTAAACACAGGCGTCTGCGGGTATTCCACTTCGCCGCAGATAATTGACCGAATACGATGGTTGATTCAGTGGGAGTGACTTTCAGTAGTGGGAGTGACTTTCAGTCACGATTATCAGCGCGGCAGAAATGCCGCTCCCACAGGCCTGGTTATCTCCCTTTCCTGCAGAACCTGCGCCCGAATACCGGTCTAGCGCCAGACAGTTTGGTTACTCTTATTTGTTCCTGTAAATCCGACCTGTGTTCTGGCTATTGTTTTCCTTTCCTGTAGATTCCGCGCCCGAATACCGGCTTAGCGCCAGACAGTCTGGCTATTACTGCTCGTTCCTGTAGATTCCGCGCCGAATACCGGCTTAGCGCCAGACAGTCTGGCTATTACTGCTCGTTCCTGTAGATTCCGCGCCCGAATACCGGCTTAGCGCAAGACGGTCTGGCTATTACAGCTCGTTCCTGTAGAACTGGCGCCCGAATACTGGTCTGGCTATTGTTTTCCTTTCCTGTAGATTCCGCGCCCGAATACTGGTCTAGCGCCAGACAGTCTGGCCGGCGGGTTCAGTTTTTATAGCACTTACTCTGTATTCCTGTAGAATCCGCGCCCGGAGTCGGCCAGACAGTCGTCGCCCGCACTGGCAACAGTGTGGGGGGAGGAAAGTCCGGGCTTCACAGGGCAGGGTGCCAGGTAACGCCTGGGAGGCGCGAGCCTACGACCAGTGCAACAGAGAGCAAACCGCCGATGGCCCGCGCAAGCGGGATCAGGTAAGGGTGAAAGGGTGCGGTAAGAGCGCACCGCGCGACTGGTAACAGTTCGTGGCACGGTAAACTCCACCCGAAGCAAGACCAAATAGGTTCCCTACAGGCGCGGCCCGCGCTGGGAACGGGTAGGTTGCTTGAGCCTGTGAGTGATTGCAGGCCTAGACGAATGACTGTCCACGACAGAACCCGGCTTATCGGCTGACTCCTTCTATTTAAAAGCCCATACAAACGCGAGTTTGTATGGGCTTTTTCTTTGGTCCTAAGCCGGTTCAGCCGGAACAGTGACTGCCCACGACGACGATTCAGAAACTCAGGGCTTATCGGCTGACTCCACTTATTTAAAAGCCCCTGCAGGCTAACGTTTGCAGGGGCTTTTTCTTTGGCAGCGTTTCGCCGGTTTCTGTCGGGACAGTGACTGCCCACGACGACGATTCAGAAACTCAGGGCTTATCGGCTGACTTCTTTTATTTAAAAGCCCCTGCAGGCTAACGTTTGCAGGGGCTTTTTCTTTGGCAGCGTTTCGCCGGTTTCTGTCGGGACAGTGACTGTCCACGACGACGATCCAGAAACTCAGGGCTTAGCGGCTGACTCCTTTTATTAAAGAGCCCATACAAATGCGAGTTTGTATGGGCTTTTTCTTTGCCAGCGTTTCGCCGGTTTCCGTCGGGGCAGTGACTGTCTATGTTGTGGGAGCGGATCTTATCCGCGATCGCAGTAGTATATACAGCTTGTTAATCTGGTTTACATCATCCGTTCGCCCTGAGCAACGAGGAACGAGTATGTCGAAGGGTGCACAGCGCGGAGCAGTGGATAAGTAAATTTGCACCGATCAAACGCACATCAAAGTAAAATCGGCAGGCAATTAATGCCTGAGTATCAGTATGATCACCAGAAATAAGATTTAACTTTAATTAGTGTTAACAGGCCCTAAACATGCATCATAAAAACTATCCAGATAGCATTTTTCAGTAACGAGTAAAAAATATGCACAAAATTCAGTGTCAATGCGGGGCTCTTAGTGGTCATGTTCGGGGGGGCGGAACCTGTAGTCGGGTGGTATGTTACTGTGCTGACTGTCAGGCTTTTGCGAAATTTTTAGGCAGGGCAGGTGATGTTCTGGATGCACAGGGAGGGACTGAAATTGTGCAGTTGGCACAGCCCCGTGTGGTTTTTTCACAAGGTAAGGAGCATCTCGCGGCTGTGCGGCTTAGTGATCAGGGGATGATCCGCTGGTATGCCGCCTGCTGTAACACTCCCCTTGGTAATACGCTGCCTGATCCTAAGGTTTCATTTATCGGTCTTATTCATTCGGTGCTTGATCATGCAAAAATAGCGGACGACTTTGGCAAAAATATCGCGATAGTCAATGTGGATTCTGCTACAGGAGAGCCGAAGCCGAAGCAAAAAGGACTCCCCGGTATGGTTGTAAGATTTTTGTGGATTATTTTATCTATGCGCATCGGCGGAAAGTATCGTAAGTCTCCATTTTTTACTGACTCTGGTGAACCTGTTGTGTCACCCGTTATACTCAGTGGCGAAGAGTTAAATAATTTAAAAAATACCCTGTGATAAGGTGTTATGTATTTACAGCGTCATGGGCTATAAACCCTGTAGTGACGGTGATTACCAGGTTAACCAGAAATCGCTATGATTGAACCCGCTGTTAAAAAAGAGATCCTTACCCGCATTGAAAATGCCGAAAAAGAGCACGGTGTTCGTGTTCTTTACGCGGTTGAATCGGGTAGCCGTGCCTGGGGATTCGAGTCACCGAACAGTGATTACGATGTGCGGTTTATCTATGCCCATCCTAAAGACTGGTATGTGGCGGTGGATCTGGAAGATAAGCGCGATATTATCGAGTATCCGATTGTGGATGAGATCGACATCAACGGCTGGGATATTCGTAAAGCCTTAAAGCTGTTCTCGCGCTCGAATCCGGCCTTTGTCGAGTGGCTGCAGTCTCCTGTTGTTTACCTTGATCGCGGTGATTTTGCGCGCAGGTCGCGTGAGCTGCTGAGTACGGTCTACTGCGTTGAAAAAGGGATTTACCACTACCGCAGCATGGCGAAAACGAACTATCGGGGTTATCTGCGTGATGATCTGGTGCCAATTAAGAAATACTTTTATGTGTTACGGCCGTTACTGTCCATTATGTGGCTGGAGAAATACCGCGAGCCGGCACCCATTGAGTTTGAAACTCTGCGCCAGCTGATTGCCGGCGACAGCAAACTGAATGGACAGATATCAGCATTATTGGAGCGCAAGAAGAGAAGCCTGGAAAAGGAACTTGCACCGCCGATTCCGGAGCTGAATCAGTTTATCGAATCTGAATTAGAGCGTCTGGAATCCTTTGCTGACAGTACGGGGAAAGGGCAGTCGGTAATGGACGAGCTGAATATTTTATTTCACGAGTGTCTGGTTTTCTGAAGCATCAGGATAGGCATCTTTCGTTTGTCTGATGTGGAGGTTTTTAATGGATAAGAGCGTAAAAACACGGTTTGAAAATTACCCTGATGCCGTGCGGAACAAACTCGAAGTGCTGCGGAACCTGATTTTAAAAACCGCAGGACATTTGCAGCTGGGTGCCATTGAAGAATCTCTGAAATGGGGGGAGCCAAGTTACCACGTTAAAACCGGCAGTCCGATCCGGATCGACTGGAAGCCTGATACTCCGCATAACTGCTATGTGTTTTTTAACTGCAACACCAAGCTGGTTGATACCTTCCGGGTTTTGTATGGCGATGTGCTGGCCTTTCAGGGCAACAGGACCATTGTATTAAACCTTTCCGCTGCGCTGCCTGAACCTGTGCTGCGCCATTGTATTGAGCTTGCCCTGACTTATAAAAAACGTAAGCATCTTCCTTTGTTAGGAGCCTGACGGTTTCGGCTCTGCGGTTGCCTCAAAAATCTGTTGATTTCTCTCCGTCTTAATTTCTCGCTTTTTACACCTCCGTCAGCATCTCCGCCAACAAATCAAATACCCGTTTAACTCGCGGATTTGTGCGTAATTCCCGGTGGCAGACCAGCCACAGCGGTACGGTTACCGGTGCGCCGCGCTCGCTGAAGGCGCGGCGGAATGCGGGTTCGGCATCACCAATCTGTTGCGGAAAAAAGCCAAGGCCATTGCCCTGTTTGACCAGTTGCCACTGCAGCATCTGAAAAGTAGTGACGATGGAAAAATTCTTCTGGCTCAGCTGCCAGCCATGCTGGTTAAGAATATTCATCAGTCTGTCGTTGCGTTCAAAACCGATAATCTGAATATGTTGGTCAATGCTTGTTTTGCTCTTGCCGGCAGTCTTATTAACCGCCTCCAGGCTATTAAGATAGTCGTGGCTGCCGTACAGCCAGATAGGCTCGTCGGCGAGTTTTCTGGTAATTAAATCCGCTTGTTCGGGGCGGAAGCTGCGGATGGCAATATCGGCTTCGCGTCGTTGTAAATCGCTGACGCTGTTGGAGACCACAATTTCCAGCTGGATGCCGGGTTCGCGCTGGCGGATAGCGTCGATCACGGCGGGCAGGCGGAATATGGCGTCAATTTCGCTGGCGGCAATACAGACCGGGCCTTCCGCCAGTTGTGATTGCCCGGCGGCCGTTAACGCAAAGCGGTTGGCGGCTTCAGCCATGGGGCGCAGGTGTTCAAGCAGGGCGGCGCCACTGTCGGTCAGCTGCAGTCCTTTACCGACCCGCTCAAACA
This sequence comes from Thalassolituus pacificus, assembly GCF_025318105.1. Classification (NCBI taxonomy): domain Bacteria; kingdom Pseudomonadati; phylum Pseudomonadota; class Gammaproteobacteria; order Oceanospirillales; family Oceanospirillaceae; genus Thalassolituus; species Thalassolituus pacificus. The sequence continues at coordinate 523,848 of NZ_JAOANI010000028.1, forward strand.
GGGTGATACCGAGTTCCTGTTCCAGTGCCGCGGAGAGTGGGCTGGCTGGTATTGAGCAGACGTGCCGCGGCCGACAGCGAGCCTTGCTCGGCGCTGAGCAAAAAGGCGCGGGCGTGGTTCCAATCGAAGTTTACCGAGCCCCAGTCCATATCCTCCCTCCTTAAATTTATTGTACTTATGCAGATATGCATATTAACGATGCAATTTTAGCGGATTTCTATGCGTTTTGTGTATGGCTAAGCTGGGCAGACTGAAATGAGGGCTTAGGCTATGAAGAAAATCTGCATCGTTGGTATCTCCGGCAAACTTGGCCAGTATATGACCGAACACGCGCTGGCACGGGGTTATGAAGTGGTGGGCGTCTGCCGCCCGCAAAGTGTGGCTAAGCTCAGCCGCTTTGCCGGACAGATCCGTATTTTTCCCGGTCGAACGGATGAGCGCGAGGTCATCCGTGCGGCGGTCGCCGATTGTGATGCGGTGCTGACGGTGCTGGTGCCCTGGGGCGTGCAGGGCTACGCCACCAACACGGCGCAGGCGGTGCTGGATTTTGCCCCGGCGGAGGCGCGCCTGGTGTTTTCCTGCGGTTGGCATATTTCGCGCGACGGTAAAGACCGTTATTCCTGGCAGCTGCGTTTATTCGTCGCGCTGTTCGGACGGCTGGCACGCTGGTTACGGCTGGCGGATCTGAGTGATCAGGAAGAGGCCTGCCGCCGGGTGTTTAACAGTAAAAAACGCTGGACGGTGGTGCGTGGCAGCGATCTGGAAGAGGGCGAATCTGAGGGCCTGCCGCGCTGGAGCGGGCATGTGGGCGATGCCGTTCTGGCCAGTAATCTGACCCGGCGTACCGACTTTGCGCTGTTTATGGTTGCTGCGATCAGCAACGATGAGCTTATTCATAAGGCACCAGCGATTGTTGGTTGCCGTAGCGCGTCAGCGTTGGCAGCCGGTATCTGAGCAATTCTGTTATTAACAGGTCTGGCTGAATCAAAGCCAGCGTCTTACCCGCTGACAGTAAGCGCGGTATTCGTCGCCGAATAATTCGCTCAGGGCTTTTTCTTCGGCCCCAATCTGAAAGTGATTCATATAAGACACAAACAGCGGAATGCACAGCGCGCTCAGGTAATTACCCAGCACCATCGCCAGCGCGCCAAGCAGCAGTACGAAGCCTGTATACATGGGGTTGCGGCTCAGGCGATAAACCCCGGTCTGTACCAGTGTGCTGGCCTGTAGCGGGCGCATCGGATTAACGGTGGTGCGGGCACGGCGGAAGCTGGCCACTCCGGCCAGGCAGAAGATGGCGCCAGCGAAAAACAGCGCCAGCGTTATAACCAATAGCGGAGAGCGCAGGCCATGCCAGCCGCTGATATGGCCGGTACGCAACATCACCGGCAACAGCATCAGCAAGGCGGTGAGGCCAGCCAGCAGCAGGGGCGGTATTTTTAACGGCAGAAATGTCATCGCTGTACTCCATCATGGGGGCTGCGGCGCACGCAATCAGCAGGCATAAAAAAACCGCCCGCAGGCGGTTGTTATCATGACAGAGTTATTCACCCTGCATATAGAGCGGAATACCATCAAATAATTGTTTGATGCCTTCGGCCCAGGCACTGCGCAGTTTCAGTAATTGTTCGTTGCTATCGTCAATACGTTGAATGCCCGGATTCTCCAGGGTATCGGCACTGTAGCTGATAACGTCGAGTGGCATACCTACCGATAAATTACTGCGCAGGGTTGAATCCATCGAGATCAGCGCACACTGCAGGGCTTTATTCAGCGGCGTATTGCAATTAATGATGCGGTCGAGAATCGGCTTGCCGTATTTGCTTTCGCCAATCTGAAAATATGGGGTGTCTTCACAGGCCTCAATAAAATTGCCCTGCGGATAAATATGAAACAAACGCGGCTCATCGCCTTTTATCTGGCCGCTGACCAGCATGTTGCAGCTGAAATCGACACCCTGGTTCTGGCCGTTATCACGCGCGATCACCTGGCGGATGGTTTTACCCACCAGTTCAGCCACATCGAACAGCGTAGGAACGTTCAGCACATGACGCTCGGCACTGCGGGTCTGATGTTGCAGCAGGCTGATAACGCTCTGCGTGGTGGCCAGGTTGCCGGCACTCTGAATAAACACCACACGCTCGCCGGGAATCTCCAGCACATGCAGTTTGCGGAAGCTGGCAATATGGTCGACACCGGCATTGGTGCGGGAGTCGGAGGTCAGTACCAGGCCTTGCTGGACTTTAAGGGCTACGCAGTAGGTCATAGGGATCGTCGTGTGCTGAGTCAGGTGGGCGATTTTGCATAAAGCGAAAGCCGGCGAATCGTGCATCAGCGGCGTAATTTTGTCCAGTAGCGGCGAAGCGCTGCTGTGCGGATAACGCATCAATGTCAGCCTTGTCGTATGGTTTCAGCATGAGGGCGTGTGTGTCCTTGCCTGCTTTCATCATCCTGATCAAACAATCACGGATGACCCTCTGCCACGGTTCCGATAAACTTAGGCAAAACTTATACAAGGCAGGAGATTACGTCTGTGAATCCATCCCAACGCCCGCCCTTTGGCGTACTGCTCGCCAACCTTGGCACCCCCGAAGCGCCGACACCTAAGGCGGTGCGTGAATATCTGGCTGAATTTCTCTGGGATAAGCGCGTGGTCGATGTGCCACGACCGTTATGGTGGCTGATTTTGCATGGTGTCATCCTGCGCATTCGTCCGGGTCGGGTGGCGAAGGCTTATGCCTCGGTCTGGGGGGAGCATGGCTCACCCTTGATGACCATTTCCCGTGCGCAGCAGCAGGCGCTTAAAGAAGCCTTAAAGGCGCAGTATGGCTGCGATATTCCGGTGATTCTGGCAATGACTTATGGCCAGCCGTCGATGGAACAGGCCGGCCGTGAATTGCGTGCCACCGGGGTGGATAAAATGCTGGTGTTGCCGTTGTATCCACAGTTTTCTTCCAGCACCACAGCGGCGGTGTTTGATCGCCTGGCTAAGGCGCTTAAGCCGTGTCCGCACCTGCCGGAAACCCGCTGGATTAACGAATACCATCAGCATCCTGGCTACATTACCGCGCTGGCCAATTCGGTGCGTGAGTACTGGGCGGAACACGGCCGCGGTGATCGTTTATTGATGTCGTTTCATGGGATTCCGCAGCGCTATGAAGACCGTGGTGATCCGTATCCGTCGCAGTGCCGTGCCACCGCGCAGGCATTGGCGACCGAACTGGGATTAAGCGAAGAGCAGTGGTTGTGTTCATTTCAGTCGCGTTTTGGTCGTGAAGAGTGGGTGAAGCCGTATACCGATTTCACTCTGATTGATTGGGGCAAAGCCGGTGTTGGCCGGGTGGATGTGATCAGTCCGGCGTTTTCTGCCGATTGTCTGGAGACGCTGGAAGAGCTGGATGTCGAAAACCGCGAAACGTTCCAGCATAACGGCGGTGGTGAATACCACTATATTCCCTGCCTGAATGACCGCGCTGATCATATTGATATGATGGTGCAGCTGGTGCAGAACAATACCCAGGGCTGGTAATTCAGCGCGGGCCTCCCCGCGCTTCTCCGCTCTTGCTGCGGCCTGATTTACTGGGCCGCTTTTTCTTTTTATCGGTGCTTATCTCCTGTGGTGAATTTATGAAAGAACGCATTGCCCTGTTTGTCGATGTGCAGAATATTTATTACACCACCCGCCAGACCTTTGGTTGTCATTTTAATTATCAGGCTTTCTGGGATCAGCTGACCGATGGTCGGGAAGTGGTGCGTGCGGTGGCTTACGCCATTGACCGTGGCGATGCCGCACAGATGAATTTTCAGCGCATTCTGCACAACATCGGTTTTGAGGTACGGCTTAAGCCATTTATTCAGCGCCGCGATGGCTCGGCCAAAGGCGACTGGGACGTGGGCATTACCATTGACCTGCTGGATGCCGCGCCTGAAGCCGATATTGTGGTGCTGGCTTCCGGTGATGGCGACTTCGATCTGGCGCTGGAGCGGGTTAAACGCAGTGGCGCTCAGGCCTGGGCTTTTGGCGTTGAAGCATTAACCGCACAGGCGCTGATTAAAGCCGCCGACCGCTTTATTGCCATTGATGAGTCGTTACTGCTGCGGCGCTAGGACAGCGGAAGTATTCAGAGGTGCCCTCGTATTTTGTTGCTTGCCTTGCCGGGCTTTGTGCGGAGTGGCTGCACTCTTCGGTTTCTGATCTGTTCAGATTGATCATGGCTGGCCGTCCTGATCTGTGAAATCATCGCGCACACTTCAGTATTTTTATGTCGTTAGCGCGACAAATAACAACGGCCTCAACCGGATAAACAACCAGGAAACCTTATGAGCAGCACCGACCGTATTCTCTGTGACATCAAAGATCATATCGCATACGTCTATATGAACCGCCCGGACAAACTCAACGGGCTGGATATGGCGATGTTTAAAGAGATGATTGCCTGTGCCAAAAAGCTGCGCAAAAACCGCAGCGTGCGCGCCGTAGTGCTGGCCGCTAAAGGCGATTCTTTCTGTGCCGGCCTGGATTTTAAAGCGCTGAGCAAAGATCCGATGATGGTGCCGAAAGTGTTTCTTAAATGGCCCTGGACCAAACAGAATATTGCTCAGCAAATTGCTCATTGCTGGCGTGACCTGCCGGTGCCGGTTATTTGTGCGATTCACGGGAATTGTTTTGGCGGCGGCATGCAGATTGCGCTGGCCTGTGATTACCGGATTGCGACGCCGGAGGCGAATTTATCCATTATGGAAATGAAGTGGGGCCTGATTCCGGATATGAGCGGTATGGTGACACTGTCGCGTTTAACCCGTGTGGATATCGCCCAGGAACTGACCATGACCGGCCGGCAGTTCAGTGCGCAGGAAGGTTATGAGTATGGTCTGATCAGTAAGCTTGCGGCTGACCCGCAGGCTGAAGCACAGGCACTGGCAGAGGTCATTGCCAGCAAATCACCGGACGCCATTGCCGCGACCAAATATTTATTTAAAAAATCCTGGAAAGCCGACACCTGGAAAGCACTGCGCTGGGAGCGCTGGGTACAGGCGCGTTTACTGGGACGTAAAAACCAGCGGATTGCCATGGCCAACGGCCTGGCAGGTAAAGATAAAGAGCCTAAGCCGTTTAAAGACCGTACTTCTTTTAAGTAATAAAAGTCCGGAAACGCAAAACAAAACGGGCGCTGTAAAGCGCCCGTTTTTTTATTGCTTGCTGCGGCTTAACGCTGCAGCTGAGCGTGAGGCTTAGCCAGCATAGCAATCACCGGGTTGCGCTCCATCACGTAGTTTTTCAGCAGCAGCGCAATCACGACGCCGATAATAAAACCACCAACGTGTGCCCAGTAATCAATGCCGCCTTCGCCTACGGCCATCCCGAACAGGTTCAGACCTAACCAGATCAGGAAGTACCAGGCTGCCGACAGTTTTTTCTGCCAGACAACAATCATAAAGGTCAGGCTCGCGTGGCGGAACCAGAGCATATACATACCAAACAGGCCGGCAATCGCGCCACTGGCCCCGACGCTTGGAATGGTGCTGTTCCAGTTCATGCCAATACTGAAGGCACTGGCACCCAGACCACAGATCAGATACAGGCCAAGGAAGCGCCAGCGACCAAGAGCATCTTCAAGGTTGTCACCGGTCAGCCAGAGGAAATACATATTGCCGAGCAAGTGCATCAGGCTGCCATGCAGGAAGGTGGCCGTTAATGGCGTCCACAGATGTTCGCCATGGGCAAAATCTGAGGGGGTGCTGGCAAACAGCTCAAACACCTGCATGGTCATGTCTTCGTTGAAGGCGTAAGAGAAGTAGATCAGGCTGTTGATAATGATCAGCGCCCAGGTCACGATCGGCGTGCGGTGCGGCTTAACGTTATATTCCACCGGCATTTGCGACAGAAACTGAAACAACCAGGTTTTCCAGCTGGTTTTCTGGTTGATGCTGGTTAAAACATCGCGCAGACGCGGTGAGTGCTTAACTTCTTCCAGCTCGTCGTGGTCAATCCAGGTGCCATCGCATTTGTGGCAAACATCCACTTCCACCTGAAATTCTTCCAGCAGGTGGTAGTTATGCAGCTTGGCATTACACTGCGGGCAATCGGCATCGGTTTGTCCCAGACGTTTGCCCAGCTGTTCTTCAAACTGTACGGCGTCATTGCCGTTATCAAACGCCGATAACAGCGAATTTAATTCGTTCTTTTCAAACCACATGCCGCCGCATTTACGGCAAACATCAATTTCTTCGCCTTCGTAGGCCATGGGCGTCAGCAGTGAATTACTGCAACGCGGACAATATTTGTTACTCACCGGCAACGTCCTCATCGGAGCTCACATCAACGTCATATACCAGCAGCTCTGCGGCCAGTTTTTTAGTATTTGCGGCTAATTTAGGCAATACGGTCTTTTCCATATTATCCAGTTGTTCTACCAGTAATTTGCTGGCGTATGACGGGCCATAAGTAAACTTCTCACGCTTCTCAATCAGATCATCCGTCGTGCGGTAGAAATTCTGGATCTCGGTGAGGAAGTAGCTCGGAGTTTCCAGCGTATTGGGCGAGTACTTCATGGTTTCCCAAACGTAACGACTCAGCTTGGGGTTGTTCTGCTTCAGTTCCTGCACCGAAATCCCACGGGCGAAATACTCTTCGTTGTATTTGCGCAGAATAATAACGTTGGTGTTGACTTCGTCGTACAGCGACTGACGCATGTAATAGTTGGTTTCTTTATCGGTAATGTCATCAAACAGAATGGCTTGCTGTAAACCAGCCTGAGCCGCGAGATACACACCGGCGATGGTCGCGGCAATCATTAACAAATGGCCGATCCAGAAGCCGGAGCTGGTCAGGTCCCTATGATCTGCATGAGCCAGCTTTTCTTTTACCGGCCGGCTGAGCACGGATAATACTTTCATTGGCGTTGTGCCTCCCTGTATGAATTCAGGGCTGCATTATAGCGGCTGAATTGCAGCTTCAATACCAGGCTGACATTAAAATAACAAATATATTAATGGTAATGTGCCGTCGTCAGCTGTGACGATCTCAGACAAAAGGCGTTAACGGCTTATTTTATCTTCGAAAAGAGACTTAGATCACAGACTGACAGCGACTTACTGCGGGCGGATGGGTGCGTGTAAAAAACGGCACTCATCGTTGAACGTGGTATTAGCGGTGGAATTCACCGGCGCGTTCTGGCTGGTACAGAATTTCTTCGATGCGCACCTGCATCGGTTTGCCGTTAGGGCCTGGCCATTCGATTTCATCGCCGGTTGATAAGCCGAGCAGGGCGCAACCAATCGGTGCCAATACCGAAATAGTACCGCCACTGGTGTCCATGTCTTTTGGATAGACCAGTGTCATGTTCAATTCTTCGGCGGTATTTTTTACCTGAAAACGCACTTTGGAATTCATGGTAACAACGCTGGCCGGAACATCGCGCGGGGCAACGATTTCGGCCCGCTCCAGCTCATCTTCCAGTTGACGCACTCCCAGAGACGCATTGGCGGGCATGGTATCCAATAAGCGCTCCAGGCGTTCCAGATCAAGGCTTGAAATAATAATGTTGGGTTTGTTGCTCATAAAACTGACCTTTTATTTCAGGTAAGGCCCGCATGAAAAAAACGCCCCGCAGCAAAGCTGCGGAGCGAATAGGGATTACGGGAATAAATTTAAAACTACAATCTTGTTAATAATAATGCAAGGGGTCATAAACAGCCATGGAGTAAATGCCTTGGTGGTTATGCTTTGTTTTACTTTCTGCCAATAAAACTACTGGTCCGGTTTACCCGAATTGTGCCCGCAAGGGCGCAAAGACTGGCTTAACGCGGGTTGTGCTTCTGTCGTGGCTGAAAGCCACTCCTACAATGCGGTGTTTTTATGAGTTTATTTCTGATTTTCGTCAATAAAGCTGCCGGTCCGGTTTACCCGAATTGTGCCCACAAGGGCGCAAAGACCGGCTTACTCTTCATCATTTAATCTTCGCCGATAAAGCCGCCGGTCCGGTTTGTCTGAAATGAGCCCAGAGTGGGCGCAAAGACTGGCTTAGTCTTCATCATTTAATCTTCGCCAATAAACCGCCGGTCCGGTTTACCCGAATAGTGCCCACAAGGGCGCAAAGACCGGCTTACTCTTCATCATTTAATCTTCGCCGATAAAGCCGCCGGTCCGGTTTACCCGAATTGTGCCCACAAGGGCGCAAAGACCGGCTTACTCTCCATCATTTAATCTTCGCCGATAAAACCGCCGGTCCGGTTTACCCGAATTGTGCCCACAAGGGCGCAAAGACCGGCTAGTCTTCATCATTTAATCTTCGCCGATAAAGCCTCCGGTCTGGTGCGCCCACAGTTGCGCGTAAATTCCACCTTTGGCAATCAGTTCCTGATGCGTGCCCTGTTCCGCAATACGGCCCTGGTCGAGTACGATCAGGCGGTCCATGGCGGCAATGGTCGATAACCGGTGGGCAATGGCAATCACGGTTTTATTTTCCATTAACCGGTACAGGCTTTCCTGAATGGCGGCTTCGACTTCCGAGTCCAGTGCTGAGGTGGCTTCGTCCAGAATCAGAATCGGTGCGTCTTTTAACAGCACGCGGGCAATGGCAATGCGCTGGCGCTGGCCACCGGAGAGTTTTACTCCACGTTCGCCGACCTGAGCATCGTAGCCGGTGTTACCTTCCAGATCGTGCAGCTCCTGAATAAATTCATGGGCTTCGGCCTTGCGCGTGGCTTCCAGCAGTTCGGCTTCGCTGGCATCGGGGCGTCCGTACAGAATGTTCTCCCGCACACTGCGGTGCAGCAGCGAAGTATCCTGGGTCACCATGCCAATGTGCTTGCGCAGCGTATCCTGTGAGACGTTTTTAATGTCCTGACCGTCGATCAGTATGCGGCCGGAGTTGAGGTCGTAAAAACGCAGCAGTAAATTAACCAATGTTGATTTGCCGGCACCAGAGCGTCCGACCAGCCCCACTTTTTCACCCGCTTTAATGTGAATATCCAGGGCCTCGAACACCTGTTTGTTCTGGTTGTCGTCGTGCCCCTGATAATGGAAGCTGGCTTGCTCCAGGCGGATTTCGCCATGATCGACGCTCAGGGCTTTGGCGTCTGCCGCATCCTGCACCTGAGGCGTTTTGGACAGCGTTTTCATGCCGTCGGCCACGGTGCCGATATTTTCAAACAGCGCGCTGACTTCCCACATAATCCATTGCGCCATGCCGTTGATCCGCAGAGCCAGTGAGATGGCGATGGCGATGGCACCGACGCTGATGGCGCTATCCATCCACAGCCAGACGGCAATGGCGGCAACGGCAAAGGCCAGCAGGTAGTTGATGATGTTAACGGTGACGTTCAGACCGGTGACCAGGCGCATCTGGCGGTACACGGTATCCATAAAGCCTTCCATCGATTCGCGTGCGTAGTCGGTTTCGCGATCGGTGTGGGAGAACAGTTTGACCGTCTGAATATTGGTGTAGCTGTCGACCACGCGTCCGGTCATGGTGGAGCGCGCATCAGCCTGTTCGGTAGCGATGCCTTTCAGTTTGGGTACGAAATACATTTGCGCCAGAATATACAAACCCAGCCAGGCGAGCATGGGCAGCATCAGGCGCCAGTCGGCAATGGCGACCATGACCAGTACCGAGGTGAAGTAGACCAGAATGTACACCGCCAGATCCATCAGCTTCATAACGGTTTCACGTACCGCCAGCGAGGTCTGCATGACCTTGGTGGCGAGGCGGCCGGCAAATTCATCCTGATAAAAACCGAGGCTTTGTTTTAACAGGTAGCGGTGCGTCAGCCAGCGGATTTTCATCGGGTAATTACCCAACAGGGTCTGATGCACCAGCAGCGTGTGCAGAAATACCACCAGTGGCATCACCAGCAGTACCATCAGTGACATCAGCAGCAGACGGCCGCCTTCTTCAGCAAGCAGCGTTTCCGGTGCTTTCTGACTCAGCCAATCGACCAGATTCCCCATAAAGCCAAACATCATGACTTCCAGTATGGCGAGCAGCGCGGTCAGAACCGACATGAACACCAGCGGGACTTCCAGACCACGGGTGTAGTGGCGGCAGAAGGCATAAATGCCCGCCGGTGGCTGCTGCGGATGTTCAGGCGGAAAGGGATTAATAAAACGTTCAAAGAGTTTGAGCATACTGGCCATATAAAGCAGGAGTTAAACAGCCCGACACCTTAGCGGAGCGGGCTTCTGAATGTAAGCGCGGCAAATTGATTTCACTGTTCTGGGTAACGGAATAACCGCTGTAAGGCATTATTAAGTGAAGTCGGGCAGTCAGTCTGCTGCAGTGCTCAGACGGCTGCAGCGGCCTGAGAGAGCGGTTCAGCGCTACTGCTGACAGAAGGGGGAGGATAGGATTCCTTTTGAGCAAAGATTCTGATCGCCGGACGTGTTACGATCTGAAAAAGTGATCGTTAGGACAAAGAAAAATCACTGTACACCCGCGCAGATAAGCCTATCTTTGCGCGACTTTTTTCATTCACATCACTACCCGGATAAGGAGGTAGCGAGCCCAATGGTTGTTCAACCTGAAGACTACTACGATGCCGAGAGCTTTGCTCGCCTGAAAGAATTCGCCGACAAACAAGAGACTCCTTGTCTTGTGGTCGATAAAAGTATTTTTGAGCGTCAGCTGGATGATCTGATCAGCAGTTTTCCGTATGCGAAAACGTACTACGCCATTAAAGCCAACCCAATGCCTGAATTGCTGGGCATTCTGCGCGATCGTGGCTGCTGTTTTGACGTAGCTTCGCGCTACGAGCTGGATAAAGTTCTGGCACAGGGTGTGACAGGAGATCGTGTGAGCTATGGCAACACGATCAAGAAAGCCCGGGATATCCGCTACTTCTATGAGAAGGGTGTGAACCTGTTTGCCACCGATTCTGAAGCCGACCTGCGCAATATTGCCAAGGCCGCTCCGGGTTCGCGTGTATTCGTACGTATTCTGACAGAAGGTTCGCAAACAGCGGACTGGCCGCTGTCACGTAAATTCGGTTGTCAGACCGATATGGCGATGGACCTGTGTCTGTTGGCGCGTGATCTGGGCCTGGTACCTTACGGTATTTCCTTCCATGTGGGTTCTCAGCAGCGTGATATCGGCGCCTGGGACTCGGCCATTGCCAAAGTGAAGGTTATTTTCGAACGTCTGAAAGAAGAAGACGGCGTGGTACTGAAAATGATTAACCTGGGTGGTGGCTTCCCGGCTAACTACATCAGCCGTACCAACGATCTGAAAACCTATGCAGAAGAAATTACCCGTTTCCTGCACGAAGACTTTGGTGATGAGCTGCCGGAAATCATTCTGGAACCAGGCCGTTCGCTGGTTGCCAACGCCGGTATTCTGGTCAGCGAAGTAGTACTGGTCAGCCGTAAAGACCGTTACGGCCTGCACCGCTGGGTGTACACCGATGTGGGTAAATTCGGTGGCCTGATCGAAACCATGGACGAGTCCATTAAGTATCCGCTGTTTGTGGAGAAAAAAGGTGAACTCGAAGAAGTGGTTCTGGCCGGCCCGACCTGTGACAGTGCCGATATTCTGTACGAAGACTACAAATATGAGTTGCCACTGAATCTGGCCTCCGGTGATCGTCTGTACTGGTTCTCTACCGGTGCCTATACCACCACGTACAGTGCAGTAGAATTCAACGGCTTCCCGCCGCTGGCGTCTTTCTGTATCTGAGTGAGCTGACGGCTCGCTGCTAAAAAACCGCCAGTCGGGTAACCGGCTGGCGGTTTTTTTATGGCTATACGACTCCCGGCTGTTGGTCAGACAGGTCTAAGAAGGTATCTTGTCGGCAAAGATCTCATACACAGGGAGGATGTATGCAAGCCGTACCCTTGGAATTACTCATTAATGGCCTGACGGTCGCGGCCGGTGCAGCGTTACTGGTTGAGCGTTTCACCGAATTATTGAAGCAGGTTAAAGAACGCGCCAATAAGTTCTTTCTGGAGCGTGACGCTGAGGCTGCCAAGCTGGCAGCACTGAAAAACGCGCAACAACAGACGGTGCTGATTCAACAGCACCTGCAAGCCGGTCACTCTGCCGATCTGGCGGTATTAAAAGCAGCGGCTGCTTCTGACGGCAATACTGCTGACTCTCACAATTCTGACAGCAACAATTCTGGCGAGAACGATACTGAGCATACGGCCTTCGAGCAGCATGGTGCCATCACCGTCATCCCCATTCCGGTGATCTCCGGCGAAAGCGCCGCACTGAATGTCTTTATGCGTCTGGCGCCATTAGGGCTTGGGATTATTCTGGCCGGTATTTTTGATCTGCATTTATTAGCCATGTTTACCGGCCAGAGTGTCGTGGATATTCCGACCTTATGGGCTCAGAACAACTGGAGCGGTATTGCTCTGCAAACACTGGATACGCTGTTATCCGGTTTATTAATTGGTGGTGGCAGTCAGCCGGTACACGTACTGATGCGGTTTTTAACCACTCGCCGCTTAACCGACAGCGAAAAACAAGCACTGGCACAAGTCATTGATCCCGGCGAAGAAAGCCGTATCGCCTCCTCAGCGGACAAAGCCGCAGGGCAGAATACTCCCGTGGCCGAAAGCCGCTTGGCCGGGCCCGATATTCATTATGTGGGGGGCGTTAATCCACAGAGTCTGGAGTATGTCCATCGCCGCGCAGCCGATCCTGATCAGATTGTGGTGCATCACACCGCCATGAATTCTGCGCTGGGTTTTAATGCCATTGTTGATGAGTTTCTGCAGCAGAAAAAATGGCTGACGGGTTATCACTGCGTCATCATGCCCGATGGTGCAATTCGTCCGTTTTGCCGCTGGGATCGTACGGGCAACCATGCCAAAGGCCATAATGACCATACCCTTGGTATTTCTTTTCATGGCAATTTTCACCAGCAGGAACACGACCGCTTTGCCAATAACGATGGCCGTTATGGCCCGTTAACGCCCACGCCAGCGCAACTGGATGCCGGTGCCCGGGTGATTGCTTTGTGGCTGAATCTGTACCCGCAAATGCCCGGTCAAATAAACGAGGCTGTAGTACCTCACCGGGCATTATCCGGTGCCAATACCGTGTGCCCGGGCAATCAGTTTCCTTTTGCCGATTTGCTGCGCCGCAGCGAAACCTACCGCACAGCGTGGCAGGCATCGCCGCAGGCACAGAGCGAGCTGCAGGCTTTCCGGCAAAAACCCTATATTTACGCGCAGAACCTGAATGCTGCGGTACCGGTCGCCGGAGGTTCAGCATGAACAGCTTTGATTCCGCATTGATTATGTTAAGCAGTGCTTTATTTTTTTCGTTGTTACTGGAGCGCCTGCTGGAAATACTGAAAGCGCTGTTTGATTTTTATGAAGTCCGGGCCGGACGTCAGGATTATTGGAACCGTGCCGCGCACCGCCTCAGCGAACAACTGGATGGTCTGCGTCAGGCGGGCCGAGTACAGGCCGAAGTCAGCAAAGCGGTGAATGATTATTTGCGCACCGACTATCCGGGGCTGGAAGGTGTGGAAGCACTGTCCGCCGTCGCTCTGCGCTCGCTGACCATTAAAGCGGTGAGTAAAATTCTGGCGATTATTCTCGGCGTGCTGCTGGCACTGCTGTTGGATATTAATTTGTTTGCCTTAATCGAACAGCTGAATCATCAGGTGGCGATACTCAACGGTGATGATCCTGCCAGTTATGAAGGTTATTTTTCCAGCCGTTATATACCGGCCTGGCTGGGGGAATCCCTGACCGGCATTGCGATTGGGCTTGGCAGTGGTCCATTGCATAAAATTATTGAAGCGCTGGAAAAATCCCGTAAAAACCGTACAGAAAAGGGAGCGTAAACATGGATAAACTGAATATTGCCTTGTGGCTGGCTGAGCACCTGGATACGGTAATCGGGTTTATCGTGTTGCTGGTGGCTTGTCTGATTTTGCCTAAAAGTGTGCGCTGGTATGTATTTTCTGCGGGCTCTGCCTTGTTGTTGATGAGTGTGTGGCAAATGGCCCGTGCACGGGAAAAATTGAAAAAACTCGATGCCGAACGCAGCGCATTACAGCAACAATTGAGCGGCTTAAAAGATGCCAGTGAGCAGCTTAAACAGCGTAATCAGGCGCTGGAAAAAAAGTCGGCAGAACTGGAGTTGCAACGTCAGACATTATTGCAGCGGCAGCAGGCATTAGCGGCGGGCGATGTTGCGTTACAGCAGCAACAGGATGACATTAATCAGCAAGTGAGTGATCACAGCGCTCAGCGTGATGCGGTACAGAGTGAAAACCAGCGGGTTCTGGATGCGCTGGCCAAACTGAAACAACTGGAAGCCATGTCACAATCCTGACGGAGGATATATGCAGTATTTAACACGGATGGTTTTGCTGAACGGGTGCTTGTCTGTTCTGACAGTGAGCATGGTGCTTAAGGTGAGCGCTGCTCAGGCAGAAGACAGCGCCTGCGAAATGTTGGTGACGCCAGCCGAACTCAGCCAGCAGACCATTAATGGCCAGATTGTGTATTTGCTGCCTGCCAATAAAGTGCAGCAGACTCAGCACATTACCGGCTGTATTGATTACACCGCGCTGTTGCAGAAAAATCAGGATGCGAGTCATCAAGCGAGTGCGGATATCGCCGCTTTACAGAAGCAGAATGCTGACCTGGCGCAGCAGCTGGAAAAATACCGCGCATTGGTCGCTGATCAGACACAATTAAGCGGCCAGTATACGCAGCTGAATACCCAGTATCAGGATCAGGTTAAACAGTGCCTGGCACTGAACACGAACCTGATCTCGGTGGCGGATAAACTGGATACCTTATCCGGCGAATACCGCAGCATTGCCGTGCAATCCCTCAGCCGTTATCGCGTAGGTGCGGCGATTGGCGGTGGAACAGAAGGCTTTGCCAGCCAGTTGCATGTCGGTTACGACACACTCAACCTGTTTATTCATAATTACGACGATAAAACCAGCGCGTTAATCGGTGCCGAGCTGCGTTTTTAAACAACGCAGTCCGGCCGATTGAATACCGTTAATATTACTGGCTGCGTTGTGGAAAGGTCAGCATAACCTGTTCTGTGGTGGCACCACTTTCATCATTGGGGGTGGTGATCATCCTTACCTGAATATCATCACCAAGCGTGATATGCGCAAATCCCCAGACCATGCCCTGCAACCACAGCTCCTGATATTCAGCATAGGTTTTTTTCTGATATGCCTGAAACGGCGTATGAATTGGCCGCTGTTTGGCTGCGGCACCCGAAACAATAATCGGCAGTGGTTTTAATTCTTTTCCGTTTGCACTGTTATATTGCTGGCAGTCATCCTGATGAGCTTCGAGATCATGCTCATGCCCGGCCAGATAAAGATCGGCAAACTCGCACAGCATTGGCATTAATAACGGGCGCAGGGCGCGGGCCTCTTCAAACTTACTGCCACCGGATGACCAGAGCGGATGATGCCCGGCAACAATTTTCCAGCGTGCTGACGACTGCTTCAGGGCATTTTCCAGCCAGGCTAACTGCTGCTTTTCCTGTCCCTGTGGTTTCTGCCAGTCATCATAGTGTTCCAGACTTTTGTGCTTTTTTTCGCTGCCGTCAGGGTTGAGTTTGTCTTTGACAACCGTTGTTGCGGCCAACAGTAAATTGGTATCTATCACAAAAAAATCAGCATCGCCGCGGGTGAAAGAATAAAACCCCGGTTGCGGTAATACCATTTTATTATCGTCACGACTGGCCCAGGCAATCTGCGCATCACGCCCGGCGCGGGAGGTTTGCCAGTCATGGTTACCCAGTACGCCGTAAATACGGAAATCATCATGGCTGCTGACCAGTCGGCGGAAAGGCAGGTCGAGGATATCGAGGAAACGCTGCTCATCACGCTCACTGCCATCGCCACCGGCCGGATAAATATTGTCGCCCAGCATCAGTGAAAAATCACAGCGCTTGCTCTGGCAATACTGTGTCATCGCATTAGCAACGGCATTCAGTCCGGTGCGCTCAACCACATAGTCTGTACCATCCAGAGTATGCATTGGCGGTGCGACAAAATCCGCTGGCGGCAGGCCTTTCTTTTTCCAGGCAGCACGTTCGCTGAGCAGGAATTGCTCGCGGGTCTGCGGGTTATTTAAGCTCGACTGTTTTGGGTAATCGTAGTGATAGCCACTGTCACCGAAGGCAATAAAAGCGACCGATGGTTTCTGTTCGGCAAACGGCGTTTGCTGTGTCTGTGAATTAAGTTGCACGTCATAGGTCGGCGGATGGTTGTTCTGACAGGCCGCCAGCAGTGTTGAAGCCGTGGATATCAGTAAAAAAGCGCGCAGTTTTTTCTGGCTGAATTGCAGTCGCAGTGTCATTTCATTCTCCGGTTAAGGCCATTTCCCGCTGTTGTAGCATGAGCAACGCAGAGAATAGATGACAGCGGGGGTCTGTTTGGCTCACTGCAATTGGGGTTTTGGTTGTTAACAGAGTGTTAATCGGTTTTTTATCAGGAATAAGGAGGAGAATTCGGGGCGGATATCTTTCTGCTCTTCAGGCTAAAGGCTTGCAAGCACGCTCTTGCGGTCATACTCAGGAGTGGTTAAAGTGCAGGGCAGAAATGCTGGTAAAGGATGTCGCCAGTGTTGTCCGTTGCACTCTGTGAGTTCTCCTTACAGGACATAATCGGGCGCTAATAATGATAAGGAGTGTCGTATGAAAATATTCTCAGCCGCTTTTTCCCGCCTTTTTAATTTCCAGACACGCATCGCTGTTACTGTCTGTTCTTCGGTACTGATATTAATGCTGTCAGTGCAGGCTCAGGCGCGGACGATTGCCGATACCGAATTTCCCGATGTGATTGAAGCGAGCGGTGAGTTTCCGCAAATGACACTGAACGGCGCTTCGGTGCGTAAATATTATTACGTGGTCGATATGTATGTCGGCCTGCTGTACATGCAGAATCCGGGGCATTCCGAACAGGCTGTTATTGGTGACGAAGGGTATAAGCGTATGGTGTTCCACACGCTGTTGCCGCGTGCCAGCGGACGTCGTGTTGCCAAAGCCTTATACGATGCATTAAACCTCAGCAACGAAGAAGCCGAGGCCCTGGGTGCGCCGATTGACGAAGTAATTGAGATGTTCGACGTCAGCATGAAAAGTGGTGACGAAACCCATGTCGAATACGTACCCGGTGTTGGCACCCGTATTATCGTTAAAAATGAAGTGCGCGGTGTGATTGCCAGTAAGCGTTTATTTGATGCGTTTCTGGGAATCTGGATTGGCGCCAAGCCGTTCAGCGAAACCTTTAAAGCAGAAATTCTGGGTACCGAGAATGCCCTGATTGCGCATGAGTAGTTGCCCATAAACAGCCTTACATGAGCAATATCATTTAAAACATAATACCTGCATAAAACTGCCTGCATGCGGCGACGCAATCCGTCGCTGCTCCTCTCTTTATTCTTCCTGTTTTACACTGCACACAAAATTCTGAGAGTTCAGCCATGAACGACTGGTTATTTGTCTACGGTACTCTGCAACAGCACTGGCTGGCGGATGAAACGATGTGGCCTGCCGCAGCCGATAAACAGGCATTACGGCAATTGCGCCGCGCCCTGCAACAACAGGCACGCTGGTGCGGGCCGGCACAGATCCGTGGCCGTCTGTATCGTGTGGCTCATTATCCGGGGCTGATCTGTGATCCGCGCGGTGACTGGATCAAGGGCGACCTGTACGCCTTGCGTCAGCCACAAAGCCTGTTGCCACTGCTGGATGCCTATGAGGAGTGCAGCCCGGCGTTCCCGCAACCGCATGAATATCAGCGCGTTCGCTGCCAAGTGCAGGTTATGGCGGAGAATAGTCAGCAGACGCTGACAAGACGCGCCTGGGTATATCGCTATAACTGTTCTGTGGCGGGGTTGGAGCGGTTGGCGGGTTACTGAAAAGTGGTTCACGGCTTAACGGTTTTTTAATCAGCGGGTAGGGTGGGCACTGCCCACCGGCGATAACAACAAACAGTGTTTTTAACATCCAGGCCTGTTGCCTCCCAGGGGAACTTATCCCCTTGCCGGCGTGGCTTTTATACCTGACCGCCATGGATGGCGGAAATGCATGTTTTGCAGGAGCGAAAACAGGCCCAGCTTCGCGCTGTGCAGGACTTAATCCGCTCCGAATAGTCCTGCGATCTTGGTAACGCGAATAATGGGCGGTACTCCGGGCATCCTGCCCTACGCCCTGGGGGTCAGCCTGCGGCTGCTCAATTTTGTTCCAGACAAAATTGTCCATGCCCTATTCGCTCGCCCGGCATCCATGCTGGGACGTACCGGCGCAGCATTATTCAAACCTGCGTCCTGCAGACGCATTGATTATTCCGCCAAGCGGCTTTTCACACTAAGAGTGGCTGTACATTAGTTTCTTTAGTTTTTGTGTGAAGAATACTCATAGAAGGAATAGTGTGGGTTAGAGTGGTGAGCAATTAAAGACATGTTAAAGTCAAGGCAAGACGACAGGATTATGTTGATAAGGTTCGATGGAACAAAAATGGATGGTGTTTACTCTACTGATGACTATATAGATGGAAACAGAAATAGCCCGTCAAAAGTTACCGAATACATATTAGAACGAGTTTAGATAAATATCATGGTTAATAGCGACCCCTAATAAGAAGGGGGATGCTCCCGATTTTTCATTGTTTTACCATAAGATAATCCACTACACTGGTTCACTGAGTATGGCGTTAGGATTCAAGGAGAGGTATGAAGTTCAAGTTATTTCCCAGTGATCATGAGAAAACACTATTCATAGCGATAGCTTCCTTCTGTATGGGGATCTCGATAGGGCTAATGCCGGCTCTGGATGCAAAAACAATTTTAGGTGCTGTGGTAACGCTGGTTGCTGCATTTGCTGGTGCATTTTTTGCCTATAAGTTCAACGCCGATCGAGAGCGGCGAAGAAAAAATGAAATTGATTTAGCCTCTGCGAATAGAGCCATTTTTACATTGGTGCGTGTCTATAACTATGTAGCAGGCTTCAATAAGCAATTCTTAAAGGATTATTCCGGGAGTCCGGATGCATATGTTGCTATCAAGCCATCTCTAGGAAACTCCGATCCAGACTGGAAATTGGATTATGACTCAATTTCGTTCTTAATTTCAGAGGGGAAGTCGGAGATATTGACGGAGTTAACAGAAATCGAAGAGATTTTTACAATATTTAATACGACAGTGAAAACAAGAAATCACATACATATTAATATTGTTCAGCCAGCAATGGAAGCCGCAGGTTTTGTGGATGGAGCATCTGTCAGTTTAGATGATATTGACAGGGTTCTTGGAGATAGAATTTCGACAACAATGAAAAGTGTAACATCTGAATTAATAGAACTTACTCAACGTGGTGAGGAACAGTTGGAAGGCCTGATAAAAAAAATGCACGAAATTATGGTTGAAATATTTCCAGGAAAAAATGTTATCCGGATGGAAAAAATTGACAAATAAGAAATGGACGGCGGTGAGATCATTGCCGCTTCTTGAAGCATTGATCGCGTTAGTAACTTTAGGGATACAACTATTAGAAATTGATTAGTATTTTATCGATGTTTCTTTTTTCAATTTATTTTTTGGGGGCTAGGGATTTGGCAGCTTTGAACATTCAGTTAGAAAACACTAACCAACTAAGCTGCAGCCGGAGTAACCCCTGTCACTCCGGCCATAAAACCGCTCAGCTGCCTGCCTTCTTCATTACCGCTACAAACATACAGTCACAGTCATCTTCCGGAGCACCGAGCATTTGCTGGCTTTGCAGGCTGAAGGTCGGGTTGGCCTGCAGGAAGGCGCTGACGATGTCTTCGTTTTCGCTTACCTGCCAGCTGCAGGTGGCGTACACCAGCATGCCGTCGGGGCGTACGGCCGGTGCGGCCTGGGTCAGAATATTCAGTTGAATCTGTTGCAGTTCGCTGCTGTCGGCACTGTTAAAGCGCCAGCGGGCATCGGGGTTGCGGCGCCAGGTGCCGGCAGAGCTGCAGGGCGCGTCGATCAGTACTTTGTCGAAGCCCTGCTGGCGGGCAATTTCCTGTGGCAGTCGCAGTGGGGCGACGGCATCCCACAAAAAAGTCCGCACATTACGCGCACCGGCGCGGCTGGCACGGCGTTTTAATTCATCCAGTTTGTACTGATGCAGGTCGGTGGCGATCACTGCGCCTTTGTTGTTCATCTTTCCGGCTAACGCCAGCGTTTTGCCACCGGCTCCGGCGCAGGCATCCCAGATTTTGTCGCCAGGTTTGGCATTCAGTGCGGCGGCAATGTGTTGGCTGGCCAGGTCCTGAATTTCAATTACGCCGCTGCGGTACAGCTCGCTGCTGTTAACGCCACGGCCACCGCTGGCGCAGAGGTGGTCGTCACGCAGCTGGGCGCTGACGCCTTCTTCCTGCAGGCGCTGCTGCAGAACTTTTAAGGGGCGGGCGTCGGCCGGTAATTCGCTCAGGCGCAGATCATTAATGCGCAGCCACAGCGGCGGGAAGCCATTCTGCATATTGAGGAAGCGTTGCAGATCACTGTCTGACCAGTGGCTGCGGGTTGCACGCTGCTGTAACAGGGGTTGCCAGGTCGGGCGCACGCCATGCCAGAGCAGGGCGGGTGGTGATAACGGATTGGCTTTAACCTGATGTTCGATATTGGCGAACAGGTGGGCGCGTTGCTCGTCCTGACGCACCATTCGCACGAAATTCCAGGGCTGCAGGCTGCGCAGCTGAATCCAGTACCAGAACGCGCTGGGGTGCATGGTATCGGCTGCGGCTGACTGCCATTGTTGATCCCAGCTCAGCCAGTCGCAGTGAACGGCATCACTGCTGAGGCCGTTGCGTCCATTGAGCATATCTTCCAGCGCGCAGGCCAGTTGCTGAAAGCGCAGGGCGCTGAACATGGCTTCGCTCAGCGGCAGGGTGTTGTCGGCTGCATCGGCCTGGCGTGAGGTGCGCAGCTGGCCGCGCAACCAGCGGTCGAGTGGGGGCTTAACGGCCTGTGCTTGCCATTGTGACCAGAGCTGAATAATACGGGCTTCGTTACCGGCTCCCGCGCTGCGGCGTCCGTTGTTTTGGTTCTGGCTTTGTCTTTGTTTTTGCGGAGGGCGTGAACTATGGCTTTTGGCCGGACGTTTTTTGCTTTTTCCGAATGTGGAGCCGGAATTTTTGGCCGGGCCTTGGGGTTTGCGCATAGTGAATATCTGCCGTTGCGGAGCGAAAGGGGCCTTAGATACGGAAAAGCTACGGCGCTGACCAGTTAAAAGAGTTTATCAATATTTCGTTATTGATCCTTTTTAGCTATTAAGGCTGTTTGTCAGTGTTTGGCTCAGGCGCTCTGGCGGTATTGCGAGGGGGATACACCGGACCAGGCTTTAAAGGCTTTGGCGAAGTTACTGGCATCGCTGTAGCCCAATTGTTCGGCGATCAGGTCAATGGCCAGGTCTTCCTGCTTCAGCAGACGCTGAGCATGGCGGTAGCGGACATCGTCTTTTAACTGCTGAAAACTGCTGCTGTCGGCTTTCAGCTTGCGGTTCAGGGTAGCGGCTGACATACACAGCATGGAGGCAACATGCTCGACGGTCGGCATATCCTGCAGGCGGTCATTCAGAATTTCCCGCACTTTACCGCTGACCGAGCCGCTTTGCGTCAGGCTGGTCAGCGCGGTTTGCAGCTGTTGCTCTGCCAGGGTTTCCAGTTCCGGGTTAAAGAAGGGCAGTGGATGCTCCAGAGCACTGGCCGGCCAGGTAAGGCTGTTATGGCGCTGATCACCGATCACGCTGCAATGGGGCAGGGTGTTTTGCCCGGTGAGGCTGGCGGGACAGGTGAGATGAATGCAGCTTTCTGCTTCGCGTCCGTAATTGCCGACCAGGGTGCGGCAGATGGTTTCAACGCTGCTGAGAAACGCCAGAGTGATAAACGGCCCGGCAACCGGGTTGTCGAAACGCGGGGTGATGGTTAGGTGGCGCTGATGTTCGCTGCTGGCGCGGGCGATTTCGAAAATCTGGGCGCGGGTTTCGACATAACGCATTACTTTTAATGCCGCATCGCCCATGGTGGCGCTGTACTGTGCGGCGTAACCCAAAGCGCCATGCTTGGACAGGGTCATGCGTTTACCGTATTCCAGTGCAATGCCGAGGTCGTTGGTCAGGTTGCAGAAGCGCTCGATGACGTTCAGGCAGGATTCGTGGCCAACGGGGACTCCCGGCTGGAACAGAATCTGTTCCGGCAGGCCAGAGTCGATCAGCAGTTCGGCGGCAGAAATGCCACGCTCAAAGGCCAGTTCGGTCAGCAGAATCAGATAATCGGAGGAGATACTGTAAGCGCCGGTGCCGGTGGTCTTCATACCTGGTGCTATGCCTGTCGGTTGTTATTGTCTTGTTGCTGATGGCGGTGTACTGCGCCCCGCTGATGCTGTGTTTGCGCTTTTTGCACTGGAGAGTGCAAGCTTATCACCGGAGCCGCTGGTACGGAGTATGTCATAGTAGTTGCAATGTCAGTATGTCTTATCTGGCCACAAAACCGCAGTACAAACCTGCTTGCAGCCTCCCTCGATTCGTTGCGTTATAAGGCCCAGGCTGCAGGTGGCAATGTTATTTATCCCTGGAGTAACCCCATGACTGAGCACAACAATAAATCGCAGTCTGTAGAGATTAAACCACGGCGCATGGCCTTTGATACGGCCGCCCCGATGCGCAAATACACCTTTAAAGATAACTCGCTGGTCAGCACGTTTTTTTATTCACTGTCGGCGTTGTTTCCGGATGGTGAACGTTTTTTTATTCACTCGGTGCGTAATTACCAGAACGAAATCAAAGACCCGGTACTACTGGCGCAGATCCGTGGTTTTATCGGCCAGGAAGCCCATCACGGTCATTCCCACGAGGGCCTGAACAACACCATTCATGATATGGGCTTTCCCATGCATGAAATTACCAACCGCTTGCAGAAGCGCATTGGTTTTCTGAAAAAGAAATTAGGCCGTGGCCGCCAGCTGGCACTGACCGTGGCGATGGAGCATTTCACGGCATCGATGGCTGAATTTCTGCTGAAAAACCCGGAAATTCTCGACGACGTTGATCCGACCATCCGCCAGATGCTGATCTGGCATGCGGTGGAAGAAATTGAACATAAGGCGGTGGCCTTTGATATTTACCGCCTGAAAGTGAATAACGAAAAGCTGCGCAAGCGGGTGATGTTTATTTCCATTATCGGCCTGTTCTCGCGTCTGGCGTATTACCAGTTCCTGATGCTGAAAGCCGATCGTCATTTCCCCAGCCTGCGCGAGTGGGTCGAAGCCACCAAATTCTTCTGGGGCAAAAAAGGCATTCTGCGTGACAATTTGAAGTCGATGCGTCTGTTCTTTCAGGATGGTTTTCATCCATGGGATATCGACCAGCATGCACTGATCGACGGCTGGCAGGAACGCTTCCCTGATATTGCTGCTCTGCAGATGAACTGAATCCAGATTAAAGGATGCAGACAAAACTCGCTCGCGCGGTAATGCTGTTCAATTAACCAGCCAGCCAGCGCTGACTGCATTTGAACAGCCTTTGCGGGGCAAGCCCCTGCGCCCCAATCCGGGGAACTTCTCCCCGGGCCCCTGCTTTGCGCTTTCTGGCCCGTAATCCTTATTCACACGTTTTTTACTGACCACGCGTATATTGGCCATCCATGGCCACATACGCTTGTCTGGCATCCATGCCAGTCAGATCGTAAAAATCATCGTTCATGGCGGCGGGCCCAGAGGCGCGGTTTATCCCAGCTGCAACGTCGCTTTTATCGAACAGCAATGTCCGTTCTGAAAAGCCGCTTAGCGGAATAATCAATGCGCCTGCAGGACGCCGGTTTGAATAATGCTGCGCCGGTACGCCCCAGCATGGATGCCGGGCGAGCGAATAGGGCCATGGATGGCCCATTATTCGCGTTACCGAGATCGCAGGATTATTCAGAGCGGATTAAGTCCTGCACAGCGCGAAGCTGGGGTCGCCCGCCGGCAAGGGGATAAGTTCCCCTGTGAGGCATTGGGCGTTTCAAAATGATTTAAAACGTTAAGTTAACAGCATTACGCCCTGATGGGGCTTTACAGTTTTTGACACAGGCGACAAAAAGGGTGCTTTTGTGCATAATAGCCCGCCTTAATTTAAGGGTAATGCTTATGTCCATCGAACAAAGTCTGCTGCAGCGCGCGGCTAATCAATGCGAGCTGTGTACTTCTGCCAATGATCTTTCCCCTTTTCTGGTGCCTCCGCACAGTCAACTGACCGTCGACAGCGGTGTTGTGCTTTGTGCAACCTGTAAAGCACAGGTCGAAGGCGGTGAGCCGGATGCTAACCACTGGCGTTGCCTGAATGACAGCATGTGGAGTCAGGTACCGGCGGTGCAGGTATTGGCTTACCGTATGCTGAAGCGTCTGTCGGCCGAGCCATGGGCTCAGGATCTGCTGGACGTGATGTATATGGAAGAAGACACCCGTAAATGGGCCGAAACCAGTGCGGCATCAGCCGATGATGACCGTGAGCCAACCCGCGACAGCAACGGTGCGGTTTTGCAGGCTGGCGATAACGTTACCCTGATCAAAGACCTGGATGTTAAAGGCGCTAACTTTACCGCTAAGCGCGGCACCATGGTGCGTGGTATCGGCCTGACCGATAACCCGGAACACATTGAAGGCCGTGTGAACGGTACGCGGATTGTAATTATCAGCGCGTACACCAAAAAAGCCTGAGTTACGAAACTGATCGTCTCAAAAGCCGGATGTTTTCCGGCTTTTTTGTGGCCGTTATTCAGTCTATGGTGATGTACTTTATTCACCGCCAGATACAGGAAGTATGTATGCAGGAAAAATTAAATTACGTCGAATTCTCCAGCCGCGATCTGAATGCAACTAAAACCTTTTTTCAGCAGGTTTTTGGCTGGACGTTTCAGGACTATGGCCCGGAATACTGTGCTTTTTTTGCTGCCGAAGCGGGTATGGATGGTGGTTTTTATTTTGATAAAGACAAAGGCCCGGCAGCCGTCGGTGCATTGCTGGTGCTTTATTCTGCGGAGCTGGAGAGCTGTCTGGCACGGGTAGAAGCGGCGGGGGCGCAAATAACCAAGGCCGTGTTCAGCTTTCCCGGTGGCCGCCGTTTTCATTTTTCTGAGCCGGGTGGTAATGAGCTGGCCGTCTGGTCGGACAAAGCAGCGGAATAGGTCGGCAGAGGGCGACCAGAGTCGGATTGGAATAAGCATGTCTGATCGGTTATAACCAACCTTTGCGCCGCATTATCGGCGTGTAGAGATTGGCAAATGAGGTATCCATGCACAGCGAATTCTGGCACGACAAATGGTCAAAAAAAGAGATTGGTTTTCACCTCGATGAAGTGAATAAAGTCCTGCTGAAATACTGGCCGGATATGCAGCTGGCGGCAGGCAATAATGTGCTGTTGCCGCTGTGCGGAAAAACCCTGGACCTGTTTTGGCTGCGCCAGGCCGGTTATGGCGTGGTCGGCATTGAACTCAGTGAGATTGCGCTGGACGAACTGGCCGCCCAGCTGACTCAGGAGCTGGATATTGCCATCGAAAAAAGCCGTGAAGGTGAGCAGGTGCTGTATCGCGGTGATGGCGTATTGTTGATTGCCGGTGATTTTTTCGCGGTTAACCGGGCGCAACTGCAACGGGAACTGGGGGGCGATGTTGCTGCGGTGTACGATCGCGCCGCGCTGGTGGCGTTACCGGAAAGCATGCGCCAACAATACAGCCAACACCTGCATGCGCTCAGCCACGGTGCTGCGCAGATGCTGATTACCCTGGATTACGATCAGAGCCTGATGGATGGGCCGCCGTTTGCCGTCAGCGATGATGAGGTAAAAGCGCATTACCAAACGTTGTTCGAGCTGACACTGGTTGAAGAGCGCGAACTGATCGAACAGGAGCCGCGCTTTAAAGCCCGTGGCCTGGCATCCTTTAAGCAGCGGTTGTATTTTTTACGCTGAGTGCGGATGCCGGGCTGTGGCGGAGCTTATACGGCTCCGCCAGTCTCAACCGCCAGAACACAAATCCCGCCGCTTTGCGGGTAGTGCCAGACCACATTGAGATCCCAGAACCGCACACCATATCGACGCTCCGGATCAGGCTGTTGGTAGGCCGGTTTGGGGTCTTGTGCCAGACACTGTTCCACCAGTGCCACCACGTCTTCTCCCAGTCTTTGACCCTGTAGTTGTGCGTCAGCCCGCGCCTCTGCTTGCCAGCGGACGCTGACCGTTGCCGGAGCTTCGCTGGCGATGCCGTTGTGTGCCGCGCTAATGCTGTCGGCATAGGGAACGTAGGGTTTAATATCAAGGATTGGGGTTCCGTCGAGCAGGTCGACACCGGATACCCACAGCCGTGTTCCTTCTACTTTCTCCAGCTTAACCACCGACTGACCGATACCATTGGGGCGGTGAGTGCTGCGTGTGGCAAACACGCCTAATTTTTCATTGCCGCCAAGACGCGGCGGCCGTACCCGCAGGCGTGGGGCCGCAGGATCATCGGCCGGAGCCTGATGAAACTGAAACAGCAGCCAGATATGACTGACCTGTTCCAGCCCGACCAGCGCTTCCGGCTGATTGTAAGGCGGCAGCAGTTCAATCACTGCCCGTGCAGCGGTTGCCAGTTGCGGCTGGCGCGGAATGGCGAACTTTTCAGCAAACGGCGTGTGTGCAATGGCGACGGGCTGCACGCTGGTGGGGCTGATTGCAGAATTTATGGCTGCGGGAGTCATAGCGGATCATTCCGGCAAAAGCGGCAGTATACCTGCCAGCGTACGGCTGGGACGACCCCGTTATGACGTTGCGGTGGTGTGAGCTGGCTGTGCGACAAGCTCGCGCTGACCTTGCCGCGAGGCACAGGTTCCGTGGTGGTTTTTTCAATACTGAACATGAATGTTCAAAAAAGTCATTTTAAGCCTAATTTGTTTCAATAAGTTACCTAATGGTTACCATCTGATACAAATTGGCCGATTTTGTGCTGGCATACTGCCGCCGCATTCCGACGAACAGCAATAAATCTGTCGGTTATTCCGCCTGTGGGGTTCTCCTGACCGGGCGGCTCACGTAGCGTTTCAGCAAGGTGTTCAGATGTTCAATAAACCATCCGTTCTGGCGGTTGCCGTAGCGGCAGCTTCCCTGTTTAGTGCCGGTGTTCAGGCTTCCGGTTTTAAAATCAATGAGCAAAGCGCCAGTGGTGCAGGCCGTGCATTTGCCGGCAGTGCTGCGGTTGCTAATGATGCTTCTGTGGTGTTCTTTAACCCGGCCGGTATGAGCCGTCTTGAGCGCTCCCAGGCCAGCTTTGGTTTTACCTATCTGCAGCTGGAAGGCAGTTTTGAAGGTGTGCGTACTGATGCAACCGGTCGGAACAGCAACTTGGCAGTAAGCCCAACTACACCGTACGGCGAAGCCGGTGTGTATAACGATGGCGGCGATTTTATGCCGGATAAAGTCATTCCGTTTGGCTATATCGTGCACAAGCTGGATGACAAAGCGGCCGTGGGTCTGGGTATCTTCGCGCCCTTTGGCACGGCAACCGATTACAAACAGGGTTCTTTGGCCAGTGGCTTTGCCGATGAGACACAGCTGTCTGCCATCGATATTCAGCCAACCTTTTCTTACATGCTGAGTGACACCCTGTCATTCGGTGTGGGTATTGATATCGTTTACGCTCAGGGACTGCTGAGTAAAGAACTGGATCTGGTTCCTCTGTCGGCAGCTTACAGCGCTGCTCAGGGTGGTCAGGCAATTAACCCGGAAGATTACCGTGGTTACGAAAATAAGTTTGAAGTCAGCGGTGATGACATTGGTTATGGCTGGAACTTCGGCGTGATGTGGGACGCCAGCCAGGCAACCACACTGGGCTTTGCCTACCGCTCCGAGATCGACTTTGATCTGGAAGGTAAGTCTGAGTTCAAACAGTCCACAGGTGTAATGGCTTATTCCGCCGGTTCCAATGCGATTGTTCCGGCGGATACCAATGCCGATAAAACCCGCATCAATGCACTGGAGACCGCTATTGCTACCGGAACTCCTGACATGACGCCTTTGGATGCTAATGGCAATCCGGCTACCGGGACTATTGGCAAACAGGATTCGCGTGTGCCTCTGACTGGCCCGCGTTCGGCAACCTTCAGTCTGGCTCACCAGCTGAACGATCGTCTGCAACTGTTAGCGGGTGCGACCTGGACGGACTGGTCATCGTTCAAATACTTCGACGTGATTGCGACCAAGTCCGGCACGATCGATGACATCAGCGGTCTGGGTGAAAATTACATCGGTCATATTGTTGAAAAATGGCATGACACCTGGTCTTACTCCCTGGGTGCTGAGTACAGCCTGAATCAGGACTGGACCCTGCGTACCGGTTACGCTTTTGATGCTTCACCGGTTGAAGACAAGCACCGTACAGCACGAGTACCGGATAACGACCGTCAGTGGCTGACGGCGGGTGCAACCTACAACCTGAACAGCAGCTGGAGCTTTGATGCGGCGGTGGCTTACCTGTTTATCGACAAATCCAAGATTGATGAATACAACTACGATCTGGACGATAA
Source organism: Thalassolituus pacificus (assembly GCF_025318105.1). Taxonomy (NCBI): domain Bacteria; kingdom Pseudomonadati; phylum Pseudomonadota; class Gammaproteobacteria; order Oceanospirillales; family Oceanospirillaceae; genus Thalassolituus; species Thalassolituus pacificus. The sequence continues at coordinate 552,346 of NZ_JAOANI010000028.1, forward strand.
CCAGAAAGGCTATGACAACCTGAAAGGCGAATTTGACGTGAATGCGTTGGGTCTGTCGTTCCAGGCAAACTACCGTATGTAACTGCCGTATGTAACTACCGAATGTAAGTTCCTTTGGGAGTTACCCGGAGCCGCTGATAGCGGATCAAAAAAGCCCGTATGGACAACCATACGGGCTTTTTTGTGGGCGTTGATTCGCTGCCTTAATGGTTTGCAGCGAGGTTGGCGGTACGCACTCTGGGGTTGGTAAAGCGCGCTGGCAGGCTCTTGTGGTAGCCGCTGCGCTGATCTTCAATACGCAACTCCAGTGCCTGGCTTGGGGTCTCGGTCGTACGTTCGATATCCAGACTGTGCGCGGCGCGCTGACCGGCGCTCAGCGTTGTCTGCAGCACGGCGTCTTGCTGGTCGTACACCGTCAGTTGCATATCTTCATGACTGCGGTTGTGCAGCTTCAGGGTATAGCGGTTAATCAGCGTGTCGTCCGGCGTCAGCTGGTACAGGGCCAGACGGTCGCGCTCCAGACTGGCAATTAAGGGCGGTTGCAGCAGCGTGTTGGCCAATACCACGACAAAGGCGCTGATCGCCAGAGCACCATAGCCCCACAGACGCCAGCGTTGCAGCGGGCTCAGCTGCTGTTCTGGTTGGTAGGTGATAAGGCCTATGGCGCGGCCGGTTTGCAACATCACTTTGTCACAGGCGTCGATACAGGCACCGCAGTCGATGCAAGCAATCTGCAGGCCGTCACGGATATCGATATTGGTCGGACAGACCTGTACACACAGGCCGCAGTCAATACAGTCGCCAGCGGCCTTATTCTCTGGGTTGTTCTTGCCGCGCGGCTCGCCACGGTCGGTATCGTAGCGCACGGTGCGCGTCTGGTTATCGAACATCACCGACTGAAAACGGGAGTAAGGACACATGTGGGTACAGACCGATTCGCGCAGCCAGCCTGCATTCAGGAAGGTGAGGGTACTGATCAGTATCAGCCAGAATGTGGCGACGCTGCTGACATCACCGCGGATTACATCACTCCACCACTGCGCCAGCGGGTAGAAATAGGCAATCATGGTGACGGCGGTGGCCAGACTGAGCAGTCCCCAGGCGGCAAACTTCAGTGCCCGGCGGATTTTCTGTTGGCGGTTGCCTTTGCCCTGATCCAGCTTGCGGCGCATCTGGCGTGAGCCTTCAATTTTTTCCTCCAGCCAGATAAACATAAAGGTCCATACCGTCTGTGGGCAACTGAAACCGCACCACAAGCGTCCGGCGTACATGGCGACAAAGAACAGCGCAAAGGCGCCACCAATCAGCAGGCCGCTGAGCAGCAGCAGATCTTCTGACCATAACAACCAACCGCCGATATGAAACTGTTGGGCGTTCAGATCAAAAAACACGGCCGGCTTACCCTGCCAGCTCAACCAGGGCGTGATAAAGAACAGGGCCAGCAACGGCCAGCCAACGGCGCGGCGCCAGTTACGGAACAGACCGTTGGCGAGTCTTACCCGGTGTGGCGGCTCATCAGCAATATGCATTGGAATGCGGTTGCTGTTGTGGCGGCGGACCGAGGCCAGCAGGGCAGAAAGCAGGGGTATACGGGGGATCATAAACATCAGAACCTGTGAAAATCTTCGACAGGCTCCTATGGCAACCGGCGTACCAGTTACTCAGGGTGCATAAACACTGGCTTGGCACAGGCTGTGGTGTACTCAGAAGCGACATATCGAGTTGATATTTCGCATCTGGTGATATGTCGCTTTTATTGGCGCTTAATGCCACATCTTTTTGGGTTGTGGGTTGTCAGAGCAGGCCCAGTTTTTTCATCCGTGAACGCAGGGTCGAGACCGGCAAACCCAGCAGCCTAGCCGCGCCGTTTTCGCCGCCGACCATGCCGGAACAGTAGTTCAGAGCGCGCAGGATATGCTGCTTTTCGGCATCGCTCAGGGGGAGCGGTTTCTCATTGCCATGGGGCTGATCCGAATGGATCGCGTTGCTGTGCAGCAAGGGCAGTTGCAGCTGGTCGGTGCTGAGAATCATACCGTGCTCAAGAACGTTGGCCAGCTCACGCACATTGCCCGGCCAGGGGTGATTCATTAACTGACGCAGCTGTGCAGGTTGCAGCACCAGTGCCTTACGGTTCAGACGGCTGGCCAGGCGTTGCAGCAGATGGGTGGCCAGCAGGGGAATATCGGCCTGCCGCTCACGCAGGGGCGGAACATGCAGGGGGAAAACATTCAGACGGAAATACAGATCGGAGCGGAACTGACCGCTTTGTACCATGGCGGCGAGATCGCGGTGAGTGGCGGCAATGATACGCACATCCACCTTAATGGTGTGCTGGCTGCCCAGGCGCTGGATTTCACCTTCCTGCAGGACACGCAGCAGTTTTACCTGAGCGGCGGCGGATAATTCGCCGATTTCATCCAGAAACAGAGTGCTGCCATCGGCCTGTTCAAAGCGGCCGATACGGCGTTGGTGGGCGCCGGTAAAGGCACCGCGTTCGTGGCCGAACAGTTCACTTTCGAGCAGGTTTTCGGCCATAGCACCGCAGTTAACCCGCACCATGGGCTTGGCCGCGCGCGGGCTTTGCTGATGCAGGCTGCGTGCGACCAGCTCTTTACCGCTGCCGCTCTCACCCAGAATCAGAACGCAACTGGGGGCTGGCGCGACCTGGCGGATACTGTGCTGCAGTTGCAGCATGCCGTCACTCTGGCCGAGCAGCTCTGATTCGCCCTGCTGATCGCGTAGTTCCTGTTGCAGATACTGATTTTCGGCCTGCAGCTGGCGTTGCAGTTGGCCAACCTGATCAAGAGCGGCCTGCAGTGAGCGCTGGTGTTGCAGGCGCTCACTGATGTCTTTAAACACCACCACCGCGCCGGTAATCACACCATTGTCGATGATGGCGCTGCTGGAATATTCCACCGGAAACCAGCTGCCGTCTTTACGCCAGAACACTTCCTGGTCGCTGTGTGCGCTGATGCCGGTCTGCAGGGTCTGGTAAATCGGGCAATCATCCTGTGGATAATGGCGGCCATCCACATGGCTGTGATGGTGAAAGCGGTGGATACTCTCTCCTTCAATTTCGGCCTGACTCCAGCCAGTCAGGCGCTCGGCTGCCGGATTTACAAAGGTGGCATGACCTGCCGCATTGAGGCCATAGACGCCTTCTGACATGGCTTCGAGAATACGCTGGTAGCGATGGCTGAGTTCGCTGTGGGTTAACGATGGTTGAGTTTGACTGGCGGACATTGCCTGGCCTCTGCTGACAGGGTCTCCCGTGTGGCGGCGGGACTGACTTATTGAGTCGCAGCAGTATATCAGCTGTGTGCCGCTTGTCCGAACGGTCGGCGGCGGTTAGGCTTGCTGCTGTTTTTTGCGATACAAACAAAGGAAAGGAAGATATGAAGGGGCAGTTGCAGAACAAAATACTGGATATGCGTGAGCGTCTGCAGGACTGGTGGACTGACGGCGGCGTAGCGCGCAGTGCTGTGCTTCTGGGATTGGTGGTCTACCTGCTGGTATGTCTTGTTCTGGGGTTTATCTGGAGTTCTGAACCGGAATTGTTCCCGGTGCGTGAGCGGGCCTTACAGCGTGCTGAAGCCATGGGGGTTGAACCGGTGGTGGGTTTCACCACCACCGCAACGCTGATGGAAGTGACTTCGGCACTGCTGAACAAACCCGGCGGCTATCTGAGTAATGATGTCTTCCCACCCGGATTGTGGCTCGATGATGTGCCGAACTGGGAATACGGCGTGCTGATTCAGGTGCGTGATTTTACCCGCGCCCTGCGTAAAGATTTCAGCCGCTCACAGAGCCAGTCCACCGAAGATAAAGACCTGTCGGTGGCCGAGCCGCAGCTGCATTTTGACAGTAACAGCTGGGCTGTGCCTTCTTCTGAGGCGGAATACGAGCGCGGCCTCAAGGCGCTGGATGGTTATCTGCACCGTCTGGCCGATCCGAAAGAACCCAGTGCGCAGTTTTATGCCCGCGCCGATAACCTGCGCCAGTGGCTGTTTGATGTCGAAACCCGTCTGGGCAGCCTGTCGCAGCGCTTAAGTGCTTCTGTTGGCAAGCGCCGCCTGAATACCGACCTCGCAGGTGACAGTACGGCGAGTCAGTCAACACCGGCTGATTACGATCAGGAAGTGAAAACGCCCTGGAGCCAGCTGGACGATGTCTTTTACGAAGCGCGCGGTACGGCCTGGGCGCTGTCGCATATTCTGCGCGCCATCGAAGTCGATTTCCGCGAAGTACTGGATAAGAAAAATGCGTTGGTGAGTCTGCGTCAGATTATCCGCGAGCTGGAAGCGACTCAGGAGCCGTTGTGGGCGCCGATGATTCTTAACGGCAGTGGCTTTGGCTTGTTCGCCAATCATTCATTGGTGATGGCGTCTTACATTTCCCGCGCCAATGCGGCGATTCTCGACCTGCGCGAGCTGTTATCGCAGGGCTGATGGTCTTTTCCGGACGGATTATTCCGTCCGGAGCTTCTCTTCTTTCCGCCTTCTTTTATCCCATTATTGTTCTTCTATCAGGCCATTATCTGGCTGTATCTGACCTGCCTTAATTTTCTGTTTGGACGCTGCTGGGCAAGCTCCCGCCGGGTGACGTAATCCGGTCCATTTCAGTGAACTTTACATAATGTTTAGTTGATTTGTAAGTCGTTGAAAATCAATGCAATTTCAGGTTTTTTGCCCTCGTTATGGAACGATCGTTTGACACCTAAGTAGCACGCAAGTTTTGATTCTGATATCTTGCACGTTCGTATCACCGCTAGTCCGTACGTATAACAACAATAAAAAATTAGGGAGAGTCAGATGGCATCAAAGTGCTGTCTCATCCTGGCCACCATGATGGCCGGTACACCTGCTCTGGCGCTTGAAGCGCTGGATGAAAGCTCGCTGTCGGAAGTGACAGGTCAGGCTCAGGGGTTGCGTTATACGTCGGAATACGACGCGCGTATTGATTCCATTTCTTATATCGACGATGACGGCCTGGGTGCAGATGGCACCGTGGGTAGTATTTCCATGTCGCCGATTCGTGTTTATACCCAAACCAACCGACCGGTTCAGGTTGATCTTGAAGTCAAAGACGTTGGTGGCCGTAAGGCGTTGGTGTTCACCAACCGCGATCTGCCGGTAGAGGTGGAAATAGGCTCCATTGCTATTAACCAATACTCCCTTGGTGGTTTTGGACAGGGCAATTTTCAGATGGCCGATGGCGATGCCATGGTGACGTATTTATACGCCGGTGGCTTTGATGGTAATGGTCTGACGCTGGATCTGGATATTCCCAATTCCATGTCTTATGAGACCTACATCGAAGACGACGGCACACGTTTCACAACCACCGTTGATTTCAGCGACCCTCGTGATGCAAATGGTGGCGGTCTTTTCCTTAAAGACATTACCTTCGACTTAGTTGGTGAAGGTCTGCGGATGGGTCTTCCTACCACGACCGGTGGCAACATTAACTTTTATAACGCCCGTGTTGGTGATGATGTTCTTAACAGCGCTGCGTTACGGAATATCGTATTGACGCCCGGTGGTTATCTGTTGATTAAGAATGCCCGCGGTGCCGGTGAGTATGGACTTGAGTTTGATACCGTTCTGAAGCAGGGCTCACAATTTGATTACGTGTATATCGCCGGTGAAGTGGACGGCACGTATCCCAATCCGAATGTGTTTGAAATGTCGGCGAATATCAGTCTGCTAAGCGACTTCAGCGTTAAAGGCATGCGCATGAACGTTGATGGTCAGCGGGGGCTGGTTTTTGATTTTGATAATACTGACGCAGCCAGCGGCGTAAGCGCAAATATGCTGATGCAGGATGTGACCCTGCAACGCAGTGATAAGGTGGCAGCTGCTGTCAATCCGGTGAGTATCGGCACGATGGATATTCAGATGAACCTGACCAATAACAGCTATTTACAGGTTGAGGGGCATTAATATGATTTTACGCAACCTGGTTACGTTTTCTTTTGCTGTTGCCGGTAGTACGCCGCTTATGGCGATGCAGCCATTGGGTGATGAATCAATGGCGGCTGTATCCGGACAGTCGGGTATCACCATTGAAATGACGACGCAAAACCCGGATGGCGATTTTCTGACGACGGGTGCGATCCGCTTTACCGAAAACGATAAAGACGGTAAAGGCCAGGATTACCTGGAAATTGGTAGTCTGAAGTTACGCACCATCGAAACCGATGGCGCAGGAAATATGATTGGTGTTGATACCATTCGCACAGATATTGATGTCGACAGCGGTGGTAATGTCAGTATTCGCAGCAGCGATATCAATACGCTGGAGTTAGAGCTGGGTGAGATATCACTCAGTGGACGCACATTATTTGGCGCAATGCGCTTTTCGGTTTGGAAGTTTGTCGGTAACAGTTACCTGGAAACCGTACTTCTTAATGATGTCTCAGGTTCTAAAGTTGCTTTTCGTACCGTGATGGAAGCGGGCAGCGGTTTGACCTATCAGTTTGATGAAGACGGTTTAACTTTTTCTTCTGATGTCGTGTTTTTGCCGGCAACCGGGCAGTCTGAATTCCGCAGCGAGTTGTTCCTGACGGGCGATAACGACAAATTAAAACTGGAGCTTGGTGAAACCAGCGGCAGCTTTGAAATTAAAAATATCTCACTGCTGGATCCTGCCGGAAATAATATCTTTGGCACCAATAATTTTGGTGATGTTGGGTATGCCGATATTTCAATTAATGAAGGTTATATAACGATTGCCGCAAACAGCACACCAGGTGTTGATGGTATTGAAGGCGTTATTAATACCGATCTGAATGTCGGAAGTGCCTTTTACCGCACGGGAAATCAGCGGTTGAATTTGCGTAATGTACAGCTGCGTACCAATGGTGAAATTCATTACCAGACCGATTTTACCGACAACGGATATTCTACTGGTCTTGATACCACAATATCGGGTGTCAGTGATCTGGATTTAATTATCGGTGCATTAACCCTGAGTTCCGGAGACGGCAGTAATGAGTCTCTGAGTATGGGTTCTTATGCAATCGAAAATCTTAACCTGAATGGCGGCAGCATAGAGCAACAGATCTACACCTTGCCGGGTGCTGGTGCTCAAGGCATGCAGATGGATCTTACCATTGCAGGAACAACCAGCTTTGACCTCACCATTAAAGACGACTCTGCGGTAAATAATGGTGATCCTGATCCTATGCTGACAGCAGAAGTTGTTCTGAATAATGTCTCAGTGTCGCAAACCATTGATCAGACCAGCAAAGGCCTGCATATCGGGATTCTTAGCCAGAGTATGGATGCCAATATCAATGCCATTCGTGTTGGTGATGGTTTGATTCAGCAAGGGCAGAGTGGCCGTTTGGTTATGAATAATCTTTCGCTGCAACCGGGCAGTTACTTCCGGATAGAACCGCTCCAGTAAGGGCTTGTAGTATATGAATAACAATTATAAAAAAATATTTCTCACACTGACACTTGCCCTGACTGCTGTTGCTGCTCAGGGGGCTAGTGTTTCGTCGAAGGCATCTGTCTGGTATGACCTGGCACGTAATACGGGAACACCTGTCGATTATAATGGTGGCAGTATTAGCCGTGCACAGGCAACTGAAATTAATCTCGACACCGTTGTTTTCTGGAAGGATAACGAGCCGAATGATTCCAGCAGCGAAGATTGTGCGACACAGGTTGCGGATGGCACCTGGAACGACCTTGGTTGCGAACAGAGCCGCCGGGTTGCATGTTTTAACGGCACAAACTGGACAATCAGTTCCGCCAGTGTCGCCATGGGAGCCGATAATAATACAGCCGAAAATATCAGCAGCGCTCAGAACGCCTGTCCTGCTAATACCTCTTTTTCCGCACCGGTTACGCTTGCGCAACGTAATGCTCTGTCTTCTGCCATCAGTGCCGCTAGTGTAACTAACGGCGTCTGGATCAATGCTCAGGACATGAAAATTGAAAATGTCTGGGCAATCAATAAAAACTCTTCAGCCATTGCCCCTTTTTGGGGGGCTGGAGAGCCTTCGGGCACGGCCGGCGATTGTGCTGTTATTGATGGCGCAGGAAACTGGAGTGCTTCCGATTGTTCGGCTTCATATGCGGTTGCCTGTGCTGATACTGCGCTGAGCACTTGGCAAGTTGTCAATTCATCCATTGCATTTACATCCATTGAAAAACTAACTCAGGCTTGCCAGCAAAGCTTCGGTGTTTTGTATCAGTTTGCGGCACCTCGTACTTCTTCTGATAACACGGCTTTGAGTAACGCACTGTCTTCTGCCGGAGTTTCTGCTGCCTGGATTAATGCGCGCGACAACAGCATTGAAGGCTATTGGATGCTGAATCACGGATTGTTTGATTGGGCTGCTGGTGAGCCGGATGTAAATCGTGGTTTATGTGCTGTTGCACGTCAGAGTGATGGACGCTGGTTGTCAGCAGACTGTGACAGCCGTGCCAAGCTTTTGTGCAGTGACGGGACTAATTGGATTATCCGTAACGCGGATCATCAGTTCAGCAACCAGGCTCTGGATGCCTGTAGCCGTCCAAATTCCGCGACAGGAACAAATACATTCGCCAATTATCGGCTGAAAACCCCGGTAACTGAGCCGGAACGTATGCGGGTGTATCAGCTTATCCGGGCGCAAAGCAACGATACTAAAGTCTGGCTGAATCTTAAACGGGTGCAGGACACAGGTTTGTGGTTGTGGAATCAGGGGTATGAGCAACCAGATGTTGGCGGATCGAATTTAGCGGGAGGCGTCTGGTATGACACTCTCAACAATGATAATGAAGATTTATCAGGCCCCTGGAAACGCTATAGCGATGGCGTAAATCTTAATATTGCTCAGGCCCGTGCGGCAAATAAACTTATTTATTCAAATTTTGATTGGAAAGAGCCCAACGACACTGGTGGTTGTGTGCAGATGTATACCAGTGGAGGGAATGCTGGATTATGGGATGACTACTCCTGTTCTTACTCCCAAAAAGTTGCCTGTTTTGATGGTTTTGATTGGGCAATATCATCAGCCGCGGTGGGGATTGGTGCTGACAGCGAGGCCAATGAAAATCTCAGTAATGCCCAGAATGCTTGTGCTGCAATTTCCAAGCACGGCGTATCCGGTAATTTCCGTTTTGCGGCTCCTATTACTTTTAGACAAAGCATGAACCTTCTGAGTGTTGCCCAGGATAGTGGTGTTACGGGTGATGTTTGGATCAATATCAATGACAAGCGCTATAACAGAACCTTTGTTTACAACCTCGGTGCGGATGTTATTGCGCCATTCTGGAATGCTGGTGAACCGAATGACGCCGGTGGTAATGAAGACTGTGCCGTGCAGCAACGTACCACAGGATTATGGAATGACCTGCCGTGCGCCAGTTCTGTGCCCCTGGCCTGCTACAACCCTTATATAGGTGCCAACGGAACCTGGAGTGTTACTGCAACCAGTCATTCATTTACAACACCAACAGCACTGTCACTTGTTTGCGAACAGACATTTGGTGGCCAGTTTAAATTTTATGCACCGGTCACACTGAGTCAGCGTAATGATTTGGTTGCGGCTATGACAGCGGCTACTGTCGATAACGTTTACATCAATGTTAATGACCAGGAGTCAGAAGGTACCTGGCGGCTGAATGTTGATATTAATAACTGGGCAACAGGGCAGCCATCTGCCAACAGTGCTGAACGTTGTGTGGCGGCGGATGTTACCGACTCTCAATGGCGGACGCGTAACTGTGCTGATGCATTGCCGGTGGCTTGTACAACCGGCGGTCGTTGGTATTTTACAGAAAATTCCATCAACCTGGCGGATTTCTCTGCCGGACAGCAAGCCTGTAATACCTTAGGCAGCGGCTATTTGTTTAATGCCCCCCGTACCCTCGATGATGCGCAACAAATGCAATATTTTGCTTTGTTGGCCGGAGTCGGTGGTAATTTCTGGATTAACGGCAACCGGCTGGAAGATATGGCCGTGTGGGAGTGGAATCAGCGCAGTCTGAAAACTCCGCTGTGGTCATCCGTTGAACCCAATGGTGGTACCCGAGAAAACTGCGCATTGCTGAATAACGATGCTGAGGCCAGCTGGGCTGACGAACGTTGTGACTCAGGGGCAGATCGTGCCTACTTGTGCCGCAACGGCAGCAACTGGCAAATCTCCGTTTTACAGGGCGCGCTGGAAGATTTCTCGCAGGCCGTTGCTGCCTGTGCTGCTCTGGGAAGCGGCTGGGTGTTTGCGGCTCCGGCAACCTATAACGAAAACCTGGCGGCGAAGAATGCCATGGGGGCCGTTGCACAGGTCTGGGTAAATGCGACTGATGCCATGAAAGAAGGTGTCTGGACGCTGAATGCCGCCTCGATCAGTCAGTATCCTAACTGGGCTCTTGGGCAGCCGGATAATGGCGGATTGGCTGCTGCGGATGAAACAGCATTATTGTACGGCGAAGATTGCGTGTATCAGGATGACAGTGGCCGCTGGTCGGATACCGCCTGTACCAGTGCTGCTGAATATTCATGGGCCTGTAATGATGGTTATGTCTGGAAAGTAACCCGCTCACAAGGTACGGCGGCTAACCCGGCGGATGGCCATAAAGCCTGTTTTACTGAATACGGTTCTACCTTTGTCTTTGCGGCACCACTGAACAAAAACGATTCCATTCAGATTGATTTTGCCCGTTTGCTGGCCTCTGATGAACGCGGCAGTAATATTGCCCGTGTCTGGCTGAATATGAACGATGGCGGTTATGAAGATAATCGTTCTGGTGCTGCCGATGGCCGTCACTTCCGTAAAAATCAGCCGTTTACTAACTGGATTTCAGCCTATCCGGGGCAGGAGCCGCTGAGCAGCTGTGCGTACAAATCCACGACCGCTGCAGGTCAGAACAATCCGTGGCGTACTGCCAGCTGCACGAGTTTTGCTGCTCATTATGCCTGTACCGATGGTGCGGCCTGGAATGTAGCGACTTCAAAAGGCGCATTGGTCAATGGTTCGCTGCAGGTCGTTCCTCAGGTTGGCGAGGATTACTGGTCTTATGATCTGGGCAACAGCCGTTGCAAGGAGCAATTTGGCGAGCAGTATTATTTTTCTGCGCCGGTGACTGCTGCGGAAGAATTCGCACTGGATGCCGCTATTCGCAATACCAATGCGCAGGTTAAAAATACCTGGATTAATTATTACTACGTTAATGCTATTACCTCAGCCAATAACCGCTGGTTTGCCGACCGTCTTAAGCTGGGCATCTGGCAAAAGCCAGTATTCCGCAATTTAAATAATGCTGATTGCTCTGTACTGCATCCGGATGGGTCCTGGACGGATGTATCCTGTAACGCTTCCTACGCTTACGCCTGTTTTGATGGCAGCTGGAGTATTACCGGTCTTAGCGGACGCTGGGATGAAGGTTTTGCTGCCTGCGATAATCAGAGTGCCAGCTTGTTTGCGGTGCCGCGTTCGCCGGATGAAATGGCAGAGTTACTGGGCCAGATGAGTGGTCAGCCGGTTTGGATCAACCTGACCGACACGGCGCTGGAATCACAGTGGATTGCTAACCGTTTACGCTTCTCCTGGTGGCGCACTGGCGAGCCGTCTAATTCTGGTAATCGTGACTGTGGTCGCATCGCTGAAAGTGGTGAATGGTATGCCGGAAAATGCTCCGTTGAGCAGGCTTCTTTTGCCTGCCGTACGGTAACTGGCAGCGCCATCAGCTGGAATATCACCACAGGTGTTGGCATCTGGTCGGAAGGTTTTTCTGCCTGTGCCCGTGAATACCCAGGCAGCGAATTCTTTGTGCCTCAGGGCTATGGCACTCACTCAGCCAGCATGGATCAGAACACGCTGGCAGCCATTATTGCGGCGGCTGGACGGGACGCCTGGATTAACCTGAGTGATCAGGATGTCGAAGGTCACTGGCGTGCGTATCAGGCCTACAGCGACTGGGGCGTTGCCAGTCTTCTTGACCAGAATAATGACTGCGCCTATCTGGATCGCGTGGTCGCGGGTTCCGGCACCTGGTATACAGATAGTTGCAAATACACCAGTGGTACGCCGGTTTCCCGTGGTTACGCCTGTACCAACGGTTATGAATGGCGTCTGGTGAATACCACCGCTGATACCAGTGTGCGCTGGTCAGAAGGTTTTACTGCCTGTCAGACGCTTGGTAGTGACTGGCGTTATGCGGCTCCGACTGACGCGGTACAAAATGCCAAGCTGCGTCTGGTGATGGAGCTCTCCGGTATCAGTCAGATATGGATCAATGCTCAGGACCGTACCGATGAAGGCAACTGGCAGATTAATGGTCCGGAAACCAACTTTGCACCGGTAGCTGATACCAGCCTGACGGAGTTGGTAGTGGCAGAAAACACCAGCAATGTTCAGTTGCATGCATTGCTGGAAGATGATGAAGAAGTGGGAATTGCCAGTGCCAGCTGGAGTCTGGTATCTGATAGCCGTTTCAGTAATGTGGCTGATTCAGATGTGGTTGTCAGCCCAGGCTCTCTGGTGGCGGGTGCGGCAGGTAGTGCAATTCTGACTGCGTCTTACAGCAGTCCGCTGTTGCTGAATCAGGATGCTGTGCTGGTCTTCAAAATTACTGCTACAGATATCCCGCCGGGTACGGCGCTGGCGGCAACGTCTGAAACCTTTATTACCGTACGGGTGAAATCTCCGTTACTGGCAGCCTGGGATTTTAATGACTCAGCTTCTCCGCAGCGGGATGTGACCGGTAATGGTCATAACGCACTGAATGATGGTGCGAATCCGTTACCACCGGTTGTGGGGGGGGCACTGGCCCTGTCGGCGGCGGACGTTATGATCGTTCCGGGTCTGGCGGCTCAGCCAGATGGTGGTCTGGACGTACCGGCTAGCGAATACACCGTGGCTTTTCGCATCAGCATCGAAGAAGCGGCCAGCGGTACCTGGCGTGGGATTCTGCAAAAAGGCGATGGCGGTATGGAGCGTCAGCCAGGCATATTCCTGTATCCGGATGCCGAGAGCCTGCATGCGACCAATAGCACTAATCAGAGCGATAACCGCAGTGTCGATATTGCCGATATTCCGCTCCGCCAGTGGCTGAACGTGGTGTACAGCAAACGCGCGGATGGGCTGGATATTTATCTGGATGACGAGCTGGTAGGCAGCTATCCATTTGCTGGTGGCGAACAATCGCTTATCAATACGGGCAATCTTTATGTCGGTAATATTCCGGGAGCGGCAGAGTCTTTCACCGGTCTGATTGATGATATTCAGGTTTATAACCGTGTCCTGAACGCTGCTGAACGCCTGCAGATTCTGCCGGCTCCACCGCTGGGTGAGGTACAGTTTGTTCAGGTTGGTAGTCTGCAGGATGAAGATGCTGGCAGCGTGACCCTGTTGCTGGAGCGCAGTCGTGGCAGCAAGGCCCCGCTGACGGTGTATGTGGATATTAATGCTGCAGCCAGCACGGCGACCCTGGGTAACCAGACTGATATGACCGATCCGCTGCATCCGGCTGATCTGGCGTTTGGGGCCGCGTATGTGTCGGGCACTGGTGTTCCGGTTACCTGGCCGGCGGATACCCGTGGTCAACAGAGTCTGACCATTACACTCGATAGCGCCGACGACAATCTGCGCGAAGGCACCGAAATTGCCCGCTTGCAGCTGGCCGATATCGGGGGTGCAGCGACCGGACTGAATTCGACCTTTACGTTGCGTCTGAATGACGTAACGCCAAACCCATTCGGTAACTTCTCAGTAACCGGTCCTGACCCGATGGTCGTATTGGAAAATAACCCAGCCACTCAATCCATCTGCATTGTGCGTGAGTCCGGCGCGCAGGGAGAGGTTACGGTTAACTACAGTATTAACGGTACGGCTGTTGCGGGTACGGATTTCAATTATCTGCCTTCCGGTATTGAACCGGTTGCAGCCAGCGGTTCGGTAACTTTTGCCGATGGTGACAGTGTCGATAAGTGTTTTGATATTGCCGTGGTCAATAATCCGGCTATAGGCACTCCGGATATTAATCTTCAGGTGACCATTACCGGCCTGAACCACGATGCGGGACTGGACCCGCTACTGACCGCGCAAAATCAGGCACAACTGGTAATCCGTGATTATGCACCGGGTGAATTTGGCTTCGTGAGTTCGACCCTGACTTGCAAAGAACCCAATACAGCTACCGCGGTCCCGGATGAGCTTAAGCCGACAGCGGCAGAGCTGATCTGTGAAGTGAGTGTTGTCCGGACGAATACTGGTCTTTACGCACCAGCGGCACAGTTGAATGTTGTGCAAATTGCTCACACACCGGACGATGCCCCTCAGAATGATCTGAGCTTTACCCCGGTCCTGAACTGGGATGCTAAAGCTTCTGGTTCTGCGGCTGAAGATGTGCAGACGGTTGTATTTACTCTGCAGAATGACGGCGAACAGGAGTCAGATGAAATTGTGGCTGTGCAGTTACAGGCTACAAATGGAGATGGCCATAATGAAGTAATCAACCAGGCTGATTTGCAGTTGACGATGGTCGATGTAACTGAACCTGCATTGGTAACTGCCAGCGTTGCGGATGCTCCGGCTGGTAATATTCTTGACGTTGATGAAGGAACAGCCGTTACCATCAATTTGGCCAGGACGCTGAATGAAAACACTGAATTCACAACCGCCTATGAGTTATCCGCAACCTCTCTGGGCAGTCAGAATCTTACCGATATACTGTCGCTACAGGTAGACGGAGCCAATGCTCCAGTGAGTGGGGCGCTGGCATTTACCCGTAATGCTGGTAGTAGCCGTACATTTACGATTAATACTATTGACACCGTAGAACCGGGTGATAACCGGGTAGTTAAAGTTCGCCTGGATCAGGTTAATCCGGACCGGATTGCTGGTTTGGGGGATCGGTCCAATGCGAATAAAGATACGCAGAATTTTACCGAGGTTGCGTTCCGCATTAAAAACACACGGGATTCTCTGGATGATATATTACTGAATGCATCGGCGACTAAAGTTGATTCGGCTGGAGCGGCTGCTCTGAATGATTCGGCTTACACCAATGTGGAACATATTACCCGTGAAAGTCAGCCAGTTCACGGTTATATCAGTCTGAATGCAGCCTTTAATAGTTTTGATGGTGTTTATGATATTCAGGATACGGCTTTGCTGTATTCGGTAACTTTCTATCAGACTGGTACAGTTAATTCGGTTATTAATGGCCAGAATATGGCATCGCTATTACGCAAAAGTAGCGATCCTGAACAAGCCTTTAATGCAACAGGCTCAATTCCACTGGATAAAGACACTGGCGCTGTATTTAATCCACGCTTGTTGATTCCATTTGTGACCGATGGAAATTCTGCTGACGTCGAAATGAAAGTGCGTTTTGTGGGTAATGTTACCGGCGATGTGAAGGAGCAGACCTATCGTTTCCGGCCGGCAGTTGTATGGCGTCGGATTGATTATAACGATGGAAATGAGTGTGTTTATGGCCGTGGAAGCGGTGGTCAACTTGGCTGGAACTACGGTACTGTTGGCTTCTTTGACAAAATTAATTGTGATGATGCCGAAGCTGGTGCTAGCGGACCTGATGCTTATTTGTTCAGTTATAACGCATTTACCAGTCAGTTGGTTAGCTATGAACATCCTGGCTTCTGCTGGCAATCATCGGGTACTGATCGTAGTTCTGATATTTCTCTCCAGGCATGTGATGCCATGGGATCCGTCAGTAACCTTCAGCAATTTGGTATGACGGCCGACCGTATGTTTGTTCGCGGTGTAACTGACTATGTTTTATGTGGAACAACCAGCAGAACTATTATTCTGCGCGAAGACAATGCTGGTAACTGTACTTACCGGCCTTTCCGGTGGCAGTGATGGTCGGAGAAATATTATGAAAAAAGTACTTTTAGCATCATTTTTATCTGCACTATCTCCAGTGCTGTTTTCCATGCAGCCTATGGATGAAACGCAGCTTGGTGAAGTAACGGGTGAAGGCATTGGCGCTACCTTTGATGATGTGGTGATTCACTCAGGTAACTATGGGCAGCCTGACGACTTTAAATTGCGTTTGCGCTTATCTGATGATCCGGATTCGGAAATGCTGATCATGAGTGAGCTGCGTTTCTATCGCTCCGGAGCAGAGCCCGGAACCGCAAACAGTGGTGGTTTTTTCGGTACTTATGATGACCCCTTTGTGGTCGGTGAGCTGCGTGAAATTACTGAGAAACACGCAGGCTCTATTGATCCTGATGGCGATGGCGATTATGAGTCTGGAAGCCGGACCCATGTTGCTTTTTATACTGGTTTTCCGGCTGCAGATCTGACTCAGAAAGAGCGTGGGTTTTTCCAGTGGACAGGTAACCGGATGGGTGTTGGTAATACCACGCCGCGCTATGCGAATCAGAGCACCTCTTACTACCGTGGTTTGCCGAATGATTTTTTCAGCGGTAATGCATCGGTAAATGTTGGTAATTTATTCAGCCTGACCAGTGAATATCAGGCGTATTTACAAGCGCAGGAAGATCAGCTGGACAACGCAACGGATAAATTTGATCTGCATTTCCGTCTTGATGCTATTACCGATCAGAATCGGGATAAATCGACGGATGAACAATTTCTGGGCTATGTCGATGTAGAAGGCGCTCGTTTGTATGGCACCAGCACCATGATCTGGGCGCACAGCAACCAGGGTGAGCGCTTGTCTGCGGCCGATCTGGCCCGTTATCAGAATGGCGGTGCGCCAGTATATGCTGACCGTGGTCTGGCGATGGCGATGACCACGGGGTTACGCGCCGATACTATCCGTATTACCGCGGATCCGTCCGGAGCCGCAGCCAGCGTGCTGGAATTGCAGGGGGTTGATATGTATTTGCCAATGGGCAGTGTTGATCAGCCAATGACGATCAGTACCGTACAGTTTTCACAGATATCACGTGGTACCTGGAAAAGTCCGGTGATGGTTGCTCCGTCTACACAGTTACGTCTGGAGATTGCAGCGCTTCCTCAGGATGTAGGACAAGCTCCGCAGGGGAATATTTTTATTCAGTCATTGGCCTTTGGTGATCCCGATGATCCGGAAGTCATTACTGGTATTGATGACATTTATCTGCGCGACGAAACCGGGAATATCGTGACAACGGTGAACGATGTAAAGCACCGTGCTTTTGTACCGAAAACAGTTATCTATAACGAACAGATAGCAATTTATAATCAGGATAATCCATCAACACAATTACCTTTTATTCCCAATCAAAATGTTGTGGAAGTTCGTGGATTGGAAATACAACGTCTGGTTATTACCACACAGGATCTTAATCGATGAAATATGCAATTTTATTGACTGCGTTCATGTCGTCGTTGGTTTCTGCGGAAATGAGTGAGTTGGCCGAAGATGAGCTTCAGGAAACAACCGCACAGGCCGGTATAACGTTGAGTGCGCGCTTTGAATTTGGCGATGATACCCGCATCAGCTACAACAATGCTGATGCCGATTATAAAGATCCCCAGGAATACTGGCTGGTAATTGATAATCTGACAGGGGCTATTGAGATGAAAGGTATGAAAATTGACCTGATCAATGATTTCGGCCCTTCCGGTAGCGTTGGTGCTGTTCAGGTCACATTGCCGGACGAGATTGTTTACGATGAACTGTCCACTGATGGTATTTATGTCGGTCCTGATCGTGAAGTTGGTGCCAGTCATCGCTTTATTATGGGTATGGATATTGACGGATCACTGCAGTTTCCGGCAGCAACCCGTATGAACATTTTTGCAATAAAATAGGCCAGCTTATGAAAATAATAAAAAAACTGCCGGCGTTAATCGTGATGATTTGTCCCTCTGTATGGTCTGGCATGCAACCAATGGATGAATCAGAAATGTCCTCGACTTATGGTCAGGCCATTTTTGAGGTGACCGATCAGGTAGTCTCACAACCAGGAGGTGCTGACCTTAGTATGTTGCGTTTGACTATAGGTGCACGCATCGAAATCAACGCCAACGTGGCAGAGATCTCATTAGGTCGCTATTGGCGTCCGGAAGGGACCAACTGTACTGGTGGCGCTGGTGGCGATAAGGTTTGTTATAACAACGTACTACCGGTGACTTATAACGATAATATCAACTGGGCATGCACAGCTAAGCCTTGCGGTTCTGTGGGGTTGGCAGACGACAACTATTTATCGTCTTCTCTGACTCATAATACCGGTGGTGAGAAGAGCTTCTTCGATTTTCCTGGCGGCTTTCAGCCCGATGGCGGTGTCGATGTTAAGCTACGTGACGTGACGATGGGGCAGGTGCGTAACAAAGGCAATGGACAGTATGAGTTGTTACCTTTTATTCAGGAAAACCCTTATTTTGAGTTTGCCTTTGATGAGACGTCCGGGGTAAGAAAACTGGTTGGTTTCCGTCTGGGAGCTGAAGAGTCTTTTGGTTATCAGGGGAATATTATTGATGTTATCAGTGGTTATATCCGCCCAAGCATTACAGCTACTGCTAAATTAGGGAGCATTACTGTAGGAGATCTGTATTTGGAGGCACAGCTCGGGGGCGTCAGAACCATTGGTTGGCTGGATAAACGAACAACGAATTTTTTAGGAACCAGTGGTGGGTTTGGTGGCGCTATTCTGGATCTCATTGTTCCTGATACAGACGCGTTAATTGGTCAGTCCCCTCATGCCCAGCTATTTCCGGTGCAATCTAACTATTTGGAACACTCTAACGCATTCTTTTTCAGCGTAGGAACTCGATCTATACAGTGGAGCTCCGTGCAGGGCTTTTCTCCTGATGTTACATCGCCCGGGTTTTGGCTTAATATGGGCGGTGACGGTGGTTTGATTGCTAAGACTCAGGAGGGGGATCATCCGAATAACTATTTCCCCGGGCATCCGAACAATCCTATATATGGCGGCAACACCAACTATGGCAATGTCAATAATCTGCCCAGTTGGTCTCAGACTTATAACAATAATTGAGCTGCTTCGGCAGCTTGTTCCTCATATAAAAAAACCTGCGTTAGCAGGTTTTTTTATTTACAACGATATGTCAGATACTAAAGGTTTCTAATGTGCCGGGTATCGATCCAGGTACCGAGGAAGGATTATTATCGGCTGTCAGGTGCTTAAGAGCCGGTAGTGTATTAATAAAATCCAGGCTACTTAGTTGGTTGTCATTAATGTACAGCTTGCTCAGCTTGGTGAGTTGTAACGTATCGATAGAATTCAGTTGATTATAACTCGCTTGCAGGCTAGTCAGTTGCGACAGATTACTCAGAGAATTGATAGTGTTTAACTGATTATGGCTGATGTCGAGCCAAGCCAGTTTATTCAGTTTTTGCAGTTCTTCTATGGATTGCAGCTGATTATTGGTCAGGTTAAGTACTCGCAGTTCGGTGAACTGCTCAAGTCCTGCCAATGAGCTGATCGTCAGGTGTGGACACTCCAGCATTTGCAGCTGTTCCTGATATTCAATGCCTGTATCTGCAATGCAGCTGTGCAGGGCACTGTCAGCCAGACGATTGAAATCTACCGGAGTCAGGGCGACAGTCGACGGCTGCTTATTTGTGTCAGGTGTGTTTGAATCGGTGCCGTTGTTGCTGCTGTTACCACCACCGCCATTACATGCGGCGAGTAAGGTGCTGAGAGTTGCAGCCAGTGCTGATCGGGTCCAGGACGTATTCATGGTAAGCCTGTTTTATTATTTTTTTAATGGATACCATCGTACCACAGTGACCAGAGACACTCTAGATTCGTTCGAAAAACAGTCGGTTTTGTAACTCATTGATCTGTAAGTAAAATTACCCGGCTTAGTGGTTTGAGAGCCAGGGTTTGATGTAAAGGGAGCGTAATATCCACATGCTGGATCTGAATCAACTGACTGTCTTTATCCGGGTGGTGGATGAAGGCAGCTTTACCGCGGCTGGCAAGGCGCTGGGAATGCCCAAATCGCGCGTCAGTCGTATGGTCGCCGACCTGGAAGCCAGTCTCGGTGCGCGCTTGCTGCAGCGCACGACGCGCCAGCTGAGTATGACCGAGGTTGGCAGCGCCTATTACAGCCGTTGTCGCCATCTGGTGCATGAGATCATCGAAGCCCACGAGATGATTTCGGACCGCGAGGGGAACCCGCAAGGTTTATTACGTATTGCTGTGCCAATGATGGCCGGCAGTGGCGTTATGGGGCACTATTTTGCCCGCTATCAGGCTCAGTATCCGGATGTGCGGCTGGAAGTGATTCATACCGACCGTCCGGTCAACCTGATTCAGGAAGGCTTTGATCTGGGGGTATATTTGGGTGATCTGCCCGATTCTTCGCTGATCGCCCGCACACTGGCGGAGTCTGATTCTGTACTCTGTGCCGCGCCTTCGTATCTGGCGCGCGTCGGCAGACCATTGCATCCGCACGATTTGGTGCAGATGCGCTGCGTCAAAATAGGGGAAGGCAGCCAGCCGCAAACTTACGAACTTACCCACAACGAAACTGGCGAGGTTGTGGAAGTAAAAGTTGAGCCGACAATCTCAACAAATTCGGTGGTTGCGGCTCTGGGTAGCATGGTGCAGGGAGCAGGCATCGGTGATGTGCATTACCTGCTGGCGGGTGAACAGTTTCTTAATGGCCAGTTGGTGCCGTTATTCACCGACTGGCGTTTACGCCCGCAGCCGATATCGCTGGCCTACCCATCACGTCAGTATCTGCCGCGCAAAGTGCGGGTATTTATCGATTTTATGGTGGAAGAAGCGCAGCGGTTGGAGCGGGTGTTGGATTCTCTGCCCACAACAGAAGAACAGATTACCGCCTTTGCCAAACTGCTGCGTAACGAAGAGCGTAAACCGTAAGGCGGGCCGATATTCAGCTTCCCATTTTTTTTGCCCCTTCCAGCTTAAGCAACGCCCTCAAACAGGCGTTGCGCCTGCATCAGACACAACAGCATCTCACCCGGCAACGGCTGATGGATCTTGGTTTAGTTTTCTGGCGACCATTCTCTGCACGGCGGAACTTGAACCTATTCCACTCATTGCCGGGCTCACCACGAAAACTCGATGCTACAGGGTATCCCCATGGTCTCAGTGCGTGTGCGCTCGAAATTCTGTATACCCTTGCCGGTAATCACACAATAGATGCTTCGCTGGTCCGCTTATTCAGCCGTTTACTATTAATGCAAATTCTCCCCAGCCTTAAATCCATCTGACTCCTGCCTCAGCCGGCTTTCGGCGCTTTGTAATCGAAATGTCATATAACCGCAACATACTGCACCGCACTTAAGGTGCGGCTGCTGATTTTGACCGAGTCAGAACAACCTCATGGAAGAGGGCGGGCTTTTTAATGGCCATTCTGTCTCTTGCTCACAGCGCTGCCTGTTAATTCCTGTATTCCTCGTAGGGGGCGCAATGAAACCAACTCGTGTGTTGCTTGCCGCAGCATCGTCTTTATTCGTTTCTCAGCTGATGGCTGGTGAAGCCGTTTTATATATCACCGAAGATGGCAGCGCTGTGCGTGACCTGGCGGTCAGCATTGACGGACAGAAAAAATTGGTCGGAGCTTCTGGATTTGTCGTATTCGATATTGAAAAAGGCAATCATAAAGTTGAGTTGTCCAAATACGGTGAATGGTTAGGCGAGTTCGATTTTGCCACTGCAGGCAGCAGCCAGAATGCCGAAGTTCAGGTTGAGCTGGTTGGCGGTGAGCCAATGCCGGAAGTTAATGTGTACACACCAGGCCAGGAAGAAGCGGCTGCTGTTGGCCAGCTTTCTGGTTATCTGCAGTCCGATGAAACCGGTGGTCCGGTCAGCGGTGCCCGTATTTCGGTTGCCGGTACCGAGATGGCGATGATGACCGATGCCGATGGTTTTTTCAGTTTTGAATTACCCCGTGGCGAATATGCGCTGAATATTGCACACCCTAATTATGGAAAGCGCGATATTGCCTCTGTGCGCGTGATGTCCAACGTCAATACCGGCGTCAACATGACTATGAGCATGTCCGGTAATGGCGTAATTGAAGAAGTTGTCGCCGTTGGTTCTTACATACCGTCTACCGCAACCGCGCAGGAACGTGATTCTTCAGCAGTTCTGGATGCTATTGGTTCTGAGCAGATGGCTCGTTTTGGTGATTCATCTGCAGCTTCTGCGTTGAAGCGGGTTGCAGGTGTATCGTTGGTGGGTGGCCAGTTCGCCGTTGTGCGTGGTCTTCAGGGACGTTATATCTCCTCCACGCTGAACGGCAGTCTGATGCCAAGTACCGACCCTATGCGTCGCGATGTGCCGCTGGATTTGTTCCCTGCCAGCGTGCTGGGGGGTATTAATATTCAGAAAAGTTACACACCAGATCTGCCTGGTGATACTACTGGTGGGGCTATCATGATGACCACCAAAGGTCTTCCGGATGGCCCGGTTAATAAAATAAAAATCAATGGTGGCCTTAACACCCGTACAACCTTCAGTGACGTTAATGGCTATGAAGGCAGTGACACCGATTTTACCGGTATGGATGATGGTAGTCGTGATCTGCCATCGCTGGTGGACAGTGCAACCAATGGCGGTAATGACGCTATTAATTACTGTAATTTTGCTGGCTGTACTCTGCCGTCAGAAGCTGCGGCTCTGGGTAAATCATTCGATAATAATTACCGTGTAGATCAGATTCAGGCAAAACCCGAGCGCGGGTTTTCTTACGCCTTTGGTGATTTAATCAGCAAAGATGCCGGCGATGTTGGTTTTTACGGTGCTGTTCAGTACAACGATAAAACAGAAGCCCGTCATGATGCGAAAACCGACGATCAGAATATTTCTGGTACCTATGAGCGTAGTAAACGCAAAATTGATGCTACAGGCTATTTTGTTGCCGGCTTTGAAAATGAAAACCATAAACTGAACAGTAAATCGATTTTACTGCGTAAAACCGATGATACTGTTCGTACCTCCTCTGTATATGATGCAGATGATAATCAGCAAACCAAAGAATATACCCTGCAGTGGGTGGAGCGTCAGTTTCTGTCACAGCAGTTTTCAGGTGAGCACTTCTTTGTCGATGGCACCAACCAGTTAAACTGGCGCCTGGGCTACTCTCAGACAAGTCGTGATGAGCCGGATCGCCGTACGTATCAGTACATTAACGGTAATCTGATTCCTTCGACGATTGAGCGTCGCTATGCAGAATTAACCGAAGATGCGTTTGAATTTGGTCTGGATTACACCTTCGATCAGATGATTACCGATACCATCGGTATGAAGCTGAAAGCCGGTATGCTGATGTCAACTAAAGACCGTACCGTCGACCTGGTGCGTATCGGTTTTGAAATACCGTCAACCTCGACCCTTGATGTCACTCAGAACATTGAACATATCCTCACGGATGATAATTTCGATAGTGGAAATGCACGCATTCAGGTGCGTACTTCGCCAACGGACAGCTATGAAGCGAGCGATGATATGTTCGCTTATTATGGCTCTGCTGAGCTGGATTTGACGGATGTGAAAATTCTGGCGGGTGCCCGTCTGGAAGATTCTGAGCAGACTCTCAGCTATCCAAACAGCAGTGTTGCGGATGATAGCCTGAGTGCGAATGAGGTTCTTCCGGTTGTTTCTGTCAGCTGGCAGGCAAATGAAGAAACACAGGTTCGCTTTGGTGTCAGTCAGACGTTATCCCGCCCAGGCCTGACAGAGCGTTCGCGTTCTGTACAGTACGATCCGGAAACCGATGAGCAAATTTTCGGTAACCCGAATCTTCAGATCTCAAAAATTACCAATATTGACCTTCGTGGTGAATATTACTTCAGTGAAGAAGAAAGTGTTTCTGTAGCGTTATTCAGTAAGGATATTGCTGATCCGATTGAGCGCAGTATTCCGGATGGTTCAGGGTCTGCTTCCGATGGTTCAACCTTCCGTAACGAAGATTCAGCGACAGTACAGGGTATTGAATTTGATTTCCGGAAAAACACTCTGGATGGTGATGCCTGGTCAGGTTTTGTCTCCGGTAATCTGACCTTTCTGGATGCGACGGTTAATCTGAGTGAGGACACTGCCCGATTTGAAGGTAAAAGCAGTCGTAAGCTTCAGGGACAGTCGGAATATCTGGCCAATATTCAATTAGGCTTTGATCATTTGCCATCTGGTCAGAATATTACCTTTCTGGTGAATTATTTTGACGATCGTATCTATAAAACTTCTCGTGCACTGGAACCTGAAGTTGAAGAAGGGCGTTATAGCGTTGATATTGTCTATCAATACGATGCGACAGAAAATCTTATGGTAAAAGCCAAGGCTAATAATATTACCGACGAAAAAGTGGTTTTCAGTCGTGATGGTAAGGAAATTGAAAGCTATTTCGATGGTGCAAATATCAGCGCCAGCGTTGAATACAGTTTTTAATTGAATCGTAAAAATTACTTATTAATTGTCATTTAAGTGTCATAAAGCCGGCTCAGAATACGAGTCGGCTTTTGATAAACTCTCTGAGGAAATATTAAATGGAACTGAAAAAGAACTACCTGGCTCTGGCCGTAATTTCTGCAGCACTGGTTGGCTGTGGTGGTGATGACAACAACAGCAGCAAGAAAAACGTTTCTGGTGTTTCTTGTGTGGAAAACGTTTGTACTCTGGAAGGCCAGATTACTGAAGACGTAACCCTGACTGCCGATAAAGAGTGGCGTTTAAATGGTTTTGTAACCATCGGTGCAGGTAACGTTGAACTGGCTGATGCTGCTGCCGTTGCAGCTGCTAAAGCTGCTGGTGTGACTCTGACCATTAAACCAGGTGTTCACGTTAAAGCGTTTAACACTGGTGCTCTGCTGGTTACCCGTGGTTCAAAAATCATGGCAGAAGGTACTGCTGCTGCGCCAATCACTTTCAGCTCTATTCAGGATGATGATTTTGATGGTCAGGGCGAATGGGGTGGTGTTGTTGTACAGGGCTTCGCTCCTCAGTATGGTGCAGGTAATACCAACGCTTGTTTCGGTAACGGAACAGTTTGTAACGTTGACGGTGAAGGCGGTACTGGTATTGGTAAATTCGGTGGTAACGATACTGCCGATAACAGCGGTGTGATTAAGTATGTTCGTATTGCTGAAGCTGGCCGTGTAGCCGGTCCTAATAACGAAATCAACGGTCTGACTCTGCAGGGTGTTGGTTCTGGTACCACTCTGGAATACATCCAGATCCACAATAACCTGGATGATGGCATTGAGTGGTTTGGTGGCAACGTTAACCTGAAGCATGCTGTTCTGACCGGTAACGACGATGATGACATCGACTTCGATGAAGGTTATCAGGGTAACATGCAGTATGTACTGATTGTTAAAGATCAGTCTAAAGATAAGCCAAGTGGTTCTAACGATCCTCGCGGTGTTGAGGCAAACTCCAGTGGTGCGGATGCTGTATCGCAAACTACAGCTGCTCTGGCCAACTTCACCGTCGTTGGTGGTCCACTGAACAACAACGATACCTATGAAGTTGAAGTTAAGGGTGAAATGACCAAGATTGGCTATCAGCCAGGTCTGAAGCTGCGTGGTAAGGTGAACGTTGAGTTTGTAAATACTGTAGTAGCTAATTGGGACAAAAACTGTGCCGAAGCGGATGACGTGGTAGCTACCTTCACTCAGGTCGAGTCTGACTGTACTGCAGCCAACGTTCTGAAAACGAAGAACTCTCCAACTGTAACCGGTACTATTGCGTCTGATCTGACCATCAGCTTCGACAGCAAACTGGCGTACAGCTCTAACTCTACTGTTAACTCCATCAAGCCAACGGCTGTTGGTACTGGTAACGACAGCTTCTTCGAAGCAACCGACTACATCGGTGCTGTTGATCCGGATGCTGCTACCGCATGGTGGTCTGGCTGGACTCTGCCAAACACTGTACCAAGCCTGAATAACTGATTTCAGTTTCAGGTTAAAACGGCGCCTTCGGGCGCCGTTTTTTTATTTACGAATTAAATCTTCTCCGTCAGCCCTTCGTAATTCCGTTGTGGTTTCCGATAACACAGCGTTCGTCTCTTAATGGTTTGTTGTCATAAAAATGCAGCCTTTCTGTCATGTAATAGAACTGTCACAGAACTGCAGTATCTTGCGCTCTGAATTTGGGGAGTCTGCGTCACGCAGACGAATTGAGAACAAAACGGGTAATACACATATGCCGATGCAACTGCGAACTCGCAACCTTCTGGCGGCCGCCATGCTCAGCGCAGGCGTGGTAATGGGTGCTTCTGCCGCCACGGTAGACGGTGCTCTGGATCAGGGCGTTAATCGCGCCAACAAAGCACAACAATCACAGCAGAAAATTGATTCTGTTGATAACAGTATCCGCGCCTCGGAGCGTGAATACCGTGGTCTGGTCAAAGAGATTGACGGTCTGAATGTTTACGTTACTCAGCTTAATAAGCAGCTGAAAGCTCAGCAGGATGAGCTGGCCAGCATTGAAGCCAGTATTAAGAACGTTACCCTGGTTGAGCGTCAGATCACGCCGCTGATGCTGCGCATGATTGATGCCATCGATCAGTTTGTAGCTGCCGATGTGCCTTTCCTGGCCGAAGAGCGCAGCAAGCGCGTTGCCAACCTGAAAAATATGATGGGCCGTTCTGATGTAACCGTTGCGGAAAAATACCGCAAAGTTACTGAGGCGTATCAGGCTGAAGTGGATTACGGCCGTACCATCGAATCGTACCGTGGCACGCTGGATACTAATGGCCAGAGCCGTGAAGTGGACTTCCTGCGCGTAGGTCGTATCTCGCTGATGTATCAGTCACTGAATGGTCAGGAACTGGGCGTGTGGAACACTACGTCTAACCAGTGGGAAGCACTGGATGCATCATTCAAAAGCAAGCTGATGGCCGGCATCCGTATTGCCCGTGAACAGGCTGCACCGGATCTGATTAAAGTACCTGTCGCCGCGCCTTCTTCAGCACAGCAGGAGACCAAATAATGAAACTGCAATCTTTGTTTTTAAGCGCTGCTATGGTGCTGGGTCTGAATGTACACGTTCAGGCTGCGGAACCCGTCAGTGTTGATTCTCTGCTGAATCTGGTGAAGCAGGGTCAGGCCCGTGACGATAAAGAATTCAAGCAGCGTCTTGCACGTTTTAACCTGTCCAAAGCGGAACAGGAAAAAATGGTCGCCGATGCGCAGAATGAGCGCAGCCGTCTTGAACAGCTGAGCGCGCAGAAAGAAAAAGAATTTCAGCAGAACGAAACCGCAGTCGCCGAAGCGCAGGAACGCCTGAATAACCGTCTTGGCAGCCTGAAAGAATTGTTTGGTGTACTGCAGCAGGTGGCCGGCGATACCAAAGCGGTGTTTGAAGGTTCTGTTATCAGTTCTGAATTACCGGGCCGTGAACAATTCCTCACCGACCTGATTAAAACCGCCGGTTCTTCTTCCAAGTTGCCATCGATCGAAGAACTGGAACGCCTGTGGTTCGAAATGCAGCGTGAAATGACCTACAGCGGCCGTGTATCGACTTACAACGCGCAAGTGGTACTGCCAAGCGGTGACACCACCGAAGAGCAGGTTATCCGTGTTGGCGGCTTTAACGTGGTCGCCGATGGCAAATACCTGAACTGGGATCTGGAAGCTGGTCGTCTGGTGGAACTGGATAAGCAGCCAGGCAGCCGTTACACCGATCCTGCTGCCGAACTGGCCTCCGCCAGCGGTACCGACCTGACCGGCTTCTGGATTGATCCTTCACGCGGCCAGCTGCTGAAAATTATGGGACAGTCACCGGAACTGGGTGATCGCGTCGACCAGGGTGGTGTTGTGGGTTACATCATTATCGTTCTGGGCGCGATTGGTATTGCTCTGGCTCTGTGGCGCATGGTTGTGCTGTACAGCGAAGGTGCAAAAATCCGTGCGCAAATGGATAACGAAACCGCAAACGAAAATAACGCTCTGGGTCGTGTAATGGCAGTATTTAATGCCAATAAAAATGCTGATACCGAAACCCTGGAGCTGCATCTGGGTGAAGCCATCGCCGCTGAAATTCCACGTTTAACCCGCGCAATCGGCTGGATCAAAATTATCTCCGTGGTTGCGCCATTGCTGGGTCTGCTGGGTACGGTGACCGGTATGATCGACGTATTCGAAACCATGTCGCTGTTCGGCACCGGTGATCCGAAGCTGATGGCTGGCGGTATTTCTCAGGCGCTGGTCACCACTGTTCTGGGTCTGGTAGCGGCAATTCCTTGTGTGTTCCTGCATACCTTAACCAATAACCGCTCACGTGAGCTGATGATGATTCTGGAAGAGCGCGCCACCGGTATTCTGGCGCGCCAGTCAGAAAAGCAGACCAAACCTCAGGCAACAGCGGCGTAAATCATTATGTTCGGTGAATTGTACGAACCGGTATATCTGTTTATGGAACGTGGAGGCGATGTCCTCTACGCCATCTTCGGATTGATATTTATCCTCTGGTTACTGGTACTCGAACGCGCCGCTTATTTTATGTTCTCGTACCGTCCGGCTCTGGCCGCGGCGGTGCAGGAATGGGAAGCGCGCAGCGAGCGTCGTTCCTGGTATGCGCATCAGATCCGCCAGGATCTGATCAGCCAGCTGAACATTAATTTAAGCGCCAACATGAGCACCATCAAAATGGTGATTGGTCTGGCGCCTTTGTTCGGCCTGCTGGGAACCGTAACCGGCATGATTGAAGTATTTGATGTGATGGCTTTTCTGGGGAATGGCAGTCCGAAAGCCATGGCCTCCGGTATTTCCAAAGCCACCATTCCAACCATGGCCGGGATGGTCGGCGCACTGACCGGGGTATTTGCTCAGTCACTGCTCGATCGTTTTATCAAGCGTGAAAAAATTCGCCTTGAAGACCAGTTAACTTTTGACCACTAATTCAGGACAAACATTATGAGACGTGGTTTTTCTAATTTAACCCCGCAGGCAGAAGAAGGCGAAATCGACATCACGCCAATGCTCGACGTGGTTTTTATCATGCTGATCTTCTTTATCGTAACGGCCTCGTTCGTTAAAGAATCGGGCATCGAAGTGAATCGTCCGGATGCCAGTACCGCGCAATCCAAACCGCGCGCCAACATCTTAATTGCCATTAATGATCAGGGTGAAATCTGGATCAATAAACGCAAAGTCGATGAAAGCCAGGTACGCGCCAACATCGAACGCATGCACGCCGAAAACCCACAGGGCACCGTCGTGATTCAGGCCGATGAAGAAGCCAAAACCCGCCAGTTGGTCGCGGTAATGGATGCTGCCCGTCAGGCCGGAGTGTACGACGTCTCACTGGCGACTGAGGAGCGGTAATGATGCAATCCAGCTTGCTACGCTTCGGCGCTGCGCTGGCGGTTGCAGCCGTCGCCACCTTTGCGGTGTTCTGGATGATGCAAAGCCTGATCAGCACCGGTGGATCGGTGCTGAATGAGCAGGACTTCGGCCGCATTCAGAGCTTCGTAATGGATAAACCCGACGACGAAGTCCGCACCAAAGAGCGTAAGCCACAGAAGCCACCAACGCCGCCGGCCGAACCACCCAAGCCGGATATGCCGCGCCCGGATATGGCGCAGGCCAATACCGATGGCTTTGATATTGGCGGATTTGATCTCGGCGCCGACCTGAACGTCGATGCCGGTCTGAGTGGCGGCAGTGGTGATGGCGAATTTTTACCCATCGTAAAAGTCGCGCCGAATTATCCACGCCGTGCCGCCCAAAAAGGTATTGAAGGTTATGTGGTGGTGGAATTTACCGTAACCACACTGGGCACCGTAACCGAGCCACACGTAATCGAAGCCGATCCTCCGGGCATCTTTGATCGTGAAGCGATGGCCGCGGTGAGCAAATTTAAATACAAGCCTAAAATCGAAAACGGTAAGGCCGTTGAGGTTAACGGCGTACGCAACATTATCCGCTTTGAGCTGGATAAAAGTGGCAGGTAACAGGAGTCCGTTATGACCATTGCGATAAAACATCCCGTTGCTGTATTGATGACTGCGGTACTGGTATATGGCGCAACCCTGGTTGCGCCAATGACCGCTTGGTCTCAGACCAAACCGCAGGCAGAAGATCAGGCGCCGGCCGTGGAAAAGAAACGCGTGCGCCGCGCGCAGACTTTACGCCCGCATATTTATAAAAAGCTGGATGCTGCGCGTGCTCTGGCGGACGAAAAGAAATACAGCGAAGCACTCGATGCACTGAACGCGGTTGAAAAAATCAAACGCAACAGCTACGAGCAGGCGATGACACATAACATGTTCGCTTATGTGTACTTTAATCAGGAAGATTATAAAAACGCCATCGGTGCTTATAAGAATGTGGTAGAAACCAAGAACATTCCGGAAAGTCTGGAGCAGACCACGCTTTACAGCCTGGCCAAGCTCTATCTGATTCAGGAAGACTATAAAAATGCCCTGGTGCAGTTGAATAACTGGTTCGCGATGGTTGAAAAACCCAATGCCGAAGCCTTTATTCTGCGCGCACAAATGCAGTTTCAGCTGGAAAAATATCAGCAGGCTCTGCCGGATGTGAAAAAAGCCATCGCCATGACCAAAGAACAGGGCAACCAGCCAAAAGAAAACTGGTTGTTGCTGGAGCGTGCGGTGTATTACCAGAACAAAGATTTCAAAAATCTGGCGCGCTGTCTGCAGGATTTATCGACCCTGTATCCCAAGTCTCAGTATTGGGTACAGCTGGCAGCCGTTTACAGTGAACTTGGCCAGCCGCTGAAAGAACTGGCCGCGCTGGAAACGGCACATGAGCAAGGATTGCTGAACAAGGAAAGCGAGCTGGTGAATCTGGCGCAGGCATTACTGGGGCAGGAAATTCCATATAAAGCTGCCGCCATTCTTGAAGACGGTATGAAAGACAAAAAGATTGAAGCCAGTGCTAAAAATCTGTCTTTGCTGGGCGATGCCTGGATGCTGGCGAAAGAATACGATAAAGCCATTGTAGTCATGGCCAAAGCAGCTGAAGCCTCACAGGCTGGCAAGGATTTCTACAAGCTGGCGCAGATTCATACCGAGCGTCAGGAATGGAAACAGGCGCTGACTAATGTCGATAAAGCTCTGAAGCTGGGCGAACTGCAACAGCCATACTCTGCGCATATCCTTAAAGGTCTTATCCTGTTTAATCTGGATGATCTGCCGTACGCACGCGACAGTTTTGAAGAAGCGCAGAAGTTTGCCGAAGCAGAAAAGATGGCCGACCAGTGGTTGCGTTATATCGACGGCGAACAAAAGCGCCGTGAGTATATGGCGGCGAATAACTGATCCTGTTATTGCTTATTTAAAAGCCCCGGCCGGGTAATCCTGCCGGGGCTTTTTTTATCGAGCGTTTCAGGTATTTATCCTCTGGTTTTTCAATAAGCAGACATCCTTGTCCGACTACCGACTCAGTGATTAACCTTGCCCGGTAAGCTCAGATCACCCGAGGCAATATCCATGACATTCACTACGCACAGCAGTGGCGAATGCACACTCTGATTAACCCGTAAACCTGCGGTTACACCATCAAAATTTGCCTGTTCAACAACGGCCATATCAGCAAACGGGACACGAACCTCCACATGCTCGGCGGAGAAGACCGGGTCCCAGCCCGGGCTGTCGAGCAGAATTGGCAGACCCGGCCAGGTTGCCGGCAAACGCGGCTTAACACCTTCCGGAATATCGGCAACGCCCAGTGCACCTTTGCCACAGCGTTCATCGGGATGTAACACCACCCAATGACTGTGCCAGAGATTGCCGTCGTTGCCGGTATCGCCATCATTGTTTTCATCGTACAGCGGTGTGTCGTCAAAATCCGGATGGCTGGTTACCGCCAGAGCCAGAATACCGGCTTGTTTGTCAAAACCCACCTCGTAGCTGTCAATGGTTGTTGGCCAGACATAAGAAAATACATGGCTGCCGGCAAGCTGTCCGCTCGCCGTGGGAGTATTGTCTCCGGCATTACCGGATACCGCCATATGGAAGGTT
Source organism: Thalassolituus pacificus (assembly GCF_025318105.1). Taxonomy (NCBI): domain Bacteria; kingdom Pseudomonadati; phylum Pseudomonadota; class Gammaproteobacteria; order Oceanospirillales; family Oceanospirillaceae; genus Thalassolituus; species Thalassolituus pacificus. Next base: position 584,198 of record NZ_JAOANI010000028.1, read on the forward strand.
GCGATGCTGCCTTCAGTGGTGATTTTGGTATGAATAATATCGAAAGGAGCCAGCTCAATATTTTTCTTTTCTGCCTGTATGCCGCCGTGATGGTGGCCGCCTGCACAGGCTGTGGCAGAAAATCCCGCCGCTATAAAGGCCAGCAACAGTGAATGATTAGCCATTATTGCGCTCCTTTTAAATCGTCTAATGAGGCTCCGAAATTGATATGGAGCACCTGACCGTTGAGCAGCAATGCGGGTACCGATTTTACGCCGGCTAATTCCGCAGCTGGGATTTCGGTGGGCTCTTCACCCAGATGGACGACTTTCAGATTCAGGCGCTGCTGATCCAGTGCGGCCAGCAGAGCCTGTTCTGCGCTGACACATACCGGACAACCGGCGTGATAAAAAATGGCGTTGTTCATTATCTCTCTCCAAAGTTAAGTATCGACTCGATACCTTTTAAACCCTAAGGGACGGGTTGCCCTGTTGTCAATAAAGTTTTTAGTCGATACTATGTGCCAATGATGACTGATCTGATTTACAACCACGTTGAACGGCTTGGGGAATTACTCCGGGTTGACGCACGCCAGTGCGGCGCAGAATTCGGCCTGTTGCCGGTTCAGCTGGAGGCGCTGCATTATCTGTCGATCTGCAATCGCTATTCGGATACGCCAATGGCGGTGAGTGAGTATCTGGGGCAGACCAAAGGCACTGTGTCACAGACGCTGAAAGTGCTGGAAAAAAAGGCATTGCTGCAAAAGGTTGCGGATACCGCGGATAAGCGCGTAACGCATCTGCGCGTGACTGAGGCGGGTCAGCAGCTGTTGCAGCAGCTGATTCCCTCTCCGATGTTTGCTAAAGCCTGTGCGCATTTATCAGTTGCTGAGCAGCAACAGGTCAGCGCCGCCCTGAAATTATTGCTGGCAGGATTTTTAAGCGCTAATCAGATGAAATCATTTGGTATATGCCGTTCGTGTCGCCATAACAGTGAGACAGAATACGGCTATTTCTGCAATCTGCTGCAACAGCCACTGTCAGCAGAAGATGCAGGACTGATTTGTAAGGAGCATGAACGGCAGTAGCGTTTTGCTCCCGCGTAATGGCTGCGGCAATTCCTTTGCCGCTGCATCACATACTTACTTCTTCTTCGGCGTCCACGCCCAGATCATGGTCGCTTTAACCGTTTCAGTGCCGCTGGCGTCGGTAATAACCACTGGCACTTCAATATCGCCTTTTTCGATATTTTTGACATAGTCGAGCTGCTCATCGCTGAAGCTGGCCACGGCTTTCATATCGCCGCTGGCACGCTTGAGGTATTCCAGTTGCATGGAACGGATAACGATGATGCGGTTATCGGGCACGCTCATGCCGGTCATAAAACCGGTGGCGGATTCGGCCAGCAGGCCCATGGCGGCGGCGTGTACGCTGCCGATATGGTTCTGCACTTTTTTCTTGTTGCGCATCACGATCACGCATTCCTGCGGGGTCAGCTTTTCAACGCGGGTTCCGGCGGTCCCGGCGAAGGGGATGACCCGTCCCATCATCAGAGACAGCGCTTTGGCGCGCCATGCCACTGGCAGTTTATTCACTTTGCTGACCACGGTTGTGAGTCGGTTAGGGCGGTTTGCGGTATTTGTGTTTGCCATAGCTGGGTTCTTCGGTGTTTGTTATAAAGGCGCGCAGTGTAGAGTGCCTGGCCTGTGTTGAATATGGCCGAAATGACGCGCAGCATCACGGCCAGCGCAGCGCTGAAGAGCGCCGTTTGGCTGATCGGCTGTAGAGGCTTAACGGACGGCACTGGCCGTCAGTGTCCTTTCTGAGTTGGTACCTTTGTGCTGTTATCTGCATTGCCATAAAACAAAAACAAAGCTGTAACATGGTGCCACTATGCTGCGGCGGTTCTATAACGATGCACTCACCGCTATTGAAGGAGATACCCATGAACAAAATGATGCTTCCTGTACTGCTGAGCAGTGTGGTCGCGGCTCAGGCGCTGGCCATGTCGAAAACCCCGGAGCCGCTGCCGGATGTTGGCACGGTGAACAAAACCGTGCGCTTTATTGCCATCGGTGACATGGGTACCGGTGACGATGGTCAGTACAAAGTGGCAGCAGCGCTGGAATCGGTGTGTGCCGAGCGCGGTTGTGATTTCGCCATCGGACTGGGCGATAACATTTATGAAGCCGGCGTCGATTCGGTATCGGATATTCAGTTTCAGACCAAATTTGAAGACCCGTATAAAAACCTCAACTTCCCGTTTTATATGACGCTGGGCAACCACGATAACTCCTGGTTATTCGGTGGTGATGGTCTGGATAACGATAAAGGCGATATTCAGGTGGATTATCACTACCAGCAGAACCGCCCAAGTAATAAGTGGCAGATGCCGGCACGTTATTACACCTTCTCCGCGCCGTTAAACGAAGAGCAGCCACTGGTTAACTTTTTCTCCCTCGATTCTAATCCGCTGGCCGCAGTCGGTGATGCCGATGCAGAATACTGGCAGCTGCCGTACAAAAAAACGCAGGCCAAATGGATTGATCGCGAGCTGAATAACGCTTCCGCACCATGGAAAATTGCCTTTGCCCATCATCCGTTTCTGTCCAACGGTAAGCACGGTAATGCCGGAATGTACGATGGTTTCCCCGGTGCTGGTGTGGTGTATTACGACATGCTGAAAGATCATGTCTGTAACAAAGTGGATGTGATGATTGCCGGTCACGATCACGAACTGCAATTCCTGAAACCAGTCGATAAATGCGGTAAAACCCTGCACATGGTGTCCGGTGCCGGTGGTAAGAGCCGCGAGTTCAAAGATACCGAACGCAACGCCGCTTACTGGCAGCAGGATAAAACGCTGGGCTTTTTCTATATCGAAATCGCTGGCGATGAATTCCGCGCAACCTCTTATACCGTTGATAAAGTCAGCGGTGAAGTGACCCGCGCCTTTGATAAAACCCTGACCCGTCAGTAAGCTTGCGTGTCGTGATAGCGGGCGTCAGTTAACCGTACGTCAGTGATCCGTCGCAGACACAAAAATCCGCTGCCACGCTTGTGGTAGCGGATTTTTTTTGCCTGTGTTGTTATGGACTGAGGATCGTACAGGCTACTGAACCGGCCTTATCTCACTGCGGAGAATGGATTATGGACACGATAGCAATCGACGAACTGAAAGTACTCATCACCGGCGGAGCCAGCGGTATTGGCGCGGCTACCGCCCGCCTGCTGGCGGCCGATGGTGCGCAGGTGGTTATTGCCGATGTGCAGGATAACTCCGGACAGGCATTGGCCAACGAACTGGGATCGCGGGTGCATTATCAGCACCTGGATGTGGCCAGCCCGGAAGATTGGGAAAGGGTCATCGCTTTTGCTGTGGCCGAATTTGGTGGTTTGAATGCACTGTTTAACAACGCTGGGATTGTTGGCTTTACCGGGTTGGAAAACAGTTCGCCGGAAGAATTTAAACGCGTAACCGATATTAATTTATACGGTGTTTTTCTCGGTATTCATTTTGTTACTCCGGTGTTGAAAAAGGCCGGAGGCGGGACGATTGTGAATACCTCGTCGACCGCGGGTTTGCAGGGCTATGGCGGCCTTGCGGGGTACGTTGCCAGTAAGTGGGGTGTACGCGGGCTGACCAAGGCCGCGGCGCTGGATCTGGCACCATATAATATTCGTGTTATGTCGTTGCATCCCGGACCGATTCGCACCTCAATGACCGATGGCTTGCCGGATAATATTGCAGCGGCTCAGCCGATTCCGCGTTTTGGCGAAGCGGTCGAAGTGGCACGTATGGCGCGCTTTATGTTTACCGAAGCAACCTACTCAACCGGCAGTGAATTTGTCATTGATGGCGGCGCCGTTACCGGGCAGGTATTATCCTGGGCGGACGAATAACTTTGTCATCGCCGGTTTCCGTCAGGAAATACGGTTGTATCCCCAGATAGGTATGCGGTTTAAAACAGTATGAAAATTACTCTGGAAATGTGGCGCACTTTTGTTGCGACGGCTGAGCAGGGCAGCACCATTAAAGCAGCAGAATATCTCTGCAAAAGCCAGTCGGCGGTGGTGCACAGTCTGAAAAAAATGGAATCTTTATTAAATCAGCCCTTATTTCAGGTTCAGGGGCGTCAGTCGCAGCTGACTCTGGCCGGGGAACAATTGCTGGTGCAGGCACGGGCTTTACTGGCCCGCGCCGAATCACTGGAAATAAAAGCCACCGACAGCGCTCTGGCACAGCGTCAGGATATCGCCCTGGCGGTGGATGTCCTGTTACCTCCGGCATATTGGTTACCGCGACTGGCGCAGTTCAGCGCAGAAATGCCACAGGTGTCGGTACAGATTTATGAAAGTGCGTTATCGGGTGCCGCGCAGCTGCTGGAACAGGGGCTGGTTGCTGTCGCCATCGCCAGTCAATTACCCCATGACATACTGAGTGAGCCTTTACTGGCGGTGCGTAAACACTGTGTCTGCGGTTTATCTCATCCGCTTGCGAGCGCCGGGCAACTCACTGACAGCGACCTTAAACAACACTGCCAGATCGTGTTGCGTGATAGTGGCAGCGCCAATCGCGACAGTGGCTGGCTGGCAGCACAGCAGCGTCTGACCCTTGATTCTGCAGCACTTGCTCAGCAGGCGGTAGAAGCCGGAGTGGGCTTTGCCTGGCTGCCGGAATATCTGATTACCGGGCAGATGCAGCGCCTTACTCTGGCAGCCGGCAATGAGCGGGAAGTGGCCTTGTATATCGGTCTGAACCCGGAGCTTGCACATCTGACTGCCGTTGCCCGATTGTATGAATTGCTGACCCAGACCCTACCCGCCGAATAAACATGCAAAAAACGGCGTATATTCAGCCGTTCTTTTCATTATTTTTTATTTTCCCCTGGCCGTAATCTGCTCTCCGTCCAATATCTGCAACAGGAGAGCAACAATGATCACAATCGATTTTTTCCACGATGCTGTTTGCGGCTGGTGCTATGTGCTCAGCCCACGTTTACGCCGCTGGGCGGATCATCCGCAGGTTCAGATCCGTCAGCGCTGTTTTGTATTGCAGCGCAATGAGCAGGAAATGATTGAGCGCTTTGGCTCAATGGCGTTGGCAAAAGCCGAAATTCTGCGCCACTGGCAGCAATGTCAGGCAGCTGCCGATGATCCGGCCCGTTTTAATACCGAGGGCATGCGCGCCAAGCCTTTTTCTTATCCGTCCGGTTGGCTGGCGGCACTGTTCGCCAAGGCCGCAGAAATAACCTACGGCACTGCTGCCCACTGGGATATGTTCGACGAAATTCAGCGTCGTCATCTGCTGCTGAATGAAAATATTGGCAGTGAAGACACTCTGATAGCCGCAGCCAATACGCTGGGATTTGACGGTAAGGCTCTGGCGGCACAGGTAAAAACGGAAGAGCTTCGCCTGCAGGTGGAAGATGATATAGCGCTGGCACGGCGACTGAATGTTCGTTCGATTCCAACCTTGCTGATTAATGGTAAAACGCTGGTTTCCAGCACGTTAACCAATGAGCAGTTAGAACAATTAATTGAACAGCAACTGGCGGAGGCCGCATGAAAAAATTACTGGTTTTATATTATTCAAGTTATGGCCATATCGAAACCATGGCACAGGCTGTCGCAGAAGGTGCCGGTAAAATTCAGGGGGTCGACGTCAGTCTGAAGCGTGTACCGGAAACCCTGAGTTCTGATATAGCGGAAAAAGCCGGTATTAAAATGCAGCAGGTCGGAGATGAAGCCAGCGTTGCCGAATTAGCCGACTATGACGGTATTATTTTTGGCACGCCAACCCGCTTCGGCAATATGGCAGCGCAGATGCGTAATTTTCTCGATCAGACCGGCATTCTGTGGATGCAGAATGCACTGGTGGGAAAACTGGCCAGTGTGTTTACCTCAACCGGCACCGGCGGTGGCAATGAAACCACGATACAGTCGTTTCATACCACGCTGCTGCATCACGGTATGTTGATTACCGGCCTGCCGTATACCGCCCCGGGATTAACGGATATCAGCGTGGTAAAAGGCGGCTCACCGCTGGGCGCTGCCTGTATAGCCGGTGCTGATGGCAGTCGTCAGCCGTCAGAGCTGGAGTTGAGTCTTGCCGCTTATCAGGGAGAATATATGGCGCGGACACTGTTGCGTTTGCAACCGGTTTAAACGTTATTAAAAAACATAAAAAAGCCCCGGGTAACGGGGCTTTTGGGCCTGCATTCTCTCTTTTGCAGAATTATTCCGCGGTTGCAATAAAACGGCTGTACAGTTCTGCGGTTTCAGCCGGAATTTCTACCATCGGTAAATGGCCGATGCCGGGGTAAATTTTTACCTGCGCTTGCGGTAATTTTTCTTTAAATACCTGCGCGGCAGAAACGTCCAGCACGCGATCTTCCTCTCCCCAGATAATCAGCGTTGGCATGGTGACTTTTTCGCTCAGCTGTTGTTCAAACTGGCTGGCTTCCAGTTCTTCGCGGGTAGCGAGCATATCGCTGAATATTTCGCGGTTAATACCTTCGCGGGCGATGGTTTTTCGCACAACCACCGGACGCAGCGGCCATGGCAGCAGTGGTGGTTCGCTCATGACGAAATTCCAGCGATATTCAAAACTTTCTTCGTCGGTGGCAATTAACGGATTTTTACCTTGCGCCAGTGCCTGCATATATTCGCTTTGTTCCGGTGCATCAACACCGGCGGCATCCATTAACGTCAGGCTCAGAATCTGTTGCGGGTAGCGGGTGGCATAAATAGCGCTGATCGCGCCGCCCATGGAGTTACCGGCAATGTGAAACTGGTTTACCCCGGCAATCGTCATCAGCTGGTGCAGGCGCTCGGCCTGACGGATTAAATTATAATCCTGATTTAGTGGTGCCGGTGTTTCACCATGGCCGGCCAGGTCAGGAATAATCAGGTGATAATCCTGCGGCAGTTCGGCGGCAAATTTCAGCCAGGTTTCTTTGTTGGCTGAAAATCCATGCAGCAACAGCACGGTTGGTCCTGTGCCCTGACGTTCCAGGTAGCTCATATTGACGTCGCCGGTATCCGCGGTTTTCAGTGTCAGGTCAACGGCGCTGCGGGCAAAATCAATGGCTTTGTCGTAAATTACTTCCTGTTGACCCGCAGAGCAGCCGCCGAGCAGCAAGGTGGCCAGTGTTGCTATGCTGGCAAGCCAGCGTGTTGAAGGTTGAGCGCGTGTGGACAATCGCAACATAAAAAAATACCTGTTGTTATTTATTATTGAAATGCTGACGAGTGGTCAGATCGTTTTGGCGTTGTGTTGCAGACACTGAATAAATTGCAGGGCATGCTGCAGGGCCTCATTAACCTGAGCCGGCGGCAGAACATGATGTGGCCGGCAGAGCAGCAGAATGCCATCTGCCCATTCAATGTGAAGGTGAGGATGCGCCAAAAGCCAATCGCAGACCTCCGGTTTCAGCAAAGCCCATAAACGTTCGCCATAACTGCTGTGTAATTGCCATTGACGCAGCAGCAGGGGTTTTTGCTGTTCCGATAAGGGTTCAAGTTTCTTGTGCTGGCTTTCGGAAAAAACGTCTTCCTGCAGCCAGCGTTTGCGACAGATGCTGAACGCACAGCCCTTGGGTATTGGGCAGGGCAGCAGAATGACGGTTTGCGTGGAAGCGCCACCGGCGGTAATCAGGCTGTAGTCGAACAGGTTAAGATAGCGGCTGTCATCGTCGTCCAGCCGCCCTTCGAGCAGGTGGCGGAAATTACGGAACTGACCAATATCGAGCAGTTGGAAGTGCGCATCACGGATGCGCTGGCTAATGGAGGCGTAGGGGCGATAGGCAAGCCCCAGCTGATCGGCCAGGCTGGATAATTCAGCGCCTCTGCTACCTCGGTCGACTAGCATCAGGGTCAGCAACAGACCGATAATAGCGGCAATTATGATCAGACTCAGTAATGGCGTCATGCTGGCGTTCACTCTGGGGCAGGCTGTGGCTTTCCGTGCGAGTGTAACACTCCTGTATGATGTGTGGGTGCCAGGGCTTGTTTGCCACGAACTCTGCGCTGCTGAGCATTATCAGAACCTGTTTAATGAATATGATCAGGCTATGAGACCATTTAAGGAGACTGTTTTGACTGCTGAATCCCCGGTTCTGTTTGACACCCTGACCACCCGTTCCGGCCATAAAATCGGTGTGCTGACCCTGAATGCGCCCAAAGCCATGAACGCTGTCGATCTGACCATGGTCAACCTGATCGACAAGCAACTGAAGCGCTGGGAAAAAAGCGACAAACTGGTCGCGGTGCTGATGCGCGGTGCCGGTGATAAAGCCTTTTGTGCCGGCGGTGATATCCGTCAGCTGTATGACAGCATGCAGGCCGAAGGCGAGGACCATTGCCGTTATGCCGACAATTTTTTCAGCGGCGAATATGGCAAAAACTACCGTGTTCACCTGTTTTCCAAGCCGCTGATTGCCTGGGGAAATGGCTTTGTCATGGGCGGTGGCTTAGGGCTGTTTATCGGCGCTAATCACCGCGTTGGTACTGAGACACTGAAGCTGGCCTGGCCGGAAGTCCGCATCGGTCTGTTCCCGGATGTTGCTGCCAGCTGGTATCTGTCACGCTTGCCGTATCCGGCCGGTCACTGGATGGGGTTATCCGGCAGCCATATGAATGCAGTGGATTGCAAAGATCTGAAGCTGACGCACTATTGCCTGACGCATGCGCAACAGGATGAGGTGCTGGCGCAGCTGCGTCAGCAGGACTGGAGCGATAACCAGGCCGCAAATAATCATACGGTACGCGCGCTGCTGCATGCTCTGGAAACGCCAGTGGTGGAGAGCATGCCAGTCAGTCAATTGCAGCCGGTGCAGGCCGAGCTGGATGAATTGTTCGCCTGTGATGACCTGAGCAAAATTGCCGCGCGCTTTGCGCAGCACCGCAGTGAGAATGTCTGGCTGCAGCAAGGGCTGGATAACTTTAAAGCCGGTTGTCCGGCAACTGCGCACCTGATTATGGAGCAGTTGCATCGTGGCAAGCAGATGAGTTTAAAAGAAGTGGTGCAGTGGGAGCTGGTGCTGGCCTATCAGTCGGTACGCCATCCGGACTTTGCCGAAGGCATTCGCGCGATGGTGGTGGATAAGGATTTTAAACCGCGCTGGCAACACGCTCATGTTGATGATGTTCCGGCCAGCTGGATTGAAGCGTTGATGCACTCTCCCTGGCCACAGGATAAACATCCGCTGGCCCATATCTGAGGCCAGCGCAGGTACTTATCAGCGCAGGGCGGTTTGGGTGGCTTCGGCTTCATCGTTCAGCTCCTGCCACTGCGTGACTTCTTCGTCGGCATCCAGACCCAGGCGCTGATAGGAACCCAGCTCGCCTCGGTTGATTTTGGCCAGTGGGTGGTCGGAGCCGTCGTAGCTCTGCAGAGTCGCCACCTGCACCAGATCGCAGTAATCGGCACTGTCAGCCTGATGCTGCAGATTCAGATACTCCTTCGGCACATTGACCAACTCCGGTGAAAACTCCCAACTGCGCAGAATATAGCTGCCCAGTGACGGGTGCAGTTTTTCCAGCACCATATCCAGCGAGAAACTGTCGTTGAGCAGATCGCTGTGATTTTCGGCATAGGCCAGAATCGGCAGCATACCAATCTGGTGTACCAATCCGGCGAGCATAGCCTGATCCGGCTGCAGCTTGGTGAAGTGGCGCGCCAGCACCTGAGCTGACGAAGCTATTTCCATGGCCCGTGCCCAGCATTCACGCATACGTTTATCGATAATGTCGTGGGTTGCCTGAAACATCTGCTCCATCGCCAGACCAATAGCCAGACTGCTGGTGAAATCGATGCCCAGGCGCGATATCGCCGTACTCAGGTCGGTGACCGGGCTGCTGGCACGGATTAACGGGCTGTTGGTGACTTTAATAATGCGGGCACTGAGCGCCGGGTCCTGAGCAATAATCTGGCTCAGCTGGGGAATGGTGGCGTTGGCGTCTTCGGCCACTTCGCGTACGCGCAGGGCAATTTCGGGCAGGGTAGGCAGCACCAGTTCGTCATTCTTGATCTGGGCTACGATATCGTCTTTTACCTGTTGTGCCAGGTTACTCATGGGCCGGCCTCTCATTGGTCCGGCCCATCTGGCCGGATCAGTCGTTTGTTTCTGCAGGGTCAGCAGCGTTTGCAGGGGCGTCGCTGTTATTCTGCTCAGTTGTGCTGTCAGTATAGGAAAGACGAGCGAGAGTGACGGGAATTTCCCCGGCTTTTATACCGTCTTCCGGCCAGTCGCTGTTCATCACCGCCAGGCCAATACGGCCGTACCAGGCGGCAATGTCGCCCAGCGTCTTACCCTGACTGTCCTGCAGAGGGGTCATCAGCGCGATTTCGCTGTCAGTGGTCGCGGTTACCGCAACCAGATTCTTTTTGCTTTTTCCCAGATATTGCAGGCGGGCGACGATTTCCTGGCCGGTATAGCAGCCTTTACGGAAGCTGATTCCGTCGTGAATATGCCAGTCAATAAACTGTGGCACCCAGGCCTCGCGGCTGGCCTCTTCGACCCAGACAATGCCTTCGGCCAGATCGGCCTGCCACCAACGGTATTCGTCCGTCAGTGCGGCCGCCTGTTGCAGTTGTTCGCTGGCTTTTGCTGTCGGTTGCCAATATTCCACCCGGCCATCGGGCCAGTGCAGGGTCAGGCTGTTATCGGCGCTGTTGTGCTGCAGTTGACGCTCGGGTAACTGGCTGGTGCTGTCGCTAACGGCAGAGGCGGGCAGGCTGGCGGTAATCAGCCAGTCGTCCAGATGCTCGGTCATGGTGACTTTAAAAAACACCGCGTAGCGTGCCAGATGCTGGCGCAATGTTGAAACCTGCGCCCGTGGCAGGCGCAGCCAGACGTTATCGCCATGGCGGGCGATAACAAAGTTCGCCACCATGCGTCCTTTGGCGGTGCAGCAGGCACCCAGCGACCAGAGCTCGTCGCTGAGGTTGGCCATATCGCAGGTCAGCTGTCCCTGCAAAAAGCGTTCGCTGTCCGGGCCGCTGATTTCCAGCAGCGCAAAAGCGGATAACCAGGTTAATCCGTGTGTGGCGCTGTTAGCGGGGATAAACCCCTGAGGGCCGGTCTGAGCAGGGATGACGATGGATTCTGTAGACATAGTGGTTACGGATCTTGTGTCGGTGATAACGAATATAACGCGCAGTTTACTACAAATCGGCGGTTCACTTAACGACGCAGATTGTGTGGCTATCGGCGTAATTCCTTCGCCGCATAGCAGTATCGGCATTCAGCTTTGATATACTGCGTTTTTATCGTTGCCGTGGCGGCCATCCGCTTGCTGGCAGCCGGGTGTTGTACCCGCCGCGGATTATTAAATGAGGAACTCTGAGTGTCTGACGAAATTGAAGCAAAACGCGTCCGCTGGCACAGCCGTCGTGGCATGCTGGAGCTGGATGTACTGTTGGTACCCTTTGCCGAGCAGGCTTTCACCAGTCTGAGCGCGGAAGATAAAGTCCGTTACCGCCAGTTACTGGAGCATGAAGACCCCGATCTGTTCACCTGGTTTATGGAATCCCAGACGCCGGATAATGCCGACATGGCGCGCATTGTAGAGCTGGTGCTGGAGCATGCCCGCAAGCGCTGAGTGGCTGCTGCAGCCATCGCGCCGGCAGCGCTGGCTGGATGGCGCTTTTCTGCTCATGGTCTTACTGCTGCTCGGTTGTCTGCTGTCGCCGCTAGGCTGGGCTATTTCCAGTGTCTTGCTGTTGTCGCTGATGCTGCTGGGCTGGCGTCGCTTTGCAGTACATAAAATTGGCTATGATCGCCGTGGCTGGTGGCTTGAGCAGCGTGGCCGCAAGCTTCGGGTGCGCTGGCGTTATGGCAGTGTGCGCCGCGCCGATGTGCTGATTCTGGAGTGGTCGTTCTGGCCCTGGCAGCGGCTGATGATCCGCCCGGACAGTGTTGGCAGGGCGGAAGATTACCGCCGCCTGACGGCAGCGTTGTATAACGATCTGCACTGATTACCAGTAGCAACGACCCGCTTCAGGCCGTTGCTTTTTACCCTTTCAAAGCAAGCATCTTTAGTCAGAGTTCGCCCAGTTCCTTCAGGTACTTAGGTGTCAGGACGGTGTCAAACGCGCGTGGCAGTGGGTGCGGATAATCGCGGCTGAAATGCAGACCCCGGCTTTCTTTACGCAACAGCGCTGAGCGGATAATGACATCCGCTACGTCCACCAGATTACGTAACTCAAGTAAGTCATTACTAACCCGGTAGTTACTGTAAAACTCCTGAATTTCCTGGCGCAGCATCTGCACCCGGTGCTGGGCGCGCACCAGGCGTTTGGTGGTGCGCACAATACCGACGTAATCCCACATAAAGCGCCGTAATTCGTCCCAGTTATGGGCAATCACCACATCTTCATCGGAATCTGTGACCTGGCTGGCATCCCAGGCCGGAGCCTGAGGTGCCGGTGTTTCACGGTCAATGTTGGCGGCGATATGAGCTGCCGCCGAGCGCGCAAACACCAGACACTCGAGCAGGGAGTTACTGGCCAGACGGTTGGCACCGTGCAGGCCGGTGCTGGCGGTTTCGCCAATGGCGTACAGATGTTCAATATCGGTACGGCCATGAATATTGGTGACTACGCCACCGCAGGTGTAATGCGCCGCCGGAACCACCGGAATGGGCTGGCGGGTGATGTCGATGCCCAGTTCCAGGCAGCGCTCATAAATAGTCGGGAAGTGCTCTTTAATAAAGTCGGCCGGCTTGTGGCTGATATCGAGGAACAGGCAATCGGCACCAATACGTTTCATTTCGTGGTCGATGGCGCGGGCGACGATATCGCGCGGGGCCAGCTCGGCACGCTTATCGAAACGCTGCATAAAACGTTGGCCATTGGGCAGCAGAAGTTTGCCGCCTTCACCGCGTACCGCTTCGGTAATCAGGAAGGATTTGGCCTGCGGGTGATACAGACAGGTCGGGTGGAACTGGTTGAATTCCATATTGGCGACGCGACAGCCCGCACGCCAGGCCATGGCGATGCCATCGCCGGAGGCACCATCGGGGTTGCTGGTGTACAGGTACACCTTGCTGGCGCCGCCGGTCGCCAGTACCACCGAACGGGCGGTAATGACGTCGACATCGCCGGTATCGTTATTGAGGAAATAGGCACCGATGCAGCCATGACCGCCACTGCCGAGTTTTTCGCGGGTGATCAGATCAATGGCGATGTAGTTCTGCAACAGCTTGAGATTGGGCTTTTCTTTCGCCCGCGCCAGCAGTGTATCGGAGATGGCATGGCCGGTGGCGTCGGCGGCGTGAATAATCCGTCGCGCGCTGTGGCCACCTTCGCGGGTCAGATGAAAATGATCCGGGCTGTCCTGGGTAAACGGCACGCCGATATCAATCAGCCACTGAATCGCGGCGGTGGAGTTTTCCACGGTAAAGCGCACGCTGGGCTCATGGCACAGACCGGCACCGGCGATCAGGGTGTCCTGCACGTGGGCTTCAACGCTGTCGTCTTCATCCAGCACAGCGGCCACGCCGCCCTGGGCCCAGCGGGTAGAGCCGGCATCCAGGCTGTCTTTGCTGATAATGGCTGCGTTGATATGGTCGGGCAGTGACAACCCCAGCGTCAGGCCGGCGGCACCGCTGCCAATAATAAGAACATCGAAAGAGAAAGATTGGCTCATGCTGTATTGTACGTATCAAAGTGGTGGGCACTATAATGCCGCCACGGTGGCAGATGCCAGTGCCGGACGGGCCATAACGGACGCTGTACGGGGAATAAGTTTCTGTCCGCCATCGGCCACATTTGCCGCCCATGATACACTCTGGCGGAACTAATCCGAATAAATCCCCTCTATCCTCCCAGAACCAGGTCGACACACTGGCATACAGGAGGCTGGGTAGATGAGCTTAGCAATGGCTGTAGAGACACAGCGCACGACAGCGGAAAACAGCATGACAGATCAACAACATACAGATCGACAACTGGTCGCCCGCGTACAAAAGGGTGACCGGCGAGCATTCGATCTGCTGGTCATCAAATATCAGCACCGCATTCTGGCGCTGGTCGGACGCTTTGTATCCGACTTTGCCGAAGCTCAGGACGTGACTCAGGAAGCCTTCATCAAAGCGTATCGCGCGCTGCCCGGCTTTCGTGGCGAAAGTCAGTTTTATACCTGGATGTACCGTATCGCGGTGAATACGGCGAAAAATTATCTGGTCAGCCGCGGGCGTAAAACACCGACCCGCGACATTGATCTGGAAGATGCCGAGTTTTTCGCCGACGAAGCTAACATGAAAGATATCGAAACCCCGGATGGTTTGTTGCAGCGCGACCAGCTGCAAAAAGTGGTGTTCGATGCCATTGAAGCTCTGCCGGAAGAATTGCGTATGGCGGTAACCCTGCGCGAGCTGGAAGGCATGAGTTACGAAGAAATCGCCGAGGTGATGGAATGTCCAATCGGCACTGTGCGGTCGCGGATTTTCCGCGCCCGTGAAGCCATTGACCGCAAAATGCAGCCGCTGCTGGCCGATACAGCCAGCGCCATCGCCTGACCGGGAGGATAGCAACCGATGAATGAACGTATAAACGAATCCTTATCCGCCCTGATGGACGGTGAAACCGACGAGTTGGAAGTTCGCCGCATACTTAATCAGCTGGAGCAGGACGACGAACTGCGCGGCACCTGGCAGCGTTATCAGATGATGGGCTCACTGATGCGCGGCGAACCGGCTGCTGCGGTGGATCTGTCGCGTGGCATTATGCAGGCGCTGGACGGTGAACCGATGGATGAAGTCAGTCGCCCTCAGCCGTTGGCGGCTAATGGCCATAAATTACGCTGGCTGGCCTCTGGTGCCGTGGCTGCATCAGTAACACTGGCTGTGCTGGTCGGCGTGCGTATGAACAGTGCAGAACCCGATGCTCTGGTTGCCGAACAACAAACGATGCAGCCTGCCGCCGTACAATTGGCTTCTGCTCCGGTTCAGACACTGTCAGAAACTGATGCGGCACAGCTTGAAGCCGCCCAGCGTAAGTTGCAGGAATACGTCCTGCAGCATACTGAGCAGGCCACCATGAGCGGTAGCCGTGCCGCCATTCCTTTCGCCCGCGTGGTGGATTTTCAGCAACCGGCTGAGGGCGGCAAATGAGGGCAGGCAGATTACTGCTTACCCTGAGCTTCAGCCTGCTGGCTCTGAATTTCAGTCTGTTTACTGCAGGCGCGCAGGCTGAAGAAGGAGCCCGGGGCTGGCTGGAACGCATGACCCAGGCTTTTCAACAACAAAATTACCGTGGCGTACTGATTTATGGCGATGGCCAGCAATGGCAAACGCTGGCTATTACCCACGGTATGCTTGATGGGGTGGAGCAGGAAAAGTTGCTGCACCTTACCGGCCTGCCGCGCGAAATGGTGCGTCATGGTCAGGATATTATTTGCATTCACCCCGGTGAACACTCCCCGCGTTTTAACAGTGAACTCAGCAATCCATTACACGGCTTCTCGCGGGTGATGGATGTTGAAGACCAGTACCATTTCACCTTAGGTGGCGTTGAACGCATTGCCGGTCGGTTTGCTCAGCGCCTGCAGGTGACTCCGGTGGACAATGACCGTTATGGCTATCAGTTGTGGCTGGATCAGAATACCGGTCTGCTGCTGCGTTCTGATCTGCTCAATAACCATCAACAGGTGCTGGAACGGTTTCAGTTTGCCCAAATTGAGATTGGCCTTGATCTGTCTGCGGCCGCTTTCGAGCCCGATGATCAGGGCCATAAGCTGACGCTTTATCCCGTTTCTCCCGATCAGCAAGCAATCAGTACTGAGGGTATTGGCTGGCTGCCGAACTGGATTCCGGCAGGTTTTCGTATTACCGCTGTAATTCAGGCCGGTTCTCCGCGGACGGCGGATGCTGACGCTGAACAGCACACCGCAGATACGCTGCCGGTGCGTCTGATGTACAGCGATGGGTTAGCGGCGTTTACCCTGTTTATCGATCCGGTAAACCAGGAACAGATGCCGGAAATCACCCGTCGCTGGGGCGCCACGGCGGCGGTTGTGCGCTACCGGGACCATACTGCAGGCGCTGCTGATGGCGACGGCAGCAGTCATGGCCGTTTACGGGTGACGGTGGTGGGCGAATTGCCCGCCGATACGATGATTCGTATCGCCACATCGATCGTGCCGGGTGCGCTTGCAGAACATCATGTCGATGCTGTAAACAGTGCGCTGTCGGTGACAGAGGAATAAACAGACGATGAGTCAGGAAATCGTTGAAGTCATAGAGCAGGGCGATGGTGGTATCTGGGTTGAAGCCGTCCAGCGCAGCGCCTGCAACAGCTGCAATGCCCGTTCTGGCTGTGGCCAGCACAGTATGAGCAAGCTGGGGCGACCAATGCGTCTGTGGGTTAACACCGAACAGAAACTTCAGCCTGGTCAGCAGGTGGTGCTCAGTCTGCCGCAAGGCAGTCTGGCGCTGAGTGCTCTGGTTATGTACGGCCTGCCATTGCTGGGGTTGATTGGCGGTGCAGTGGCCGGCCAATTGACGGGCAGCGATGGTTGGGCCGGTCTGGCCGCCATTGGCGGTTTAGGTGCGGGTTTTATGCTGGCCCGCCGGCTGGCAGAGCGTTATCAGTCGCAATGGCAACCGGCGTTAAAGCCGGGTTGTGAACGAATCCCTATGATCCACTCAGAACATGTTTGAGCAAGGAAAAACCATGACACAGATGATCCGTATGTTAGTGCTGCCTCTGCTGTTACTGGCCTCTGTGGCCCGGGCGGAGCTACCCGATTTCCGCGAGTTGGTGAAGGAAACCTCACCAGCGGTGGTTAATATCAGTACCGTGCAACATGTGCAGAGTAACGGCTTTCAGCAACGCTATGGCCTGCCGGAAGATGTGCCGGAAATTTTCCGCCACTTCTTTGGTGCGCCGGGGCAGGGTCCCCGTGGTGGCGGTGAACAGGAGCGGGCATCGCTCGGCTCCGGTTTTATCGTCTCCAAAGATGGCTACATCCTGACCAATAATCATGTGATCAAAGATGCTGACGAAATTGTTGTACGTCTTAATGATCGTCGTGAGCTGGAAGCCAAATTGATTGGTGCCGATGAAAGCTCCGATCTGGCCCTGCTGAAGGTCGAAGCCAAGAATCTGCCTATCGTGGAACTCGGCGATTCGGATGCGCTCGAAGTCGGCGAGTGGGTGGTCGCCATTGGTTCACCTTTTGGTTTTGATTACTCGGTGACGGCCGGTATTGTCAGCGCCAAAGGCCGCAGCCTGCCGAACGAAAATTATGTCCCCTTTATACAGACCGACGTGGCTATCAACCCCGGCAACTCCGGCGGCCCGCTGTTTAATCTGGATGGCAAAGTCGTGGGTATCAACTCCCAGATCTACACCCGTTCCGGCGGTTTTATGGGGGTGTCCTTTGCTATTCCCATCAATGTGGCCATGGATGTTGCTGATCAGCTGAAAGATAAAGGCAAAGTCAGCCGCGGCTGGCTGGGTGTGGTGATTCAGGAGGTCAGCAAAGATCTGGCGGAGTCCTTTGGTCTGGAAAAAGCAGCCGGTGCGCTGGTCGCACAGATTGTGCCTGGCAGTCCGGCGGAAGCGGCCGGCCTGAAAAATGGCGACATCATTACCCACTTCAACGGCAAGTCAATTTATCTGTCGTCCGATCTGCCGCATCAGGTCGGACGGGTGAAGCCGGGCAGCAGCGTTAAGCTGGACGTGGTGCGCAACGGTAAGCGTAAGAAAATCAACGTAACCATTGGTGTGCTGCCGGATGGCGATGGCGCGGAACTGGCACTGAACAATGCCAGTCCGAAAGAAAGCACCAGTAACCGTCTGGGTGTGGTGGTCAGCGAGCTTTCCGAAGCGCAGCGTAAAAGCGTCGGTGATGGCGTGGTCGTGCGTGATGTGAAACGTGGTCCGGCGGCGTTTGCTGGCCTGGTCAACGGTGACGTCATTACCATGATTGCCGGTGAACCGGTACGCAACATGGAAGAATTTGATCGTGTGGTGGCCGGTATCCCGGCTAATCGCAGTGTGCCGATGCGCATTGTGCGCCGCGGTGCGGCCATGTTTATCCCGCTGCGGATTACTGAGTAATTGCCATAAACGACGAAGCCCGGTTCTCACCGGGCTTCGTCGTTTATGGCTGTCAGCCAACATAACCTGCGCCAGATAGCGTACAAAATAGCCTTTACCCCGCCTTTCAAGTAAAATCGCCCACCATTTCAATTAACAACCGGGTTGTATTCTGTGAGCCAGCTGGACCACATTCGTAACTTTTCCATCATTGCCCATATCGACCACGGCAAATCCACTCTTTCAGATCGTTTTATTCAGGTATGTGGCGGCCTTTCCGACCGGGAAATGCAGGCGCAGGTACTGGATTCAATGGATATTGAGCGTGAGCGTGGCATTACCATCAAAGCCCAGAGCGTGACGCTGGACTATAAAGCCCGCAATGGTGAGGTTTACCAGCTGAACTTTATTGATACCCCGGGACACGTTGACTTCAGCTACGAAGTCAGCCGCTCGCTGTCGGCCTGTGAAGGGGCGTTGCTGGTGGTGGATGCCGCTCAGGGCGTTGAAGCCCAGTCGGTCGCCAACTGTTATACCGCCATTGAGCAGGGGCTGGAAGTTCGCCCGGTTCTGAACAAGATGGATCTGCCGCAGGCCGATCCGGATAAAGTGGCACAGGAAATCGAAGAGATTATCGGTCTGGATGCAACCGATGCCGTGCGTTGCAGCGCGAAAAGCGGTCTGAATATCGAAGATGTGCTGGAAGATCTGGTGGCTAATATCCCGCCGCCGGAAGGAGACCCGGATGCGCCGTTACAGGCGCTGATCATTGATTCCTGGTTCGATTCTTATCTGGGCGTTGTTTCCCTGATCCGGGTGAAGAACGGCAGCATCAAGAAAGGCGACAAAATCCGCATGAAATCCACCGGCCGCGACCACCTGGTGGACGGCATTGGTATCTTCACCCCCAAGATGACGGCAACCGGTGAGCTGGGAACCGGCGAAGTGGGTTATATGGTCGGCAGCATTAAAGACATTCATGGTGCGCCGGTGGGCGATACCATCGTCAGCACAAAATTCCCCGATGTGGATGCGCTGCCGGGCTTCCAGAAGGTAAAACCCCAGGTGTATGCCGGTTTATTCCCGGTGTCTTCCGATGATTTTGAAGCCTTCCGTGATGCGCTGGAAAAGCTGTCGCTGAACGATGCATCTTTGTTTTATGAGCCGGAAAATTCCGATGCTCTGGGCTTCGGTTTCCGTTGTGGCTTCCTCGGTATGCTGCACATGGAAATCATTCAGGAGCGTCTTGAGCGTGAATACGATCTTGACCTGATCACGACAGCACCGACGGTAATTTACGAGGTGCTGAACAGAAAAGGCGAAGTGCTGATGGTGGATAACCCGTCTAAGCTGCCTGATCCCGGCGTGATTGAAGAAATGCGCGAGCCGATTGCCGAATGCAATATTCTGGTGCCGCAAGAGTATCTGGGTAACGTGATTACGCTGTGTATCGAAAAGCGCGGTGTGCAGATTGATATGCAGTACACCGGGTCTCAGGTGGCGTTGAAATATGAAATTCCGCTGGCCGAAGTGGTGATGGATTTCTTTGACCGTCTGAAATCCGCCAGTCGTGGTTTCGCCTCGTTGGATTACAACTTTGTCCGCTTCCAGGAAGCACCATTGGTGCGTCTGGATGTGTTGGTGAATGGTGAGCGGGTGGATGCACTGGCGGTGATTATGCACCGTGATAACGTTCGCCGCCGTGGTGCGTCGCTGACCGAAAAAATGAAAGAACTGATTCCGCGGCAGATGTTCGACGTGGCGATTCAGGCTGCGATGGGCAATCAGGTCGTTGCCCGTACGACGGTTAAAGCGCTGCGTAAGAACGTAACCGCCAAATGTTATGGTGGTGACGTCAGCCGTAAGAAAAAACTGCTGCAGAAGCAGAAAGAAGGTAAAAAACGTATGAAACAAATCGGCAACGTGGAAATTCCACAGTCTGCCTTCCTCGCCGTTCTGAGAGTGGATGATTAATATGCGTCGTCAGCGTGGAATGTCTTTTATATCGGTATTGGTGGTCGTTTTTATTGCCATCGTTTTTGTTAAAGCGGCCATTACGTTAGTGCCAATGTATTGGCAGAACCAGATGCTGACGACCATCATCAATACGATGTACGAGTCCGGCGATGTCAAAAGCGATACCCGTCCGAATCAACTAAAAAAGCTGCTCGAAGAACGGCTCAGTAAGAACGATATCCGGATGGCTTTTGATGATCTTAATATTCATACCAGTAACCGTGGGCTTACCCTCGACTGGCCCTATGAACAACGCGGTACTCTGTTCGGTAATATCGACCTGGTTGTGCGTTTTTATCAACAGAAAGATTTTACTCAGTGAATAATCCCCTCGTTAAATTATCCCAGCGCCTGGGTTACAGCTTTCGCGATGAATCGCTGGTGATGCTGGCGCTTACACACCGCAGCAAAGGCATCAGCAATAATGAACGGCTGGAGTTTCTCGGTGATTCCATCCTCAATTTTGTCGTCGCCGACGATCTGTACCGCCGTTTTCCGCAGGCGAAAGAAGGCAAGCTGAGTCGTTTACGCGCGCGCATGGTAAAAGGCGAAACGCTGGCCATCATTGCCCGTGAGTTTGATCTTGGCGACTTTTTATTGCTGGGTTCCGGCGAATTAAAAAGCGGTGGGCACCGTCGTGATTCTATTCTGGCCGATACCGTAGAAGCGTTAATTGGCGCTATGTATCTCGACAGTGGCCTGGAAGCGGCACGCGAGCGTATTCTGTCCTGGTACGCGACCCGTCTGGATGCCTTAACGCTGGAAGACCCGATTAAAGATCCTAAAACCCGTTTGCAGGAATACCAGCAGGCACGTAAATCCAGCCTGCCCAAATATGACGTTATGAGTGTAGAAGGCCCGACCAATGAGCAGGTTTTCACCGTCGAATGCCGCATCCCTGAGCTGGATAACGCTATAGTCGCTCTGGGCAGCAGCCGTCGCGGTGCCGAACAAACCGCGGCCGCGCAGGTATTAACGATACTGGGCATTGATGATTCAGCAGAACTTGCGCATGACGCAGGAGAGGAAAAACAATGACGCAACGTACCGGCTATGTCGCCATCGTTGGCCGCCCGAATGTGGGCAAATCCACGCTGCTGAATCGTATTCTCGGGCAGAAATTATCCATCACCTCGCGTAAGCCGCAGACGACCCGCCACCAGATTCTGGGCATTAAAACCGAGGGTGATGTGCAGGTGGTATATGTCGATACTCCGGGAATGCATAAGCATCAGGAAAAGGCGATTAACCGCTATATGAACAAAGCGGCCACCACGGCGGTAAAAGACGTCGACCTGATCCTGATGCTGGTTGACCGTACGCGCTGGACCGAAGAAGACGAAATGGTTCTGCAGGCGGTTAAATCGCAGCGTGCACCGGTAGTGCTGGTGGTGAATAAAGTCGATTTTGTGCGTGAAAAAGAAGAATTGCTGCCCGTGCTGCAGCAACTCAGCAGCCGTCATAATTTTGATCAGATTATTCCGGTCAGCGCCAAGACCGGCCATAACATTGAGCGACTGGAAAACCTGATTGAAAGCTATCTGCCGGAAAACCAATACTTCTTTCCGGAAGATCAGATTACCGACCGCAGCTCGCGTTTCCTGGCGGCTGAACTGGTGCGTGAAAAAATCATGCGCCAGCTGGGCGATGAACTGCCCTACGCCATGACGGTTGAAATCGAAGAGTTTGTGCACACCGGTACGCTGATCGAAATCAGCGCGCTGATTCTGGTGGAGCGTGCCTCGCAAAAAGCCATTGTGATTGGTGATGGTGGTTATCGTATCAAGCAGATTGGTCAGGATGCCCGTAAAGATATGGAGCTGCTGTTCGACTGCAAAGTCATGCTTAAGCTGTGGGTTAAAGTCAAAGCGGGCTGGTCCGACGACGAGCGCGCACTGCGCAGTCTGGGTTACGACGACCGCATCGGCTAGCCATGAAAACGCTGTTTGTATTGCAGCGTCAGCCCCTGCGCGAGCAGGAATGGCTGCTGGATATTTTCAGCGCCGGGCAGGGGCGGCTGAGTGTGGTGGCTGGCCGCACGCAACCCGCTGCCGATTTACACCAGCGCTATCAGGGCGACTGGGCTCATGCCGAAGACTGGCCACAACTGCGCGGACTGCGCAGTCTGCAGACCTATTCCCTGCAAGGCCGTAACCTGTATTGCGGTCTGTACCTCGCCGAATTACTGGTGCGCCTGCTGCCGCGCCATGAAGCTCAGCCAGAGCTGTTTCTTACCTACGCCAAAACCCTCGAAGGCCTGCAAAACACCGAATTACCGGACCCCTGGTTGCGGCTGTTCGAATACCAGTTACTGCAGGCACTGGGTTATGGTTTTTCCTGGCAGCAGGATCGTGAGGGACGCCCGATTACCGCCGAGGAGTCCTACCGCTTTATTGCCCGCGAAGGTTTTGTACGGTCGGATGCGGCCGTGATCAGCCCAATAAAACCGCCATCGTTACCCGGTGAGTATTTACTCGAGCTTGGACAAGGCCGGGCTCAGCGGCCACAATGCTGGGCGGCGGCCAAACAGGTGTTACGCTGCGCACTGGAAGACCTGCTGGAGCGGCCACTGGTCAGCCGTGAGCTGTTTCAATCCGGAATGTAACTCAGCCCAATCTCTAAAAGCCCATTCAGACAAGAGGGAAGTCCCCGTGAAAAATGCTCAACGCGTCCTGCTGGGCGTCAATATCGACCACGTTGCCACCTTGCGTCAGGCGCGCGGCACCATTTATCCGGACCCGGTTCAGGCCGCATTTCTGGCCGAAGAAGCCGGTGCAGACGGCATCACCATTCACCCGCGTGAAGATCGCCGCCATATTCAGACGCGTGACGTCTATGTGCTGGCGGAAACCTTATCCACGCGCATGAATCTGGAAATGGCCGTGACCGAGGCCATGCTCGAGCTGGCTGAAGAAATCTGCCCGCCCTGTACCTGTCTGGTGCCGGAAAAACGCGAAGAGCTGACCACCGAAGGCGGTCTGGATGTAATTGGTCAGGAAGCTCATATCCGTGCAGCGGTGGCGCGACTGCAAGCCATTAACAGTGAAGTGTCGTTGTTTATCGACCCGGATTTCTCCCAGATTGATGCCACTCTGCGCGTTGGCGCACCGGTGATTGAACTGCATACCGGACGCTACGCCGATGCCAAAACGGAAGCAGAGCAGCAGCTTGAGCTGAAGCGTATTCAGGACGCTGCTGCCTATGCGCACGAGCGCGGTCTGATTGTGAACGCCGGTCACGGTCTGCATTATCACAATGTCGAAGCGATTGCGGCGATCCCCAGCATGAATGAGCTTAACATCGGCCACGCCATTGTTGCGCGGGCACTGTTCGTTGGCCTGAAAGAAGCGGTGCGCGAAATGCGTGACCTGCTGGCTGCGGCAACAAACCGCGGTTGATGGTGGTTGATCATGACGCAGGCTGAAGCCTTTCAGCAGGTGCCGGGGGTGATCGCCATCGGCACCGATCTGCTCGATAGCCGTCGCATCGAACAGGCGCTGGCGCGTCACGGTGAGCGCTTTGTGCAGCGTATTCTGACCCCTGCGGAGCAGGCGTTGTATCGCTCGCGGGCCAATCCGCTCAACTTTCTGGCCAAGCAATATGCGGCCAAAGAAGCACTGGCCAAAGCACTGGGCACCGGTATTGCCAAAGGCGTGGGGTTTCAGCAGCTGCAAGTGCTGCGCGATGATCTGGGCGCGCCGCACGTGCTGTTGCAGGGTGCCGCCGCCGAGCGCTTACAGGCTCTGGGCGGGCAGCGGGCGTTGGTGAGTTTGTCGGATGAGGGTGAGTGGATTCAGGCCTTTGCTTTGCTGAGCTAGCGTCAGGCGTTGCTGACCAGAGTATGATCCGCCCGCTCGGCGGCCACGGTGATCAGTGTGGCTGACCAGTCATTGCTTTGCGCCCATTGTTGCAGGTTGGCAACATCTTCCACCAGTTGCCGCATCAATGCCGGTAACTCATTCTGTTTGTTGGCTTTCAAGGCTGTTTCAAAGGTTTCCAGAGTGCTGCGCAGACAAGGAACACCGCAGTAGCGTGTAGCGCCGTGAACCCGGTGCACACGTTCGAGCAGATTTTCCATATCCTCTTCTTCCCAGGCATCGACAATGTGCTGCATATCGTTGTGCAGCGAGTCGAGCAGCATGCGGAACATATCCTGGGCCAGATCGACTTTATGATTGGCGTGGCGCAGGGCTGTGGCGGCATCAAAGACCCACTCGCACTGGCTTTTCGATGGCGCTGGTGTTTCTGCCACTGCAGCTTGGCTGAGCGAACGATAACCGGTCCAGCGTTCAACGCAGGCCGACAGCTGTTCCTGACTGATGGGTTTGGTCTGGTAGTCGTTCATGCCGGCTTTAATCAATGCTTCTTTTTCATCGGCCATGGCATGAGCGGTGAGCGCGATAATCGGCAGTGAGCCTCGGCCCGGCAGCATGCGGATTTGCTCGGTGGCTTCCAGGCCATTCATGCCTGGCATCTGAATATCCATAAAAACCATATCGACAGCTTGCAGCTGCACGATATCAATGGCATCGCGACCATTGCTGGCGGCAATGACCCGGATTCCCAGTTCCTGTAATAACGTCACCACCAGTTTCAGGTTGGCGCTGTTATCGTCCACCGCCAGTACGCAGGGGGGCTCGCGTAAAGGGAGGGTTCCTGGCGCTGCCGGATTGTGATCAGAGGCTTCGCTGGTGTCCTTGCCAAGAGCACGGCGCAGCGCCTGATACAAGCGCTGATGCAGAAATGGCTGACTGATACTGAGGCTGGCGCCCTGTTGTTTGAGCTGGTCGAGATGCTCGTGGCTGACACTGTCGATCAGCGTGATCAGTGGCAGCTGATATTGCGTTAACTGCTGCATAAACAGCCGTTGTTGCGGGTCGTTAATGTGTTGACGGCTGACGGCAACAATCAGCGCCTGCAGGTTGTGTTCGTTATTGGTCAGCAATTCCAGCAGCTGCTGGCGGTTCTCACAGTCGTGATGTTCGACCTGCCATTGATTGAGCAGCGCGCCGGTATTCATCCGGTTGAGTAACGAGGGTTCCAGCAGGGCGACCTGATAGCCACTTAACGCTGGCGGCTGGTTGGTTACCTGCGTCTCGGCTACACCGACTTTGATATGGAAACTGAACGTCGAGCCACGGCCCTCATGGCTGCTGACCAGAATTTCACCGTGCATGGCTTCAACCAATGCGCGGGAGATAATCAGTCCCAGCCCGGTGCCGCCAAACTGGCGTGCGGTGCTGGCATCCGCCTGGGTAAAGGCGGTAAATATTTTGCTGATCTGGGCGTCGGTCATGCCGATACCGGAATCCTGAATTTCAAACTTGATGCTGGCGCGGTTATCGCCCTGGTTAATCAGCGATGCACGCACACTGACGTTGCCGCGTTCGGTAAATTTAATAGCGTTGTTGATCAGGTTGGTCAGCACCTGCTTCAGACGTAACGGGTCGCCTTCAACCTGCAGCGGTACGTCAGAATAAATCAGATGGTTCAGTTCCAGGCCTTTGTTAAAGGCTTCGGGGGCCAGTACCGTGAGTACGTCTTCCACAACGTCACGCAGATTGAAGCTGGTGTGTTCAATAATGAGTTTACCGGCATCAATCTTAGACAGATCAAGGATATCGTTGATGATGTTCAGCAGATCGCCGGAGGACTTACGGATGGTATCCAGATAGTCGGCCTGGCGCTCATCAACCCGGGTGCGCACCAGCAGGTCACTGAAACCGATAATGCCATTAAGCGGGGTGCGGATTTCATGGCTGACGTTGGCCAGAAACTCGGATTTCATGCGGCTGGCTTCCAGTGCTTCTTTACGGCCGATGGCCAGCTCCCGGTTACGGATCTCCATTTCATCCAGGGTTTCCTGCAGATCCTGTGTTGCCTGCTCCAGATTGTGTTGGTGTTCTGTATTGACGCGTTGCAACGCGCTGGCCATCGCATTGATACCGGAAGCCAGTTGCTGGAATTCGCCACCACTGTTGATATGAACACGGCTTTCGAGCTTGCCGTCTTCTAAATCGCCAATGGCTTTAACAATGTTGCTCATCGGTTCCGACACCTGACGGCTGAGGCGGATAGCAACAAAGGTACAGGTCAGCAGAGCCAGCAGGATGACGCTCAGAGAGGAGGCAATATGCTGATAGCGCATCAGCTGGGTATTGGCATTCGACAGCTCCAGCTCGGCCCAGCCCAGCAGTTTGATCTGGCGGCTTTCCTCAGCATAAAACTGATCAGACAGCTGGTCAGGAATGACCAGGTTCTGGGCAAAAATCGGCGCGCGGACACGCACCGAGCCTTCGGTGCGCAGCAGTTGTAGCTGGTTATCCTGCAGCTCGGCTGAGCCAATACGTTCGGTCAGCATCTTCGGGCCGGAGTGGGCAAGGATCTCTACATCCTGGTTATAAATACTGACCGAGCGGACGTCTTTTTCTTCCAGCATATTGTTGGCGATGTTTTGCAGGATGCCGACATTGCCGGTCATGACACCGTATTCGCAGGTAGGAGCCAGCTGTTTGGCCATCGCCAGTGAACGCTGATCGAGTAAGTCATTCAGGTCGCGCGCACGCTCGGCCATAAAGAAAATACCCAGCACCACCGAGACGATAACGCCGGGCAGTAAGGCCAGAAACAGAATACGGCTCTGGATGGTCCAGTTTTTCATGCACACAACTTAAAGAAAGATAAAGCCGTAGAGTAAAGGGCGCGCCGGATGGGTGCAATCGCAGCCTTCAATGCGGCTTGTTGGTCTGCACTGCGATATAACGAAATCACCAATTGATATTACGTTCAGGTGAGGTGCAAAGGTAAACTACGCGCTCTTTGGTTATAAGTAGAGATCGCCGTGACCGATATTCAGTACCCGACCATCGCCGATTGTGTGGGCAATACACCGCTGGTGCGTCTGCAGCGTCTGTTGCCAGCCGACAGCAGCAACACCATTCTGCTCAAGCTGGAAGGTAATAATCCGGCCGGATCGGTAAAAGATCGCCCGGCATTATCGATGATTGAGTGTGCGCAGCAGCGCGGTGATATTCAGCCCGGTGATACCTTAATTGAAGCCACCAGTGGCAATACCGGTATCGCGCTGGCGATGGCGGCTGCCATTAAAGGCTACCGCATGATTCTGATTATGCCTGACAGCGCCACCATGGAACGGCGCTGGGCGATGGAGGCCTATGGTGCTGAGTTGATCCTGGTCGACAGCGGCATGGAAGGCGCGCGCGATCTGGCGTTGGCGATGGAGGCCCGTGGTGAAGGCAAGGTGCTGAATCAGTTCGGCAACGGCGACAACCCTGAAGCGCATTATCACAGCACCGGGCCGGAAATCTGGGCGCAGACCGGCGGGCGCATCACCCACTTTGTCAGCTCGATGGGTACCACGGGAACCATTATGGGAACCTCGCGTTACCTGAAGGAACAGAATCCGGCAGTACAGATTGTTGGTCTGCAGCCGGCGGATGGTGCCGCCATTCCCGGAATCCGTCGCTGGCCGGTGGAATATCTGCCGACTATCTATGATGCCCGTCAGGTGGATCTGGTGATGGATATCAGCCAACAGGAAGCCGAACACTGCATGCGTGAGCTGGCACGGCGCGAAGGTATCTTCTGCGGCGTTTCTTCTGGCGGATCGGTGGCCGGTGCTTTGCGTCTGGCACAAACGCTGGAAAACGCGACCATCGTGGCCATTATCTGTGACCGCGGTGACCGTTACCTGTCTTCCGGTGTTTTCGCCCCGCAGGCCTGATCGTGTTTGTCGGTGGCTGCTGCATATCAGCCACCGGACGCTGTATTTGTTCCTTCTCAGCCCTTGAATATCCCCCACTTTGCCCCAATCTTGTGCGCCAGATGCCACGTCGTGCTGCTGTGCATGATACTGGCTGGTCATTAAAGGAGTGCCTGGTGAAACCAGCAGATAAACAACGGCGCCTGACGCTGTCGGTGGATAACCTGACCTCGGAAGGGGAAGGGGTGGCGCGGCTGGGTCGCGATGTCTATTTCGTTCCCGGTGCTTTGCCCGGCGAAGAAGCCGAAGTGGTGCTCGATGGCCGCCGCCGCAAGGTGTGGCAGACCCGTTTGCTGAACCTGATCAAAACCTCCCCCGATCGCGTAACCCCCGACTGTCCGCATTACCAACGTTGTGGTGGCTGTGACCTGCAGCACCTGGCCTATGACGCGCAGGTGGCTTTTAAGCAGGAACGCGTGGCGCGTGAGCTGAGCCGTCAGGGCGTTGAGGTGCCAGAGTGGTCGGCGCCGATTGTGGCGGAGCCCTGGCACTATCGCCGCAAAGCGCGCCTCGGTGTGCGTTATAGCAAAGACAGCCGCGAGAACTTTGTTGGCTTCCGCGAAGCCTCGTCTGCGCATATCAGCAATGTTGACCGTTGTCTGGTGCTGCCCGAACACCCGGCCCTCGACTGGGCAGCCTGGCGTGAACAGATTAACCGCCTTGATGCTCGGGCAGTCATTACCCAGATTGAAGCCATTGCCGCCGATAACGCGCTGGCACTGGTATTGCGCATTCTGAAACCTTTATCGCCGGGCGATGAGAAAAAACTGTGCAGCTTTGCCGCCGGGCTCAATATGGATGGCCTGCTGCCGTTACAGCTGTGGCTGAAAAGCGAACGCGATGCGCCGGCGCAGCTGCTGTGGCCAGAACAGGCTGAGCCTTTGCATCATCAGGTTGATGATCTGGCACTGCGGCTGGAACTCAGCGACTTTGTGCAGGTCAATGGCGCGGTCAATCGTGCCATGGTGCAGCAGGCGCTGCACTGGCTGCAGCCCGGTGCTGATGAAGTGATCTGGGATCTGTTTGCCGGTCATGGCAACTTCAGTATGCCGCTGGCGAAACGCTCGCAGCAGGTACTGGCGGTGGAGGTAGAGCAAAGTATGGTAGACAGTCTGGCCGCACAGGCGTCCAATCTGGCCTTACCTTTGCAAGCGATTCAGGCCGATTTAAGCGGCGCGGGCGGATTGGCTGATTTGCCCGAGCCTGATGCCGTGCTGCTCGACCCGCCACGGGCGGGGGCCGCCGGCGTTATGAACGAACTTATTGCGCGTCGGGTACCACGTATTCTGTACGTATCCTGTGATGCGGCGACTCTGGCACGGGATCTTAATGTGCTGGCGGCGGCCGGTTATCAGGTCCGGCAGGCGGGAATCATGGATATGTTTCCGCAGACACACCATGTAGAAACCATGGTATTACTGGAAAGAAAGGCTAAACGTCATGGTTAAGGTCAGAGATGATCATCCGTTGTTACATGATGGATCGCTCGATGTTTCACGTTGGCTGGACAGTATCCAGCAGGCGTACGATGTAAAAGACCCGGAAACACTCGGGCGTGCCCTGACACTGGCCAAACAGTTGTCAGATGAAGCCATTGTGAACCGTACCTACTGGTCGATCGACAGTGTGCAGATGGGTATTGAGATGGCGCAGATTCTGCTCGATCTGCGTCTGGATACCGAATCGCTGGTGGCTGCCATTCTGTACCGTGCGGTGCGTGAAGGCCGGTTGGCGTTGCAACGGGTCGAGCGCGATTTCGGCGCCGAAGTGGCCAAGCTGATCGAAGGCGTGCTGCGCATGGCGGCGATCAGCGCAATCCAGAACTCCCGTGATGAAGTGGTGCTGGGCCAGCGTCAGGCGCAGGTTGAGAACCTGCGTAAAATGCTGGTGGCGATGATCGATGATGTACGTGTGGCGCTGATCAAGCTGGCTGAGCGGACCTCGGCCATCCGGGCGGTAAAAGATGGCCCGGAAGACAAACGCCGCAAGGTCGCCGAAGAAGTCTTCAATATCTACGCGCCGCTGGCCCATCGTCTGGGTATTGGTCATCTGAAGTGGGAGCTTGAGGATCTGGCGTTCCGCTATATGCAGCCGGAAGCCTATAAGAAGATTGCCGGCCTGCTGGATGAAAAGCGCCTTGCCCGTCAGGACTATATCGAAACCGTGGTACAGCGCCTGCGCGATGACCTGCTGGGTGCCGGTATCAAATGCGACGTCTACGGCCGCGCCAAACATATCTACAGCATCTGGCGGAAGATGAGCCGTAAGAATCTCGATTTCTCGCAGATTTACGATATCCGCGCGGTGCGTATTCTGGTGCCGGAGCTGCGTGATTGTTACGCCGCACTGGGGATTGTGCATACGCTCTGGCGTCATATTCCCAACGAGTTTGATGACTACATCGCGAATCCGAAAGAGAACGGTTACCGCTCGCTGCATACCGCGGTTGTGGGTCCGGAAGGCAAGGTGCTGGAAGTTCAGATCCGAACCCACAATATGCACGAAGATGCCGAGCTGGGCGTCTGTGCGCACTGGCTTTATAAGGGCACCGACACCAGCGCCAAAGATCAGGGCTATGAACAGAAAATCGCCTGGTTGCGGCAGGTACTAGAATGGCACGAAGAGCTGGACGATTTACCGGAGCTGGTGGGTGAGTTACGGGCTGACATCAACCCTGATCGTATCTACGTCTTTACACCGGAAGGTCATGTGGTCGATTTGCCGCCACGCGCTACACCGGTGGATTTTGCCTATCGCGTGCACACCGAAGTCGGTAATAAGTGCCGTGGTTCGAAAGTGAATGGCCGTATCGTACCGCTGACCTATTTGCTGAAAAATGGCGAACAGGTCGAGATTCTGACCAACGCCAATGCGCACCCGAGCCGCGACTGGCTGTATCCGGAATCCGGTTATATTCACACCACCCGTGCGCGCGCCAAAGTGGCGCACTGGTTTAAGCTGCAGGCGCGCGATCAGAATATCGATGAAGGCCGCCAGCTGGTATTGCGCGAACTGGATCGCCTTGATCTGGTAAACGAACCGCTGACCGATGTTGCCAAAGACATGAACATGAAGTCGGTCGACGATATGTTTGCTGCTGTGGGGGCCGGTGATCTGCGCGTCGGCCAGATTGTGCACACCGTGCTGAAAAAGTCCGATGCCGGCAACAGTCAGCAGGAGCTGCCGCTGTCGCGCAAACCGGAGCACGCAGAGCGTAATACCAAAGCGGACGACATTTATATCGACGGTGTCGGCAATCTGTTAACCCAGTTGGCTCAATGCTGCCAGCCGGTACCGGGTGACGATATCCGCGGTTATATCACCGTTGGCCGTGGTGTCACGGTGCATCGCAGTGATTGCGACAACCTGCTGCACCTTGAAGCGGTAGAGCCGCAACGCTTGTTGCAGGTGAGCTGGGGGAATAAGCCGAACAGCACGTATCCGGTGGATATGCTCATTCAGGCATACGACCGCACCGGTCTGCTGCGTGATGTCAGCTCGGTGCTGGCTAACGAACGCATCAATGTGATATCGGTGAATACCCAGTCCAATCAGGGCGAAAATACCGCCAATATGCAGCTGACCGTTGAAGTGGAAAGCCTGGAACGCTTTGCCCGGCTGATGAGTAAAATTGCTCAGCTGCCTAACGTCGTATCCGCCCGCCGGGTGCGTGGAGGTCATGGTTCATGAGTTACTGCCTTGATGACCTGCTGTATCTGATGCGCCGTTTGCGTGATCCGCAAACGGGTTGTCCCTGGGATCTGAAACAGGATTTCGCCACTATTCTGCCGCATACGCTGGAAGAAGCTTATGAAGTGGCTGATGCGATTGAGCGTCAGGACTGGCCTCATCTGGAAGAAGAGTTGGGGGATTTGTTATTTCAGGTGATCTTTTACGGCCAGATGGGGGACGAGCAACGGCAGTTTAATCTCAATTCGATCATTCACCGTCTGGTCGAAAAACTGATCCGTCGTCATCCTCATGTTTTCCCACAGGGAACGCTGCACAGCGAACGCGATCCGTCTGTCAGCCCGGAAGAAGCGGAAATTAATGCCAACTGGGATCGGATTAAGCAGCAGGAAAAAGCGCTCAAACCGGCGGCACAGAATACAACCGACGGGTTACTGGCCGATGTGCCGGTCACTTTGCCGGCACTTAACCGGGCCGTCAAACTGCAGAAAAAAGCATCCAGGGTCGGCTTTGATTGGCCGGATGTGCAGGGTGTGCTGGATAAAATCCGTGAAGAGCTGGCTGAGGTCGAGGCAGAAATTGCCGGAGCCGATCCAGAACGTCTCGAACACGAAGTAGGCGACCTGTTATTTGCAGTCAGTAATCTGGCGCGGCACTTAAAGGTCGATGCCGAAGTGGCACTGCGCGGTACCAACACCCGTTTTTGCTCACGTTTTGCGGTGGTGGAAGCGCAGGTTGAGCAGCTCGGCGGCTGGGACAAAGCCAGTGCCGCTGAGATGGAAGCCGCCTGGCAACGTGCCAAACAGAAGGAGAACCACTGACGGCAGTACTGCTTAGTGCTTGCCTTTTTGCAGGCTGTTCAGATGTTTACGGGTCAGTTGCAGAAATTGCGGCGTTGGCCCGATATCTTCAAACACCGGATAACCTTCCTCATCCTGAGCAACCACTTTATCGCCGGCTACATACGGAAAGCCGCTGGTCAGGTCGGATAATGCAGCACTGACCAAATCACGCAGAATGCGCTCTTTGCTGCTGCCGGGAAACATTTCGGCCAGAGCCTCCAGCCGTGCGGCGTCTTTGACGTTTAACGGTAACTCATAGTGGGTGGCGCTCAGCGGCTCGCCAAATTCTTTTTCCCAGTGGCGTAATAATTCAGAAGCTTTCATCGGATGTCCTTTTTCTCTGGCTGTTTAATCAGAATAGAATGAAAAAAACACTCCGGCCTGCCATTAAACAAAGTGTTACCAAAATCCTGTTAAAGCCGCGTTGAGTAACTCTGTTCTCTTGCTATCTGTCTGTTTTTCCGCACACTGAATAAAACGATCTGACAGGAGTGGTTATGAGCGCGACGGATGCTTTTGAATTGGATGCTTTGTTACGCGACAAAGTGAAACTGTTAGGCAACCTGCTGGGTAAAACCATCGAAAATCAGTACGGCAGCAGCATGCTTAAGCGTATTGAAGATATTCGTAAGCAGGCCAAAAAAGCCCGTAATGGTGATGATGCTGAACGCGACCGGTTACTGGCACTTTTGAAAACCATGCCGGATGATGCGCTGGTGCCGGTGGTGCGTGGTTTTAATCAGTTCCTTAATCTGGCCAATATTGCCGAGCAGCAGCACGGTGCCAGCTGGCGGCGCAGCGATTTTCTGCACGACGATGTCGAGCAAATGTTCAGCAGCCTGCTCGACCGCTTACAACAGAAAGGCATCGCCGGGCTGGATCTCAGCCAGAAAGTGGCCGATGTTAATATTGAGCTGGTGCTCACCGCTCATCCGACCGAAATTACCCGCCGTACCCTGATTCAGAAATACGATCTGATTGCCCGTTTGTTACAGCAGCGCGATGACCTGCGTGATGGTCATCCGCAATTACTGGAAATAGAGCAACAGCTGGCCTCGGTGGTGGAAGAAATCTGGCACAGCGATGAAATCCGCCAGGTACGGCCGACGGCGGTGGATGAAGCCAAGTGGGGCTTTGCGGTGATTGAAAATTCGCTCTGGTATGCGGTGCCACAATTATTACGCAACCTTGATGATGAACTGCGCCAGCGTGGCAGCAGCGCATTACCACTGACGGCGGCTCCGGTACGGTTTTCTTCGTGGATGGGCGGTGACCGTGACGGCAATCCGAATGTCACTTCTGCCGTTACCCGTGAGGTTTTATTTCTGGCACGCTGGATGGCGGCGGATTTATTCCTGCGTGATATCGAACAACTGGGCATGCAATTGTCGATGACCGCTGCTTCGGCAGAATTACGCCGCGCTTATCCGGAAAATCAGCACGAACCTTACCGTGCCTGTATGCATCAACTGCGTCATCGTCTCGAGCAGACCAAACTCTGGGCCGCAGCCAAAGCCCGTGGCGCAGACACTGAGTGTGAGCCATTACAGGAAGACGATGAATTACTGCAGCCATTAATGCTCTGTTATCACAGCCTGATTGAGCAGGGACTGGATACGGTCGCTAATGGTTTTCTGTTGGATACCCTGCGCCGGGTCGCCTGTTTTGGTTTGGCGTTGGTGAAACTCGATGTGCGCCAGGAATCGACCCGTCATGCCGATGTGCTGCAGGAAATCTGCGCCTTTTATAACTGGGGTGATTACAAAGCCTGGGATGAAGAAAAGAAACAACAGTTCCTGCTGAATGAACTCGCATCCCGCCGCCCGTTAATTCCAACGCGCTGGGCACCCAGTGCCGAGGCGCAGGAAGTGCTCGATACTATGAGTGTGCTGGCGACCCGCGCCGGTGATGGTGTGTCCTGTTACATTATTTCCATGGCCAGTGAGCCGTCGGATATTCTGGCGGTAGCCTTGTTATTACAGGCCAGTGGTGTGCGTGACCACATGCCGGTGGTGCCGTTATTTGAAACCCTCAGCGATCTTGAACAATCGGCACCGCGCATGGAAAAACTCTGGTCGGTGGATTGGTATCGGCAGTACTGCAAAGGCCATCAGCAAGTCATGATTGGCTATTCCGATTCGTCTAAGGATGCCGGCCAACTGGCTGCTGTCTGGGCGCAATACCGGGCGCAGGAAGCACTGTCAAAAACGGCACAGGATAAAGGCATTAAGCTGCGTTTATTTCATGGTCGTGGCGGCAGTGTTGGCCGCGGTGGCGGTCCTGCTCACCGGGCGATTTTATCGCAGCCGCCGGGGTCGGTATTAGGTGGCCTGCGGGTCACGGAACAGGGGGAAATGATCCGCTTTAAATTCGGCATGCCGGAGGTGGCGGTACGTAACCTCAAGGTTTACGTTTCTGCGGTATTGGAAGCGAATCTGTTACCGCCGGAAGCGGCACAACCGCAATGGCGTGAGCGTATGGAGCAACTGGCCAGCGCTGGCGTTAAATCTTACCGCGCCATGGTGCGCGATACGCCGGACTTTGTGCGTTATTTCCGCGCCGCAACGCCGGAACAGGAATTGGGTAAATTGTCATTAGGCAGTCGCCCGGCGCGCCGTAAAAGCGGTGGCGGCATTGAAACCCTGCGTGCGATCCCATGGATTTTTGCCTGGACGCAAATGCGCTTAATGCTGCCAGCCTGGCTAGGTTCGGATGAAGCTCTGGCACAGCCGGTTAATAATGGCGAGTTGCCGCAATTGCAATCGATGTATGCACAGTGGCCGTTTTTCCGCACCTATATTGATATGCTGGAAATGGTGATCTCGAAAGCCGATCCGGCCATTGCCCAGTATTATGAGGGGCGTCTGGTTGAGGCTGAACTGCAGCCGTTGGGCAGCCAGCTGCGTATCCGTTTACAAAAAATCCGCGATCTGGTTCTGGCGATTAAAGACCAGCAGAGTTTGTTACAGGATAATCTGGCCTTACAGCACTCCATGAGCGTACGTAATCCCTATACCGATCCGTTGCACTACCTGCAGGCCGAATTGCTTTATCGCGAACGGCAGGATCAGGATGTAGTCAGTAAAGAAGTAGAGCGGGCGTTAAAAGTGACGATGGCCGGTATTGCGGCCGGTATGCGCAATACGGGTTGATCCTTTCATTAGTATGGTTATGACATTCGTTCAGTTGCCATACGGTCTATACCAAAGTCGGGCGTTCAGCGCCCGGCTTTTTCATCACAATGACTTGAGCAAGAGCCCGGCTCGGAGTAAGGTTAGGCCTATTTTTTCCGTGACTGGTTGAAAAATAACCATTTTTTTGACTTGCCGGACAGTTTCTATTAACCACAAGGGGTATGCGCATGCGCGTAATTCTGTTGGGTGCGCCCGGTGCAGGTAAAGGCACACAGGCACAATTCATTTGCGAAAAGTTTGCTATTCCGCAAATTTCTACCGGCGATATGCTGCGTGCAGCGGTTAAAGCGGGCAGTGAATTAGGCCTGAAAGTAAAAGAAATCATGGAAACCGGTGGTCTGGTTTCTGATGAAATCATTATCGGATTGGTAAAAGAACGTATTCAGCAGGACGACTGTGTTAATGGTTTCCTGTTTGACGGTTTCCCACGCACCATTCCACAGGCTGAAGCCATGCTGGAAGCGGGCGTTGATATCGACCACGTGGTTGAAATTGATGTCGCGGATGAAGAAATTGTTAAGCGCCTGAGTGGTCGTCGTGTTCACCCGGGCTCAGGCCGCGTTTATCACGTTATTTACAACCCACCGAAAGTGGAAGGTAAAGACGATGACAGCGGTGAAGATCTGGTTCAGCGTGATGATGACCAGGAAGAAACTGTACGCAAACGTCTGTCTATTTATCATGATCAGACTGCGCCGCTGGTCAGCTTCTACAAAAAGCTGGAAGCTGACAAAGGTGCTAACGCACCTAGGTACAGCCACATCCAGGGTGTTGGTTCGCTGCAGGAAATTACTGCTCAGGTGCTCGACGCTCTGCAAGGTTGAGCATAACCTGAACCGTTTAAAAAAGGGCTTCGGCCCTTTTTTTATGCCTGCTCTGTCTGCGTTGCAGGGCTTTGTTATTTATCTGATCTGGCTTCTGCCCCTCTGGTTCAGGTTTTGTTTCTGGCGTCTGGGTTTTGGACAGTCGTTTTTGGAATGTCGGTCGGGCATTGCAGACTTCATCTGATATCAGCTATGAAGATACCTTGCTGTTGTCAGACCGCCTATTTCTCAGCCTGTGTTGATAGTGCTGTTAAGTCTGTTTTTAAGATTGTTGTTCTGCCAGGCCATTGCCAACCATTTCAGACATTTCAACCTTTGCCGGATTGGCAGATGATCCCGTTTTTCCTTTTGCTGAAACATTACGGCAGGCATGACATTGCCTGGCTCATCTTTTTGGCTATGTGCGGTTATTGTCGATGATGGCTGCGGAAATTTTATGGCGTCGTTGCGTTTTTTAATAGAATCAATCACTTAATGCCAGCGATATGCACCATTACGGTTCATGGATATTATCTGAAAACGGAATGTAGGGTCGTTTTGATGTGTTTTCGAATGATCAGACGGTTTAAAAAAGAATAGCCATTACCTTTTTTGAAGCGGGGATCCGTAAAACTACCAAGGGCACCTCTGAATAATTCTGCACAGCTTCGCGTGAGTGCTGCAGAGTGTGTGTGACAAAGTGTGGTTGGAGCAGATGGCGAGTTCTTTATTAAATCGACAACGCCGTCAAAACGCTTTGCAGCCACAACCCTTCGGGGCTTGCTGAAAAAAACAGCTCGGTGTTGCCACGTTTCAGCGTAACCCGTTATGCCTTCAATGTGCCGGTTTGATATGAACGTTTTCCGTAAGCCTCAGCAGGCACGGAATTATTCATAGGTGTTCAGGATGTATTCATAGGGGAGCAGGGATTAATGAACCCACTTTCAGTTTAATGACGGCTTTTGTTATTTCGCGCATTTAATCGAAAGGGGTTAAATGTTTGGCTGAAAGTATCATTTGGATACAAATAGCCAAGACCTTTACTGGTATATGGCGGTTATAAAAGCAAAACATTGAGTTAAATAGGCAAAAACAGGTCATAAATAGCATTATTGATTCATTATCTTTTGGTTTTCGATAATAAAGATACTATTATTGCCCCGTTAGCTTATGCACTTATATATTTTGTGCTAGCGTTACCCTACCTGATCAGGAAATATTAGAGGAATTCACCTATGGCCAGACCTAAAAAAGCTCCAGCTAAGCGCGGTCGCAAGCCTGCAGCTGCTAAAGCAGTTGCAGCAAAAACCGCAGCGGCAGTACCAGCGGTTGTTGCTTCTGCAGTAAAAGCATCTGATAAAGCCCATGCAGCGGTTGCCGCTCAGCAAGCTAAAGTCGATGCTGCTGCAACTAAAGCAACGGCTGCAAAAGAAAAAGCAACCGCTAAACCAACGCCTGCTGCCAAGCGTGCCGTTGCTGCAGCTAACGCTAAAGTAAAAGCAGAAAATACTAAGCTGCAGGCTCTTAAAGCGGAAGCCCGTACGGCTACCGTTGCTGTTAAAGCCGCACAAATCGAAGCCAAAGCAGAAGAAGTAACCGCGAAAGCGATTGCAGCTGTTGAATCTTTTGAAGCGTCACTGGTTGCTAAAGCAGAAGCTGATCTGGCGAAAGCGATGGCGACGTTTGAAGCTAAATGGCGTCAGATGCGTGGTAAGCAGGACAGTGCAAAAGTAAAAGCACATGCAGCCAAAGAACATGGCAAAGCCTCTGCAGCGGCTAAAAAACTGAAAGCCAAAGCAACCGCGACTGCAAAAGCGGCGACTGCTGCTGCTCCTAAAAAGCGTGGCCGTCCGGCTAAAGCAAGTACTGCGACCGCTGCTGCAACTGCCGCACCTAAGCGTCGTGGTCGTCCAGCGAAAGCTAAACCAGCCGCTGCCAGCGCTGCAGCTGCGCCTAAAAAGCGCGGCCGCCCAGCTAAAGCCAGCACTGCGACCGCTGCGGCAACTGCTGCACCTAAGCGTCGTGGCCGTCCGGCTAAGGCCAAACCAGCAGCCGCTGCTGCCGGTACTGCGCCTAAGCGTCGCGGTCGTCCGCCAAAAGCAGCAAGCTGATTGCTGTTTTAAAAACCCGGCTCTGCCGGGTTTTTTTTCGCCGGTCACTTTTGTTCTGCGCTAACGTCCTGTTGTGTAATGATCTGGCCGCAATAAAACAGATACTCTGCCTTGCTGTTCTTTTCCCCGTCTTAATTATCAGCGTCGCTGGCTGCTGGATGGCACTACCATGCCCTGTGGTATACTGCCGCGCTTGTTTGCAGCGGAACTTCCTATGTCTTGTTTACTGATTGTTGATGCATCGTCATCCCTTTGTTCGGTTGCACTGAGCCAGGGGGATGTCTCATGGTCGCAGTGTGAAGATCAGCCGCGGCGTCATGCTCAGCGTTTATTGCCGATGGTGGATGAAGTATTGTCTGCGGCCGGTATTAAAAAAGCCCAGTTACAGGGCATCGCTTATGGACGTGGACCCGGTTCGTTTACCGGTATTCGTATTGCCGCATCGGTATTACAGGGAATCGCGTTTGCGCTGGATCTGCCTGTCTGTGGTATTTCGTCTTTGCAGAGTGTGGCGCTGAAAGCATTGCAGAATACACAGGCCGATAATGTGATGGCCATTATGGATGCGCATATGGGCGAGGTGTTCTGGGGCCATTTCCAGCGTGATGGTGAACTTTGTCATCTTGTTGGCGCCGAACACGTCGGCAGTCCGGAGCAATGCTTGCAGGCTCTGGCAAATTTTGACGGCATCGCCGCCGGTGACGGCCTGACATTACCGGCATTCAGTGCTTGTGCGCAGGATTGGGCGACCGTTCAACCACAGGCGGATATTATGTTGTTGCTGGCACAGGCGGCCTGGCAGCGTGGTGAATTTGGCAGTGCCGAGCATCACCAGCCGGTTTATTTACGTGATTCTGTTGCCTGGAAAAAACTGGATGAGCAGCCGAGCTTGTTGCGCCGCGATTAGCACATACGGTCAATTCGGTGTGCTCCTGAAGGGCTGGTATACCGGAATAGGCTGCACGTCCCACACTCAGCGACTGTCTGAGCAACTTTTTAGCCAAAACAAGCCTGTTTAATTCGTGTTAACTGGCCCGGGCATTTTTTAAGGAAGAATTTTGTGGATCTGATTGAAATCATTGTATTGGCCGTACTTCAGGGTCTGACTGAATTTTTGCCCATTTCCAGTTCCGCTCATCTTATTCTGCCATCACAGGTTTTCGGTTGGCAGGATCAGGGGTTAGCATTTGATGTGGCTGTTCATGTTGGCACTCTGGCGGCCGTTATGTTCTATTTCCGTCACGATATGCAGCGTCTTATCAGCGCCTGGTTTAAAAGTGGCTGGAGCAGCAAACCCAGTGCGGATGCAAAGCTTGCCTGGTACGTGGGTCTGGCAACCATTCCTGCCGGCCTGGCCGGGGTATTATTGGGCAACTGGATTGAAGCCAATCTGCGCTCCGTTGAAGTCATTGCCTGGGCAACCATCGGCTTTGGTATTTTATTAGGCGTCGCGGATCAGCGGCGCGGTAACGGCATTAGTCTGGCCAGGATGACGCTGATGATGGCATTGGTGATTGGCCTGGCGCAGGCGCTGGCATTAATTCCCGGTACTTCACGTTCAGGTATCACCATGACGGCAGCACTGTTACTGGGCCTGCATCGTGTTGATGCTGCGCGCTTTTCTTTTTTGCTGTCTATTCCGTTAATTCTGGCTGCCGGTGGTTTAAAGACCATTGAACTCAGTCAGTCTTTATTGCCGGTAGATTGGACTTCGCTGGCATTAGGAGCGGCACTGTCTGCCATCAGCGCCTGGGTGTGCATCTATTACTTCCTGGCCTTTATTAATCGCATTGGCATGCTGCCCTTCGTTCTGTACCGCCTGGCTTTGGGCGGCGTATTACTGCTGTTCTTTGTCTGATGCATGGATAAGTCGTGGCTGAATTAATCAATCTGGTGCGCGAGTCTGACAGCGAAGCGCGTGCCTTGTGCGAACAATATGGGTTAATACCCGGCACAAAAGCCTTGCTGCAGCAGGACGGTTTTCACCTGTGCTTTGATTATGATGGTCTGAGCTTACGCCAGGGGAATAATCCACGCACCGCTGTGCGGGTTGATTTCTCTGCCGGTAAGGCGGCGCACCGGCGTAAATTTGGTGGTGGTCTGGGGCAGGATATTGCCAAGGCCGTTGGCGTAAGCGGGCAATATAAACCGTCGGTACTGGATGCAACGGCAGGCCTTGGGCGCGACAGTTTTGTGCTGGCGACGCTGGGCTGCCATGTCCGTGCGCATGAGCGTCAGCCGGTGGTGGCCGCGTTACTGGCCGACGGTCTGGCCCGTGGTGCTAATGATCCGGATATCGCGGAGATTATTGCCCGTATCCGCTTGTGCTTTGGCAGCAGTCACGATTTATTGGTCGCGGAATCCGACCCGCAGTTACAGCCGGATGTGGTGTATCTGGATCCGATGTTTGATCATGATCCGAAAGCGACCGCCCAGGTTAAAAAAGACATGCAGGCCTTTCGCGATATTGTCGGGCAGGATACCGACGCCGATGATCTGCTGGAACGTGCCCTTGCCTGTGCCCGTTGCCGGGTAGTGGTGAAGCGGGCGCGTAAGGCTGAGCCGCTGGCCGGTAAGAAAGCCACTTTTGCCTTAACCGGTAAAGCCAACCGCTTTGATGTCTATGTAAAAGCCAAAGTCGCGCCCTGGGAACCCCCGGCGGCTGAATAACAGACATAAAAAACCGGCCACGGCC
The DNA here is from genome assembly GCF_025318105.1 of Thalassolituus pacificus. Taxonomy (NCBI): domain Bacteria; kingdom Pseudomonadati; phylum Pseudomonadota; class Gammaproteobacteria; order Oceanospirillales; family Oceanospirillaceae; genus Thalassolituus; species Thalassolituus pacificus. The sequence continues at coordinate 625,362 of NZ_JAOANI010000028.1, forward strand.
GGTTTTTTATGCTCTTAGCAGGCTTAAACGCTGCGCAGAATACTCTGGCGCAGAGCACCGTCTAATACTTCTTCCAGAGCACTGGTCAGGGTGTCCAGTTCATTGCTGAAGGTCAGCTTGTCATCGCTGTTCTTAGCCAGTAATTGTTCACTGACCAGTTGCTGAATCAGTGTGCGGAACAGTGATTTATCGAAAAACTCCGGCGCATTAATGCCGTACAGCAAGCTGATGCGCTGAGCCAGTAACGTGCATTGTTCTTCCAGTTCTTTAGCGCTGAGTTCGCCCGAGCCTTTGCGGCTGAGTACACTCAGGGTGAGGAAATAACGCTCCAGTGTTTGCATCACGTTAGCGGCCAGACCTTCCAGCAGAGCAAATTCATTACTGCTGGCCGGTGTGGCGTGATAGCCCTTATCGTTCAGGTGCAGATAGCCACACTCGACCAGAGTGTCCAGCCAGCGCTGCACTTCACTGCTTAATTCACTGCTGTTCCAGTGCAGGAATAATTCAGCCTGCAGGTAAGGGTAGAAGCTGGCCACCATCTCCTGTACCTGTTCACCACTGTAGCGCTGGTTGTTAACAAACAAACAGGCGAGCAATGACGGCAGGGCGATTAAATGCAGTACGTTGTTGCGGTAATAGGTCAGGGTTACGGCCTGACGGTCGCTGGTCTGAATTAAATCGCCCAGCGGGTGTTTGGAGCGTGATACAGCATCCAGTTTCTCTGCGTAAGCCAGCCATTCGGTGCCATTACCGTCGGGCAGCGCGGTCAGCTTACTGTAGGGGTTCTGTGCCAGCAGATTGCGGTACGACTCCATCTGCACAATCAGTTGTTGCTCATCCATGGCCTGACGCGGAGCCGACAAAATAGCCAGCGCAATCAGGTTGATCGGATTAACCGAAGCAGCACCGTTAATGCCGGTGACCACTTCTTTGGCCAGCTGATCGACCACTGTCGGCGCCCAGTCCGGACGGTAATCACAGGCACTGTAATCTTCAGCGCGCCATTGTGGACGTTGCTGGTTAAGGAATTCGGTGAAATAAATCGGCTCACCAAAGGTAACGTTTACCTTACCAAAAGAGCGCTTGAACGAACGCAGAGTGCCGACAACGCCGACCAGACTTTCTTTTTTCTTCTGTTGGCCACGCAGCTCACCCAGATAGCTGTTGGCTTCGAAGACTTTTTCATAGCCGGTATACACCGGTACAAAGATGATGGGTTTGCGTGAATCGCGCAGATAGCTGCGCAGGGTCATCGCCAGCATGCCGGCCTTGGGGTTCAGCGTACGGCCAGTTCGTGAGCGTCCACCTTCGACAAAATACTCGGTAGCGTAGCCGCCGGAAAATACCGAATGCAGGTATTCATCAAATACTGCGGCGTAGAGTTTATTGTCGCGGAAGGTGCGGCGCATAAAGAAGGCACCACCGCGACGCAGAATCGGCCCGACAACCGGCATGTTCAGGTTAATGCCGGCGGCAATCTGTGGCAGCTGTAAGCCATGGTGATAGAGTACATAAGACAGCAGCAGGTAATCAATATGACTGCGGTGGCAGGGGACGTAAATGATTTCGTTATCTTTGCTGATGTCTTTCAGGTTTTCGATGTTGTGCAGCGAAATACCGTCGTAAATTTTATTCCATACCCAGGTCAGTAATACATCCAGAAAGCGCACATTGGTGTAGGAAATGTTCGAAGCAATTTCGTCAGCGTATTTCAGCGCTTTCTGTTGCGCCTTGGCTTTACTGATTCCCTGAGTGGCCACTTCTTCTTCAATAGCTTTCAGTACCTGCGGTTTGTGCGGAATCTGATGCACCAGTGTGCGGCGGTGGGATAAATCCGGCCCCAATACGGAAGCGGAAACCTGACGGTTATGCACACGCAGTACGCGTGCTACTTTACGCGCCAACATTTCCGGCGATTTACCGGGCTCGTACAATTCACGCAGAGACATCGGACGGCTGAAATGAACAAAGGTATTACGGCCATTGAGCAAAATAGCCATCAAGGTAAATAGACGGCCACCAAGAGTGCCGCTGTTTTGCAGCCAGATGCGCAGGAATGAACCTTCTTTTTCCGGTGCACGGCCCCAGAATACCCGCACAGGAACCACCTGAATATCGCGCTCATCCTGTTCCGCCAGCCATTCGGCCTGACGCACCAGCTGTTTGGCCACAATCGGCGTGCCCTGTTTGCGAAACGGTGTACCAGCGCGGCGATAAATATTAAAAAAGGGTTTGCCTGGCAGGCGGCGTTCAATCCGGTCCTGGTGTGGACTGCCCCAGCCCAGTTTTTTCACTTCGGCATCAATTACCAGTTGTTCCGCATGGGACGGGTAAAGCATGGCATAGATGATTGGCTTGTCAGGGTCGAGGTTGAAGTCTTTAATGTCCGGCCCGATGATTTGGGTTTTGATAACGCCATACAGCCATTTTTGTTGCCAGCGAAACAGGGTGCTGCGAATTTTTTTAATGATGTTCATAGTTACTCTCTGGTGTGTCTGCGGGTCGTGACGCACCCGCGCTGTAAATGCCTGCGGAGTTTACCTTGCAAGCTTGCCGGTTTAAACGGTCTGATTACTCCGCAACAGCAGGAATCGCCTGTCGTTTGCGCAGTGAGCGGGTTTTGTAATGCCGCCGCCAGAGTAAATACAGGTCTTTTACCGACAGATATCGGGTCGCCGGCAGATGGCAGGAAACTAAATTTTATCTTAGTGGTCTGGTTTTAACCTTTTTACTGTTGTGATACGCGCCGGATGTCAGCTCATCCGGATGCGGCAGATAGGGAGTCAAAATGATCGAAGTTCAACATCTGACCAAGCGTTTCGGCAGTTTTACTGCGGTAAACGATCTCTCTTTTGAAGTCCGGCCCGGCGAAGTGCTGGGTTTTCTCGGACCGAATGGCGCCGGTAAATCGACCACCATGAAAATGCTGACGGGCTTTCTGCCTGTAACCTCCGGCAGCGTGCGTATTGGCGGGCATGATGTCGCACAGGATCCGGTCGCGGTTAAACGTCAGATGGGTTATTTGCCGGAGGGGGCTCCCAGTTACGGCGACATGACCGTTCTCGCCTTCTTACGCTTTATTGGCGAAATTCGTGGTTATCACGGTGCGCAATTGCGCCAGCGCCTGCTGAAGGTGGTCGACCAGGTAGGGCTGCAGCAGGTACTTAAGCAGCCGGTGCATACCTTATCCAAAGGGTATAAGCGTCGGGTCGGGTTGGCTCAGACGCTGCTGCACGATCCGGCCATTATGATTCTGGATGAGCCAACCGACGGCCTTGACCCGAATCAGAAACAGCAGGTTCGCCAACTGATCGCCAATCTGGCTGAAGATAAAATGGTGATTATTTCCACTCATATTCTCGAAGAAGTCTCAGCGGTTTGCTCGCGCGCGATGATTATTGCCGCAGGTGAAAAAGTCGCCGACGGTACCCCGGCCGAACTGGAGGCCCGCTCGCGTTATCATCAGGCCATTTCGGTGCGTTTTCAGCAACCGGTCAATGCTGCGGCGGCTTTTGCTGCGCTGGCCGAAATCAGTGAAGTCGACGAGCTGGAACAAGGACAAAGTTACCTCTTATTCCCGCAGCCGGGCGCGCGTCCGTATCACGCGGTCAATGCCCTGATCGAACAACAGGGTTGGGAAGTGGACACGCTGCATATTGAGCGTGGCCGCCTGGATGATGTTTTCCGTCAGCTGACCGGAGTCTGATACTGCCATGAACACATTATTTACCATTTGTAAGCGCGAATTCTCGGCCTATTTTTCTACGCCGGTTGCGTACGTTTTTATTTTAATATTTCTGGTCATGTCCGGCGTTTTTACCTTTTATCTGGGTAACTTTTATCAACGCGGACAGGCCGATTTATTGCCTTTTTTTAATTTCCATCCCTGGCTGTATTTGTTTTTTATGCCGGCTGTGGCAATGGGATTATGGTCGCAGGAGCGCCAGTTGGGCACCATTGAATTACTGATGACGCTGCCTGTTACGCTGTGGCAGGCCGTACTGGGTAAATTTCTCGCTGCGTGGTTTTTTGCCGGCCTGGCGTTGCTGTTAACCATACCGCTGTGGATTACCGTTAATTATCTTGGCACACCGGATAACGGTGTGATTCTGGCCAGTTATCTTGGTAGTTGGTTAATGGCCGGTGCGTTTATTGCGGTGGGCTCCTGCATGTCGGCCCTCAGCCGTAATCAGATTGTCGCCTTTATTCTGACCGTGGTGGTGTGCTTTGTGTTGATGCTCAGTGGTTTTCCGCTGGTGCTGGATGTGTTCCGTGGCTGGGCCGGAGAAGGGCTGCTGGATTTAATTGCCAGTCTGAGTTTTCTGACGCATTTTGAAGCGCTGTCACGTGGCGTTGTCGACATCCGCGATTTGCTCTATTTCGTGCTGGTGATCGTGGTGTGGCTGGTGGCTACCACTCAGGTTTTAACCGTTAAAAAATCCGTATAAACAGGGCAGGAGACCGATATGAAATTCAAACTGTTTTCGCTTCTGGCGCTGTTGCTGGGGTTTATTGGCGGCGCGTTTTTACTGAACCAGCTGGGCAGTGGCGCACGTCTCGATTTAACCGAACAGAAACTCTACACGCTGTCAGTAGGAACGCGGAATATTCTGGCACAGCTAAACCACCCGGTTGAACTGGAGCTGTATTTTTCGCAAAAGGCCAGTGCCGATCTGGTAAAGGTGCGCGCTTATGAGCAGCGTGTGCGGGAATTACTGGACGAATATGTGATGCTGTCTGGCGGTAAACTCAGCCTGAAGGTGGTTGATCCGGCGCCGTTCTCGGAAGAAGAAGATCAGGCCACAGCCTATGGGCTGCAGGCCGTGCCGGTATCGGTCAGTGGCGATAATTTGTATTTTGGCCTGGTAGCCAAAGCTCAATTACCGCTGGCGGAGCCTGCTGCTGAGCCGCAAGACGAGAATGATGTGCACAGCGACGATAGCAGCGCAGCTGAGCACAATGATACTGCGCCGGATAAGGCAGCCGCTGAGCAGGCGGTCGCCACACAAGAGCATGTTGCTAAGCTGCCCTTTTTACAGCCCGACCGTGAAGCTTTTCTTGAGTATGAAATTACTCAGCTGATTTATCAGGTGCAGCAAACCCAACCGGTGGTGATCGGTTTACTCAGTGGTCTGGATGTGCGCGGAGGCTTTAATCCACAAACCGGCCGTCCGGCGCCGGCCTGGATGGCGATTGATCAGCTTGATGGCCCCTACGAAATACGCTCACTGACGGCCGGACTGGATCATATCGACGACGATATCGATCTGCTGCTACTGGTGCAGCCACCGGAGTTAACCGATACCGCACTGTACGCTATTGACCAGTTTGCGTTAAAAGGCGGTCGCGTACTGGCGTTTCTGGATCCGGTGGCTGAAACGGCACCTAATGGTGGCCTGATGGGGATGGGCGACAGCGGCTCGGCCAGCAGCCTGAATACCTTGCTGAAGAGCTGGGGGGTAGGCTGGAATCCGGACCAGGTTGTACTGGATGCGACCAATGCGCTGGTGGTTAATCAGGGGCCGGGTCGTCCGCCGCTGCGCCACTTTGGTTTGCTTGCACTGCATCCGGAAAGCCTGAATGCCGATGATGTGGTTACCGCGCAGCTGGAAGCCATCAACCTCAGCAGTGTTGGTCATTTTACTGCGCTGGAAGATGCGACCAGTAGCGTAGAACCCTGGCTGTACAGCAGCCACGATTCGATGCTGACTGATGCCAATCGCTTGCGTATGGGCGGCGATTTAATGGCGCTGCAACGGGATTTTGTGCCCGCCAACGAAGAGTTTAATCTGGCCGTGCGTGTGCAGGGCAAGGCGGCATCGGCTTTTCCGGACGGCGTTGATGGCAAGAAAGCGGATGGTCATCTGGCCACGACCGATCATCTGGCGGTAACCCTGGTGGCGGATACCGATGTGCTGTCTGACCGTTTGTGGGTACAGGTGCAGAACTTCTTTGGTCAACGTATTGCCTCGCCCTGGGCGGATAACGGCGCCTTATTGGTGAATCTGGCCGATCATCTGGGCGGCAGTGCCGACCTGATCAGCCTGCGTGCCCGCGGGCAATACAGCCGTCCGTTTGAGCGCGTGAATACTTTACGCCGCGATGCCGAACAACAATTTCTGGCCAGCGAGCAGCGTTTGCAGCAGGAGCTGGAAGATACCGAGCAACAGCTGAGCGCTCTGCAAGAGCAGCGCGACGGTGATAGCGGTGTGCTGACGCTGTCGGCGGAACAGCAGGCCGCACTGGAGCAGTTTCAGCAGAAGAAAGTGGAAATCCGCAAAGAACTGCGCAATGTTCAGCATGAACTGGATAAAGACATCGAAGCGCTGGGCATGCGCCTGAAAGTGCTGAATATCGTTATCTTGCCGTTACTGTTTACTTTGCTGCTGTGGGGCGTGGTTGTCTGGCGCCGCCGCCGGCAAAGCCTCTGATCATTTGATCAATGGTGCTAATAAAGAAGCCGGGTCGAGCCCGGCTTTTTTATGCTCACCTTTACTGCCCCTCGATGGGGTATCAGTAATGCGGCGGCGGCGGTTCATCGCCGACGGCTTCACCGCCGGAGGGGTTTTGCTGCAGTTGTTCCAGTTTGCGGTGCATCAGCTGCATGGCTTGTTTGGCCAGCAGAAACTCCTGATTCAGGGTCACCATGTGGTCGTTCAGGCCATCGATGGTGTCTTCCAGAAAGGCAATGCGCATCTCCATTTCGTCAATGCGTTGCTGGGCCTGCTGCGGTTTATCGGACGCCGGTGACTGTTGGCTCATAGGTGTGTTTATACCCTTTAGCTATCGTGTTGATTTTTTTAATGAATTGGGCTTTCATAGCCTTCTTGTCAAAGGCCTGCGGGCCAACGATTTTTACAGCTGTGATATTAACGAGTGATACGAGAGAACGCATGGGTAAATTGATATTACGTAAAATTATTGTAGCGCTGGTGTTCGCTGCGATTGTTCCTTTCATTGTTGTCGGCATTTTTACTTCGCTGGTAACAGGTCTGCAATTCACCGACGGCACGGCGCTGACAGCCGATAATCTGATGAACGTTGCCGGTATGACCGAGCTGCTGTTAGCCATTGCGGTGCTTACGCTGGTGACCAGTCTGCTGTCTGCTCAGTTGGTTCCTTCCCGCCGTCGTCGTTTCCGTTCCAGCGGTACCGTGGTGGAAAGCGATGTGGAAGACGGTCGTGAGCGTGGCATGGTTAAGTGGTTTAACGTGAAAAAAGGCTTTGGCTTTATCACCTGGGATCAGGGCGAAGATGTGTTCGTACATTTCCGTTCTATCCGCGGTCAGGGGCATCGCTCATTGACTGAAGGTCAGCGTGTGAAGTTCACTGTGGTGCGTGGTCAGAAAGGCCCGCAGGCAGAGGATGTATCAGCGGTTCGCTGAGTTTTGATCCAGACACAAAAAAAGCGGCCATTGCCGCTTTTTTTGTGTCTGCCGTTTGGCGTTTTCAGGCCTTGCGGCTCGGTACGGTAAGCGCTGTATCGTGCACATCGGCCTGATGCAGATCGAGTTCATCGCAGCCCTGAGGCTCGGCGAACCATTGCAGAATCAGAGTGAAGTAGTGCCAGAGCAGTGTCATAACGAGTCCTCCCGCGTTGTCTTATCTGAGTGTAGACAGAGCGCGAGAGGATGCCAGACGGCAACGCTGAGTGAATCAGTCTTTGGCGAGCAGGGCTTTCAGCAGGCGCGGGTTACTCACCACCAGGTTGGCCGGAGCGCGCAGCAGTGGCTGGCCACTGACTTCGGACAGTAAACAACCGGCTTCGGAAGCCAGCAGGCCGGCAGCGTTCAGAGCAAACTCATCAACATTGCTCAGCAGAGCGCCCTGGAAGCGGTCGGCGGCTACGTAGCAGATAGACAGGGCGTTGGAGCCGATGTTGCGCAGGTCAAAGCTCTTGGACATCAGGCGCTGTAAACGCTGCAGCTGATCGAAAGCCGCTTCGTTGTTGCCCATTGGCTGGGTGTAGCCGACGATGGCGTCGCTCAGGCTGTTGATGCTACCACTGCGGATACGGCGGTTGTTGAGCTGGGCACCACGGCCACGGGACGCAGTGAACTCGTCGCCGTTGATCGGGTTAAGTACGACGGAGTGTTCGGCTTTACCGTTTTGCATGCAGCAGACGATAATGGCAAAAGACGGGATACCTACGCGGAAGTTGGAGATGTCGTCGATAACGCACACCTGCCACACGGGCTGATTTTTCTGCTCGCCATTATGTCCGGTTTCACGGCCATAGAAGTTGTGTTCAGGCAGGGCTTTTTTCAGCTCAAAAATGATGCCTTTTTCCAGACCGATGGTGCAGTCTGCTACAAATTTAGCTTTTTCCTGATCCGTGCTTTTGTACGAATCGAAGCGGTCCAGGCGACGGACCAGATCTTGACCAGCATTACGCGCGGCGCGCAACGCCAAGTTCACCATGGGTTGCATAGGGATCGCTATCTCTTAAAGTTAAAGAACATTTTTTGGGCGCGGGATTATATCAGCACCTGACTGGTTAGCGAAGCCCGTTTTGCGTTACACTTCGTGCCCCTTATTTTGTGCGGGCGCAGTAGCCTGAAGTGAGTTGGCCGGAAGCCGCGTTACCGGGTCACTTTCGCATCTGTTGAACCGCCACCCTCAAGCAACCGCGTCGTCACGGCGCAGACAAGGCGTTATGCTCGATAAAATCCGTATCGTAATGGTAAACACCACTCACTCCGGCAACATCGGTGCTGCGGCGCGGGCCATGAAAAACATGGGTCTGAGCCGGCTGGTGCTGGTCGATCCGATCGCCAGCATTGACGAAGACGCGATCCAGCGTTCGTCGCGGGCTGAAGACATCCTGCACAATGCCGTTATCGTTCCGACACTGGAAGAGGCTATTGCCGACTGTGGTCTGGTGATTGGCACCAGTGCGCGCAGCCGCCATATTCCCTGGCCTTTGATGTCGCCGCGTCAGTCGGCCGCGAAAGCCGCAGAAATGATTCCCGCCGGTAACGAAGTGGCGCTGGTGTTTGGTCGCGAGTCCCGTGGTCTGACCAACGAAGAGCTGCACCTGTGTACCGCGCACGTACACATTCCTACCGAAGAGAACTTCTCTTCGCTCAACGTTGCTCAGGCGATACAGGTGCTGTGTTACGAGATGCGTCTGGCGTTGGTCACAGATGATTTCCGAGCGCAAGCCGAGCAGGAAGACGAAGCCGGGGCGTGGGGCGTGCCGTGGGATTACCCGCTGGCAACCCAGGGCGAGCTGGACGGACTGTTCCGCCATATGGAAACGGTGTTGATTGATATCGGCTTTCTTGACCCCGATACTCCCAAGCAGCTGATGTCCCGTATGCGCCGCCTGTATCAGCGCGCCGCACCGGACAAAACAGAAGTGAATATTTTGCGGGGCATTCTGGCGGCAGTACAGCGTCAGGGTGCTGACGGCCATAAGACACAAGGGGATTCTGAGTGATCAGACAATTGCGTGAAGACATTGCCAGTGTATTCGAGCGCGATCCGGCGGCACGTAACACCTTTGAGGTGATCACCACCTATCCGGGGCTGCATGCTTTGCTGCATTACCGCTTGGCTAACTGGCTGTGGCGTAAAGGATTTAAATGGCTGGCGCGTATGCTGTCGACTTTCAGTCGCTGGATGACCGGTATTGAGATTCATCCGGGGGCCACTATCGGTCGTCGTTTCTTTATTGATCACGGTATGGGGGTGGTGATCGGTGAGACCGCTGAAATCGGTGACGACTGCACCCTGTATCATGGTGTTACCCTCGGCGGTACGACCTGGAATAAAGGCAAGCGCCATCCGACGCTGGAAAATGGCGTCGTAGTCGGTGCCGGGGCGAAAGTGTTGGGGCCAATCAATGTTGGTGAGAATGCCCGCATAGGCTCCAATGCGGTGGTTACCAAAGAGGTGCCGGCCGGCGCCACAGTGGTTGGTATTCCCGGACGTATCGTGCGTAAGGCGAATTCGGCTGAAGATGAGCAGCGGCGCAAAATTGCCGAAAAAATCGGCTTTGATGCCTACGGCATGGCCGATGAAATGCCCGATCCCATTGCCCGATCCATTCATAATCTGATGGATCATATGCACGCTGTTGATCGCAAAATCGACACCATGTGCAAAGCGCTGCACGATATGGGCGACCGTACCTGTTCAGAAGCGTTGCCACAGCTGGAGCAGGAGACTTTCGTCAGCCTCAGCGAAGCCGTCAGTGAGCATGCTGCTGATAGTGATGGGCAGGCGGAAGTCAGTTCACCGGAATCACGCTGATACCCCGCAGGACCCTGACTTTGTGTAAAAGCGGCCGGCTAAAGTTGACTGAAATAGTCGGATATACGCATAATGCCACCACGATTTATGTGGGGGATAACCAATGCGTTTAACGACCAAAGGCCGCTATGCGGTAACGGCCATGCTGGATCTGGCGATCCATGCGCAGAATGGGCCGGTCAGTCTGAATGATATTTCCGGTCGTCAGGGCATCTCCCTGTCGTATCTTGAGCAGCTGTTCGCCAAGTTACGCCGTGGCGGCTTGGTTGCCAGTGTGCGCGGTCCGGGTGGTGGTTATCGCCTGAGTCGTGGCAGTGATGAGATCAATGTCGCCGACGTGGTTGATGCGGTGAACGAATCGATGGATGCCACCCGTTGCAATCGCCGTGGTGATTGTCAGGACGGTGAAGAGTGCCTGACGCACCACCTGTGGCTGGATTTGAGCGATCAGATTCATGCCTTTCTGCATGGCATAACCCTGGCGCAGCTGATTCAGCGTAAAGAGATCCGCAGCACCGCTGATCGTCAGGACAGCAGTGTGCGCAATCGTATTGATGCGGTGCTCAGCACCGATGACATGACCGGCTGAGCCATCAGCCACTTGATCTGAGCGCCCCTTGACCTGAGCGCCCCTTGACCTGAGCACTGTGGCGCGGACAATGCGCCGCCTCAGGTTTCAGACTTTCCAGCGGTGACCCATGAAATCCCTCTATCTCGATTATGCAGCGACAACACCGGTTGATCCGCGTGTTGCTCAGGTTATGGCTTCCTGCCTCACGCTGGAAGGTACCTTCGGTAACCCGGCGTCACGGTCCCACCGTTATGGCTGGCAGGCTGAGCAGGTGGTGGAAAATGCCCGTCGCCAGCTGGCTGATCTGTTGGCGGCCGATCCACGTGAAATCGTCTGGACCTCCGGTGCCACCGAATCCAATAACCTGGCATTGAAGGGGGTTGTAGAAGCCCTGCGTGAGCAGGATGCCAATAAGCCGCTGCATATCATTACCTCGGCGATCGAACATAAAGCCGTACTCGATGTCTGTGCCTGGTTGCAGACTCAGCAGCAGGTTGAGGTTACTTATCTGACTCCCGATGCTGATGGTTTGATTCAGCCGCAGCAAGTCAGCGCTGCATTGCGAGATGACACCTGTCTGGTCAGCCTGATGGCGGTTAATAATGAACTGGGCACTGTCACTGATATCGCAGCAATCGGCGCATTGTTAAAAGATCATCCGGCGTATCTGCATGTCGATGCCGCTCAGGCGCTGGGGAAAGTTGCTGTGAACGTCAAAGACTGGCAGGTCGATCTGTTATCGGTGTCGGCACACAAGCTGTATGGTCCGAAAGGCGTGGGTGCGTTGTACGTTAAACGCGAGCCGCAGGTCATGCTGGCCGCCCAGATTCATGGTGGTGGTCATGAGCGCGGCATGCGTTCTGGGACGCTGGCGACGCATCAGCTGGCCGGACTGGGCGAAGCGGCCCGGCTGGTGCAGGAAGAACAAGCGGCCGATGAAGCCCGCATTCGTCAGTTGCGTGACCAGTTATGGGACGGGCTGCAGGCGCTGGGTGGTGTTTATCTGAATGGTCATGCGCAGCTGCGCAGTGCCAATCATCTGAACGTCAGTTTTGACGGGGTGGATGGTGAAATCCTGTTGGCTTCACTGGCCAAAGTGGCGGTGTCTTCCGGTTCGGCCTGTAACTCGGCCACCGTGGCGCCATCTTATGTCTTGAAAGCTATCGGCCGCAGCGATGCGCTGGCCCATGCCGGTTTACGTTTCAGTCTCGGGCGCTTTACCACCGCCGAAGAGATTGCTTTTGCCCTGACTGAAGTGACGCGCGTGGTGCAGATGCTGCGCAGCTGATTGCTGAGGTTGGCTTTTCCTGTCGGTGACGGCCAAATAATCCGTCTCCGGACCCGTGTACGCGTACAACTTTAATGAAAAGGTGCGTATAATTCGCGGGTTTTATTTTCCGTAACCCTAATAATTTACCCTTGGGAGCTAAAAATGGCTGTTGAACGCACTCTGTCCATCGTTAAACCAGACGCTGTGGCCAAAAATGTAATCGGCGAAATCGTCACTCGCTTCGAAAAAGCTGGCCTGCAGGTTGTTGCCGCTAAAATGATCAAGCTGGATGACGAAAAAGCGGGCGGTTTCTACGCAGAGCACAAAGAGCGTCCTTTCTTCAAAGACCTGGTATCTTTCATGACTTCTGGTCCTGTTGTTGTTCAGGTTCTGGAAGGCGAAAACGCGATTGCTGCTAACCGTGATCTGATGGGTGCTACCAACCCTAAAGAAGCGGCTGCCGGTACTATCCGCGCTGACTTCGCTGAAAGCATCGATGCCAACGCTGTACACGGTTCTGACTCTGCAGCTTCTGCTGAGCGCGAAATCGCTTACTTCTTCGCTGCCGACGAAATCTGCTCACGTTAATGAGCGGAACTCAGAGGGCAGACATGCCCTCTGATCTCAATCCTTCAGGTAACCAATTGATGTCCGATACACCAGAAAAAATTAATCTGTTGGGCTTATCGCCCGCCAAAATGGAAGCCTTCTTCGCGGATATCGGCGAGAAGAAATTCCGTGCTCAGCAAATGCTGAAATGGATTCATCAATATGGCGAAGCCAACTTCGACAACATGACCAACATGGGCAAGCCGCTGCGCGCGCGCATGGCTGAGGTGTGTGAAGTCCGCCTGCCAGAAGTGATTTACGAAGATATTTCCAAAGACGGCACCCGTAAGTGGGTGATGCGTATGGATGGCGGCAGCGCCGTCGAAACCGTGTATATCCCGGAAAAAGACCGGGGTACGCTGTGTGTGAGCTCGCAGATTGGCTGTTCTCTCGACTGCAGTTTCTGCTCCACCGGCAAGCAGGGGTTTAACCGCGACCTCAGTGTGGCGGAAATTATTGGTCAGGTGTATGTGGCCGCCATGAGCTTCCATGCGCCGGGCGAGCGCCGTGAGCGCCGCATTACCAACGTGGTGATGATGGGCATGGGCGAGCCTTTGCTGAACTTCGACAACGTGGTCGATGCGATGAACCTGATGATGGACGACAATGCCTACGGTCTGTCCAAACGCCGTGTTACCCTGAGCACCTCCGGTGTCGTACCGATGATGGATAAACTCGGCGACGTAACCGATGTATCTCTGGCCGTCTCATTACACGCACCCAATGATGCGTTGCGTAACCAGCTGGTACCCATCAACAAAAAATACCCGATTAAAGAGCTGATTGCGGCCACTAACCGCTATCTGGCCAAACTGCCGGATCGTCGTAAAGCCACCATCGAATACACCATGATGGAAGGCGTCAACGATGAGATGGAGCACGCGGTGGAACTGTCAGAACTGATGAAACAGGTGCCGTGTAAGATCAACCTGATTCCGTTTAACCCGTTCCCTAACTCCGGCTATAAGCGCCCGAGCAATAATCGCGTGTACCGCTTCCGTGATTATCTGGTGAATCAGGGACACATTGTTACCATCCGCTCGACCCGCGGCGATGATATCGACGCCGCCTGTGGTCAGCTGGTGGGCAAAGTTCAGGACCGTACCCGCCGCAGCGAGCGTTATATCAATGCGGTGCAGATCGATGAGTCTTCACAGGGCAACCAATAAATGACCGGGATGGGCATGAAAACATCAATCACCACGCGCGCAGCCAGCCTGCTGGTCGTGCTGCTCAGTCTGACGCTGGCGTCTTGCGTCACCGTAACCGAAAGCCGCTTTACCAAAAAAGCCTCGCCGGAAAAGGCGGTGGAAAACTACACCCAGCTGGGTCTGGGGTATCTGCAGAAAGGTCGTCCGGACTGGGCGCGTCAGCGTCTGCAGAAAGCGCTGGCGATTAACCCGGATCATGCCCCTGCCAACGATGCCATGGGTCTGGTATGGCAGACCGAAGGTGAAATGGATCTGGCTGAAGAGTATTTCCACAAAGCCCTGAGCAACGACGACAGCTTCACACTGGCGCGTCATCACCTGGGTCGTCTGTACTCGCAGCTGAAACGCTACGACGATGCCGACGAATACCTGAACAAAGCCGCCAACGACCGTTATTACGATAACCGTGCCTCTGCTTACAATGATCTGGCGCTGAATTTTTACCGTCAGGGCAAAACCGAACAGGCCATCGACAGTTACGGCCAGACGCTGCGCATTGCGCCTTACAACGTCGATGCACTGGTTAACATCTCAACGCTGCTGTTTGAAGCGCAGCGTTACGACGAGTCGCTGAAATATTACGATCGCTTCGAGCGTCTGGTGCAGCGTGAGCAGACCCGTCAGACCGCCCACAGCCTGTGGCTGGGTATCAAACTGGTGACACTGCAACAGAACACCCAGCGGGCGATTACGCTGGCCACCGATCTGAAGCGTAACTTCCCGGAATCGGTTGAATACCGTCTGTATCAGGACTCCCTGTCCGGAGCCAAATAATGAGTATGCATTTCGAAAATCCCATCAAGCGTCGTCAAAGCCGCAAAATCTGGGTTGGTGATGTACCGGTCGGCGGCGATGCGCCGATTGCCATTCAGACCATGACCAACAGCGAAACCACCGATGTGGCCGCCACGGTGGCGCAGATTCAGCGCGCCCAGGATGCCGGTGCCGACATCGTGCGCGTTTCTGTACCGACCATGGACGCGGCGGAGGCCTTTGGCAAAATCCGTAAAGAAGTGACCATTCCACTGGTGGCAGACATTCACTTCGACTACAAAATCGCCCTGCGTGTGGCCGATTTAAGCGTTGATTGTCTGCGTATTAACCCCGGCAATATCGGCCGCGAAGACCGCGTGCGCGCGGTGGTCGATGCGGCGCGCCATAACGGCATACCGATCCGTATCGGCGTGAATGCCGGATCGCTGGAAAAAGACCTGCAGAAGAAATACGGCGAACCAACGCCTGCCGCGCTGGTGGAATCGGCTATGCGCCATATCGATATTCTCGATCGCCTGAATTTCCCGGACTTCAAACTCAGCCTGAAAGCCTCCGACATCTTTATGACCGTGGCGGCGTACAAACAGATTGCCAGCCAGATTGAGCAGCCGCTGCACCTCGGCATCACCGAAGCCGGTGGCCTGCGTGGTGGTACGGTTAAATCGTCCATTGGTCTTGGCCTGCTGCTGTGGGAAGGCATCGGTGACACCATTCGCGTATCGCTGGCGGCTGATCCGATTGAAGAAGTGAAAGTCGGCTGGGACATGCTCAAATCACTGAAACTGCGTTCACGTGGTATCAACTTTATTGCCTGCCCAAGTTGCTCACGCCAGAACTTCGATGTGATCAAAACCATGAACGAGCTGGAAATGCGCGTTGATGATATCCGCACCGATATGAGCGTGGCGGTGATTGGCTGTGTGGTGAATGGCCCAGGTGAATCGAAAGAAACCGATATCGGACTGGCCGGTGGTCAGCCGAATCTGGTCTACATCGACGGTAAACCGGCGGGCAAACTGACCAACGACACTCTGGTAGACGACCTTGAGCGCATGATCCGCGAGCGCGCTGCCAGTCTCGATGAAGAACGCAAAAATCTGATCGCCAGCGACAGCTGAGCGAAGATCCAGACAAGAACGGACATTATGGCAACTAAAATCCAGGCCATTCGTGGCATGAACGACATCCTGCCGGCCCAGAGCCCGGTATGGCAATACCTCGAAAGCACAGTGAAAGAGCTGCTGGCTTCGTACGGCTACGACGAAATCCGCATGCCGATTGTCGAGCAGACCGCACTGTTTAAGCGCTCAATCGGCGAAGTGACGGACATTGTCGAAAAAGAAATGTACACCTTTGACGACCGCAACGGTGACAGTCTGACCCTGCGCCCGGAAGGCACCGCCAGCTGCGTGCGCGCCTGTGAAGAACACGGTCTGCTGTACAACCAGACGCAGCGTCTTTGGTACACCGGCCCGATGTTCCGTCACGAGCGTCCGCAGAAAGGCCGTTACCGCCAGTTCTACCAGATTGGTGTGGAAACCTTTGGTATCGCGAGCGCCGATATCGACGCCGAAGTGATCCTGATGACCGCACGCTTGTGGGCGCAATTGGGCCTGACCAATGCGGTTACCCTGCAGCTGAACACTCTGGGTTCCAACGAAGCGCGTGCCAATTACCGCGATGCCCTGGTAGCTTATCTGAGCGAGCGTAAAGACCAGCTGGATGAAGACAGCCAGCGTCGTCTGGAAACCAATCCGCTGCGTGTGCTCGACAGCAAAGACCAGAACACCCAGGCGCTGCTGGCCGATGCGCCACAGCTGCACGATTATCTCGACGACGAAAGCCGCGAGCACTTTGCTCTGCTGCGCAGCATTCTCGATGCTGCCGGGGTGAAGTACGAAATCAACCAGCGTCTGGTGCGCGGCCTCGATTATTACTGTAAAACCGTGTTCGAGTGGGTCACCGACCAACTCGGCTCGCAGGGCACCGTCTGTGCCGGTGGCCGTTACGACGGCCTGGTCGAGCAGCTGGGTGGCAAGCCAACCCCGGCGGTCGGTTTTGCCATGGGCGTTGAACGCCTGATTCTGCTGCTGGAAACGCTGGAGCTGATTCCGGCCGAAGTGCTGCAGACCATCGATGTATACATCTGTCCGGTGGGCGAGGGCAGTGCCCAGGTGGCATTGTTGCTGGCAGACCGTCTGCGCGATGAACACAGCTGGTTACGCATTCAGACCCACTGCGGTGGTGGCAGCTTTAAAAGTCAGATGAAAAAAGCCGACAAGAGCGGCGCGCATCTGGCACTGTTGTTGGGCGAAGACGAAATCGCCAACGGTACTGTGACCGTGAAAGACCTGCGTGGTGAAGGTGGGCAGCAGACGCTGGCACTGAACGACGTGGGCGAATGGCTGGCGCAAGAAACTTTTTAATAACCAATAACTCACAACACTCGTTTTTTGGGGAAGTGGACGCATGACTGAATATCGTACGGATGAAGAGCAGGCAGAACTGCTGAAAAAATGGTGGGCAGAGAACGGTAAAAGCCTGCTGGCAACCATCGTGATTGTTGCCGGTGGCTGGTTTGGCTGGAACAGCTATCAGGCCAATGAGCAGGCAACGGCTGAAAACGCTTCCATGCTGTACTCGCAACTGGTCGACAAGGTCGCACAGCCGGTTGCGCAACAGGATGAAGCCGCCAAAGCGGAAATGGAAGCTCTGGCGATGCAGCTGAAGAAAGACTTCGGCAACACCAGCTATGGTCAGTTCGGTGCTCTGTTTCTGGCTCGTTTTGCTGCGGATGCCGGTGACTTCGATACCGCCGCCGCCGAGCTGAATGGCGTTATCGCCACCGCCGAGGAAGGCCCGATCAAATACACCGCTCAGGCGCGTCTGGCCAATATCCTGATTCAACAGGAAAAAATGGACGAAGCCCTGGCGCTGGTGGCTACCGTGCCGGATGCCGCTTATGCGACGCAGTTTGAAGAAGCCAAAGGCGATGCTCTGTTCCGTAAAGGTGAGCTGAGCGAAGCCCGTGCCGCGTACATCCGCGCTCAGGAAGCTGCCGCAAATCTGGGTCTGAACACCCAGCAGCTGCAGCGTAAGATTGATAATCTGGCTGCGAGCGGAGACGCCTGATGCGCCTGAGTCCTGTTTTCGTCCTGTTGAGTGCTCTGCTGACTGTGCAGCTGAGTGGTTGTGCCAGTCAGCCAGACAATCAGGCAGAAGCAGCGGATGCTGCCGACGAGACAGGGCTGCCGGATTACAATAATGAAACCGACATCGTCATCGAGTGGCGTAAGCAGCTTGGTGTCGGTGCGGGTACGGCTTATACCCGCCTGCGCCCGGTGGTGAGCGGCGATACTGTGTTTATGGCTGACACCTCAGGTGAGGTCTATGCACTGGATCTGGCCGATGGCAGCGAACAGTGGAATGTGGATCTGGAGCAGCCGGTAACGGCAGGTGTGGCGCAAGACAACGGTCAGTTGTTTGTTGCCACCCGTGACGGTTTTCTGCATTGCCTGAACAGTGCCGACGGCAGTGAAATCTGGCGTTCACGCATGACCAGTGAGTCTGTTGCACCGGCAGGTACCGACGCTAAGCGGGTGTTTGTTCACACCGTTGATGGTCGTGTTACCGCCTTTGAGCGTACCGATGGCAAACAGGCCTGGTCCTACGAAACGGCCATGCCGGTACTGACCGTGCGCGGTACCGGCACGCCGCTGGTGCTGGATCAGCTGGTGATTACCGGTTTTGCTACCGGCAAACTGGTGGCACTGGACAAAACCCTGGGCATTCCGCGCTGGGACGTGCGACTGGCGTCGCCGGATGGCCGTTCTGAGCTGGAACGTCTGGTAGATGTTGATGGTGCGCCGATCTGGGATAACGGCGTGATCTATGCCGCCAGTTATCACGGCAAACTGGCAGCCGTGTCGCTCAATGGCGAAACCCGTTGGGAAGAAGAAGGTTCAACCTACACCAGTCCAGAACTGGCGTTGGGCAACCTGTATCTGACCCTCGACAGCGACCATGTGCAGTCTTATGACATGGCCAGCGGTGCCAAAGTGTGGACGCAGAAAGCGCTGCATGGCCGTCACCTGGGGCAAACCAGCGCCTATGGCAGCTGGCTGGCAGTGGCCGATGGTGAAGGTTATCTGCATATTATGAATCAGGTGGACGGTGAACTGGTGGGACGCAAACTGCTGCGCCCTAAACCGCTGCACGTCAACTATCCTAATCAGACCGAAGGCACCAACTGGCGTGCGTTGCGTGGTCGCGATATGGGTATCCGCAGTCCGTTAGTGGCCACCGACAAAGGTCTATTGGTGTATACCAACGCCGGTGAACTGCTGCTGCTGAGCGTTCAGTCCGACTGAAGCCGGTTGTATCAGCCAATATTTTTTATCGGGCGTCGTATAGCGACGCCTGTTTTATTTCTTAAATGAGGTTTTCTGATCATGGTCCCTGTGATTGCTCTGGTCGGACGTCCCAACGTGGGCAAGTCCACGCTGTTTAACCGTCTGACCAAAAGCCGTGATGCGCTGGTGGCTGAAATTGCCGGCCTGACCCGTGACCGTAAGTACGGTGAGGGCAAGGTTGGTGATGTGCCATTCATCGTGATTGATACCGGTGGTATCAGCGGCCAGGAAGAGGGCATCGACGAGGCCATGGCCGCGCAAAGCTTTCAGGCCATTAAAGACGCCGATATCGTTTTCTTTATGGTCGATGTTGGCGCCGGTATTACCAACGGCGACCGCATGATTGCCGAATATCTGCGCCGCAGCGGTAAAGATGCTTATCTGGTGGCCAACAAGATCGACGGTAAAAACCCCGATCTGGTGCTGGGTGAATTCTTTGAACTGGGCATGGGTGAGCCTTTGCCGATTGCGGCCGCGCATAACCGTGGCATCAGCGCGTTAATTGAATACGTACTGGGCGAACTGCCGCAGGACGATGACGATTATTTCCGCGAACTGGCTGGTGAAGACGCCCCGGTACACGAAGAACTCGATGTAAAAGGCATCAAAATTGCCGTGGTTGGCCGCCCTAACGTGGGTAAATCGACGCTGGTTAACCGCTTCCTTGGCGAAGACCGAGTGGTGGTATTCGATGAAGCCGGCACCACCCGCGACAGTATTTATATTCCCTACGAGCGTCATGGTCAGGAATACACCCTGATCGATACCGCCGGTGTGCGCCGCCGTAAGAATATTTCTGAAGCGGCAGAAAAATTCTCCATCATTAAAACCCTGCAGGCCATTCAGGACTGTCATGTGTGTATTCTGGTGCTCGATGCCCGTACCGGTATCGTTGAACAGGACTTACACATGCTCAGCTTCGTGCTGAACTCCGGCCGTGCGCTGGTGATTGCCATCAACAAATGGGATGGCATGGAAGCGGACGCGAAAGAGCGGGTAAAAACCGAAATTGACCGTCGTTTTGATTTCTTAACCTTCGCCGAAATGCATTTTATTTCAGCACTGCATGGCACTGGAGTGGGGAATCTGTATGAGTCTGTAGATCAGGCTTACAACTCCTCAATGGCCAAATGGCAGACCAATATGCTCACCCGCATTTTGGAAGACGCCACCGCCAGCCATCAGCCACCGGTGGTGCGCAACCGTCGGCCAAAACTGCGCTATGCCCACCAGGGTGGCTCTAACCCGCCGATTATTGTGGTGCACGGTAATCTGGCCAAAGAACTGCCGGAAGACTACAAACGCTACCTTGCCAACACCTTCCGCCGGGTGCTGGAAATTAAAGGTACGCCAATTCGTATGGAATTCCGTCAGGGTGAAAACCCTTACGCCGGCAAAGAAAAAGAAGTCCGTCACAGCAGTAAACGTCGCGCGGAAGCGGTGGAACGGACCGATAACAAACGTAAGATTAAAATTGAAAAAGCGCGTAAGCAATTACGTAAAGGCTATAAAAAACCAACCTGATAATCGGCGGTTTTTACCAATAAAAAAGGAGCTTCGGCTCCTTTTTTATTGTGTATTTTTTATGGGCGTTTTTTGTCAGTCGCGTATCAGCATCATAGGGATAAAGCGGATGCCGTTGAATTCGGCTTCCTCCCCCGTTGCCGTAAACCCATGGCGGCGGTAGAAGTCTGCAGCATTCAGTGATGAGCGCAGGCTGATTTGTTTGGCGCTGGTGGAATCCAGTACGGTGTTGAGCAATCGGCTCCCCAAGCCTGTTCCCTGAGCCGATTTGGCGACAAACAGATGGGTCAGATAGTTACCGTCCCGTAAAGTAGCAAAGCCTGTCAGTTCTGCACCTAATACGGCCTTAACAGCGAAAAATCTGTTTTCGTCCATGGTCGTTTGGATATCTGGCAACACACGATTTTTATATTCAAGCTGACCGTCAGCGCTGAATAAGGGTAATACATCGACTTCAGATACCGCTGAAATCAGTTCTTTAACAGCTTCTGAATCAGCTCTTGTTACTTTCAAAATGTCCATTCTTCTTCACTCAGGGGTTTCTGGGCAGGGGTTTCTGGGCAGGGGTTTCTGGTAGTGGTTTTCAGCTGAGCGGATGCTCCTGAATTTTTTTGTTTCATCGCCTGTTTTATACCCGTGCGGCTTTTCTTTAACGAATTCATGAAAACGGTTACCAAGATTCAGTTCAACGTCAAAGCCGTTTGCAGCTACCGGAAATGTGTCATTGTCTGAGGTTAATTCACCAAAAGGCATGCCACATTTTGAACAGAAGCAACGAGTGTACAGATAAGGAACCTCTGCTTTATAGATGTTAATGACATATCTTTCTGAGGTCAGCTGAAAAGCGTCCGTCTTAACGAATACAAGTGCATTTGCCCCCATTTTTATACAGCGTTTTTGGCCACTGGTATAAGCGTTTACTGTGACGTATCCACGGGGATATTCGTTTCCGGTTTCAGGGCATCGTAAGGCAGCAGGAGAGTATCGAGGGTTATATCAACCGGCAGGGCAATCAGGGTGAACAGCGGGCAAACAACAGACATCCAGCAGAACACCATTTCGCCGCTGGCTTCGCCTGTATGGCCGTCCAGGCCAAGCAACAGCAGACTTCCCTGAGTACCCGGATAGTAGCGGGCATCAACCGGGCTGCTGTCCGAGCGGGCGAGTACGGTACCGCAGCCGCTCAGCAGCACAAGGCTGGCGAGCAGCATAAGCGCCAGTATGCTGCGCTGCCCAGAACTGAGGTTCTGCTTATATGAGTCAGAGGTGTCAGAGTGGTAAGGCTTGGACAATAAAAAATCAGACACAATAGGTTCCGCAGCAAAGTCATTAACAGACTGATGATAAAGAGGTTTACAGTGCAGAGCGAATGCAAAGCGGATTATTGAGACATTGGCCACGTTAGAAGAACGGGTGAGAGCGTTATGCCATGAATAAAATATTTCGTCGCGCTTCCTTCAACGCCACTAAGGCCGGTGTGCTTATCCTCCGGATACATACCGGTCCTGTCACTTTTGTGTATTCCGCAGCATGTCGATGGCTGAACGCCTGACCGGTCGGGCTGGTTAGTCAGGTGCTTTTCTCTTTGGATTGTGGCCCGCCTCTTTGTTCTCCGCTGAACAAGCGTAAGCTGATTGTTGCCTGCTTATGGTGTTAAGCATTTATCACGTTCGGTCAAGGTATTCCTGAAGGTACTTCCATGGCGATCAGTATCAATAACGGCGCGGCGATCACTGGTCCGGCGCTGAATTCGCAAAAAAACAGCAGCCAACAAACCCAGCTGGCGCAACAGCTCAGTTCTGGTAAACGCATTAACGGTGCGGCCGATGATGCGGCGGGGCTGGCGATTGCTACCGGTTTAAACAGTCAGACCCGTGGCGAGCAGGTCGCCATGCGCAATGCCGGTGATGGCATTTCCTACACTCAGGTGGCGTCGGGAGCGTTGTCACAGGTCAGCGATAATCTGCAGCGAATGCGTGAGTTGGCGGTACAGGCGGGTAATGGTGCATTGGCTGACAGTGATCGGGCGGCACTGCAAAAAGAAGTCACGGCTCTGGGCGACAGCAATCAACAAATTCTCAAAGACACGAGTTTTAACGGCCAGACGCTGTTCAGCAGTGATAAAACGCTGACTTTTCAGGTGGGTGCGGATGCCGGTGAACAGATTGACGTTACGGCGGCCAACCTGCTGCAGCAACTGGATGAGCAGGGTGCCTATGGGCTGGATGTCAGCACTCAGCAGGGGGCAGCGGCGGCGCTGAGTGTGGTCGATGAGAGTTTATCTACGGTCAGCTCGCGGCAATCGGAGTTGGGTGCCGTTGCTAATCGTTTTACAGCGGGCATTGAGCGTAGCAAAGTCAGTGCAGAGAACAGTGCGGCGGCGCAAAGTCGCATCAGCGATACCGATTTTGCCCAGGCCACTTCCGAACGTGCTGCCGCGCAGATTCGTGAGCAGGCTCAGATCGCGGTGCAGGCACAGGCTAACGGCGAGGCGAAAAACATTCTGCGCTTACTCGGCGGCTAGTGGCTGCCGTATGCCGTACGCTGGGAAAGATTGATCGTCAGCAGCAATAAATTTCGCTGAGGAGAAACGCGGCGATTGCTAGTATCTCGGCCCCTTTACTTACGCTTCCCGGTCGCGCCAGTGTGATCTATGCAATTGATCTCCTTTGATCCTTATCGCACGCTTCATTTCCCCCAGGCCCACTATCTGAAACCGGAGCTGATGAATCATCACCTCGATCTGCTGATCGCGGCGGATGGCATTCTGTTTCCACAGTATTGGCAGATCAATGCGCTGCTGTATGGCTTAAAGAAACGGGTATTTCCAAGCCCGGCGAGTTATTACATCGGCCACGACAAGGTCGAGATGACACGCTGTTTCCAGACCATTGCGCCACAGCATGTGCCCTGGACCTTAATTGAGGCCAACACCCCGGCTAACGCTGAGCGGGTCTGGGATACTTTACCCGTTCCCTTCGTCGCCAAAATTCCGAAAAGCAGCATGGGCGATGGCGTTTTTCTGATTGAAAATCAGGCCGACTGGGTGCGTTACCTGGCGCTGTCCCCGGTCATTTATGCGCAGGAATATCTGCCGATTGACCGTGATCTGCGTATTGTCTGGGTCGGTGACCAGATTGTGGGTGGCTACTGGCGTATGCAAGCCGAGCGTGGCTTCTATAATAATGTCGCCAAGGGCGGCCAGATTGAAGCGGGTATTCTGCCGCCGGAAGCCTGTGCGCTGGTGGAAAAGCTGGCGCTGGGGTTAGGTATTGACCACGGCGGGTTTGATATCGCCATGGTCGGGCATTACCCCTATGTGTTCGAATTTAACCGTCTGTTCGGCAATCAGGGACTGAGTGGCCTGCAGGGCAAAATTGACGACGCCATTCATGATTATCTCGGCCGTATCTGGAGTGACGATGAGCCGGGTTCTCCTCATCCGCATCAGAGCCCGGATACCACCCCTTACAACCCCCCGGAAATCGGCGGGCCGGATCTGCACCAGGTGGTATAAGCTGCGCCGTTGCAAACAGCCGCTGAATCCGCCGGGTAACTGAATCCAAGGGGCGCAAAATCCGTTACAATGCCCCCTTTTGTTGGTCAGGGCGTCCGTTCATGTCACAGGGCTTTGTACACCTCCGGGTTCACTCCGAATTTTCGCTGTACGACAGCACCATCCGCGTTAAAAAGCTGATTGGTAAAGTCGCGGAGCTGGGTATGCCGGCGGTCGCGCTGACCGATCAGGCCAACATGTACGCTCTGGTCAAATTCTACAAAAGCGCCATGGACGCCGGGGTTAAACCGGTACTGGGCGCTGATTTATGGCTGGAAAACCCGGATGACAACACCCAGCCGTTCCGCATTACGGCGTTGTGCCTGAACCCCGATGGTTACCTGGGCCTGCGCGAACTGATTTCCCGTGCCTACGCCAAAAACCAGCATTACGACAAAGCCATTGTGAAAAAAGAATGGCTGTTCGAAAAAAATGCCGGGCTGATTATTTTATCCGGCGGCCGTGATGGTGATGTTGGCCAGCGGGTGATTAAAGGCAAAGTGTCTGATGCCGAAATTCTGGTGCGCGAATATCTGCAGCACTTCCCTGAGCGTTTTTACTTTGAATTGCAGCGTACCGGCCGTCCCGGTGAAGAAGCGGTGATCCGCGCCGGTATCGCCATGTCGGCACGTTGCGGTGTGCCGCTGGTTGCCACCAATGATGTACGTTTTTTAGCGGCCGAAGATTTTGAAGCGCACGAAACCCGTGTTGCCATTGGGCAGGGGTATGCGCTGGAAGATAAGCGTCGTCCGCGTGAATACACCGAGCAACAATATTTCCGCAGCTCGGAAGAAATGACCGAGCTGTTCAACGACATCCCATCGGCCATCGACAATACGCTGGAAATTGCCAAACGCTGTTCTGTCGAGGTGTTGCTGGGTAAATACTTCCTGCCGGATTACCCGATTCCGGAGGGCATGAGTGAAGCAGACTTTTTCCGTAAAATTTCCGAAGTCGGTCTGGAAGAGCGGTTGGACGTTGTGCTGGCTGGTATTCCGAAAGATTCAGCGGAGTACGCTGAAAAGCGCAAACCCTATGATGACCGTCTGACCTTTGAGCTGGATATTATTATCCAGATGGGGTTCCCCGGTTACTTCCTGATCGTAATGGACTTTATTCAGTGGGCTAAAGACCACGATATTCCGGTCGGGCCGGGGCGTGGTTCCGGTGCCGGCTCGCTGGTGGCTTACGCGCAGAAAATTACCGACCTCGATCCGCTGGAATACGATCTGCTGTTCGAACGATTCCTGAATCCGGAACGGGTATCTATGCCCGATTTCGATATCGACTTCTGCATGGAAAACCGTGAGCAGGTCATTGCTTACGTAGCCGACACCTATGGCCGTGAAGCGGTATCGCAGATTGTGACCTTCGGCACCATGGCGGCAAAAGCGGTGGTACGCGATGTGGCGCGGGCGCAGGGGAAGTCGTTCGGTTTGGCGGATAAACTGTCCAAATTAATTCCCGGCGATCCGGGTATGACGCTGGAAAAAGCGCTGGCGTCGGAAGCCCTGTTAAAAGAATTCCTCGACGAAGACGAAGAAGCCCAGGAAATCTGGGAAATGGCGCTCAAGCTTGAAGGTATTGCCCGCCAGACCGGTAAACACGCCGGTGGTGTGGTGATTGCGCCAACCAAATTAACCGACTTTTCGGCCACCGCCTGCGAGCCCGACGGCACCGGTCTGGTGACGCAATTCGATAAAAACGATGTGGAAGAAGCGGGACTGGTGAAGTTCGACTTCCTCGGTCTGCGCACGCTGACCATTATCGACTGGGCGCTGAAAACCATTAACAGTAAGCGCGCCAAAGAAAATCTGCCCGCCATTGATATCAGCCAGATTCCGCTGGACGATGAGCCGTCTTACAAATTATTAAAAGCCGCCCAAACCACCGCCGTATTCCAGCTGGAATCACGCGGTATGAAAGATCTGATCCGCCGTCTGCAACCGGATAATATCGAAGATATGATTGCCCTGGTGGCCCTGTTTCGTCCGGGGCCGCTGGAGTCGGGCATGGTGGACGACTTTATTAACCGTAAACACGGCCGCGCTAAAGTCGCTTATCCACACCCTGATTTTGAACATGAAACCCTGAAAGAAACGCTGGAGCCAACCTACGGCGTTATCGTGTATCAGGAACAGGTCATGCAGATTGCCCAGATTCTGGCCGGTTATACCCTGGGCGGTGCAGATATGCTGCGTCGTGCTATGGGTAAGAAAAAACCGGAAGAAATGGCCAAGCAGCGCGATACCTTCCGCGATGGGGCTGTGTCGCAGGGCGTTGATCCTGATCTGGCGATGAAAATTTTCGACCTGGTGGAAAAATTCGCCGGTTACGGTTTTAACAAATCGCACTCCGCGGCATACGCCGTGGTGTCGTATCAGACGCTGTGGTTAAAGCAGCATTATCCGGCGCCGTTTATGGCCGCTGTTCTGACCTCCGACATGCAGAATACCGATAAAGTAGTGACCTTTATCGAAGAATGCCGTGAGATGGAACTGGAGCTGGTGCTGCCGGATGTTAACCAGAGCCAGTTTGGTTTTACCGTGAATGACGAAGGCGCCATCGTTTACGGTTTAGGCGCAGTAAAAGGCGTGGGCGAAGGCCCGATTGCCGCAATTATTGCCGCCCGCAGCGAAGGGCCGTTTAAAGATTTATTCGATTTTTGTCAGCGTGTAGACGGTAAAAGACTGAATAAACGCGTACTCGAAGCGTTAGTGCGCTGTGGTGCGTTTGATCGGCTGGAAAGTACCGCACCGCGTTCGGTATTAATGGCCAATCTCGAAGATGCGATTAAAAGTGCCGGTCAGACTGCCGCCAATGAAGCCGCGGGTATGATGGATTTATTCGGCGAAGTACAGGAAGAAGAAGCCGTCGGAGCCGACCCGTACGAGCGTTATCGTCATTTGCGCGACTGGTCGTTAAAAGAGCGTTTGCAGGGCGAAAAAGATACGCTGGGGCTATTTGTTACCGGCCATCCGTTTGATGAATACGAACAGGAAGTGCGTAAGCTGGTGCCGAATAAATTGTCGCAC
The DNA here is from genome assembly GCF_025318105.1 of Thalassolituus pacificus. Classification (NCBI taxonomy): domain Bacteria; kingdom Pseudomonadati; phylum Pseudomonadota; class Gammaproteobacteria; order Oceanospirillales; family Oceanospirillaceae; genus Thalassolituus; species Thalassolituus pacificus. The sequence continues at coordinate 652,581 of NZ_JAOANI010000028.1, forward strand.
CTGCAGGAGGCCAAAGCGCCGCAGAAACTGGCCGGTCTGGTGGTGGATATGCGCGTTATGAAAAATAAACGCGGCGATAACATGTGCTTTGTAACTCTGGATGACCGTTCCGGCCGGGTTGAGGTTGCGTTGTTTTCCGATGTTTACGAACAGGTGCGCGAAGTGGTCGCCAAAGACCGCGTTCTGGTGGTTGAAGCCCTGGTATCCCACGACGATTATTCCGGTGGTTTAAAAGCGACCGGACGAGCCGCCATGGAAATCAGCCAGGCGCGTCTGACATTTGCTAAAGCACTGCGTATCCGCGTTGATGGCGAACGCTCGGAAGACGAATTCTGCAACGATTTAAAACGCCTGCTGCAACGCATGGACAATGGCTGCCCGGTGGTATTGGATTTTCATAATTCGGTGGCTCGTTGCGATATTCAGCTGGATGACAGCTGGCGTATTAATCCCAGCGATGAGCAATTGCAGGAGCTGCGTTATGCCTATGGCGACGATGCGGTGGAATTACTGTTTGCCTGATACGTGTTTTTAATGCTTGCGGATGGTTGGTTTTCAGTCGACAAAACTGACCTGAGGCAGGCTTTCAAAGCCGGGACGGGCAAACAGATAGCCCTGCATTAATTCAATACCGGCATCGCGCAGCCAATAATATTCCTCCGGCGTTTCAATGCCTTCAGCGAGGGCGGTAATGTTCAGGTCGTTAAACATATTCAGGCAGTGGCGGACAATGGTTTGCCGAGTCTGGTTGTTGTGTATATTGCGAATTAATTCCATATCCAGTTTGACGATATCGGTCTGAAAATTCGCTAATAAATTCAGACCTGAATAGCCTGATCCAAAATCATCAGTTGCCGTTTTAAACCCCAGTTTATGGTAATACTGAACAATGCGTTTGATGTGCTCGCAGTCTGAAATCTGTTCGACTTCGGTAAATTCGAACATGATTTTTTCGGTTGGAAAATTGTACTGTTTTGCCGCCTCCAGAGTGGTGCGGATACAGCGTTCGGGTTGATAAATTGCATTGGGCAGAAAGTTAATGCTCAGTATGGAGTCAATACCGAGCCTGGCCGCCAGAGCGATCGCTTTAATGCGGCACAGCTGATCAAAGACATAGCGGTTATCGCCGTTGACCCTGGAAATAACAGAGTAGGCGGATTCATTGTTCAGACCGCGAACCAATGCCTCGTAGCCAAATACACTCTGGGTTTTGCAATGAATGATGGGCTGAAATGCCATCGTAAAGTCAAAATCCAGGCTGTTGGCATCGGCACAGGTACTGCACAGTGAGCGTTCACAATGGTTTGATTCTGCTTCCATCGGCCTGACCTTGCTATTTTTATCAATGATTAAGCCTAGTCGTCCGGCGGCATTGGCGCAACGAATGGCCAGAGTGATTGATTTCGGGCTGGTCAGGCCGGGGACGCCTCCCTACAATCCCTGCTTTACCTACAGAAACGCGCTTTATGCCTCATGCACTGCTGAACATTCTGACTCAGGCAATCTCGCCGTTGTTAGCGCGTAGCGGCAATATTGTGGTTGCTTACAGCGGTGGTCTGGATTCCAGCGTCTTACTGCATTTGCTGCGGCAGTTGACCTTTGAGCAGGGGCTGGCTCCATCGCGGTTGGTCGCGCTGCATGTGCATCACGGCCTGTCAGCCAACGCCGATGCCTGGGCGCAGCACTGTGCCGGGCAATGTGCGCAGTGGGATATTCCTTTTATTTGCGAGCGGGTGGCGGTGAACAATCGTGGCAACGGGGTTGAGCAGGCCGCGCGCGAGGCGCGTTATGCAGTGTTCAATCAATACTGTCAGCCGGGTGATACTTTATTATTGGCGCACCATGCTGATGATCAGGCCGAAACCTTCTTTATGCGTTTATTGCGCGGCAGTGGCTTAACCGGACTGGCGGCGATGGCCGCGCAGCGTGAGCTGACTCCGGGTTCCGGTATTGTGCTGTTGCGACCGTTGTTAGCGTGCCATCGCGCCGCGCTGGAAACGTACGCCGCTGAGCATCAACTCGATTGGATCGAGGATGAGTCGAACCGCGATCCGCGCTTTGAGCGTAATCTGTGGCGCAACACATTACTGCCGCAATTGTTCGCCCATTTACCAGAAAAAGAAACGGTATTGCAGCGCTCCATTAAGCAATTGCAGCAGGACCAGCAATTGCTACAAGAGTTGCTGCAACCCGCTCTGGAATCTTGCCTGCGGCCTTGTCACTGGCCGCTGACCGCCAATCTTGCCTGTTCGGTGCCGGCCTTAACTGCTGCTCCTGCGCATCATCGTCCTTACCTGTTACGGGGTTGGCTGGCGCGATGCGGTATTGGCGCTGCGGGCAATGTGGGGGCTGATGTTCTCCGCCGTATCGAACAGGAAGTAATACAGGCCGCCGCAGACCGTCAGCCACAATTGCAGATCGGGCGCTTTACACTGCGCCGCTTTCAGCAGGCGTTGTATCTAGTGAGTGACGGCGTAAAAGCGGCAGAGGCCATGCTGCCCGGAATGATGGCCGAGCCCCGTGAGGTGTTGTTGTCGGCGGATTTTACTCTGCCCTGGGCCGGTGCGGAAATCGCCAGCGTCGCGCCTGCACACAGGCAGCGTTCCGTGGCAGTACGTCCGGGCATTTATCAGTTAGTGCCGGCTGCGGCCTGTCGCGGTAAAACACTTAAAATCGCTGGGCGACCGCGCAAAACACTCAAGCACTTGTGGCAAGAAGCGGGTGTACCGCCATGGCTGCGCGAGTGCTGGCCGGTGCTGCTGCAGGAGGGGGAACTCTGCGCTCTGGTCGGACTGTATGTGGGAGAAGGCGCATCGCCCGCCGCGCAGGCAACGCCGGAGAATCAGGTTTTCCTGCAATGGACGGGAATTTTTTAGCCTCCTGCGACTCTTAATCCTCTGACCCGATATTCTGGTTTTACCGTCCGGGTGTTGAAACCGGCGCTTCGCCGCTCCGATATCAGCGTCCTTGGATAAGTAAAATGGCTTGTTTGACGCTGTTCAGATGTTTGCTCCGGCGCTATTTTGCGGACCCGTCGAGCGTTATCCGCCGGACATTGTGGTTTACTGATTATTAATCGCCGGTTCCGGTTGATTGTTCTGAAGTCTTGTTGGCAGGAGCGGTTTTTACCCTTTATGCGTTATCCGATTGTGTTTGCGACATTGGCTGCAGCGTTGGTGCTGGTCACACTCAATGAAACTGACAACCGTATTTTGCGTGGCAGTAAGAACGCGCTGCCGATATTGAATGCGGGCTCTGATCTTTCGACGGCGGCCGACGATACCCGGCAAAGCGCGGATGACGTGGCGGAACAAGCCGTTGACGACAACCGCACGCCGGAGGTTACCGAACAACCGATTCGGTTGAATCTTAAACTGCCGGAGATGGAGTGGGATGATCACAGCTATGGTAACAGCGACGCTTTTCCCAATGTCTTTGGCAAGCAACCGAGCGACTCCGTTGTGCACTGGTCCGGACGTCTGCACCTGGATGATTCGGAAGAGGCAAAAACCAAACCGCTGAATGAAACCATCCTTGGTGCAGAGCTGGAGCTGGAACTTAAACTGCCCTGATACCCCGGCTGTTGCCAGTCCTTCAGTATTTTCCTCCGCTATCTGAGGGTTGGCTTTTACCGTTTTTTCATTTCCAACACCGCACCTTTCTCATTATGGATCGCCAGTACTAAAATCTGGCGGCTGCTTTTTAAAAACAACAAGGCCTGTTAAAGTTCGCCCATAAAAAATATAAAGAGGTTTTGTGATGCGTATTACGCTGTATCAATTCCCGATCTCTCACTACTGTGAAAAAATCCGCTGGGCGCTGGACTACAAAGGCATCCGTTATAAAACGGTGAATCTTTTGCCGGGTCGTCATCTTGCGTTGATTAAAAAACTCAGTGGTCAGACGTCGGTGCCGGTGCTGAAACATGGCAAACATATTGTGCACGGTTCATCGGCCATTCTGGATTATCTCGACCAGGCGTTTCCGCAAAAACCTCTGCTGCCGAAAAACCCCGAATTACGCGCTCAGACACTGGAATGGGAGCGGCGTCTGGATGCCGAAGCCGGACCGGATGTGCGCCTCTGGAGTTATCACTACCTGCTGCAGAATCCTGCTCTGGTTATTCCTCTGCTTGGTGCCCGTAAACCGTTTTTTTATCGCTGGCTGTTGCGCTCTGTTTTTCCGACACTGGAAAAAACCATGCGCCGCTGGATGAAAATCACTCCGGATAATGCCGATAAAGCCCAGCAACGGATGGAAAGCATCCTGACGGATTTGCGTTTGGCATACAGCCAGTCACATTTTCTGGTAGGCGAACATTTTACCCGCGCAGACCTTACCGCCTGCGCGTTATTTTCGCCGCTGTTTCAGCCGTTTCAGTATCCGGTTCCCTGGCCGGGGGTCGACAGAGCACCAGCGGTTATGCGCGACTGGATCGAACAACATCAGGATATTATTGAGCCGCTGAGACTACGCTACGCCCAATATCGCTGAGATTTTCTGGTGGTGGCGAGCATAAAAAAACGACGCCCGGATGATTCCGGGCGTCGTTTTTTTATGGCTTCGCGGTCTGTCGTTGTTTGCAGCAGACCGCCGCAGCGAATCAGAGCAAGTAATGACCCAGTAACAGTACGCTGCCGTAGCCGACGCTGTAGGCAATGATCAGGGCAACGAAGAATTTCAGGTAGCTGCCAAAGGTTAATTCATCGATTTTACTCATGGCCACGATACCCGCGGCGGAACCAATGATCAGCAACGAACCGCCGACGCCGACGGCATAGGTCAGTGCCATCCACTCTTGCAAACTCATGGTGACATCGGCCTTCAGCAGTGCGGCGGTTAATGGAACGTTATCAATCACCGCAGACAGCAAACCCATCAGATAATTGGCCGCCCAGGCCGGCATATGCTGGTACAACGCAACAAAGCTATCGAGGGCGTGAATTTCTTTCAGCGAGCCAACAATCAACAGAATGCCGAGGAAGAACAGCAGCGTGTCGAACTCAATCTGGCGGATATAGTTAAGGATCGGATGGTTTTCTGTGTCTTCACCATAGGCACGGGCGACCAGAAACATCACGGATAAACCGGTCAGAAAGCTCAGCACCGGCGGAATATCAAACATCACATTACCGGCGATGGTGGCCAAAATGGTGAGAATAAAAATTCCGGCGATGGCCAGATCCACGTTAGCCAGATCGTTTTCTTTGTGCTGAATCACGGCAGTATCCCGTAAGGACCAGGACAACATGGTGGCCAGCAATAACACCGCCGTCAGCGCGGGTAACGACAGCAGCAGCAGATTGGTAATACTGACTTTACCGGCCAGGAAAATCATCAGCGTGGTGACGTCGCCGGTAATCATGGCAACACCGCCGGAGTTCACTGCAAACACCACCACGGTGGCAAAACGCAGGGTTTTGGCGGCGGATAAATTCAGCGATAAAATCAACGCCACCGAAATTAACGTTGCCGTAATGTTGTCCGCCAGGGATGAGAACACAAAACTGAACAAACCGGCCATAATCAGCAGCTTGCGCTCGGACACCTGCTTGGGCAGAAAGCGATAAATCAGACTTTCAATCAGACCTTTTTTGTTGAGGTAAGCAACAAAGGTCATCGCGGCCAGCAGGAATAACCAAAGGCTGGCAATTTCTCCGATATTTTCCTGCAATCCTTCCTGGACCAGTGCATGGGTATGGCTGTCTGAGGAAAACGCAAACAACAGTACCCAGGATAGTGCGCCTAAAAACAACACAACCTGGGCTTTGTTTACGTGGATAACTTCTTCAAGTACAACGGCAAGCAGGCCAAGAAAGGCCATAGCGATCAGCAGGTAGGGCAAAAAATCGGGCATCGGTTAACCTCGTTGTCGCCCGGACGGAGTATCCGGAAGGGAAAGACATGGGTCGGAAAAGCACGGCATTGTAGGACTGTGAAAGAATGCTGCAAAGTGCTTTTTTGTTCCCGCGTTCAGACTTTGGCAGGAGAGAGCAGGCCGGTGCAGTGATGGTGCGGCCTGACTGATTTTCTGCGCTGGCGGATCAGACTGTTGCTGTTTGCGCTGTGGTGAGCGGAGGCCTGTACATCGGCGTGGCCAGACAGAATATCGTGCTGTTCGATCAGTGCTGTCCGTTCTGTTGTCTGGCCTTGTTATTCAGTATTCCTGCCACTCACCACCGTCATTCATGGCATCATTCCATTCGCACAGCAATTCAGACAATGCATGGGCCTGATGGTGCAGGGCGTGCAGTTCTTCCAGCGTGTTTTTCTCGCCGGTATACAGCGGCAGGGTGCGTACTTTGCTGACCAGCGGGTGATCAGGCAGCTGCATTTTATTGCGCTCCAGATTCCAGCGGATATTGTTGGTCAGCATTCGGAAGAAACTGATTTTGGTGCGCAGGGTAAACAGGGTGAAATCGTCGAGATCATTAAAATGCTGGTAATCAATGCCCGCCAGCAGTGCCGTACGCCCATTCACTTTAATCGATGCCGAACGTTTGAAATTGAGCACCATGGCCATAACGCCGAACATTTCGCCGGCGTTAATCTCGTTAATCACATCACCACTGTCATCATCAGCCAGTACCGCAAGCTGACCTTTGAGTAAAAAATACAGCACGTTGGCATCATCGCCGTGGTGCAGAATAATCTCGTCCTGATCGGCGGTGACAAACTGAGTCACGCTCATCAGCAGCTCAAACTGAGTCGGGTCACTGTGAATCAGATCCTTGAAGAAGGTGACGCCATTAACAATGCGTTGCAGGGTGTCGATGGGATACTCTTCGCGGGTGATACGACGCATGTTTGCTCCAAAAACTGGCAAGGATGTCAGTGGCGCAATATAGCATGCCCGCAGGTTGAATAAAGGGCAAAACAGTGGCTTAGCATGATCCGCGTCAGTTAGCGGCAGCGGTTAAACCGCTGCGTTTTTTTCTTCTTCCCGCAAAGTAAGTACTTCATAACCTGTCGCCGTAACCGCAATGGTGTGTTCCCACTGGGCCGACAATTTTTTGTCACGGGTGATGACGGTCCAGCCGTCTTTCATGTGCTTCACGCGGTGATCGCCCTGATTGATCATGGGTTCGATGGTGAAGGTCATTCCTTCTTTCAGCACCATACCGCTGCCGGCTTTGCCGTAGTGCAGCACCTGAGGTTCTTCGTGCATTTCGCGACCAATACCATGGCCGGTGTATTCCCGTACCACGCTGAAGCCGGCGCGCTCGGCGGCCTGTTGCACAGCCTGACCAATGTCGCCCAAACGGGCACCGGGACGTACCTGACGAATACCGGCCCACATGGCCTGGTAGGTGGTATCGACCAAACGCCGGGCCTGAGGATTAATCTGGCCAACGCAGTACATCTTGCTGGAATCTGCAATAAAGCCGTTTTTTTCCAGGGTAATGTCGAGGTTAATAATATCGCCGTTGCGTAACAGTTGGCTGGCCTTGGGCATGCCATGGCAAACCACGTGATTCACCGATGGGTTCAGTACATAGGGAAAATCGTACTGGCCTTTACTGGCCGGGCGCGCCTGCAGATCGTTGACGATAAACTCTTCCACCCGGTTGTTGATATCCATGGTGCTGATGCCGGCTTTTACGTAGTCATCGAGCATGGCAAATACCTGTGCCAGCAAACGGCCGGATTCACGCATCAGCGTCAGTTCTTCCGGGGTTTTGATTTTAACCAGCATCTTGCAGCAACTCCTTTAATGGCAGTTCTTTGCAGCTTAAGAGCTTGCGGGTTAACTGCGGGTAGGTCAGATCGGGATAGAACTCGGCGAGCATGCCAATTTTGATCCAGTACTCGGCCTGGGCATTAATCGAGCGCGACATCGACGCGCTGGCGTCACGGATTTCTTCGTGCAGATCGTCTGAAATTTTAACAATACCCATCAGCAGGCTCCCGGTTGAATTACACGAAGTATATACGTTTCGTATATTCTGTGAAGTTAATGAGAACCTTGTTTTTTGCAACAGAGTGTTTGGGTGGCTGCTACTGCCGAGCTGAAAGGCCCATGTGTGCGACAGAGCCGCTGAGCAAAGGTATGGATGAGGTTTTAAAGCAGAGAACGGCAACGGAAAGCGGGCTGACGGCATGGCCGTCAGCCATGATGCATTAATCCGGCAGTTTGATTTTGCGGTCGGTGGTGATTTTGGCAGCGCGGATGGTGTTGTCTTTAATCTGCAGAATTTCTACACGGTAATAACCAATACGCAGGCAGACCGGCGCATCGGGAATGTGTTCGAGAATTTCAACAATCAGACCGCTGATGGTTTTCGGACCGTCGGTCGGCAGATCCCACTTCAGTGCCTTGTTTACATCGCGCACGTAAGCGGCACCATCGACAATGTAGCTGCCGTCTTCCTGCGGATGCACATCCGGTGAGGCGGCAGACACAACGTCGGTGGTAAATTCGCCGACAATTTCTTCGAGAATATCTTCCAGAGTACAGATGCCCTGCACATCACCGTATTCATCCACCACCAGGGCGATGCGGCGCTTGTTCTTCTGGAAGTTAAACAACTGGGTATGCAGCGGCGTACTTTCCGGGATGAAGTAGGGCTCGCGGCAGATTTTTTCCAGATCTTCTTTAAGAAATTCACCAGAGGTTAAAAAGCGGCTGATATTACGCGTGTGCAGAATGCCGACCACATTGTTGATATCACCGCGATACACCGGCAAGCGGGTATGCTGGGTGGTACGCAGCTGCTCCAATACCGTCTCAAGATCGTCATTGAGATCGATACCAACCAGCTCGGTACGCGGCACCATGATGTCATTGACCGTCATTTTCTCCAGATCAAGAATACTGATCAGCATGTGCTGGTGGCGCTTGGGAATCATGGAGCCGGCTTCGCGCACAATGGTGCGCAGCTCTTCGGTGCTCAGGTTATCCGGCGTGGTGTTGTTAACATCCACCCGCACCAGACGCAGCAAAGCATTGGCGATGGTATTTACAAACCAGACAAAGGGTTGCAGGAACCATTGGATGCCGAGCAGTGCGCGCGAGGCAGGAAAGGCAATTTTTTCCGGCGCAATGGCGGCCAGTGTTTTGGGCGTCAGCTCAGCAAAGATCAGCACCACCAGAGTAAACAGAATAGTGTTAACAAAAACGGCGAGATCGGGATTGTCCGGCCACAGGCGTTGGCTGATGATGGTCGCCAGGGCGGCGGCGGCAAAGTTAACCAGGTTATTACCGGTAAGAATGGTACCGATCAGACGATCGGGTTTTTCCAGCAGTTTGGTGGCGCGCATCGCCCCCTTATGCTTACTTTTGGCCATATGCCGTAACCGGTAACGGTTAAGCGACATCATGCCGGTTTCGGAACTAGAGAAAAATCCAGATAAGATGATTAACAGAACCAGTATGCCGAAGAGCACACTTAAGGGAACGTCACTCAAGACGGGATCCTTTTAACATTAAGATCCCGCCATCATAGAGGCGGATGTTTGGCTGTCAACTGCACCTACAGGCTTGTTGGCGCAGAAGGTGAAGGAATCAGCGCTGCAGTATCACTTCCAGCACAAACTTGGTGCCGAAATACGACAGCACCAGAAAACCGGTACCAATCAGCGTCCAGCGGCTGGCAATCACGCCACGCCAGCCAAAACGGTAGCGGCCGACCAGTAATATGGCGAACACAACCCAGCCCAGGCTGGCGAACACCACTTTGTGCAGCAGATGCTGGGCTTTCAGATCGAACACAAAAGGCCAGCCAATGGCAAAGGCGGCGGTCAGCAGGATCATGCCCAGCCAGACCATTTCAAACAGCAGCAGATCCATGGTCTGCAGCGGCGGCAGCGCCTGCACCAACCCCCGGGTCTGATGTTTCTTCAGCGCCAGATCCTGCAGATACAGCAGTACCGACTGCACGGCGGCAATGGTAAAGACGGCATAGGCCAGAATCGACAGCAGAATATGCCAGGCCAGACCGTAGCTCAGGTGTTCCAGTGGCATCTGCTGAGCCGAAACGGCGGCGCACAGCAAAATGACGGCAGCCATAGGCAGTAGGCCGATAAACAGGTTGTCGACCGGTTTTTTCCAGCCGGAGAACAGCAACAGCAAGGTAATGACCCAGCTGATCAGAGAGCCAACTTCGAACATGGCAAAGTTGATGTGCTCGCGTCCCAGCATATCCATGCCGATATAGCCCAGGTGCAGCAGGGCAGCGATCATGGTGCTCATCAGCACCGGCATGCGGTTGGCGGGCTTGCGTCCGCTGACGGTCTGCCACTGGCGCCATGCGGCAAACAGATAAAACCCGGCGGCGGGCAGCGCCAATACTAATCCTGACATGAAAAATCCTCTTCAGAGGGCGGCAGTTTCGCACATGCCGCAAACGGGTAAAAGAGCGCTGTGTTGCTGTTGCAGGCAGAGTGAAGCCGTAAGGATGGGTACGGAGTTTGGGGCCTGCGCTTTGCCGGGGTATACTGCCGGCTGTTTTGTATCTGGGTACGAGTCATCGCGATGTTTGAGAGCCTTACCGACCGCCTGGGGAATGCCCTTAAAAGCATTACCGGCCAGGCCAAGCTGACAGAAGAAAATATTAAAAGCACCGTACGTGAAGTACGTATGGCGCTGCTGGAGGCCGACGTAGCGCTGCCCGTGGTGAAAGCCTTTACCGAACAGGTAAAAGAGCGCGCCATCGGCACCGAAGTGCTTAAGAGTCTGAATCCGGGCCAGGTGTTCCTGAAAATTGTTCATGACGAATTACAAAAGGTCATGGGCGATGCCAACGAAAAGCTGAATCTGTCTACTCAACCACCGGCCATTGTGCTGATGGCGGGTCTGCAGGGTGCCGGTAAAACCACCACCGTGGGCAAGCTGGCTAAGTTCCTCGCTGAGCGTGAAAAGAAAAAGGTGATGGTGGTTTCCGCTGACGTTTATCGTCCGGCGGCGATCAAACAGCTGGAAACGCTGGCCAACGATGTCGGCGCGTTGTTCCATCCGTCATCACCGGATCAGAAGCCACTGGCGATTGCACTGGGCGCGATTGAGGCGGCCAAGCGTGCGCACGCCGATGTGCTGCTGGTGGATACCGCCGGTCGTCTCGCCGTCGACGACGAGATGATGGCCGAGATCAAAGAGCTGCACGCCGGTATTAACCCGATTGAAACTCTGTTCGTAGTTGACGCCATGACCGGTCAGGATGCGGCCAACACGGCCAAAGCCTTTAACGAAGCACTGCCGTTAACCGGTGTGATTCTGACCAAGGCCGACGGCGATGCCCGTGGTGGTGCCGCGCTGTCGGTGCGACATATTACCGGCAAGCCCATTAAATTTATGGGTATGGGCGAGAAGACCGATGCGTTGGAGCCTTTCCATCCGGATCGTGTTGCCTCCCGTATTCTCGACCTGGGTGACATCCTCACCCTGGTGGAAGAAGCCGAGCGCACCATCGATAAACAGAAAGCCGAAAAACTGGCGAAAAAGATCAAAACCGGTAAAGGCTTTGATTTAGAGGATTTCCTCGACCAGATTCAGCAGATGAAAAATATGGGCGGCCTGACCTCCATGCTGGATAAATTGCCGGGCATGGGCAATATGTCGCAGATGGCCAAGCAGACCGATGCGGCGGAGAAAAACTTCAAGCAAATGGAATCGATCATCTATTCCATGACCCGTGAAGAACGTCACTTCCCGGACAAAATTAACGGCTCGCGTAAAAAACGTATTGCCGCCGGTTCCGGCACACAGATTCAGGACGTTAACCGCGTACTGAAGCAGCATTCACAAATGCAGAAAATGATGAAAAAAGTCACCGCCAAAGGTGGCATGCGTAAAATGATGCGTGCCATGGGCGGTATGGGTGGACCAGGTGGCCCAATGGGCGGTGGTGGCGGCCCGTTCGGCGGTGGTATGCCGCCGATGCGCTGAGTGCCGGTAAGGTACTGACAGGCTCGCTACTACGCTCTGCGTAGTCGTGCCAGCCGCCTGAGAGGATATAAGACGACTGCTTCGGCAGTCGTTTTTTTTTGGGGCTGGAAGGTGTTGTGTTCTGAGTTGTAGCCGCTTCGCGGGTTTGCTTTTTGGGCTGCGGCCCGGCCCTATGACCTCTTTGAGGGGTCTTACCCCTCACGCCGGTCGGGCGCTTACTCCTGACCGCCATGGATGGCGGAAATGCAGATTGTGCAGGAGCACACAATCGGCCCGCTTCGCGCTGTGCAGGACTTAATCCGCTCTGAATAATTCTGCGATCTCGGTAACGCGAATAATGGGCCATCCATGGCCCTATTCGCTCGTCCGGCATCCATGCCGGGGCGTACCGGCGCAGTATTATTCAAACCGGCGTCCTGCAGGCGCATGAATTCAGCCGCAATGCCGGATATAAACCAAACGCTGAATTGTAGGGGCGGGCCATGCCCGCGATAGCGCTTGATTGAGCAGCTCGCGGGTGCATGAATTCAGTCGCAACGCCGGATATAAACCAAACACTGAGTTGTAGGAGCGGGCCATGCCCGCGATAGGGCTCGATTAAGCAGGCCGCAGGCGTATACATTCAGCCGCAACGCCGGATATAAACCAAACGCCGAGTTGTAGGAACGGGCCATGCCCGCGATTGCGCTCGATTTAGCAGATCGCAGGCGTATACATTCAGCCGCAACGCCGGATATAAACCAAACGCCGAATTGTGGGAGCGGATCTTATCCGCGACGGAGTCAGCCCCACATTCACTCTGATATGTAGGGTGGGCACAGCCCACCAAATGGCCTGTAAAGAAAGCCGCTACTCAGCAATGAGTGGCGGCTTTTGTATGTGACCACGAAGCCTCGTATGTAAAAAATCGGTCGAGCGATATACCGTATATTTCCGTGTGATACGCAAATCAGGCACGCTGATCATTCGTGCTTGCTCATATTGCCAGAGGCTAGTAACTTAAACGTCAAATGAATCAATAGCTTGCCCCAGAGTTACAATAGGGGTTTACAAGCTGACTGGTTAATACATCTGCGTTCTGAGCCTGAGTTGACAGGCTTGCGCATTTTTCTGGAAGGGATGTTTGAGTGAGGGAAGATTTCTCAGCTGGGTCAATGAGCCACGCGGGGTTTCTCGAAAGAGCCGCCCGGAATAAATGCGCACGCACACTAATAAACTGTTAAATTATTACATCAAGACGAGGAACATTATGGAAAATAAACCTACAGGCCAAATGACAATTGCAACAGGCTTTAAATACTATGGTATCGCTTTATGTGTATTTTTATTGTCGATTGGGCTAGTTTATATATTTAACTATGAGGCTATTAAGTTAATTGCAGCTGCAATTTATATAAGCTGTGGGGTTTTTTTAAACAGAACGATATTGAGGAATTTAATAGAGTTCCATCCAGTATATAGCACTCTTGATAATGTATTTAGGTATAAATGGAATATGGTAGTTATTTGGCCCATAGGCTATCTTTTTCTACTATCAAAGTTAGGGGTAAATAAGTTAATTTAACAAGCAGTAGTTCCATCGCCCACAAGTAGCGCAGGCTTCGCCGCCATGATTGATTACCTGAACCGCGTGAATGATCAGCCTGCGCTTTTTACCGCTGGTTCAACCAGAGCCTGACTCAGAGGAATAATGCGATGACAGGAGTAATACGATGATCTGGCTGCAACAGGAGATTCAGCTCAGTGCCAAAGCGCGCGGCTTTCACCTGATTACCGGCGAAATCCTGCGGCAGTTGCCACAGCTTAAGCAGATTCAGAGCGGGCTCGCGCATATTTTTATTCAGCATACCTCGGCGTCGCTGACGGTGAATGAAAATGCGGACCCTACGGTACGCAGCGATTTTGAAGCGGTCTTTAACCGTCTGGTGCCGGAAGGCGAGCCTTATTACCGCCATACGCTAGAAGGCGACGATGATCTGCCGGCGCATATTAAAGCCAGTCTGCTAGGGCCTTCAGTCACTCTGCCGGTGACAGATGGCGCTTTTAATTTAGGCACCTGGCAGGGCATTTATCTGTGTGAACACCGTGACCATGGTGGTTCACGGCGTTTGCTGGTGACTCTGCAGGGCGTCTGAGCGCCACTGCTCTCCTGCAGTTTGGCGTGACATTGTGTCACTTCAAACTGCAGCATTAATCGACAACTGTTTTTCAATCTCAAACGCCTTTCCGGGGCAAGCCCCTGGCCCCCTGAAAGGAGAGGTATCTCCTTCCGATCCTCTCTTTTCGGCGCGTCCGGCTTCATCCAGCCAACTGCAATGATTATGCGGTACGCAAAACAATTCGCCCCGGAACGACGCTTTAAAACACCAAACATTTGTATCGTTCCGGGGCAGGGTTTTGCTCTGAAGGCCGCAGAATCATCTGGTTGACTGGCGCCGCACGATCGCCGGTTTTAGCAATCCTCTCAGCCGTATTTCAACGGAAACCGTGTTTGAGACATGATATTTAAAAAATTCGTTTGATCTGAAAAGCGACATTGCGGTGATAGGTTTTCTGCGCCTCTGGGGCCGCCGCAGAAACCGCTGATATGTCTGGTCTGTCCGCAGGGATGCGGACAAGTGGCTCCGGCCATGGATGGCCGATGAGTCACGCGTCCAGTAAATATCAAGGTTTCAAGGGTAACGGCCCAGAAAGCGCGAAGCTGGGGTCGGCCCGCCGGCAAGGGGATAAGTTCCCCTGGGAGGCAACAGGCCTTGATGCTAAAAACAATGTTTTTGCTACTTATGGTGCTGATTAAAAATTGTGGGACAGTCGTGGTCTGAGCGCTGCTTATTGGCTCAGACATCCGGACCGAATCCGGTCAGTTATGCCTTCATAATTATTTGTTCTTAGGGATAGCGGGTGCTTCCTTTACAATGCCCGGCTTTCATCTGCTGGCAGGACTGCTCCCGTGAGTCTTAACACTTCTTCTGAATCTGGCGCTGTGGCGTCTTCTTCCGCCTCTTCATCGGCTTCTTCTTCTCCGGCCTCTGTGGCCCCATCCGCGTTGGCGCTGTTGCCGATCGGTTTATTTCTGGCGCTGTTTATCGGTGGCGGTCTGTATTATCAGCAGGCCGGGGTGGATTTCGCCTTTTATCAGGTGCCGGCTCCGGTGGCGATTCTGCCGGCCATTCTGCTGGCATTGTTGCTGGCCCGTGGCACGCTGAATCAGCGCGTCGATGCCCTGATCCGCGGCTGTGCCGATAACACCCTGATTACCATGGTGCTGATTTTCCTGCTGGCCGGTGCCTTTGCCAGTGTGGCCAAGGCCATTGGCGGTGTGGATGCGACGGTGAATTTTGGTCTTAGCCTGATTCCGGCGCCGCTGGTGTTGCCGGGTCTGTTTGTGATGACGGCTTTTATCGCCACTTCGATGGGGACTTCCATGGGCACCATCGCAGCCATTGCGCCCATTGCGGTGGGCATCAGCGAGGCCACGGAATTATCGACGGTACTGACCATCGGTACGGTGATGGGCGGGGCGATGTTTGGCGATAACCTGTCGATTATTTCCGATACCACCATTGCCGCAACCCGCACCCAGGGTTGTGAAATGCGCGATAAATTCCGCATGAATTTTAAAATTGCCTTACCGGCGGCGATCATCACCCTGTTATGGCTGGCTTATCAGGGCGCGGCCAGCGAGGCGCAGCAGGTAAGGGGTTATGACCTGTGGCTGGTGCTGCCCTATATCGCGGTGCTGGGCTTAGCGCTCAGCGGTCTGAATGTGTTGCTGGTGCTGTTCGCCGGTATTGTGCTGGCCGGTGTGATCGGTCTGGTCCGGGTAGAGGATTATCATCTGGCGAACTGGGCGAAAGATATTTACGCCGGTTACGGCAGCATGCAGGAAATTATGATTCTGTCGATTTTTATCGGTGGCCTGGCGGCGCTGATGAAAGCCGGTGGTGGCCTGGCCTGGATCGGTGCGTTTATTGACCGCCTGAGCCGTAAGGGCAGCGCTCCGAAAGATCACCGCCGTGCCGGTGAATTCAGTATTGTTTCGTCGGTGGCGCTGGCGAACCTCTGTACCGCCAACAATACCGTAGCCATTATTATTTCCGGCAGCCTGGCGAAAGACATTGCCGAGCGTTACGGCGTAGACCCCAAGCGCAGCGCCAGCCTGATGGATATTGCTTCCTGTGTGGTGCAGGGCATTATTCCTTACGGTGCGCAGATGCTGCTGGCCGCCTCGCTGGCGGCACTGTCACCGCTGCAACTGGTCAGTGCCGTTACCTATTGCTGGGCGCTGGGTGCCGTTGCTCTGATCTCTGTTGTTATTGGTAAACCCGCAGGACGTTAAGTCCTGCCTTTAATTAAGGTTTTTCTATGATTGTCCGTCCACGTCCCAATGCCATTGCGCTGCTGTTTGTGATTCGTGGTTCGGTTGTGCCACGCATTTTTCCGCATCTGCTGGCGGTCGGCTTATTTGCCGCCGCGGTCAGTGCGTTGCATGAACTGCGCTGGCTGAGTGTTCCTGAGTTTTCTCTTGCGCCATTTACTCTGCTCGGTGTGGCGCTGTCGATTTTTCTCGGTTTCCGTAATAACGCCTCTTATGAGCGCTGGTGGGAAGCGCGTAAGCAGTGGGGCGCGATGGTGTACGAAATCCGCAGTCTGGCACGCTCCAGCGAGACGTTGCTGGATCTGCAGGCCGAACATTCGGCAGCCGGACAATTGCGCCACGATTTACTGCACTGGTGTGCGGCGCACTGCCATGCACTGCGCGGCTCATTACGCCAGCAGGATTGCCGTAACGAATTAAAATCCTGGTTAAATGACGAGGATATTGAGCGGCTATTCAGTCATCGTAACCCGGCAGAATATTGTTTA
Source organism: Thalassolituus pacificus (assembly GCF_025318105.1). Lineage (NCBI taxonomy): Bacteria > Pseudomonadati > Pseudomonadota > Gammaproteobacteria > Oceanospirillales > Oceanospirillaceae > Thalassolituus > Thalassolituus pacificus. The sequence continues at coordinate 669,331 of NZ_JAOANI010000028.1, forward strand.
CGCCGCGCCGGACGAATTATTGGCGAGCTGTACCGCCAGCAGCATATTGATTCCGTTGGCCTGCGTATTCTGGACGAGCATTTAACCCGTTTAGCTGCGGTGCAGGCGGCCAGTGAGCGCATTGCCACCACGCCACTGCCGTTTGCCTACACGCTGCTGACCCACCGTACCGCTTACCTGTACTGTTATTTACTGCCCTTTGGTCTGGTGCCATCGCTGGGTTGGTATGCCGCGTTATTTACCGTCATCGTGGCTTATACCTTTTTTGGTCTGGATGTTTTATCCGAAGAAATGGAAGAGCCTTTTGGCTGTGAAGCTAATGACCTGCCACTGGATGCCCTGTGCCGGATTAACGAGATATCCATTGCTGAATCACTGGGCGAAACGCCGCCGCCGTTGCTGCAGCCGGTTAAGCATGTGTTGCAGTAATTAGGGCTGATGGCCGTAATGTTGTTCGCTTAAGTAACCAGCCCGCGCTGACTGCATGTGAACAGCCTTTGCGGGGCAAGCCCCTGCGCCCCAATCCGGGGAACTTTGTAGTGGTCTAATCAATCCGGACACCCGCTTAGGTGATAAAATCACAACCCAAGAGGTGTCCAATGAAAAAACAACGTCGTAT